>CAZHSG010000025.1:0-24508 GCA_964535005.1 uncultured Candidatus Izemoplasmatales bacterium
TGGTTTTTGTTTTTATAAACTTTTCTTACTTAGACTGTTTTTTTACAGCCCCTTAATAACTAGTTTTTCTGATCTTGCCATCTCGTTTGTGAATAACCATAGATGTCTCTTGATTAATTGACTTGATTGTTGCGAAGGCTATGGCTTCTCTTTGGGTCTCGAGAACCTTAACAATCTTGTCAGCGCCTTCTCTTTTTACATACCATTTGTTGTCTTCTTTACGATATAAAACATGGTATCTGCCTAGGTCTCTTTTCTTTTTTGTTTTTTGTTTTTCAGTTTTTTTTATAGGTTCTTTCTTAATTTCTACATTTTTTTCAATAATTTTGTCGATCTTTCTAAAATCGTTAATTATTTCCTTACTCTTAGTTCTTTTAATACTATCTTGTTTTGAATTGCTGGTAGAGTCATTGTCAGCTTTTTCTTTTAATAAAGCTTCTAGAGCTAGATCTAAGGTGACCTCTTCAGAATCAAATTCTACGGGTTCGTCAACTGGTTTAGCAGTTTTTTTGTTAGCTGATTTTTTCAACAACGCCTCTAAGGCTAGCCCTACTTCATCTTCAGCTGAACTAGATTTTAATGGTTTCTCAATTGGTTTAGCCTTTTTTTTGTTTTCTGATTTATTTTGTAGTGCTGCTAGTGCCGCAGCTACTTCGTCTTCCGCTGATACAGATTTTGATGAAGATTCAATTGGTTTAGAAATCTTTTTGTCGGCAGACTTATTTTGTAATGCCGCTAAAGCCGCAGCTACTTCATCTTCTGCTGACATAGTTTCAACTGGTTTTTCATTAAATCCTTGTACTTTATTTTCTGTTTTTTCCTTTTCAGCTTTTTCCTTTTCAGTTTTTTTCTTTTCTAATGCTTCCAATGCTAAAGCTACATCATCTTCTGAAAAGTTTAATTCGAGATTAGTTTCATCGTTTGAAGTTGCTCTTTTGGCTTCTGATACTTTAGGCGTTTTTGGTTTTTCTTCTATAACAGGTGTTTTTTCAATTTTGGGTGGTTGAATATCTTTAGGTTTATCTAAAACAACATCCGACTTCTTTTCATCAATTTTCTCTTTTGCATTAATTTTCTTTATTACAGGTTTTTCTTCTTTTACTTTAGATATAACAGACTTCTCTGGTTTGCTAATTTCTTGTTTAATTTTAATTGGATTACTACTAGTTTTTTCGACTTTACTCGGTCTAGAATAAATAATATATCCTACTATTAATAATAGAAGTAGTCCTCCTAACATAATAAAAAACACTAGGTAATCATCTAGAAAGCTTAAAAACATCTACATCACCCCTAAAATAATTTCATTTGTATATTCAAGTCTGGCTTATAAAGATTAATGATATCTTTCATAGCGTACAACACTTTGTTTTTTCTGCAAATAATAACATAATTCTTTTTCAATTCAGAAGCATTCTTGCTTTCCCATGTTGTTTTATATCCATATAAATCATGAAATTTATTCATCAACTCTGGAAATTCCAAGTCTATTATATTATAGAACTCTTTTATTTTTTTTGAATCGAATTTCAATGAAAATGATGGGTATATATAGCTGGTTCCAGCAGTAATTGCTTTTTCAATTAAAACTTTAAAATCTGCGGGTTTGTCATTAATAAATGGCACTATAGGTTTGACTAACAAACCAACATTCAATTTATAAGATCTAGCCTTTTGAATGATTTTTATAGTGTTATCAATCTTTATATCATGTTCAAAAAGTTTTGAATCAATTGTACTAGCAGTTGAAGATATAGCTATTAATAATGGGTGATCCTCAGAAAATACTTTTAGTAGTTCAAAGTCATCAATAATCTTAGTTGAAGTTGTTTCTATGTATAGACCCATATCAAACTTAGTTAATAAATCAATTATTCTTTTAAGTGAGTCTAATCCTTTATATATATCAGGATTCGCTTGGATGCCTATGATTGATCCTTTTTCTTTAGTTGCTAGTTCTGCTTCTAAGAAACGATATTTTTCTTCAAGCATAGTTGTTGGCCCTGGTAAATATACTGGATTTGCATCCAATGAGGTTGAGTAGTATTTGAAGGTTTCATTATAGCCAGATAAAATGTTCATAAAATAATCCACACCAAAAAAACGTTTAGTATTTTTGCTTGGTGATAATATGTGAAGATTTAAATTATTCATAAAAACACCTCTCTAAAAACGCCATAGAATTGTAACTAATATTAGGAACCCTATAACAAACCAATAGTTGTACATCGTAAGTTTCTTCTTTTTACTTGTATATGTTTTATCAATTTTCTTCATTAGCTTTTTGACTTTTTTGTTTTCTTCATTCCTTATAACTAATAAAAATGGCTTCGCTCTATTATAACAAATATTACCTTGTTTAACTTCTAATTCTTCAGCTATTTTATATATGTCCTTTTTTACTTCAGAATATTGTTTCCTATATGTATTTAATAGAATGTAACCATTCATACGTTTTTTTAGTAAAACTAGTTTCACTATTACAAAAACTACAACGACAATTCCCGTAGATAGGAAAAACTCAAAAGATTTTTCTGTATCTAAATAATATACCATAATTAATAAAAACACAAAAACAAACAAGAATCCAATTCTATCTGCTTTGAAGTGGAATCTTAGGTATGAGTTTAGCACTAAATACCCAAAAATAGCGGTAATAATTATTTTTAGTATTAAATTAAAAGTTATCATTTGTTTCTCCTTATGAATGGCTTTACTAGTTTAAGTAGTTCTTCCAAAGATAATTCATCAGTAATTTTCAATACCGGTGATTTAACGTCATCTAACCAAAGTAGGTGTTGTCGTCTAGATCTTAACGTTTCGGGGTTATCTTCATATTCGCTAACCCATTGAAGGAAACTGAGATGTTGTTCGTGAAGATCTCCTCCGGATAAGATTCTAGACCCAAAACGTTGTTGTTCTCGGTTTCTTATTCGATTGATTCTTATTTCTTTATCTAGGTTTATATAGACAAACAAACAAATATCATTCTTCAGGTCATCACAAAACCCAACTAAAGAACCAGATATTACAGCTGGTAGTTTATCGCCTAAAGCCGCTTTGATTAATTTTACGGCCACTTCATCGCTATTGCGTTTAGTAAATGGTGGATCTGTCTTCTGCCAAAGGTAATCATCTACATCGATAAAATTATAGCCATAGTTTATCGCTATATTTTTAGCTAATGTAGTAGAGCCTGAACCAGATGATCCAAAGATATTTATAATATTTCTTTTCATATAACCTCTATTTTGTAAACATTATTTTTTCGCTATTAAACATTTTATTAAGTATAAACACAAATAATACTAGGTAAGCAAAGTTGGATATTACAGTAACTATTATATACGATAACGAAGCTGTATCAAAGGTGAGTATAGCTGTTAATGATTGAACCGCATTATAAATAGGTATAGCATACATAACTAAATTAGTATTAGCTCCATCGCCAAACATAGATGTTATGGATACCAAGATAGTTAAAATATAGATAGGAGCTATCATAGAGCTAGCTTCTTTAAGACTTTTAGCATAGGCTGAAACTATTGAGATTACTCCTACTATTACAAAAACAGTTGAGAATAATACTACAAGAATCGTTAAATAATCACCTATAGCATAGATGTTTGCACTAACTCCTGTCTCAAATTGCATTAGTTTAGGTAATGAAGCCATTATCCCAATAAATGATGATGTGGCAGAAATTAAAGTTAATACTGATAAAGCAAGAATCTTGCCGATAGCAATTTCTTTTCTTTTAACCGGAGTTACTAGAAGTGTAGCTATAGTACCTCTTTCTTTTTCACCAGCTATTGATTCTGGACCAATTGACATAGCGCCAGAGAATAAGAACATGATAATAAGCATTGGTAATAAACTAGCTAGTATTTTGCCAGCGAAAGCATCTACGTTAAGTGGTGTTCCTAAATATGCTAAATCAAAATATGTTGTATCACCGTAGAGATCAAAACTTAGTTCCTCTTGGTATGACACTAAATAACTACTGAAATTATTGCGAATATTACTTGAAGTTATTTCATTAGGGTTTGAATAGATTGACGCAATTGGTTTATCACCAGTATCATCATATGTAGCTATATCTTCATCCAAAAATATTATTAATGACCATTCGCCTTCATCAACTAAAAGTTCATATTCAGCTATTTCCGCTTCTTCTATAATTACAACATTTAAAGAATCAGTATCTTCATATTTTTCATATATTGATTTAAAATCTAGTTGTGGGTTAACGATAGCTACATTATAGATATCATCTGTAGTTAAATTTTGCATGGCCGAACCCATAAACGAATAGATTAAGAATATCATTAGTCCTGGTAGAACCATAATCGTTAATACAAGTCTTCGATCTTTAATAACTCTGTCCCATTCTTTTTTAAAAATAGTTAATATATTTTTCATAGTCCATTACTTCCTTCCACTAAATCAAAGAAATAATCTTCTAGGGTTTGCCCATTTTTTAGTAAATCAGTTAAAGTTTCAGTTGTTTTAAGTTTACCATCGATTATGATTCCGACTCGATCACAAATTTTTTCTACTAATGAGAAAATATGAGTAGAGACAATTATAGTTTTACCTTCGTCTCTTAATTCTTTTAGAAAATTAGTTACTACTCTCGCAGTAATAACATCTAATCCATTAGTTGGTTCGTCAAAAATAATGATATCAGGATCATGTACGATTGAGATTACTATTTGAATTTTTTGACGCATACCAGTTGAAAGTTCACCAACTTTAACTTCTTTAAACTTATCGATTCCAAATTTTTCAAAAAGTTTGTTTTTTCTTAATTCAGAGGTTTCAGAATCAATCCCATGTAATTTAGAAAAATAATTATATAAATAGTTTGGAGTAAAGAAGTCTTCTAGTTTAAGATCACTTGTTAGAAAACCAATACTTGATCTAACCATTTCTTCTTCTTTTATTACTGAATAATTATTTATTAGAATATCTCCACTATCAGGTTTAATTAGGGTTGAAATACATCTAAGTGTAGTGGTTTTACCTGCACCATTAGGACCAAGAAGCCCAAATATTTCACCTTTATATGCATCAAAGCTAAGTCCATTTACAGCGACTTTTTTGTTTGAATCTGTTTTTTCTATTTTTCGTTGTTTTTTACTTAATTTAAAAGTTTTTGATATATCTATAACTGATACTGTTTTTTCCATGTTGTCCTCCGTCATTACTCAATAAGTATTTTATCAAATACTTAGACTTTTAGCAAACTAATCTAGAAAAAAAAGTCTAAAAAATAGACTTGAATTTCTTATTTAGATGCTTTATCTAAAGCTTTTTGTGCTTGTTTACAAATAGCAGTGAAACCTTTTACATCATTAACAGCGATATCAGATAACATTTTACGGTTAACTTCAATATTAGCTAGTTTTAAACCATTGATTAATGTTGAGTAAGTCAATTCATTTAATCTAGCAGCTGCATTAATACGAGTGATCCATAATTTACGGAAATCTCTTTTTCTTCTACGACGATCTCTATATGCATATTTCAATGAATGCATAACTTGTTCTTTAGCTGTTTTGTATAGTAAATGTTTAGCTCCGTAGTAACCCTTAGCTAATTTTAATACTTTTTTACGTTTTGCTCTAGTGACAAAACTTCCTTTTACTCTTGGCATTTTTCTTCAACTCCTTCTTATAGGTATGGAACCATATGTTTGATTCTTTTCAAGTCAGAAGTTTTTACACTCTCTGTTGTTCTTGATTGACGGTTTTGTTTTGGTGTTTTATGACTCATTAAATGGCCTTGGAAAGTTGATGGTCTAACTAATTTTCCAGTTCCAGTTCTTTTCAGTCTCTTTTTTGTTCCTGAATGCGATTTTTGTTTTGGCATAATTATTTCTCCTTTTGTTAATTTTTCTTTGGCCCGAGAACCACAGATATATATCTTCCTTCATGTGATACTTTGCTGGTTGGTTCGCCGAATTCACTACATCCGTCAGCAAATTGTTTTAGGACTTTCTTACCTTGTACCACTAATGCTGGAACGTAACGATAAGGTAGTCTGATTGATACTTTCAATTTGTTTCCTTTACTCAAAAATTTGTTGCCATTTCTTAATTTAGTTTCAAAATCGTGAGTATCAATAACAGCTGTCATACGAATTTCTTTGAGTTCAACAGTTTTTTGATGTTTCTTAGCTTCTTTGGCTTTTCTTTGTTGTTCATAGCGATATTTGCTATAATCCATAAGTTTGCAAACAGGTGGCTTAGCAGTCACTGCTACACAAACTAGATCAAAGCCATTATTTTTGGCTATGCTTTGAGCCTCTCTACTAGAAACAACACCATACTGATGTCCTTCATCTCCGATTAATCTTACTTCTCTGAAACGAACTTTTTCGTTAATCAAAGTACTATCTCGTTTAACAGGTTTTGTATTGTTATATAAAATATTAAAACACCTCCATAGGTAAATAAAAAGTGGGTACCGTATTAGGGCACCCACACTAAATTTAAAATTCATTACAAATTTTTAAATCACCTTCTAGCGTTGACCCATTGATATTTTCAATCGGGTGTGAAGTGGGTACTTCTCTTTCTACGGTTAAGACCAATAAGATTATAATACAAAGTTGGTTTTTTGTCAACTATTTATTTCTTTTTAGCTTCTTCTTTTAAATTCATGTAATTTTCTTTGTTAACTTGGTAGGCTCTAGCAATTGCTAAAGTAGCTTTTGGGACGTTTTTATTAACTGTAGATCCAGCTGCAATAAACGAATCGTCATGAATTTCAATTGGTGCAATTAGATTAGCATTACAGCCAACAAACACGTTATTACCAATGATTGTTTTGTATTTATTTTTACCATCATAATTAACTGTTATTGATCCGCAGCCAAAGTTTACCTTAGAACCTATCTCAGCATCGCCTATATATGCTAAATGCGAAGCTTTTGTATTGAATCCAGTAGTAGACTTCTTAATTTCAACAAAGTTACCTATGCGGTTTTTAGGACCAATATTGGCACCATCTCTTAGATGAGCAAACGGTCCAACTGATGTGTCCTCTTGAATAGTAGAATTAAAGACTAAAGAATGTTTACAAATTACACGCTCTCCAATCATAGAGTTATGAATCTCTGTATTTGGTCCGATTTGTGCACCTTTCTTTATTACTGAGTTACCGGTAATATAAGTGTTAGGATAAATTATAACATTTTCTTCAATTTGAACGTTATGACCAATTGTAATTGTATTAGGGTTAATCATAGCTACACCCTTTTTCATTAAATCTCTATTGATATCATGTCTTAGTTTACATTCAGCTATACTTAGAGCGTATAGGTCATTAATACCCATAGCTTTATATGAAGTTTTTAGTGTATAGGTTCCTATTAATGCTTTTTCTTGTTTAAGAATCTTAACAATGTCTGTTAGATAGTATTCGCCTTTAGAATTATCATTACCAATTTTATCTAGAGTCTTAAAGATAATATCATTTCTAATAATATAGATACCAGTATTGATTTCTTTAATCTCTTTTTGGGCATCTGATGCATCATTTTCTTCAACAATAGAATGTAGGTGATTTGAACTATTTCTAATTATTCTACCATATCCAAACGGATCATCTACCAATGTAGATACAATCGTTAAATCATAGCGAAAATCTATATGAGCATTTATAGCATCAGTTATAACTGTTTCATCTATTAATGGCATATCACCAGGCAATATCATTGTATAACCGTCCATATCAGTAATTAAAGACTTTGTCATCATTACTGCGTGACCAGTACCTAGTTGTTCTTCTTGGTAAGCGTAGAATACTGAATCTTCAAGGATATCCTTCATTACTTTTTTCTTATGACCAACCACCACCACTAATTCATCAACTAAATTAGTATTCTTCATGTTTTCAACGATATAGGCTATCATTGGTTTTTTAAGTAGTGGGTAGGCACACTTAGGCAATTCTGTCTTCATTCTTGTACCTTTACCAGCTGCTAGTATAATTGCGTATTTTCTCATATTATTGTTTGCATATTAGATATGCTACTCCTTTTCTTCACCGATTTCTTTAAATTTTTTAGCTATAGTATCAATTATACTATTAACTTCTTCAATGGTTTTAGCAGATGCTGATATTCTGACCAAAGGTTCCGTTCCAGATGCCCTTACCAATACCTTACCAAATCCATTTAAATCCTTTTCAATCTTTTTAACTAAATCAATTATTCTATTATCATTGACCAATGATCTGTCAATATTTCTTAAATTAAACAGTTTATCAGGATAGAATACTACATCGTCTATTAAAGACGAAATACTAGTTTTCTTTTCTTCTAGGATACTAATTATATAGGCTGCACTTAGAACCCCATCTCCACTAATAAATAAATGTCTATTTATGATATGACCTGAGTTTTCACCGCCAATAGTTGCGTTTCTTTCGCTTAGAGCTTGTAAAACATATTTATCACCGACATCGGTTTGAATAACTTCAATTCCTTTTTGATTAAGGGCTTCTATTATGCCGATGTTACTCATTTTTGTTAAAACTACTATGTCATTATTTAATAGACCTTTTTCTTTTAAGTAACAGGCAATTACATAAATTAATAAATCTCCATCTATAACTTTGCCATTTTCATCAACCGCTAGAACTCTATCGCCATCCCCATCAAATGAGAAGCCAATATCAAATTTATTTTTAGTAACAAATTCTGCTAGATTATTGATATGTGTTGAACCAACATTTTCATTGATATTGAGTCCGTTTGGTTCATCACCTATATATTCTATATTTTGTGTGATTTGAGAAAAAACGAATTTAGCTGATTTAATGGTAGCTCCATTTGCTAAATCTAATGCAATTTTAAGATTTGATTTAATAAGAAAGTTTTTATACAAGTAAAAATAATTTGGTAGCGGATTAAAATATGGTAATTCTTCGCCTCCAGGAGTTTTTTCTAGTATTGTTACTTTATCAATTACATCTTCTATTACTTTTTCTTCTTTAGGAGTTGTCTTTTTACCCCGATTGAAGACTTTAATTCCATTATCTTTATAGGGATTATGTGACGCTGTCACCATAATTCCATAACAATCTTCTTTTATGGTCATAAATGCTAGAATAGGTGTTGCTAGAATATCAATATCTAAAACTTGTAATCCTGCATCAATAACACCTTGTTTAATTGCTTTTACAATCATATGCCCTGATTCTCTTGTGTCACGGCACACAATTATTTTGTGCTTTTCTAGTAACCCCAGACTTCGACCTACTGCATAGGCCATTTCATAGTTAATAAAATCGTAAGCTAAGCCTCTAATTCCATCGGTACCAAAATATTTCATCTCTATACTCCTATTCTACTGTAACTGATTTAGCAAGGTTTCTTGGTTTATCTATATCTCTTCCTAAATCTAGTGCTTTATAATATGCAATTAGTTGTGTTGGAATTACTGTTAGAATTGGTGATAATAAGTAATGTACGTCCATTAAAATAATATCGTCCTCTGAATCACTTGTATCATTGGTCGAAATAATCAAAACGTCGGCTCCCCTTGCTTTAACTTCTTGTATATTTGATCTGGTATTTTTATTTACATGTTTTTGACTTATTATTGCAATAACAGGTACGTCTTCTTCAATTAAAGCAATAGTCCCATGTTTTAACTCTCCAGCTGCGAAGCCTTCAGTTTGAATATAGGAAATCTCTTTTAGTTTTAACGCAGCTTCTAAACAAGTGTAATAATCAATGCCTCTACCAATGTAGAAACAACTTTTTTTAATTAATCTAGATTTGACAAGATCATGAATGTAATCTTTTTTGTCAATGATAGCTTCCATAGCTACTGCTAGACGTGACATTTCGCTGATTAAGTCACATGTAGGACAACTACATAATGTGTATGCTAGAATTGCTAAAACTGAAACTTGACCAACGTAAGCCTTTGTGGACGCCACAGCTATTTCTGGTCCAGCATAGATTTCTAGATGCTGACTAGCTTCTCTAGCTAGGGTTGAAGTTTTTACATTTGTTATGGTTAAAGAACTATAACCTAATTTTTTAATACTTAGTAAACAGGCTCTTAAATCTGCTGTTTCCCCAGATTGAGAAATTAGAATAAATACTGCATCTTTTTCTAATAAAGGTTTGTTATAGGCAAATTCACTTGCTATAAATACTTCACAAGGTATACCACTCATTTTCTCAAAGTAGATTTTACCTACAAAACCAGCATGCATGCTAGTTCCGGCTGCTAATATATAGATTCGCTTTTTATTAGCGAATAAATCTAAAACATCAGTTGGCATTGTAAAAACATCATTTTTTATGTAATGAGTCATTATTTTTCTTACTACGGATGGTTGCTCACATATTTCTTTTAACATGTAATGTGGAAACCCACCTTTATTGATTTCTTCGGCATTGAGTTGCATCTCATGTCTTGTAGGAATGAACTCTATACCAACAGCGTCAAACATAGAAAATTGGTAGTTACCATCAATTTTCTCAGCTTTAACAAAGGTTTTGTCTTCAATAAGATAATAATCAGTTGAATTTCCAACTAAAGCCATCAAGTCAGATGCTAAACATATGCCTTTGTTACTTTTTCCTAGTACCATTGGTGATTTATTTTTCCCTGCATAGAGGGTACTTGGATTTAAAGTATCAATTATTAATAGAGCATAGGAACCCTCTAATAATGCAAATGTTTTTCTTATTGCTAAATCAAGTGGATATTGAACTGCGAAATATTCGATTAGATTAGCGATAACTTCAGTATCAGTATCTGATACAAAGTTAATTCCTTGTAAATATTTAGCAATTAATTCCTTGTAATTTTCTATTACCCCATTATGAACAACAACAAATCTCCCAGATATACTGCTATGCGGATGCGCATTAATGTGATTTGGTGCTCCATGAGTTGCCCATCTGGTATGCCCTATACCAAAATGGTTATCAGGAGAGTAATCAAAATCCTTTTTTAAGTGTTTAACTCTACCTTTGTCTTTATGTGTAATGAATTTATTGTTATCACTATCGTGAAAACTTATTCCACAAGAATCATAACCTCTATATTCTAATTTTTTTAGCCCTTGTAGTATTACATCTGTTGCTTTTAGTTCTCCAATGTAGCCAACTATACCGCACATATTGTTTCCTCCATTTTTCCTAACACAAATATTATATCAAAAACCTGGGTGTTACGCAATTTATTTTCGAGAAAAAATGCAAAAAAAAGAGAAGATTTTTACTTCTCTTTAACTTATGTCTTTTTTGACATATATAAATATGTTTAACAGAAAAATTATGGTTAAAGATATAATGTAGTTTTTAATAGGAAATAACAAGTTGTAGCAATTATCGTAAAATAGTATATTAGGTATATTTTGGTATAATGCTCTATTAAAATTAGAGTTCTCGATTATGTATAATGTGTTATTTACTTCCATATACCAAAAGACTAATATAGGTAATAAACTTGTAAGTAAACTAGGTAGTATTGTAAGCAGTAAACTAGTGAATAATATGTAGAAAAATATCTGGAGTAAAAGACCAATAAATACTGTTTTTATTACGTTAATATCTACTGCAAAGGGAGTCAAAATTTTAACAATAGCTACCTGGGTTAACCAAAACAATAATAGTAGTGTTACCATTATCAAAATCAGAGAAAAAACTCTAGCAATTATGAATGCATATTTTTTAAAAGGTTTATCAATTACATATTTAGCTAAATTATTACTAGCTTCACCATTAGCTAGACCAGTAAGGAATATAGCCATCATAGTTAAAACTATTTTTATTATCATCACTGAATCATTTAAATAGCTTAGTTGGTAGTCTGTTCTATACATATCCATTTTATAGTATCCATCAAATATTCCTGTTGAGTAAATCAAACCAAAGGTTAAAGAACAGATAAAAATTAGACAGACTATAATTGTGGTTCTATTAAATATAAATCTAAAATTTAGTTTTAATAGATTAATCATCTAATAAACAACCAGATTCAAATCGATATACTTTTTTTGATTTGAACCTAAACTTATTAGGTTGATGTGTTGAAACAACAACTAGGCTAGTTTTGGCCTTATTCTTTATAAGTTCTACTACTTTTGGAATAGTATCTTGATCTAAAGCTGCCAAAGGCTCATCTAGTATAAGGATTTTTGGCTCATGAATAAATGCTTGCATCAAATTGATTTTCTGACGCATCCCATTTGATAGAGTTGAAATAGTTTTGTTCCTGTAGTTATGCAAATCAAATAATTCTAGGTAATCAAGAACGTTCTGATCTAGTTCCTCTGAATTAATACCCTTAATCCTTCCTATGCTACGAAGAAAATCTAAAACGCTCATATTAAGTGGCATTACATATTCTTCTGGAGCATAGCCAATTCTTAGTTTTCTTTTAGTTATTTTGCCTTTATAACTAACTAATCCCATAATACATTTAAATAGGGTTGATTTTCCAGATCCGTTATCACCTATAACTAAATTAACTTTTCCAGCTTCAAAACAGGTACTCACACACTTGAGACCTGTTTTATTATTGTATTCTTTACTTACTTCATTAATAGTAATATATATATTCTCTAATTTGTCCATAGTTAGCCTCAAGTGTTAGAATATCGCTATAAAACTGAAAATCATCTATTATATATTGATATTCTTCTTCAAAATATTTGTAACTAATAATTAATGGGAAGCGGTTTATTTCAATCAGGTTATCCCGATATGCTATAGGTATGAAGATTAAATGATTTGCATCCAAAGATATTGTTGTTTCTTGAATTTCTGAAACAATCGGTTCATAGTGGTAACCTAGGATATTATCAATATCTTGATTGTATTCAGGCGCTATATCTACCATTATTGTATTGTACAAATCTAATTGAACCTCTGGAATGCCGATTGAGATGTTTTGAATGTCTAACTTTTGTAAACTAAGATTGTTTAGACCAATTACTATTCCACTAATATACTCATAGTTATCTAACTGCTTCATTACCGCGTACATTCGACTCATATCTAAATGCATTTCATTTACCACCGGGCTAAACCTAAGATATAGATTGCCTATTTCTATATCTATAAAATCACCATTTAGGTAGTTAACGCTAAGATAGGCATTCTTTATATCAATAAACGTATCTGTTTGCATTGAGTTATTAAATTCTATCACTAGATTATAGGCATAATACATTAGACCATCAAATTCTTCTTCATAGTGTAAATTATTTATGTTTTTAATTACTACCTCAAGTTGATTTTTGTCGTTTTTAATAAAACAACTAGTTATTGAATCAAGATTAGTAATAAAACTATTATCTGAAGATAAATAGATAGTCAATGATATATGTTCGGTATCAGAAGCAATCAATCTTGAGTAGTTCTTATGAATTGATAGTATGCTGATTTGATCTTTTGTTTCATCTTCAAAACGGATTATTAGTCCAGCAACGATAATTAATAGAAATACACATAGAAAAAATATCTTTCTCATTTAAATTCTTTCCTTGATTATCTCATAGTACTCAGTAGTTACTGTAAAAGTTTCCCAACCGCCGGATTTAGTGTTTATCCAGAAGAAATAGAACTTTCCTACGCCATTATTTATGACACCATTTCCTCTGGTTAGGATTTTTACATAGGTTAGTGGATCAACGACAATTTCAAATTCATAGGTTTCATTAGAAGTTGTTATACTAGTATAAGTAATTGAAGCTTTAATATCAGCATTAATTGAACCCTTAAACTTTTTAACATCACCCTTTCCACTAAGCTTAATTCCGCCACTAGCTGATAGTTGGTATTTGGTTTCTTCTTTTGTTGATAGGGTTATATCATGTTTAATCGTTGAAAACCCATTATTGTAAATTTTAAGTTTTGTCTCAGATATAAACTCTACTGCTTCAGAATCATTTACTACATCAATCTTCCAACCTATAAATTTTCTTTTCTTAATTCCTTTAATATAATCTTTATATTCTTTGTCAGTAAAATCATTTAATAGTTCCGCTTCATCAGAATCAAAAACGATCTCCTGATAGTTTTGATATTCTTCACCATTGACAGTACTGACTATTAATGGTGATAGAATGGTTAATAATGCTAACAAAATGTATAATTTTTTCATAAAAAAACCTCCTCTTTTGTATAAATACTACCTAAGAGAAGGTTATTTTCTTTTTATAATATTTGATTTTCAGCTAAATACTTTTTACAATCTTTATATCCCATATCATATCTAGTAGCAGATTGTTTATCTTCAAACTTTAAAATAGAGCCTAACGAATGTCTACTTTTGATTGGATGAAAACTCACATCAGGATAATGCTTTTTATAGAAATGAGGTAATCTATCAAGGTGTAAAACAATAATAGTATCACATCCTGCTTTTACAAGTGGTAGGACTGGTACATTATCATATACGCCACCATCGGCAAATTGTTGGCCATCCATTCTTTGTAAGGGAAAAACTACTGGAATTGAACAAGATGCAATTATTTGTTTATAGATATTATTCTCTGATTGTTCCCAAAGTGGAGAATAGATAACTTGTGTATCGTGTTTAAAGTAATGTCGATATGATGTAGATATAAATGATAACAATCCATCACCATCACTTCCAACTCTTGAAAGTGTTACAAAAACTTTTTTTTTAAGCAGAATTTCTAAATTAATATGGTTTTTCAGTATTTTTTGTAGTGATTCAAAAGTGAAAATACCGTTTTTAACTATGCTTGTCTTTTCTTTGGCTATTCTTTTAAAGAAATTTTCAGTTGAATATAAAATTTGATCTGGCATATTAAACCAAACATCTTTAACTTCTTCTAAAGGTATTGAAGCTACTAAAGCAGCATTGACAGCGCCAATACTAGTGCCTGAATAATATTCAACTTTGTCTAAAATCCCAGCTTCTTTTAGAGCCATACAAACACCGATTTGATATGCACCTCTAGCTCCACCACCGCTAAAACATAAACCTAGCTTCATAGAAACCTCCTAATATCCTCTTTTTTCACCTTCAAAGTATGCACTATTGATAACTCCACCACCTAAACAGACCTCTCCATCATAGAAGACAGCTGCTTGTCCTGGAGTTACAGCTCTAACATTCTTTTTCATTATAACTTCTAATTTATCGTCACCAATCCATCTAATAGTTACACCTGTATCAGCCTGGCGATACCTAAACTTAGCGGTACATTCAAAGTCACCACTAAACCTTTTGGAAGGTATCCAGTTTACACCTTCAATAATTGCTTTGTCAGCGAATAAATCGGGATGATTTATTCCTTGTCCAACCTTCAAGATATTACTCTTTAAATCCTTACCTATAACAAACCATGGTAAATTAGGATAGTCTTTAAAACCACCAAGGTACAGCCCTTTTCTTTGTCCGATTGTATAATACATCAACCCATCATGTTTGCCGATAATTTTTCCATTATCTGCCATTATACTACCTGGTTTAGTAAATATGTAATTTTTCAAAAAATCTTTAAAATTCCTTTCACCAATGAAACAGATACCTGTGGAATCCTTTTTCTTGGCGGTGGGGATATTATTCTTAATTGCGAGTTCCCTAACTTTAGGTTTTTCTAATTCACCGACAGGAAAGAGTGTGTTAGATAATTGTTCTTGACTTAACTGTGATAAAAAATAGGTTTGATCTTTGTTGTTATCTAAACCTCTTAGAAGTGATACTTCACCATTTACTTCTCTTGACCTTGCATAGTGACCATAGGCAAAATATTCTGCGCCTAAATCTCTGGCTACATCTCTAAAACTAGCGAATTTTATATATTTATTACACAAAATATCAGGATTAGGAGTCCTGCCTTTTTTATATTCTTCTATAAAATAGGTAAAAACGTTATCCCAATACTCATCCACAAAATCATGGCGATGTAATTTTATACCTAAATGTTTAGCTACGGCTAAAGCGTCATTATAATCTTCTTCTTGGGGACAGATGTCATTATTTACATCTGGATTACCTAATATATCATTATTAGTAGCGGAATCCCAATTTCTCATGAAGAGACCCTCTACTTCATATCCTTGTTCTAGTAGAAGATAAGCAGATACACTAGAATCGACGCCTCCGCTTAGACCAACTATTACTTTTTTCTTCATTACGACCTCTTAATATCTGAAGGCATTCTAAAATCACTTCTCGGTGAGAGTGCATTTTCAAAAACTTTCGGTGAATCAGGACTAGCGGTTCTTTTAAATTGTTGAGAGTAGAAACGTCTAAAGAACTTAGATACATAATCAATTATCGCTTTATCTGATAAATCAAACACATTCTTTAATAAAAATTGAATTCTAGTTTCTGTGTCTCCACAATTTAAAAATCTATACAATATAAAATCATTTATTTCATATTTACCGATTATATCTTCTGTTTCTTGATTACTAGTTAATTCAGGTGAAATTGGTGTGTCCAATATATCATATAGACATTTTTTAGTTTCTCCATCAAAAACATAGTCAGCGTAGGCTTTAATCATAAACTTAACAACTGTTTTAGGAATACCACCATTCACATTATACATTGACATTTGGTCACCATTATAGGTAGACCATCCTAAAGCTATTTCAGAAAGGTCTCCAGTACCTAAAACAATCCCTTTATGTTTATTAGCTAGATTCATCAAAACCATGGTTCTTGCTCTAGCTTGGGCATTTTCGTAGGTTACGTCTTGAATTTTAGGATCATGTTTAATCAATTCTAGATGATCTAATACATGTTGCTTAATATCTATTTCTTCACTGGTAACTCCCAGTAGATTCATTAATTTATTAGCGTTAGCTTTGGTTCTACTTGAAGTATGCATACCAGGCATAGTATAAGCTCTAATACCGCGTCTATCTAAACCAAGGTGATCAAATGCTTTACAGGCAATCAACAATGCTAAAGAAGAATCTAAACCACCTGAGACACCAACAAGAATAGTATCCAATTTTATATGGTCTAAACGTTTAGCTAGACCAAACTCTTGAATTGACGCTATTTTTTGAAAGTTTTCATACACATTCGTTTTAGGAACATAAGGTAAAGGATCTAGTTTTTCTTCAAAAACAAAATCAGTTGTTTCATCTACATCAAAACTAACATTTTGGTAATTTAAACGATATTTCAGTATTGAATCTCTAAATGAAGAATTACTTCTTCTTTCATGAGCTAATCTATCTAGGTCTAAATCTACGCACATAACTTCAGTTTCTAAAGAGAAAAGGTTTGTTTCTTTAATTAGTCTAGAGTTATTACTTACGATATTATGTCCAGAGAACACAGTTTCTGAACTAGATTCACTAGCACCCGCTGAACAGTGGACATAAACTCCACAGTTCTTTCTTGAATGCTCTAATACAGCGTTTCTTCTTATTTTATCTTTACCTAGGGTTTCATTAGATGCTGAAATATTAAAGATGATATTAGCACCATTAACACTCAAAAGGTTACCTGGAGTAATTGTTGCCCACATATCTTCACATATTTCAATTCCAAATTTTATATCTTTGTGACTAAAGATAAGATTACCAAATGGAACTACTTGGTTAACTAGTTTTACTTGTTTAATATGTTCAACTACAACAAATCCACTTTTAAACCAACGTTTTTCATAGTATTCTTTGGTATTAGGTAAATAAAACTTAGGAACTACACCTAGAATTTTATTCTTTTGGATAACTATAGCGCAGTTTAGAACCATTTCTTCTACTATTAGAGCAGCTCCGATTATTGAGACACCCTTAAAATTGTTGTTCTGTAAATAATACTTAATAGCTGACGAAGTATCATCAAAAAGACTCTTTTGGAAGAATAAATCCCCACAAGAGTAACCAGTTATTCCAAGTTCTGGAAAAACAGCTATTGAACTTTTATTACCTTCAAGAGCTTTTACCATTTCATTAACATTAAATTTTGGGTTCCCAACTTCTATTTTAGGAGTAATTAGGGAAATTTTTAAAAAACCATTATTCATAACACACCTCAATATAATCCATGTAACATAATATAATCAAAAACTTTTTCAGGAACATAACTAGGTTCGAATGTTTCTCTGAAGCTGGTTGATGATATATTCATGTTGAATTTTGGTAGGATATAGAATTTATCTACATAACCAGATAATATTGTATCATCTTTTATGTATTTTAGTATATCCATTTTATTTCTATTTATAACAACGAATTTAAATTCAGTTAGAAGGCTCTTAGCGTTTTTCCAATTATGGATACCTCTAAGATTATCCGCCCCTATAACAAAAGCAACTTCATCTTTGTATTGTTCTTGGATCCTGATTAGACTATGATAGGTTCCCAGGAAGTCAGAGTCATTCATTTCTAATTCCAAAACTGTAGCTTTATCTAAATCTTCAATCATTAAATTTAACATATTGACACGATGATAATCCGAAATTAAAGAAGATTTTGTATATAGATTTGATACTGGTAAGTATACAAATCTATCAAAATCAATTGATTTTTTTATATGATAATATATCTCTCTATGGGCTACAGTTGGTGGATTAAAGGCTCCTCCAAAAACAATTACCATCAAATCACTTCCTTATAGTTATATTTTAACATAAAAAAAAAAAAATAAAAGCAATTATACCATTTGCAAAGCTTAAAGATATGATATAATATTTTTAAGGTGGTAAACATGACAAAATATATTGATTTTATCTTAGACTTCGCAAAGAAGGTATTAGACATTCCTTCTCCTAGTGGTTATACTAAAAATGTAGTAGACTTCATAGAGGAAAGCGCTAGTAATCTAGGATACTCTTCAGCAAGAACAAACAAAGGAAATTTAATTATTGATGTAGATGGCAAGACAGATAAAGTATTAGGGTTAAGCGGACACGTTGACACACTCGGTGCGATGGTTAGAAGTATAACCACTGATGGTAATTTGAAATTCACGACTATAGGAGGACCGATTTGGCCTACTTTAGATGGTGAATACTGTCAAATAAGAACCCGTGACAATAAAACATACACAGGAACATTCTTATCAACCAGTCCAGCATCTCATGTATATACAAGGATGCTTCTACTAAAACTAGAACCCCTGATAATATGATTGTTAGGCTTGATGAAGTAGTTAAGGAAAAAGAGGATACTGAAAAACTAGGAATCGCTCCTGGGGATTTCATCTTCTTTGATCCAAAAACCGTTATAACTGAATCAGGATATATTAAAAGTAGATTCCTCGATGACAAAATCTCAGTATCAATTCTCTTTGGTTTATTAAAATATATCAAAGATAATGATATTAAACCTGAGTATAAAATTAAAATAATCATTTCAACCTATGAAGAAGTTGGCCACGGGGCCTCTTCTATTCCAAAACTTGATGAACTTATTGCGGTTGATATGGGCTGTATAGGTGAAGATCTATCTTGTACCGAAAATCAAGTATCAATCTGTTGCAAAGATTCAAGTGGTCCCTATGATTATGATATTATCTCAAAACTAGTTAAACTTTCAAAAGATAACAAAATTGATTACGCTACTGACATCTATCCATTTTATGGATCAGATGTATCAGCTGCTTATAGAGGTGGTCACGATATTAAAGGTGCTTTAATTGGGCCTGGTGTACATGCATCTCACGGAATGGAAAGAACTCATCAATCAGCTATTTTAAATACTTTAAAACTATTAATAAATTATGTAAAATAATAAAATAGGAGGGGAAAGATGAAAAAGTTTTACAATGTTTTTGGTCAATTGTTTGGATTTTTAACAATTCTATTATTTGCTTTTCTTCATTTGAATACAGTTTTTGATTTCGGACTTGATGGTTCTATTATTTCAATTATGTTAACTGTCAAGGAATATGCTGTATATGTTGTCTGTGGATTAGCTGGAATGGAACTTGTTGCTGGTAAGAAACTATTTGCGATGGTATATTTCTTAATATTAGCGCTAGTTATAGTATTTAGTTTCTTCCCTGAAGTTGCTGAACAGATAACAAATGTAGTTACTTAAATAAAACAAAAAAGTATTACCAATGTAAAATGATTAGTATGAAAAACACCAGAATTTGAAATCCTGGTGTTTTTTTTACAGCCTAACCCGAACTTTAATGAAGTTCGGGTTTATATATTAAGAGAGTTTAATTCTTAAATGATTTAAAATATATTATGCATACATATCCCAAACAACGAGATATTCTACACCCCCTACATCATCCCAACACCATAAAGCATCCCAACCTGCTGGTTTGGTTACAACTTCAACACCTATCGCAAACAAATTAGTACAATCCGAAAATGCATACATGCCAATATAAGTAATATTACTATCAATCATTATAATTGAGACTGTGTCATTTGAACTGAAAGCATATGAATCTATTCCAGTAATTGCTACATCTAAATGTGTTGTTGGTATCATAACCTCTTCATCAGTTCCGTTATATCCTGTAATTACCCATGTTCCATCACGTAAATCATATTCGAAATCATCGGGTATTATTGGTTCTACGTATTCTACTACATTTAGTGTAAATTGACCTATTTCATCTCCAAAAAGCATTTCAGCAACAATATAATATGTGCTTCCCGCTTGTAATTGATAAGTAACCATAAAATTAAGATCTTCTCCATCATCATTTTCTGTTATTAGACTGTGTACTGAATTATATAAATAACCATACGTATCATATACTCCAGTAGTGTAAAGTTCATATGTTAGTGTCTCTGTTGGGGTAAATGCATAATAAATCAACTCACCCGCTGTATCAATATTCACAGTTAATGCGTCACCAAGATAAATCACATATGCTGTTTCAAAAGATGTTCCATCAGGTACAAGTTCTTGACTCCATGCAGCATATAATGTAGTTTTACTTGGGTCGGTTGTATAATATGGGAATACAATAATGTCTCCAGTTAATTCTGTATTATCATACCAACCTCCAAAGAAATAATCTGTTCTTGTAATACTTGGTTCATCCACCGCTAAATTAGTAGTAATGTCTGAAACAGTGGTGCCTCCATTTTCTTCAAATATATAGGTTCTACTCACTCCGTCAGAACCCCAAATAACAGGACACGGATCATCATTCCAATCTGAAACCCAACCTGCTGGTTGACTAAGTGCTTCCGCATATATTGTTAAATTAGGACAAATATAGAATGCACTAGAGCCAATGCTCGTGATACTGCTCGGAATATGGATGCTTGTCAAGCTGGTACAACTATAGAATGCAGCAGAGCCAATACTGGTGATGCTGCTTGGAAGCGTGATGCTTGTCAAACTGGTACAACTATAGAATGCATAATCACCTATACTTGTAACACTACTAGGAATCACAATACTTGTAATTGTAGTTTTAGACATAAATGCATACGCGCTAATACTTGTTACAGGCTCTCCAAGATGAGTTGATGGTATTTCAATTTCTATGCTAGTTCCAGTATATCCAGTAACTGTAAATCCTCCTGTAATTGAACTATAAACTAAGTAATCCTTCTCTTCAACATGTATAGTAAATTGTCCAGTTTCAGTATTGTCATTCATTTTAGCAACAATATAATATGTACTACCTGATTGCAATTCATAAGTGATTTTAAAATTATAACCTTCACCGCTATCATCATTGTCAGTTATTTGACTGAATCCAGAATTATATAAATAGCCATATGAGTCAAAGGTACCACTAGAATAGATTTCATATGTAAATGTTTCTGTAGGGGTGAATGTGAAATATACCCACTCACCTTCTGAATCTATGTTAACAGTAAGTTCATCACCAACTGTAATCACAATTGCTCCTTCAAAAGATTTTCCATCAGGTGTGTCAGTCCATGCTGCATATAATGACGTTTTACTAGGATCGGTTGTGTAATATGGGAATTCTACTATTTCTCCTGTTAATTCAACATTATTATACCAACCTATTAGAAAATAACTATCTTTAGTTATAACTGGCTCATAGATTTTAAAACTGCTAGTAATGTCTGTAACAGTAGTACCTCCATTTTCTTCAAATGTATAGATTCTACTCACACCATCATATCCCCAAATAACAGGACATGGATCACTGTTCCAATCTTCTGCCCATCCTGCTGGTTCACTAAGTGCTTCAGCATAAATTGTTAAATTAGGACAATTAAGGAATGTACTAGAATTAATTATTAAAATACTACTTGGAATAACAACACTTGTAATAGCCTCATTATCCCAAAAATCAAATGTATCCCAAACATCTAGACAAATGCCTGTTACAGGTATTCCTAAATAGGATGATGGGAATTCAACATCTGCACTTGTACCATCATAGTCAGTACCAGTAATTTCATAGGTTCCACCCGCATTTAATGAAAAATCATAATACGATTCATCTAAAGGAATTTCTTCTAAATTAATTGCAAATAGTCCAGTTTCAGTGTCATTATCCATGCTAGCAACGATATAATACGTGCTACCTGCTACAAATTCATAATCTAAAAGGAAATTGGAATTTGTTCCTGATGAATTATTTTCGAGGATTAGACTTAAAGCTGAATTATATACCTCAACATAAGTATCATAAGTACCGTTTGAATATAAGTGGCAGCTTACTGTTTCTAGTGGAGTAAATGTGTAATAAATCCATTCTCCTGCAGTATCTATGTTAACAGGAAGTACGTCTCCTAAAGTAATCTCGATCGCCTTCACAAATGATGTTCCATCAGGTGTATCTGACCAAGATGCGTATAATGACGTTTTACTAGGATCGGTTGTATAATATGGAAATTCTACTATTTCTCCTGTTAATTCAACATTATCATACCAACCTGTTAGAAAATATCCATCCCTAGTTGTAGCTGGTTCATCGATTGTATAACTGCTAGTAATGTCTATAACAGTAGTGCCTCCATTTTCTTCAAATGTATAGGTTCTACTCACTCCATCATATCCCCAAATAACAGGACACGGATCACTGTTCCAATTTTCTGCCCATCCTGCTGGTTGACTAGTAGCTTCAGCATAAACAGTTAAATTAGGACAGTTCATGAATGAATCTACAATTATAATAATATTACTTGG
Source organism: uncultured Candidatus Izemoplasmatales bacterium (assembly GCA_964535005.1). Taxonomy (GTDB): domain Bacteria; phylum Bacillota_I; class Bacilli_A; order Izemoplasmatales; family Hujiaoplasmataceae; genus 4572-104. The sequence continues at coordinate 23,071 of CAZHSG010000025.1, forward strand.
AATAACCATACTTGTAAGAATATCATTATCCCAAAAATCCATTGAATGTATAAGACTAAAATCTATGCTTGTTACAGGAATTCCTAAATAGGAAGACGGAATTGTTGAAGTTGAACTGGTTCCAACATATCCAAGAATATTATAAGTTGAGTCCCCATTTTGTGAAAATATGTAATCTAATTCATCTAAAGGAATTTCTTTTAAATTAATTGCAAATAGTCCAGTTTCAGTGTCATTATCCATGCTAGCAACGATGTAATACGTGCTGCCTGCTACAAATTCATAATCTAAAAGGAAATTCGAATTTGTTCCTGATGAATTATTTTCGAGGATTAGACTTAAAGCTGAATTATACACCTCAACATAAGTATCATAAGTGCCACTTGAATATAAATGGCAGCTTACTGTTTCTAATGGAGTGAATGTGTAATAAATCCAGTCTCCTTCAGTTTCAACGTTTACAGGAAGTTCATCTCCTAAGGTAATCTCAATTGCTGCTTCGAAAGATATTCCATTAGGTTCAGTACTCCAACCCGCATATATCGTTATATTCCCTGCAGGCATTGTTGTAAATGTATAAATTGTAGCAAGTCCAGCGTCACTATACCATCCATCAAAATAATAAGCTGTTTTGGTAGGATCAATAGGTTCATTCACAACAGTATCATAATATTGAATGATTGGTGTAACTAAAGAACCACCATTTGTATCAAAACTAATCGTGTATTGATTGATTGCATATGTTGCATTTATAATAATATCATTTGCTGGCATTGCGCTTGGTAATGTACTGCTCCAACCGTCAAATGTATATCCTATTTTACTTGGACTACTAGGTGCTGTAAAAGTGCTTAAATCAACTTGATAATCATAACTACCTGTTTGTAGTATAGTTCCATCCTCATCCTCATATGTTATTGTATATTGATTGATCATCCATTTTGCATATAATGTAATGTCTTCAGTAGGCATGATTGTAAATGTATATGCAACTGATAATTCTACATCACTAAACCATCCATTAAATGTGTATCCTTCTTTTGTTGGATTTATTGGTTCTACTACAACAGATTCTGCATCTTCAGTAATTACTGTGACTGTAGAACCACCATTTGTAACAAAACTAATGGTACATTGATTGACTGAATATGTAGCAGTAATAACGATGTTTTCACTTGGCATTGTACTTGGTAATGTACTGTCCCATCCAAGGAATGTATATCCATCTCTAATAGGATCATCAGGTACTGTTGCAGTACTTAAATCTGCTTCATAAACCTTTATTTGTACATTTAAAACGTAACCGTTATAATCTTTAAATGTTATAGTATATTGATTTATTGTATATGTAGCGGTTATAACAATATCTTCGTCTATCATAGTAATTGGTAATTCACTATCCCATCCAAGGAATGTGTAACCTTCTCTAACTGAATCA
>CAZHSG010000026.1:0-24422 GCA_964535005.1 uncultured Candidatus Izemoplasmatales bacterium
GCTTCACTGTTTTTCTAATACCCCTAACTTAATTATAGAACCAAATAAAAAAACTAGCTTAGAATTCTAAGCTAGTTTTTTTATAGTTTAAAGGAGACTGAAAATAATTTTTTATTTTTGAAAGTTCCAATAAAGTTCTTAATAGAATCTATTATTATATAGTTATTAAGTGTATAATATTACTATAAAATCTAATGGATAATTTAAAAAATTAAATATATATTTAGGAGATGTAAATATGAAAAAAATACTAGTTTTATTTGCAGGTTTAATTTTAGCATTTTCATTTGTTGGTTGTACAGAAACAAATAGTACTACTACAATAACTGGAGCTAATACAACTGCAACAACTGATTCAGGATCAACAGAGTCAACTCTTTTAACTTGTGGAGATGGTTATACGCTAGTTGGGGATCACTGTATCCTTAATTCAACTGAGGATAACCATCCTGTTATTATGGGTGCTCAAGATGTAGAAATTACTGTTGGGGATACTTTTAATCCACTTGAAGGTATTACTGCAGATGATTTAGAAGATGGGAATTTAACAGATGATATTACAATGAATGGTATAGTAGATACTAATTCTGTGGGTGTTAATCAAATTGTATATATTGTCGAAGATAGTGCAGGCAATGAATTTAGAGTTACAATTACTGTAACTGTTGTTGGAGAAGAAGGATGTCCAATTCACTATGAAAAAGTTGGAGATCAATGTGTTAAGATTCCTGCTGAAGAAATCGTTATTATGCATGGTGCAGTTTATGAGATTAATCCATTCCATGACGATTATTCAGGGACTGATCAATTAGAAAAACAATTATTACAAACTTTAGTTGAAGAACAATATAATGTTGTTATCAAATACAAAAACTATCCAGCAAGTGCTGCTTGGGGACCGTCTCGTGTTACTTCAATTATTCAAGCAAGCGTTGCAGGAGAACCATTAAGTGATGTTTATTGGATTACAAGTGACTGGATTCAAGAGCTTGTTAATGGTAATGCAATTTCAGATGTATCTGGTTATATGAATACCATTGGTGGAAACATTTCTGATACATATTTGGATATTGGCGAATATCAAGGTGGAGTATATGTATTTGATTCTTACAAACCAAGCATGAGTGGTGGATTATTCTATAACGCAGATTTAGTTTCAAGTTTAGGTGTTGCAAATCCTACTGACTTATTCTTAGCTGGAAACTGGAATTGGTCAACATTTGAACAATGGGCAACTCAAGTGCAAACTGCTCTTGATGGACAAGTTGATGAAATGTATGCACTTGGTGGAATGCTTAGTTATTATGCAAAATTTATGATTACCTTAAATGGAGGTAGTCTTATCAATAAACAAACAGGTCGTGTAGCATTTGCTCAAGCACCAGCGCTTGAAACGTATGATTTCTTAACTACCCTTTGGAATAAAGGATTGTTTGAATTAAGTGGTCAATACGATGCTGGTAGTCCACTATGGATGGGTGGAAAAGTTGCAATACATCCTGGTGAATTATGGTTTGTTAATGCCGATAATAGATGGGGTCAAATTCCATTTGAACTTGGATTTGTGCCGTATCCAGTTGCTGATGATTATGAAGGTGAATACTTGAGTCCAATTAGTGGTGTAGCTGTAATGTCACTTGCAAGTGGTATGTCACCAGAGAGAGAAGAATTGGTATTCAGAGTATGGAATGCAATTCAATTATGGAAAACGGATGAAGAAACAAATAATGATTTTGAATTATCATTATTAAAAAAATTTGATCAACAAAATTATGTAGATGCATATTTAAGTGTATACGATAATGTGTATTTAGACATAACTAATGCAATAGGTATTAGTGCCTATAGCGAAAATGGTTGGGTAAGAAATATCAGTACTGCTATTAAAGATGGCACTTCTAGAACGAAGGTTGATGCTATTAAACCAGTTTACGAAACAGCTTTAGAAGATTATTTGGGATAGAATTATTTATAGAATTTCCCCTTTGAAATAAAGGGGAAACTATATATGTAGAGGTGTAAAAACATGAAAAAAATATATATAGTTTTAATTGCTGCCGTCATAATACTACTAGGTTTTATTACAGTAGACTCAATCTGGTTAAGCAATAGGCAAGCTTTCCTAACCTATAATGGTGAACCATACGATGATTCAGAAGTAGATGAATTATCTTATTTTGATGTGTCAGATTATTATTCATACTTGGAACAACACAATTATAAATATCCTGAAGATGTCGATATTACAATAGATTCTTTAGATTATGTTAGTAATGTTGGTACTATTCAAGAAATTGATTCTTATGAAGGCGTTGATGATGTTTTACTAACTGATGAAACTAGTATGGTTACTTGGGATGTCTATATTCCTGAATCTGGCTACTATAATTTAATACTTAATTATTTTCCATATGAGGGTAAGAGTTCTAGTATTGAACGAGCAGTATATATCAATGGTGAAATTCCATTTGAAGGGGCTAATAATATCACGTTTCACCGTATTTGGGGTAATGCAAGTGATGTAGTTACTGATGTCAACGGGAATGATATTAGACCTTCACAAATGGAAAAACCATTTTGGACATCAAGTTATTTTAATGACCATATTGGTTACATTAATACACCATATGCGTTTTATTTTAATGAAGATGTAAATACTATTTCTATGGAAAGTATTAGAGAACCATTAATGATAGATACGATTCAAGTTAAAAGTTTAGAAGAAACCATAAACTATAATGAATATAACCAGTTTCACAGTACTGCAACTATTGCAGATCAAGATATCGAGTTCATTCAAACAGAGAATCAATCATATAGTTCTTCACCAACACTTTACCCTTTAAATGATAGAACAAGCACAAGAACAATGCCAAGTAGCCCCAAACTTGTAAAACTAAACACAATTGGGGGAAATAATTGGCGTGTTGCAGGAGATTTTATAACTTGGGAATTTGATGTAGAAGAAACAGGTTTGTATGAAATCTCAATGCGTGTAAAACAACGGTTAGCTTCTGGTATGAATGTTTATAGAAATATATATATCGATGGTACCTTTCCATTTCAAGAAATGCAAAATTATTCATTTTTATATGGAAGTAGTTGGCGTACGCAAACACTTGGAACTCCAGAAGGAGCTTATCTATTCTATTTTGAGGAAGGTACACATACTTTAAAGATGCAAGTTTCTTTAGGTGCTTATGGACCAATCATTGGGCAAGTACAAACAGTGATAAACAAATTAAATAAATTATATAGAGAAATTCTTGTATATACTGGTCCAGAACCAGATTTATTTAGGGATTATCAATTAACAGAACGAATTCCAAATTTAGTTGAAAGAATTCAAGCCGAACGTGATAGTTTAGTAGAAATAAGAGAAAGTATAATTGCAATTTCAGGCTCTAAGAGTGAAAAAACAGGAATTTTAGATACAGTAATTTTGCAATTAGATGATTTTCTTGAGAAACCTCGTGAAATTCATACACAACTATTAACGTTTAATTCTAATATTTCTTCACTTGGTACATTGGTGCTATTATTAAGCGCTCAACCCTTAGAGATTGATTACTTTATGGTTCACAGTCCAAATGCGGATTTACCAAAAGCAAAAGAATCATTTATTGAAGGCTTATGGTTTAGTATTAGAGCATTTTTTTCTACCTTTAATACAGACTATTCAAATCTGGGTGAAACAGATGAATTTGAAACAGATACTACAGTTGAAGTTTGGTTATCAATTGGTCGAGATCAAGCGAATGTATTACGTAAATTAATCGATGAATCATTTACGCCAAACACCAAAATCAAAATTGATTTGAAACTAGTAAATGGTAGCGTATTATTACCAGCAACATTATCGAATGTAGGACCAGATGTCGCGATGGGGCTTGGAAATAGTATCCCAGTTAACTATGCTATGAGAAGCGCAGTATATGATATATCTTTATTTGATGATTTTGAAGAAGTAGTAACAAGATTTAAAGATAGTGCAATTGTTCCATTTGAATATGAGGGTGGATATTATGCACTTCCAGAACAACAAATTTTCTTGATGATGTTCTATCGAACAGACATCTTTGAAGAATTAGGTCTTACACCTCCTAATACTTGGGATGATGTTATTGGTTTAATTCCTGATTTACAAAAACACAATTTAGAGTTTTACTTACCAATTCCAATCACTCAAGGTTCTGTTATGAACTTACCACCAAATCCAATTTATTCTACATTGTTTTACCAAAATGATGGAGAATTCTATATCAATGGTAATACTGAAAGTGGTTTTAATGAAGGTATGGGACCAGAAGTATTTGAAATGTGGACTCAGTTCTACACTGATTATTCATTTCCTGTCCAAGCGAATTTTGTTAATCGTTTTAGAAGTGGTCAAATGCCTATAGGTATTAGTTATTACAATGTATATAATACTTTGAGTGTATTTGCACCAGAAATACGCGGGAAATGGGATTTTCTTCCTATTCCAGGGACTCTTGTTCCAGATGGAGAGGGTGGATATACCATCCGTCGTGAGACAGTATCGAGTGGTACTGCAGTTATGATTATGAATGATTGTGAAGATAAAGAAGCTGCATGGGAATACCTTAAATGGTGGACAAGTACAGAAGTACAAGTTCAATTTGGTAGAGAAATGGAAGGTATTTTAGGAGCAGCAGCAAGATATCCAACAGCCAATGTGGAAGCAATGAGTCAATTACCTTGGACTGTAGTGGAATATCAAAAACTTGAGGAACAATGGGATTGGGTTATAGGAATACCTGAAGTTCCAGGCGGATATATGACTGGTCGTCATTTAGATAATGCTTTTAGACTTGTCTATAATGAAAGTTCAAATCCACGAGAAACTATATATGATTATGTTCAAGTTATAAATGATGAAATAATAAAAAAACGTCGAGAATTCAGGTTGGAATAGGAGGAAAATATGGAAGCAAATACAACTGTAGCGCCAGTTTTGACAAAAAAACAATTGTTGTGGAAGAAAATTAAAAAAAGCAAACATTACTACATATTAATGGCTCCATTTGCAATTTTGTTTCTAACATTTACTGTTGTCCCTGTCATTATGTCACTAGGAATCAGTTTTTCATATTTTAACTTGTTAGAACCACCTCGTTTTGTTGGCCTTGATAATTATATAAAATTATTTTTAGAAGATGAAGTGTTTATCATTGCCTTAAAAAATACATTAATTTTAGCGGTAGTAACAGGTCCGGTAAGTTACTTAATGGCGTTTGTGTTTGCATGGTTAATCAATGAACTTAGACCAAAACTTAGATCATTCTTAACCCTTATATTTTATGCGCCAAGTATTAGCGGTAATGCATTTTTAATGTGGTTATTAATCTTTAGTGGGGATGTACACGGATATGCCAACGCATTTTTAATGCGATTTGGTTTTATTGATAATCCAATACTATGGCTTAAAGACCCTAGCTATATGATGTTAGTTATTATCATCGTCCAGTTATGGTTATCTTTAGGTGTGAGTTTCTTAGCGTTTATTGCGGGTCTTAAAAGTGTTGATAAAACACTCTATGAAGCAGGAGCAATAGATGGTATTAGAAATCGTTGGCAAGAGTTATGGTATATTACCTTGCCATCTATGAAACCACAACTTTTGTTCGGGGCTGTTATGCAAATTACAACAACTCTGGCAATTGCAGCTGTCTCCATGCAGCTGGTCGGATTCCCAAGTGTCCAGTATGCTGGACATACCATCGTAACGCATTTGATTGATTATGGTACAGTTCGTTATGATTTAGGGTATGCAAGTGCGATTGCGACCGTGCTATTTTTCATTATGATTACCACTAACTTAATTGTTAGACAGATCCTTAGAAGGGTTGGTAATTAGATGAAATTATTTAAAAGAAAAAGAAAGTTAAATAGAAGTCTTGGTGGTGATATCGCCTTATTTGCTGTTTTAATATTCTTTGGAATCTTTAGTGCATTTCCATTGGTTATGACAGTATCTAATGCCTTTAAACCTCTAGATGAGTTATTCTTGTTTCCACCAAGGTTATTCCCAAGGAATCTTACCTTCGAGAACTTTAGAGATTTATCTGAACTAATTGGAAACTCTTGGGTTCCATTTAGTAGATATTTCTTCAATACAATATTTATTACTGTAGTTGGTACTGTAGGACATGTTATTATTGCTTCTATGGCAGCTTTTCCACTAGCAAAATACAAATTTCCTGGTAGAGGTATATTCTTTACTTTAGTAGTTTACTCCTTGATGTTTGCACCTCAAGTAACAGCTACACCAAACTATATTATTATTTCTAGTATTGGTTTAATTGATACACCGAGTGCAATTATATTGCCAGCAATTGCTTCCAGTTTGGGTCTTTACTTGATGAAACAATTTATGTCACAGATTCCAGATGAACTAATTGAATCAGCGAAGATTGATGGCGCTAGTGAATATCGAATCTTTTTTCAAATTGTAATGCCGCTTGTAAAACCGGCATGGTTAACATTGATTATTTTATTATTCCAAAGATTATGGATTACAGATGGTGGAAGTTTTATCTTCAGTGAAGAATTGAAGCCTCTTAGTTATGCGTTGAGACAGATTGCTCAAGGTACGATAGAGCGTGCAGGTACAATTGCTGCTGTAGCATTCATTATGATGATTGTTCCAGTAACATTCTTTATTTTGTCTCAATCAAAAATTGTAGAAACATTCAGTCATTCAGGAATGAAATAGGAGTAGATGATATGAAGAAAACATTAATTCTTATCTTAATTATATTATTAGTTCCGTTTTTGGTAGGAGCTGGTAGCTATAACTATTCATACTGGGGAGATGCGATTCACAGCGCTCCTGGTATGACTTTTACAGCGAGCATTAATGCAGAAGAACTTGGTGTTAATTTTGTATCTCCTGAAGATTTGGTTGTGTATAATGAAAATATCTTTGTTGTTGATAGTGATGCAAATAGTTTGGTTGTAATTGATGAAAACTTTAATTTACTGCATGAAATAACTACATTTGAGTATTCGCAGGAATATTTAGATTTATTAGCCTTAGAAGGAATTACGGATGTAACAAATACTACTTTAAATTCTCCAAATGGGGTTGATGTAACTGATAGTGGAATCTTTATCTGTGATACAAGTAATTTTAGGGTTGTGAAATTAAATCATGATTTTGAAGTGTTAAATACATTTAGTGAAATTGATGATCCAACCTTTGATGGAGTATCGTTTGAACCTAAGAAAATTACTGTTGACGGAACAGATAGAATGTACGTTATTGCTAAACATATCTATGAAGGAATTGTAGAGATTAATTCTGACGGTTCATTTAATCGTTATACTGGTGTAAATCCAATTCAGTTAACTCCATTTGAAATCTTTTCTAGAAGTCTAATGAGTGAAGAACAGATTGCCCAGTTGCAACTATTCTTACCAACAGAATATACAAATGTTAGCATCAATGACAAAAACTTTATCTATGCGACTAGCCAGGTATCCGAAAATAATGCTGAAAACCCAATTCAGTTAATCAACCCTAAAGGTGTTGACGTAATTAAACGTAATGGATATTTCCCTCCAATGGGTGATATTCAGTATGTTATTGGCATGAACAATTATGTAGTTGATGGACCTAGTAGTTTAGTAGATATTGCTAGTACTGATGATGGAATATACACAGTACTAGATCAAAAGCGTTCTCGATTATTCACTTATGATAGTGAAGGTAATTTACTGTATATTGATGGCGATGAAGGTCATCAAATTGATAAATTTAGCGAAGGTGTCGCAATCGATTATTTTGGTGAACAATTACTTGTTCTTGATCGAAAAACTAAAACAATCGTTGTCTATGGTTTGACTGAATTTGGTACTTATGTCAATCAAGCGATTCAATATCACAACGAAGGGATGTTTGAAGAAGCTGCTAATGTTTGGAAAGAAGTGATTAAGATTAATTCTAATTATGAGATTGCTTATAATGGGATTGGTAAACAACTATTAAGACAAGGCGAGTTTAGAGAAGCAATGGATTATTTTGAACTCGGACATGATGATTACTACTATTCAAAAGCATTCAGTGAATATCGTAATGCAATTATTAAGAAAAACTTTGGTTATATCTTGGGCGGAATTATCTTAGTGGCAGGTATTTTGATTGGTTACCGCATTAGGAAGATATATAAGAAGGGGGAATCAATTTTATATGAAGACTAAATTAAAAAAGATTGTCAAAGATTATATTACATTCCCAGCTTATATATTAATGCATCCATTTGATGGATATGAAGATTTTAAAAGATATAAAAAAGCAAAATTTAGTGTTGCTATTGTATTTATTATATTGTTTGTATATTTTCAAATATTTTCATTTAAAAACTTAGGGTTTTTGGCCAATCCTAATAACCCTTCTGACTTAAATAGTTTACAAGAAGTGTTTAGTGTGTTATTGCTTGTTTTCTTGTTTACTGTAGGTAACTGGAGTGTTACCACTCTTATGTCAGGTAAAGGAAGTTATAAGGAAATCTTAATGGTTACAGGATACAGTTTATTCCCGTTAATCGTATTAGGATTCCCAAGTGTTATCTTAAGTAATTTCTTAACTTTAGAAGAGATGACATTTTATCAATTAATTATGTATATCGCTTATATTGCTGCTGGGTGGATGTTGTTTATGGGAATTTTGAATATCCATGAATATGGATTATTTAAAACCATAGCGGCTTTTATAGCCACAGGTGTTTCCATAGCAGTTATAATGTTTGTTGGATTACTATTTTTCGACTTGATTCAACAGGCTATAGCCTTTGTCGTGTCGGTTATAGAAGAATTTAACTTGAGGTATTGATGATGAAGAAAAAACTACTATTAATTGGACTTAGCATTGTGGCGCTATTTGTCTCGTATATTACATTATTTAATATGAAGCCTGGAATCATATATACCACAAGTAAAATTGAATTTGACACTGAAGGATTTGTTGATGCGATGGAATTAAGTGATAAAAATCATTTAGTTGATTCTAATCAAGATTTCGAACTTTATGTTGATGAAACAACATCACACTTTAATATTGTGAACAAACATACTGGTGTTGTATGGAATAGCAATCCTACCGTACTAGATCCATGGCAATTAGATTTATCTAAAACAATAACAGACAGTGCAATTGAAAAACAAAAAGCAACTGTTGAATTATCGTATTTTAATAAAACAGGATCATTAGCTAAAATTAATAATTATGAACAAAGTATTAGCCATCCTAAGAGCGTGAAGTATGATCGTGGTTACAGGACTTTCTCAATTAAATATGTTGATGATGGCTTCCAAGTATTATATGATATCAAAGATATTGATATCGATTATTTGTATTTTCCTAAATATTTAAAACCAGAAATCTTAGAAGCACATCCACAAAGAAATGTTTTAGAGGCGATTGCTTATTCTGGATATGATGAAGACTTGGGCGTTTATGTGATTAATCAATATGAAAGGATGTCAGTTCTTGTTAGAACTCGTTTGTATTCAATCTTCTATGGTCCTGGTACTTTAGATTATTCAAGAGAACAAGCTATTGCGGAAAACGAATTATATGGTTATACAGAAATATATAATCCAGTTAGTTTCAAAATAGCTTTACAAATCACATTAACTGATTCAGGAGTTAAGACTACTGTTATTCAGGATTCAATTGTAGAATCTGAAGGTGCTAATCTGGCGACTGTATCATTGTTTCCGCATTTTGGATCAGCAATATCTGTTGTTGGTGGAGAAGAATCTGAAGGGTATATCGTATTACCAGATGGTAGTGGAGCAGTGATTGAATTTAATAATGGCAAATACTACCAACAACCATACTCAAAGAGAATATATGGTGAAGATTTGGGTATTTTAAGTCATAAGATGCCTGAAGCACAACAAAAGATTAGTATTCCACTATATGGAATGGTAAAAGAAAATGGTGGGTTTGCAGCGATTATTACTGAAGGAGATACACAAGCAACTATTAACGCTGATGTCTCTGGTCGTATTGATTCGTATAATAAAGTCTATCCAACATTTAACTTTAGAGAAAATGAAGCGATTACACTTGGTACAGGATATAATCAATATGCTTTAGACCTTTGGACAGAAGAAAGAGTCAATACTGATTTTAGTGTGGAGTATACTTTCTTAGACCAAGCAGAAGCTGATTATGTTCATATTGCAAGAGCATACAGAAAATATTTAGAGGATGAGTACGATTATGACCAAGTGGATACTACATCTGAAGCAATCCTTTCACTTGAATTTTTAGGTGCATTTGAAAGCAAATCATCCTTTTTAGGTATTCCATATTACCGAAGTCAATCGTTAACTTCATTTGAACAGAGTGTAGAAATATTAGAGGCTTTAGATAATGTTGGTGTATCCAATGTAAGTGTCAACTATAAAGGAATTATGAATGGAGGATTATCTTCTACCATAGCCAATGATTTTAATATTGAAAAAGTTTTGGGTGGAAATAAAGACTATGAACTGTTATTAGAATATGCAGATACGCACAACATTGCTGTGTATCCTAGTGTAAGACTTATGACAGCTAATAATTTTGATAAAGTATTTGATAATTTCCGTTATACCTCAAGTAGAATAGATGGTAGTCTATCTATGCTATTTACTTATCACTTACCATCTAAACTAGCATATAATGAATCTCCTGGAACACAGGAGTTTAAAGATGATTACGTTATGAATCCACTATATTTAGAGGAAGTACTTAATAATTTATTAAAAGACTATGATGAAGATACATTAGCATTTGATTTTCTTGGAGGATCACTTGGCGGAAACTATGGAGACACATTATTGTATAAACAAGATAGTTTGTTAATACAACAAAAAATCTTAAGTACGTTAGAAAAAGATGTATTATTATCAAATCCATTAGGATTTGCAATTCCATACGCTGATTTTATTATGGATTTACCTCTTGAAACAACACTTTATGCGATTTTAGATTATCAAATCCCGTTATTACAGTTAGTATTGGCAGGTAAAGTAGATTATTCTACAGTCAGTCTAAATATGGCGAGTGAACGAACTATTCAATATAATTTCTTAAAAACTATAGAAACAGGATCAAATATTAAATATACTTTATCTTATGATAAGTCAACTGAATTGCGTGAGACTGAGTTTAATTATTATATATCAACCCAATATTTAAATTGGATTGATCGTATTGAAGAACAAATCAAAAAATTAGATGAAATTGGTATCCATAATGGATACTTGATTTCTCATGAATGTGTAGCAAACAATGTTTTTAAAGCAACCTATTCTCATGGCTTAGAGATTTTGATTAATTATAACTTGAGTCCAGTTAGTGATGTCTTAGGTGAAGACATTCCAGCAATGGATTATCTTGTGTTGGAGGTGGACTAAATGGCTGAATTAGAGCAAAAAACTATCCGTCCGCATAAAGGCAAGAGTTTAACTGGGTATAAACGTCAAAAAATGATTTGGGCAATTATTTTCTTAGCTCCATGGATAATTGGATTCTTGATGTTTTTCATGATTCCATTTATTAGAAGCTTATACTTTAGTTTCTATACACTAGAACCAACACCTGACGGGATTATATCTACCTACAATGGTTTCCAAAATTATGTCTATGCTTTTAATCAACATGTTACATCAAATAGCAGTTTTAGAGTAGAGCTTATCAATACTACATTAGATGCATTGATTAATATACCAGTATTATTAATTTTTAGTTTGTTTATCGCAGTGATGCTGAATATGAAGTTTAAAGGTCGTGCTTTGGTGCGAGCAATTTTCTTCATTCCAGTTATTCTAAACAGTGCAGCTGTCTCCACCGCTTTAGGCGGAGGTGACGCGATTGCACAACTATTAGAAGAACAGGGAATTGGTCAGATTTTCAATCTGGAATTCTACTTAATCCAAACAGGTATGATGCCGTGGTTGATCAGTTTTATTGTTGGTTTGATTGATAGAATCTATACGATATTATCCCTAGCTGGTGTACCAATTCTATTATTTTTAGCATCAATTCAAACGGTGCCAAAACACTTGTATGAAGCAGCTAAAATTGAAGGTGCTACTGGCTATGAAACTTTCTGGTTGATTACCTTGCCAAATGTCAGTCCGCATATCATTACAGTGACTGTATTTGCATTGGTTGACACCTTCTTAACATCTTCAGTAAGTAGAATTATTTCTGATGAATTGGGTAATTCAAATCGCTGGGGTGAATCCGCTGCAATGGCGTGGATTTATGTTAGTACGATTATTTTAATCCTATTATTGTTAGTAGTTATTGCTAAAGTATTCAAGATAGGAGGTTCACATTATGAAGACTAAAATTGTTAAATTTGTGAAGTCTCTTTATCAAAATATACACGATTATTTTAAACAACCGAAAACCAAGTTAGTATGGAAACGTAAGTCTAGCGATATAATGTTAAAAATTATTAGAACAATATTATTGTTTGGATTATGTTTTGTGATATTATTCCCTACCATACAACAAATATCAATGGCTTTACGTGCACCAGAAGATGTTAACAACCCAGCAGTTATTTGGATACCTGAAACGTGGTCATTGATGAATATCAAGATATCAATGGTTGTATTGGATTATTGGAGAGCGTTACTTAATACATTTAAACTAAGTTTCATTTCAATGTCATTGCAAATCATTTCAACAGCTCTTGCAGGTTATGCTTTTAGTAGACTACGCTTTAAAGGTAGTAATATCTTATTTTTAGGTGTTATGATTACTATTATTACACCACCTCAAGCTTTGTCGTTAGCACAGTATTTGTATTTTAGAGATATAGGGCTTATAGGTAAGGAAATTAGCATTTATCTAATGAGTGGACTAGGAATGGGAATTAGAAGTGGAATCTTTATCTATATCTTTAGGCAGTTCTTTAGGGGGCTTCCAAAAGAATTGGAAGAATCTGCTCAACTTGATGGAGCGAGTGTTTTTAGAACATTTTGGAACATTATGTTACCAAATGCTCGTGGTGCACTTGTAACTGTAGGGTTATTTGCTTTTGTATGGCAGTGGAATGATGCATATTACGTAGCGATATTTGATGTCTCTACAGAAATGTTCCCACTCTTAACAATGCAACTAATCAACGCAGCAGAAGGAATGTATCAAGCGTTGTTCTATACTGGAGGACTAGAGTTAATTGGTCAAAATGTATGGGAAAACCCATTGTTCTTAGCCTTGATTAGTAATGTATCAGCATTATTAATGATGTTACCATTATTAATTATGTACTTATTCGTACAAAAACAATTTGTTGAGTCAATAGAAAGAACCGGTATTGTTGGTTAGGAGATATTATGTTTGAAAAACTTGTTAATTCTCGCATTAATGATATAGCTGATTGGATTATCCGTATTGTTATGATAAATGTTATGATAATCTTTTTCAGCTTGTTTGTTGTAACAATCTATCCAGCAATAAGTGCGGGATATAACATGTTTAATGATTATATCAATAGAAAAGAAACGAAATTATTTAAAGATTATTTCAAATATTTTAAAGAAGAGTTATTTAAAAAAATCATTATTGAAATCATTATTGCAACTGTATTCTTTTTGCTGTATTTAAATATAAGATATTATGATTTCAATTTGCAAAACCAAACTTCAACTTTCCATTGGATTGGGTACTATATTTCTCTTGGCCTTATTGCAATATGGTTTGCGATGATGATGTTTTCCATTATCGTTATGAGAGTACAGAATAATTTGAAGCTACTTAATTTTTTCAAATTATCGTTTTTCCTTGCAGGTAAATACTATTTTATTACCTTGATATTGGTCGTTATTACCTTAGCACCATTTATGTTATGGTTGGTTCCAACATCACTAACTTCTCTGTTGTTTGTATTTACGGGGATTAGTATTCCTCTATTACTGAATACACTATTAACTAGAAGAGTAGTTACTTATTTGGAGAAATTAGGGGGACATAATGATTAAACTAGGAATCGATCGCATAGATCATTATTTACATATGTTTAAAGGAAAACGTGTTGGACTAATTACGAATCCTACTGGAGTAAATAAGGATTTAGTTACAACGATTAATATCATGAATCAAAAAACTGATTTAGTAGCTCTGTTTTCCCCAGAACATGGGGTAAGAGGGGAACTTCAAGCTGGAGTTAAGTTAGATGATTTTGTTGATGCTCAAACAGGTATTACCGTCTATTCTTTATATGGGAAAAATAAAAAACCTTCAAAAGAAATGATGGAGAAAATAGATGTACTAGCAATTGATATTCAAGATGTAGGTGCAAGATATTATACATTTCTATATACAATGGCTTACGCCCTTGAAGCATGTAAAGAATCAGGAAAAGAGATTATTATCTTTGATCGTCCTAATCCCGTAAATGCTGTAGAGGTAGAGGGTAATATACTGAATATAGAATATAGGTCATTTGTAGGATATTATCCAATTCCACAACGTTATGGATTAACGGTTGGGGAACTAGCCACGCTATTTAACGAAGAATATAAAATTAATGCTAATCTTACAATAATTGAGATGACTGGGTATAAAAGGTCGATGGATTATCTGGATACAGGAATTGATTGGATTATGCCATCACCTAATATTCCCACACCTGAAACAACATATCAGTACTTAGCAACATGCCTTTTTGAAGGAACAAACATGTCTGAAGGTAGAGGAACTTCAAAACCATTTAGTATTATTGGTAGTCCTTATCTAAAACATGATTTTATCGTAAATGAGATTAGAAAATATCATTTACCAGGAGTAAAATTTAGATCATTATATTTTACACCAATGTTTTCCAAACATAAAGATATTTTATGTAAAGGAATAGAATTAATTGTATGGGATAAACACGTTTTTAAACCAGTTAAAACAGGTTATATTCTATTTGATTTAATTAGAAGACATCACAAAGAATTTGACTACATAAAGCCATTTACCAATAATGGTCGACATTTCTTTGATTACTTAACAGGAGACTCTTATCTAAGAGAAAATAGATATCCTATAGAAGCTGTTTTAAGACGTATTGAAAAAGAGTCAGAAACATTTAAACAATTAAAAAGGAGGTATCAAATCTATGATTGATTACAACTTTGAACGACTAACAATTGAAGAAAAAATAGGCCAATTAATTGTTTTTGGTTTTGATGCCTTAGAGTTAAATGATCATACAATTGATATGATTAAAGACTATAAAGCAGGTAATGTCATTTTGTTTGCTAGAAATGTTAAAACACCAAGGCAATTATTTGAATTAAATAAGAGTTTACAAAAATTAGCGATTGAAGCATTAAATATTCCTTTATTTATCAGTATTGATCAAGAAGGTGGTATGGTTACTAGGATAAAGAATGGTGCAACCTATTTTCCTGGAGCGATGGCTCTTTCTGCTAGTAACAATCTAAAAAATAGTTATGAATCTGGCAGAATTATGGGACAAGAGTTAGAAGCACTTGGTATCAATATGAACCTAGCACCAAGTCTTGATGTAAATAACAATCCTTATAATCCAGTGATTGGAGTTAGAAGTTTTGGAGATGATCCAAGACGTGTAAGTGATTATGGAGTTCAAAATATCAAAGGATTGCAAGAACACGTTATAGCGACTGCCAAACATTTTCCGGGTCATGGAGATACTTCAGTTGATTCTCATCTTGATCTACCTAAAATTGATAAAGATTTAAATCAACTAAAAGAACTAGAGTTGATTCCTTTTGTGGATGCTATAAAGTGTGGTGTAAAAGCAATTATGAGTTCACATATAAATTTCCCAGCTTTAAATGAGAATGGATTACCATCAACACTTTCATGGCAATGTTTAACAGGTTTATTAAGACAAAAACTTGGATTTGAAGGATTAATCCTAACAGACGGTATGCAGATGAAAGCTATTCAAACATATTATTCAACTCATGTAGGTGCGCTAATGGCGATTACTGCTGGGGCTAATCTTGTAACTTTTTCTCATGATGAACATCTACAGAAAAAGTCGATAGAATACATTAAGAATGCGTATATTAATGGAACAAAAGAAACACAAAATAGAATTGATGAGCGAGTACGAAGAGTCTTAAAATACAAACAAGAAAATATAGTATTAAATCTAGAAAGAACTTATGAAGATGTTCAAGATATTATTGAGGATAAAAGTTCAAAAGAGTTTTCATTAAATGTTTTGCGAGACGCGTTAACACTAGTTAAGGGTAATAATGTAGATATTTCAAAAAAAACCTTACTGATAGCATCTAGTCCACTCTCAACAACAATTGCAGATGAAGATGATGGTGGGTTTAACATTATTCAACTTGTCAATAAGGAATTACCAGATATTGATACTTTTGAAATTTCAGTTAGAGTGACTAAAACAGAAATATTTGAAATCAAACAAAGAGAAAAAGAATATGAACAAGTAATTTTTTGTACCTATAATGCAAACATTTATCAAAATCAATTAGATATCATTCGTCATTTAAATATTTCAAATAATCTATATGTTATTTCGATGCGAAATCCATATGATAGTGTATTTGAAAAAAACATTAAGAATTTAGTATTATTGTATGAATATACACCAAATTCCGTTAAGGTGTTATTAGAATATTTAATAGGTAAGATACTTCCTAAAGGAGTTCCACCAGTTTCATTATGAAACAATATATAATCGGTGTTGATGGAGGCGGAACCAAAACACTTGGAGTACTATTTGATTTAGAAGGCAAAGAATTAAAGCGCGTTACAAAAGGATATGGTAACTTTTGTGTAAATGCTAGTGATACCATATGTCATTTAAAAGAAGTATTAGTAGAGATAACAAATGACATTGATAAGTCGTTAATTGCGATGATTGAAATAGGGATTGCAGGATATTTAAGTTATCCTGGTAAAGAATCCCTTATCAAAGACTTAGAAAAACAATTCAACACTGAGCTTTCAATAGTTACAGATGCTGAAATCGCCTTATATTCAGTTAAAAAATATCAAAAAAAAGATACTATTATGGTTCTAGGTGGAACAGGTAGTGTTGTGATGGTAGAACAAAATAATGATATCAAGTTTATCGGTGGCTATGGTCATTTACTAGGAGATGAAGGTTCTGGTTATCATTTAGCAATTAAAGCGTTAAAGAATATTATTGATCAGCATGAAGAAGCAGACCTGATAACGCCATTAACTAAAAGCATTTTAAAAGAAATTGGGACTCATGAGTATAGAGAAATAAAATTATTTGTATATAATAACCCAAAAAGCGTTATTGCTACGCTATCTAATTTTATCGCGAATCATGCGATAAATAATGACTTAGAAGCAATCAAACTGTTTGTTGATGAAGGGAAACTTCTTGCAAAACAGACAATAAGCGCATATAAAATTCTTAAATCCAAGGACGCTGTACTAATTGGAATTAAGGGAGGGTTTTTACTAAATGCACCTTATGTTAAAGAAACACTTATTAAAGAATTAAACAAAGCAGGATTAAAATATATCATGGATGAGACTCCTTTAGAGCCAGTATTTGGAGCATATTATCTGGCGAAACGGAATCTAGAAAAGAGGCAATTATATGCTTGATATAAGTAAAATTACAACAGAAAAAAGAAACGATAACACTAAAAACATTGATATAGTTTCTACATGTGAAATATTAAGAATGATCAATAATGAGGACAAACAGGTTCCTTTAGCAGTTGAACAAGCCATTGATCAAATTGCAAAAGTAGTTGAGGTGGTTACCGATGCCTTTAGACATGATGGTAGATTATTTTATATAGGTGCGGGAACAAGTGGAAGACTTGGGGTACTAGATGCTAGTGAAATTCCACCTACTTTTGGTGTGGGAAACAATAAAGTAATTGGTATTATTGCAGGTGGAGATATTGCATTACGAATTGCAGTTGAAGGCGCAGAAGATTCTAAAGAAGAAGCTGCTGAGGCTTTAAAAAAGTATCAACTCAATAAAAATGATGTTGTTATTGGTATTGCAGCAAGTGGCAGAACACCTTACGCAATTGGTGGCTTAGAGTACGCAAATATCATGGGAGCTAAAACTGGTTGTATTACAACTAGCCATGACTCTGAAATTGCTAAGATTGCAAAACATCCAATAGAAGCAATTACTGGTGCTGAACCATTAACTGGTTCAACAAGGATGAAGTCAGGGACAGCACAAAAATTAATTCTTAATATGATTACAACAGCATCTATGGTTAAACTTGGTAAAGTTTATGAAAATTTTATGATTGATTTACAGATGACAAATTTAAAATTAGTGTCACGAGCAAAAACAATTGTTACAGAAATTACAGGAGTAGATATAGGTACTGCAGAAAAGTATTTAAGTAAATACAAATCTGTAAAACACGCCATATTTGCAATATTGTCAAATATTGAAGATAAAAAAGAAATTGAAGATACACTTCAAGAATACAAAGGCAACATACGTGAAAGCCTTAAAAATATATAATTAAGAGGGTAACATTATGAAGATTTATAAATATAAAAACTATGAAGAAGTCTCAAAAGCGGCTGCTGGTTTTGTGATTCGAGAAATCATAAAAAAACCAGATCTTATTTTAGGATTAGCAACCGGTACTTCACCAGTTGGACTCTATGAACATCTTATCAAAGCATATGATAACTTTATCATCTCATTTAAGGATGTAAGAACCTTTAATCTAGATGAATATGTAGGTATTCCTAAAGAACATCCTCAAAGTTATTATTCTTTTATGCATCAATATCTATTTGATCACATTGATATTAAACCAGAAAACATTAATATTCCGTCTAATGATGAAAAGAATATGAAAAAATTAGCAGCTGAATATGACGCTAAAATGCTTGGTAAGCAACGAGATTTACAAATCTTAGGTATTGGGAAAAATGCTCATATAGGGTTTAATGAACCTGGTAGCGAACTTGGTAATCAAACCTTTATTGTAAAATTAGATGAACAAACTAGAATAGAAAATTCAAGATTTTTCAATTCTTTAGAAGAAGTTCCATCATATGCTATTACAATGGGTATTAGAAACATCATGTTCTCTAAAAAGATTTTATTGATTGCATCTGGTAAATCAAAAGCAGAAGCAATCTATAAAACAGTCTATGGAGAAATCGATGAAAGTGTTCCAGCATCTATTCTTCAACTTCATCCAAATGTAACCATTATTGTTGATGAAGAAGCTGCCAATCTACTAAAGATGAAATCAACTCAACTTAGTTTTTAAGAAAATATTAAAACATTAAAGGTAGACTTCTACCTTTTTGTGTTATTTAGGTATTGAAATAATGCTATAAATGGGGGATTGTTTATGATTTTTGATGCACACGCCGATATATTAACTGATATGTACAATAATAGTAAAAAAGGGAATACAAATTCTAGTTTTAGGGACAGACATTTGAATCTATATAAAGAGGCGGGTATCACAACCTCTATTTTTGTTAATTATACAAATCCACTTCTTGGTAACGAAGAGATGTTCGAAGATATTTTTAAAGTATCGATAAAAGAAATAACAGAAAATAAGGATATTTTAAAAATCTGTTTAAATATTGATGATATTAATGATGCCAAGGCAAGTAATAAAATTGGTATCATTATAGGAGTAGAAGGGCTTAAATATCTAAAAGGCATTAATCATTTAGATAGATTATATAAAAAAGGGTTAAGGCATTTAACCTTAACATGGAATGAGCAAAATCAGTATGGATCAGGATTAGGTAATCCAGATGGTGGATTAACTGAGAGCGGCATTGAACTAATTAAGCATGCCGAAAAACTAGGTATTATAATTGATTTAGCACATTCAAGCCCTAAAACCTTTGATGATATACTTGCAGAAACAACAAAACCAGTTATTATCTCACATGGAAATTGTAAAAGTTTATGTAATCATAGAAGAAACTATACTGATGAACAATTACTCAAACTAAAAGTAAGAGATGGAGTCA
This sequence comes from uncultured Candidatus Izemoplasmatales bacterium, assembly GCA_964535005.1. Lineage (GTDB taxonomy): Bacteria > Bacillota_I > Bacilli_A > Izemoplasmatales > Hujiaoplasmataceae > 4572-104. The sequence goes on from CAZHSG010000026.1 coordinate 20,015, forward strand.
TCGGCTTTTGTGCTGTAGCGGCTTTCATTTCTGAAGATAAAGAAAATCAAACAGTTGAATATCTTGCCAAACATATTGATTACGCTATAAAACTAATTGGAATTGACCATGTAGGTGTAGGGTTAGATGTGTGTTATTACTTAGGGAATGAATTTGTTACAACTAGAGTAAAAGGACTAGAGCAAATTAATCAAGTTTCCAAATTATTTCAATGTTTAAAAAATATGGATTATTCAGATAATGATTTAGAGAAGATTAAGCATGTGAATTTTGAACGCGTTGTACAACAATTATATCAAACTTAACAACTAACCTTGATTTAACTTGAATTATTGACTAGACAGGATGAAATTTTATAATCAAAAAAAGCAGTCTACTTCATAATGATTCAAAATTTCCAAAGTAGACACTATTAAAGATAAAAGTAATATTTTAAGAAAATACTAAAATGGATTGGTATGGTTTTTAAACAGTGAGTATAATAGTAAATGCATAAAAATATTGAAATAAAAAAGAAACTTAATAATTTGGTAATCTACTAAATTATGTAAATAGAGGCCGGGCCTACAAAATATATTCATTATTTGGTATAATAAATATATTATCAGAAGATTAGATATATTTAGGTTAGACAGGGGTGTAATTTATGTATCAATCACACGTTATAATGCATTATATTGATGAGTTGCGTAAAAAACAAAAGATCAGAGTTAATAAGTTTAACGAAGGTATTGTTGCTACAAGAACCTATAGTCGTTATATAAGTGGAGAATTTGATATAGAAATTGATGTTTTAATAATGTATTTAAAGCGCTTAGGTTATCAACTGCCTGATTTCTTGACTTACGTTTATAATAACATTCGAGCAAAAAATATTGGCCATTCAAATTTTGTGAAATTAGTTAATAATAATAGAAATGAATCAGCCTCAAAATACATTAATAGTATTGATCCAAAAATCAAAAGTGAGGTTTCTCATATGTTATTGCCGATTTCGATACTGAAAATGGAATATTATAACAATAATTTAATGAAACCAGCAATATTAGACCAGATGAAAAAGTTTATTGATATTAGAAAAATATTAGACTCAAAAGTAATATCTAGAGAAGAACTTAAAAGTTTGATTATATATTTTGAGTTTTGCATGGATTTAGACAAAAAGAATATAATTGGTTTTTTTGAGAAATTTGTTGATGGCGAAAAAGAAATTATATCTTTAGAATATCAAATTGATCAAATGCTAATTTACCATTTTTTACTCGGTTACTATTTGTCAAAAGAAACTTTCAGTCAAAAACTAGATAACCATATTAGGGAGTTGTTCAATACGTTGTTTTCACATTTAGAACATTTAAATATAGAAGACATATATCCTGGAATAATTGAGTATTTAGTGTCATATTTCAAATTAACCAAGAATGAAGAAATGTATAAAAAATCTGTTTTCTATTTAGTATCACATTTACTGAGCTGTAAAAATGTTGACACTAAAAAAATTGTCCCAGATTATCTGCGGATATATATTGATTCACTTCAAAACAATCATATATTTGATAAAACATTTTTTGAACATATGAGGTTTCAATTATGAGACAAAGTATCCTATATATGAAATTGATTGATGATTTAAGAAAAAGAAAAAAAATGACAGTTCAGAAGTTAACAGAAGGAATTATTTCAACTAAAACATATTATCGTTATAAAAATGGACATACACAAATTAGGGCCACAAAGATTTATAAGTTAATTGAAAGATTAAATGCTGATATTATTGATTTGCTATATTACTTCGTTAAGTATTTCAACAATGAGATTAATATAGATAACTACTTATTAGCAATTACACGCGGAAATAGTGAATTTGTTGAAAAAGCCTATAAAACAATGGATAAATCAGAGACTGTTAGTAAAGAGAGAGTTACTTGTATCAAAATGCTTTATAACAAACACTTATTTAGTATAGGAAAGTTAACTCAAGTGCAATACCAAGAGTATTTAGATCTAGTGTTAAGTGAGGCAACTTATGAACATGAAAATTTATATACTTTACTATGTCGAGTAATTATTTTAATAGATTCAACGGATTTTAATCGAACTTTAGCTACCTGGCTTCTAAAAGAATTCAGAGATGACTTCTATTATATGCAAAGAGTACCTTTATACCTAGTTTCTCTTAATTACCTGCTAATGTGTTTGGTGACGGCTAAATACTCAAATATTGTGGAATACAGAGCTACTTTAGATAAATTTAATGAAATTGCGTTAATGTATAACTCAAAAACGGGTACAGATTTGGCTAAACTGTATTATGCGTACTCATACTATATAGAGAATGATACAAATATGTATAAACAATACCTCTTTCAGTATTTAAATACATTACATTTCACTTTTCATTCAGATAATTTGCATAATAAACTTAAGCTGGTTTCGCAAGTTTTCAATATTGATCCAACACAATTTGTTAAGGAGTATGTAATACAAAATATATTATAATGTAGAGTATAATGTCGAGATTAAACAATATATATAATATATATATTTTTTTTAGATAAATCCATAATAATACAGGAGATTAACATGAAAAAACAAGTTTTTTTATCATATGACTTAAATACTGATGTTAAGTTGAAAGATATTTTTCTAAAGGAACAAGAAAAGAATAATTTTCCTTTTGAAGTAGTTAACTTTTCAAATAGCAGCAGTAATAAAGATAACTTTGAAAAGATAACTAAGTCTATCAAAAAGAGTGATTTAGTAATTGTTCTTTGCAGTTCTGAGACGGAAAATGCAGAAAATGTCACAGATGAATTATCAGTTGCTATAGAAAATAATATTCCATATATATTGTTGAACGGAAAAAAAGAAACTAATATTTCTGTTCCTAAAAATGCTAGTCAACAAGATTGCATATATACTTGGAGTACTGATAACTTACATTTATTATACTATAAATTGTTTTTGATGTAATAAAAATGAAAAAAGCAGATAAGAGTAAGTTTATATTAGCATTCGTGTTGGCTATAATAATGCTAGCATCTTTTATTCTTGCATGTTTAGTAGAGGAACAACGATTATCAGCTTTTATTCTGATTTTTGGAACTGTTTTTCTACCATTAGCTGTTTTTTTTACACAAATTTATTGGGTACGATTCAAAAAAAAATGAGTGTTTTATTATTGAATTAAGTCCAGCAATTAAGTGTTTATTTAAAAAAATTTTAAGATGTCTTATTTGATTACATATTTGAGTTTTAAAATGAATCAAATATTATTATGTATTTATAAAAAAATATACGGGACCCCAACTATTTAAATGTAATATTTAAATTTTACTTGAGTTATAAACTATAATTCTTACTAACAATCATATTTAACCATGTTTTGGTTAAATAAAAATATAAGATATTGTTTGTAAAGTACTTAAGATTTGCAACTTGAAGTGTGCATAAGATCATTTTTTCTGTTGGGAGGATAAGATGAAAAAGAAATTTTTGATGACATTTTTGCTTTTGTCACTTTTTTTGTTTGTGGGGGCAAGTTGTGATTTTTTTACAACAACTGCAACAACAACAGCAACATCAACAATAAATGTAACAACCACAACGAACGTTATCACAACAAATACTGAAACCAGTTCTGTAGCTAATACGACTACAACAGAACCAACAACAAATATTACAACAAGTTCTGAAATAAGTACAACAACGGCAGAACCTGTTACAACTACAAATTCATCAATAACTACGGTAGAAACTACGAATATTTTTGTGGTTTCTTTTGATGTGTTGGGAGGAACAGAGATTCCAGCGATTATGGTTTCTGAAGGCTCAACTACTGGGTTGCCTGTGGCTGAAAGAGAAGGATACACATTTTTAGGATGGACCCTAATTAACGATGATTCAGCACCAGTTATAACAGCGCCGATGGAGCCTGATTCAGATACGACTATATATGCAAAATGGAATATCAATTCCTATACTTTACAATACATTAATAATGATGGAACTGTTTCATATACAGCTGATCTTGAATATAATGCAGATTTAAGTGGAGTAGTAGAACCTGTTGTAACAAAAACAGGTTATACATTTACTGGATGGGATACAGTATTACCAACAAATATGCCAGCAGCTAATTTAACCTTAAATGCAGTATATATAATTAATCAATATACAATCACATTCGAATCAAATGGTGGTTCAGCTATAACATCAATTACTCAAGACTATGATACTAATGTAACAGAACCAGATGATCCAACAAAAGAAGGATATACATTTGGTGGATGGTATTCAGACAGTGAGTTAAGCGTAGCATTCACATTTGATACAATGCCAGCAGAGAATATTACTATATATGCAAAATGGAATATCAATTCCTATACTTTACAATACATTAATAATG
>CAZHSG010000027.1:0-23426 GCA_964535005.1 uncultured Candidatus Izemoplasmatales bacterium
ATCATTTATTAGTTACAATCAATTTTTACTTGACTTTTGTATAGCTAGCTCCATATGATTAAGTTATTAATAATTTATTATATCATTTTTTGTTTGAATTTCTTACATTGCAAAGAAAAAAGCGCAAAATTGCGCTTTTACTTCATTACAATTATTCTTGAATCAACATCCATAAATTCTTTTTCACTAGGTTCTTCTAATATACCACCAAATGGCATTTGACTTATCAACTTACAAATCTTTGGTACATCAAATTCAGTTTCTAATTGATTTTCAATAACCTCATTATAGTGTTGTAGACTAGCTCCTATGTTTTTACTAGCTAAACTAGTCCAGATGTTAGATTGTAACATTCCGTTTTGTTGTTGAGCCCAGGTTAAGAAGTTTTGCTTGTATGTAGGAAAATTCTTTATTAACCCATCAGTTATGCTTAAATCGTCAAAAAATAGTATTGTTCCATATCCAGCTCCAAATTTATCCATTTTCTCAGCTGTAGCTGGGAAACTTTTTGCAGGAACCATCTTTTTAAGAGCTGCCTTAGTTAAATCCCAAAATTTAACACTTTGTTCTCCTAACAATACCAATACCTTTTGACTTTGTGCGTTAAAAGCTGATGGTGTATGTTTTAGGTTTCGTTTAATTATATCTATTAATTCTGTTTCTTCTATGTCTATCTTATTTGTAATGTCTCGAATTGATCTTCTTTTTTCAATTGCATCAAAAAATTTCATAATTATCTCCTTTATTTAAGATACATCTATTATATAGTTTTTTTGAAGTTCAAACAAATCATATGCAAATAAAAAGCCAACAATTAAGTTGGCTTTTAATTTAGTCTATTACTACTCCAGATTTAACAATTTTAACACCTTCGGTCAAAGTGTCTCCAATTGGACAAGTTCTTTCGATAAATTCTACGAATTTCTCCATTGTTTCTTGTGATTCGTTAGTTTTAAAATGCATAACAAATCGAATTTCTTGGAACCCTACTTTAACACCAGGTTTTCCCATAATTCCATCTAAGTCCATATCGCCTTCAATTTCTACATGGAATTCTTCAAAAGAAACTCCTTGAGCTTTTGCGAAAGCCGCCGCCACAATACCTTGACATGCTCCTAATGTTCCTAATAAGGCTTCGACTGGTGTCATTGCTGCATCAGTACCACCCATGTTTTTAGGTTCATCTATAATTACTTTAAAATTTCTTGATTGTGTTTCTACTTGCATACCTTCTGGTAATTTTTTTGCTGTTGCTTTAAATGTTGTTAACATATATATATTCTCCTTTATATTTTTTTTGGTTATCTAACCGTTGCCAATTTTAGCATTATCATTTAAGGATGTCAAACAAGTTTGCTGATTACTTTTCTAAGTTAGATTTTAAAAAAATATTTACGATATTTCTTTAAAGTTATATCCAATTGAAGTAACTACTTTTTCAACTTCTGACTTTGCTTTTTTGCCCAATGCAATCGTTACTTCTTTGGTTTCTAAATCAATCTTGATTTTTTTGAATCCAGCTAATTTTAATGCCGCTTTAATTTTGTTTTCACAATGGATGCAAGACATATTATCTACTAAAAATTTCATTGTTTTTCTCCTTTATAATGTTTAACTTTATAACGTTTTAATCTTAAAGCGTTTAATACAACCATAATACTACTAAATGCCATTGCTGCTCCAGCTAATGCCATTGATAAATTACCAGTAGCCGCTAGTGGTATAGCGATTAGATTATAACTAAATGCCCAGATAAAGTTTTGATGAATGTTTTTAAGTGTAGCTTTTGATAGGTCAATTGCTTCAATTACTAATCCAAGGTCGCTACTCATCAAGGTTAGGTCACTGGAGTTGATTGCTATATCAGTTCCTGCACCCATAGATATCCCAATATCTGCTTGTTTTAATGCAGGAGCATCATTGATTCCATCACCTACAAAAGCTGTTATGTGTCCATCTTCTTGGATTTCACGAACTATCTCAGCTTTCTCACTTGGTAAGACTTCACAGAATACTTGGTCAATGCCAATTTCATAGGCAATTCTTTTAGCGACTCCCTTATTATCTCCTGTTATCATGTAGGTTTTGATACCTCTTGATTTCAGAACATCAATAGTGGAAATCGTTGTATCTTTAATTTCATCTCTAAGTGCGTAAAGCGCTTTAATTTTGTTATCTATAATTAGGAAATTCACTGTCTTAGCTGCTTCTAATAACTTACTATAGGCAGTTTGGAACTCTGAAAAGTCAATTTCAAAATCATCTACTATTTTAGCTGATCCAATATAGACTACAGATTTGTTAACGATAGCCTTAATACCTTTACCTTGTAAGGTTTCAAAATCGGATATCTTAATTAGTTTAGCTCCATTGTTTAAAGCGTATTCTGATACTGCTTTACTAATCGGATGAGTTGATTCCTTTTCGATTGAATACAGATAGTCTAACATTCTAGGTTCTCCGACAAAATCGGTTACTTCAAACTTTCCGTAGGTTATAGTCCCTGTTTTATCAAAAGCTATAGCGGTTATCTTATTCGCTATTTCAAAGAACTCACCACCTTTATATAATATTTGATTTTTCGCGGCTAATCCATTCCCAACCAAAATACTGGTTGGTGTAGCTAATCCTAGAGCACAAGGACAAGATATAACTAATATGGCGATTGTTGTGGTAAATGAGTAGGTAAATGTATCTTTTATAATTAAGAAATGAATTACGAAGTTTAAAACAGCTATAAACACAACTAGAGGTACAAATATACCAGCGATTTTATCAGCTGTTCTTTGAATTGGAATTTTTCTAGCACTAGCTTCTTCTACCGAAGCGATAATTTGGTTTAGCAATGCATCCTCTCCCAAATTAATTGCTTCAATTACTATCTTCTCTTGAAGGTTAATTGTCGCCCCTACTGCGAAACTATTTATTTTTTTATAAACAGGCATGCTTTCACCTGTAATCATTGATTCATCAATATAGGTGGTTCCAGCTATAATTTTACCGTCAACTGGGATTTTTTCATTGGCTAAAACAATTATATGATTTCCGACTTTTACTTCATCAATATCAATCATTAATTCTTTTCCGTCAACCATGATTCTAGCTTCTTTGGCACCTAGGTTAATCAAGTCAACCAAAGCATCTTCAGTTTTTTCTTTTGCGAAGTGTTCAATATAATTACCAATCATTACCATTGTAATTATTAGAGCACTGATTTCAAAGTAATATACTGGATGCATTAACTCAGTTACGAATAGTTGATTATATAATAGATATAAACTATACACGTAGGCACTAGTAGTTCCAAGAACAACTAGAATATCCATCCCTAGACTGCTTTTCTTAATACTAATATAAGCGCCTTTGTAGAATCTTCTACCAATACCAAACTGAATCAAACCAGCCAGTATCATTTGAAAAATACCATTGGAAAAGATTTTTGGGGATTTAATAAATGATGTTAACTCAATATGAGAGAACATCACCCACAACAATGGAATACTAAGTACTATAGCAATAATTAGTTCTATTTTCATTTTACTTCTTAATTTCTTGTTATCATTAAGATTTTCTTTTAAAATCGGTGTATAGCCAAGGCTTTTTATAATTTTAGCAATTTTATCCAGTGAATACTTGGTTTCATCATAGGTCATAATTACTTTACTAGCACTAACTATTACATCTGCTTTTATAGCTTCTAATTCCTTGAAAGTATTTTCAATTGTTTTTGAACACATTGAACAAGTCATACCTTCAACTCGAAGTGATTTTTTTACCATATAATCCCCTCCTTCACATATATAATTATAACATATTAACCAGAATGCCATCATGAATACGCATTAAAAAAACACCTGAAATCAGGTGCTAATTTAATAATGTTATACATTTAATCTCAATTGAAAATTAACCAACACTATTGTTTTCAAGAATGTTTTTACACCTAAGGATAAATTAACAAAAAAGAAAGGTTTATATGCCTTTCTTAGTCTCAGTTATATTTTGTAGAAAATTTGGTGGCAAAACAATTGGATTATTATTGTTTATCGAAGTTAATTGACTGATTATTATTGACATTTTTTTTCCAACTCCTAAATCTTCAAATATTTCGATTTTTCTTTTTTTAATAAATTTTCCAATTTCTTTAAGGTCACCAGCAAAATGTCTCCTCGACACTGGTGAAAACTTACAAACTATGTCAAATTTAACCGAAATTTTAAAAAGTCCTTTCGGTAAAAAGAATAAATTCCTGGTTGCAAGTAAATTAAACCCATTTTCATCAACATCGTTAACTTTAATTATATCATTGCTACTGATTTCATACTTGCCTTGAATATGATTAATCCTTGTGAAATTGACGTTATTTAAAAACACTTCAATTTTATCAAATATTATCTTGTTTTTAGTTTGCATATCCGAATTTTCCCTCCTCAATGCACGATTCTGTTTCAGAATATGTATTATCTAACACGCTAAAATATTTTAGTGAAGAATTAGTTTTGTCATTATATTGATTTGGTTTGTTAAAAATCACACTACTAACTACGCTATAAGAACCATAAACCCTTTCCGATACTGCATCGGTAATGAATGTATTTAGACTTACATTCTCTTTTTTAGCCTCTTGAATAGATTTGAAATGAAGTGTTTTTGGCAATCTTAGTGTTACTCTTCCGCTTACATTAAAATCTGTAGGATTTGGAATTTCTTTTCCTTCTTCATTTAATGATTCAATATACATATCTTTTGCTTCGTTTGCAATTTTTAAAGCTTCATCTACTGTATTTCCTCCACCAATAATACCGGGAAAGTCAAAAAATTCAACAATAAATAATACGTCCATTTCTTCAGGATCAACTTCTCTAACTAAATATGGATATTTTATTTTCAGCATACTAATTTCCTCCTATTAGAATTATTATACTTTGCACTTGTTTCACTTGATACTTCTTTACTAATCCATCTACTTCCTGAATATTTACTATGCCATCATACTTCTTATGATTATATATTCTGTGACTTGATCCTGAACTCTTTTTACACTCAAAACCCCTATCCAGTAGAAAATTATGCATTTCTTCGAAATTGATATCATTCTTACATTTCATAGCCATGATTTTATCATATCGTTTAGTTTTTTTAGACATAGTTAAGCCAGACACTGCATATGGTGTCTAAATTATTATACTCTTTATTATTTAAATTGTAAACAGTACTTTGCAAAATCATAGCAGCCTTTCCCTTCAGTTTTTTAAATGAAATATCTAAAATATAAATATGCAGATTTAAAATCACATACATTCACACTTTAATAATATACATATATTATATCATATTCTTTATAAAATCAACATTTTTTAAAAAAAAAGGCAAAACAAGTTTGTTTTACCTTAAGGTATATTTGAATCAACAATTATAAAGCTTCAGAAACTGTTTTACCTTGCATATGTAATACTAAGTAATCCGGTCCCCCAGCTTTTGAATCTGTACCACTCATATTGAAACCACCAAATGGTTGGTATCCAACTATAGCGCCAGTACATTTTCTGTTTAAGTATAGGTTCCCAACATGGAAATCTTCTCTTGCAATTTCTAAATGCAAACGATTATTAGAGATCAAAGCTCCAGTTAATCCGTATTCAGTACCATTAACTACTTCTAGTCCTTCTTCAAATGATTTTACTTTACACACAGCTAATACCGGTCCGAATACTTCTTCTTGCATTAGTCTAGCGTTTGGTTCTAAATCAACGATAACTGTAGGATCAATAAAATATCCAACTTCTTTAGATACATTACCACCAGTTAGTAGTCGACCTTCTTTTTTCCCTATCTCTATATAATTAGAGATTTTTTCAAAAGCATTAATGTCATTAACAGGACCCATTTTATTATTAAAGTTTTGAGTATTACCAACTGTAATTTGTTCAGTTTTTTCTTTAATCTTTTTAACTATTTCATCGTAAACATCTTCATGAATGATCGCTCTAGAACAAGCAGAACACTTTTGACCAGAGAATCCAAATGTTGAAGCAACGATTGCTGTAGCAGTTGCCTCTATGTCAACACCTTCATCAACTAACATAGCGTCTTTTCCGCCCATTTCAGCTATAACTCTTTTTAACCAAATTTGTCCCTTTTGAACCTTAGCTGCGTTTTCATAAATACTACAACCAACAGCTTTAGAACCAGTAAACGAAATAAATCTAGTTTTTGGATGTTTTACAATATAGTCTCCAACTTCTGAACCTCTACCAGGCATAAAGTTGATAACTCCTGCAGGTAATCCAGCTTCTTCCATTATCTCAACATACTTATAGGCAATAACCTGTGTAGTTGATGCTGGTTTTAATAGTATCGTATTTCCAGATACAATAGCTGCACTACTCATTCCAGTTAAAATAGCTAACGGAAAATTCCAAGGTGTGATAATTGCTCCTACACCTAGTGGAATGTATGAGTATTCGTTTCTTTCCATATCTCTTCTACTTAAAACTACATCGTCAATGCGATCCATTTTAAGCATTTGTCTTCCATAATACTCTAGGAAGTCAATTGCTTCAGCTGTATCGGCGTCAGCTTCTACCCATGGTTTTCCAGCTTCTAATGTCATTAGAGCAGAAAGTTCATGTTTTCTTCTCTTCATGATAGCAGCTGCTTTAAACAGCACGTCAGCTCTTACTTTAGGGCTTACTTTTTTCCAGTACTCAAAAGTAGTTAAAGCTGTTTCCATTGCTAGAGTAGCTTCTTCTATAGATGCTTGAGAGATTTTACCGATAACTTCACTATGGTTTGATGGGTTTAAAGAAGTAATGAATTTATCTGTAAATATTCTTTCTCCATTAATAATAAGTGGGTATTCTTTTCCTAAATAACCTCTTACCTTTTTTAATGCTTTTTCGTAAAGATTAACGTTTTCTGGGTTAGAGAAATCCGTTAGTAGTTCTGTTTTGTATTCATAAATAGCCATTGTATACTTCCTTTCTTATACTACTGATTTTTCAAAATCAGTCAAAGTTTTATTTTTAAATCTATCAATATGCAAATCTTTTGCATAGTCAACTAATTTTTCTCCAAATACCATATCGGATAATAACTCTCCGGTAATTGGTGCGAACATAAATCCGTGTCCTGAATAACCACAAGCCATATAGAATCCTGATAACTTATGAGTATCAGATATAATTGGCTGATGATCAGGACTTAGGTTATAGGAACCACCCCAGGTTCTGATAACTCTTAGTTTTCCAACTTCAGGAAGAATATGACAAACTGTTTTTGCCATTTCATCTAGAAATTGCCAACTACTTGATATATCATGACTAGGTATTGCATCAGGATTACCTCTACCCATTAAGAAGCTTCCATGTGGTACCTGTTGGCAATAGATATTCTTAGAGAAACTCATTACCATAGGACCTTGCATTCTTCTTGTAGGTTCGGTTACTAGGATTTCGTGATTTTCGGAGTATACAGGGATTTCCACCCCAACCATATCTCCAATTTCTTTTGCAAAACCTCCAGCAGCGTTTACTACTTTGTCGGTTATAAATTCATGTTTATCAGTTACAACTTTTTTTATTTTGTTTGCTTCTACGACTATTGATTTTACTTCTTCATAGAAATAGAATTTGACACCTAATTTTTTAGCCGCTAAATAATAAGCTTCGCTCATTAAGAAAGGATTTACATGTCCATCAGTTTTACAATAGGTTGCACTTGTAAATGACTTAGGATTTAGGTGAGGTACAATCTCTAAAGCTTCCTTGATTGTACATTTAACCGAAGGAATCCCAATCGAGTTTTGTAGTTTTACATTTCTATCAAACTCTTCATCCTCTTCTTTCGTAGTTGATAATATCAAGTATCCTTCTTGTTTAAATTCTATATCTTTATCATAACCAAGTTCTTTGCTAGCGGTTTTGAAAAATTCAATTGATTTTTTAGCAAGAATACAATTTAGTTTAGTTCCCCATTGTTGTCTAACTCCTGCTCCACATCTTCCTGTGGACCCACTCGTTAAAAATTGCTTATCAATAACAACTACATCTTTCATTCCATTTTTAGCTAGGTTATAAGCGGCTGAGAGCCCACTTATACCAGCACCGATAATTACTATGCTAGCCTTATTCATCTTCACTACCTGCAATGTCTTCTAAAACAACCCCAGTTATTAATGGTCTTGTTTTATGAGTTTTTACATCTTCAACTTTCTTACCTAAATATTTTGCGATTTCTCTTTTTACTAAAATTGAACATGTTTGGCCTTGGCACGGCCCCATGCCTACTCTTAGAATTCTTTTGATTTCTTCAAAAGTAGTATAACCAGCATCTAAACATTCATGGACATCTGCTAAAGAGACATCTTCACATCTACATATTATTATATCTTTTTCGTTCATAGTATACACCTTACTGTAATAAAGTCATAGAGAAACTCAACCGGTACTGAAACTGTAATTAATACAGTTCGATCAGTATTTTTATTTTGCATTATATTTTCAATTTTTGCATCACAGATTATTTCACCTTTACGATTTACACCTTTCCATACCTCACCAACTTTTGGTACAGGTAATAATTCGTAGGGAATTTTATAATAGGCTCTGTCTTCTTTGACGCTCGCAACCATTATTGCTAGGCCCGGACAAGAATATACACACATTCCGCAACCGGTGCAAATATCAAAATTTATCTGAGGTATCTTATTAATGTCTTCTCCAATTGTTATTGCGTTAGATGGACAACTGGTTGCACAAGGATTACAAGGTATTTCTGAGTAACACTCAATGATAGCTTTTGGTTTAATTAATATATCCTTATCAGGGAACTTAGATTTTACTTGGTCTATAGTAGGATATCCATGTTTTTTTATCATACTGTCTCACCTGCTTTTCTTAGACCACTTTTAATTTTACTTCCACAAGGTCCTTGCCTTAATATTCCTAGTTGTCGGTAAAACTCTTTATTTAATTTTTCATAATCAGGATGAATAAATCCAAGTCCATGGCTGGCTTTTAATCCGGCAATTTTTCCTTCAACCATCGCACTGGATGCTTCTTCAATCCCGGTAACATCTCCACATGCATAAACATGAGGCATCGAAGTCTCATAGTCACAATTTTTAATAGGAATTAATCCTCCCAATTCATTTACATACAACATATCTATTTCAGCCATTGACATTAGCTGATGGAGTGGTGTTAATCCAACTGAGATACAAAGGGCATCACAGTTAATTATTGTTTCCGTCCCATCAATATAATTCCAATGCTCATCTAATTTAATTGTTTCAATTTTTTCTATTTTTTCTTTACCAAAAGCTTTTTTAACTGTGGTATTAGTTAGGATAGGCACTCCTAATCTAACCAATTTAGCTGCGTGGACTAGATATCCACCTATGTGGTCGGCGGCTTCAAGTAAAGCTTTCACTTTTACACCTGCTTGAATCATTTGATAACTAACAATTAAACCTATATTCCCACTACCAACCATAACTACTTCTTGTCCCGGTAAAACTCCGTACAAATTCATTAGAGTTTGAACCGCTCCAGCTCCATAGATTCCAGGTAAATCATTGTTTTCAAATGCTAGTACTTTTTCAGAAGCACCTGTAGCAACAATGATTGCTTTTGCTTGATATTTAAAATATTTATTTTTTTGGTAAATTGTTAAAACATAATCTTTGTACATACCAACTACAGTGGCGTTTTTAAGTATCTCAAGGTTTTCACTGTATTTATTTAAATCTTCAACTAATATAGTGGCTATATCAATCCCTCTAGTTTTGGCATATTGTTTCTTTGAACCAAAAAATTTATGAGTTTGTTTTACCAACTGGCCCCCGAGTAATGAGGCTCTTTCAATAATAGTAACTTTCATTCCAGCTTCTAAAGCAATTCTAGCAGCTGATAAGCCAGCGGGTCCTCCGCCGATGATGACTAAATCTCTTCTAATCATGTATAGTCACCTCATCTATTTCAGATTCGACTACCATACCCTCTTCTAATTGTGTCATACAAGTTTTGACATTTAAAATTCCATTAACAGTCATATTGCATGAACCACAGTTTCCAATTGCACAATAAAAACCTCTAGGACGATTATGAATAATACTATTAGAATAATGCATTATACCATTATCGTGAAGTGCAGCGGCTATTGTATCTCCCTCTAAACCAACTAAATCTTTACTGTTGAATTTAAAATGTAATTTCTGCTTTTTATCAAAAGACAAAATCGGATGTTTCTCTACTCTCATCTCTTCACCACTTTCCAAATAAAATTATAACATAAAGCGCTTACATTGGGAAGAAGAAAACTATAGTTTTTAAAATATTTTTTATAGTAAATTGTCCCATGCTTTTTCTAGACTATTTATTGCCTTAATGAAATCAACTTTTTTTAAATGTGAATACCCCAAAATTATGATTTTTTCAGGTTGTTTTTGAGTTTTATTTAAACAGTACTCGTTAATACCATAAACTCTTACTGAATAGCTTTTAGCTGCTTCAATTATTCTAGATAATTTAGTTGAAGTATTTATCTTTACTAAAAAGTGCAGTCCTGCTTCTTCACCGATGATTTCTATTTTATCGCTGAAGTTTGAGGTTTTTAGGCATTCAATCAATTGATCTCTTTTTTGTTTGTAGATATTCTTCATCCTATTTAGATGTCTCTCATATTCTCCATCTTCAATAAACTTCTCTAAAACCATTTGCGTGATTACAGGAACTGAACAGGAAAAATATGAGTAGGATTTATGATAACGATTCATAAGTTTATCTGGCAGCACCATGAAACTAATTCTTAGCGATGGCGCGATGGATTTTGAAAATGAATTCATGTAGATAACTTTGTCTAATGAATCCATACCTTTCATCGCTGGTATTGGATTCCCAGAAAATCTAAATTCGCTATCATAGTCATCTTCAATTATGTAACGATTATCTTTCTCATAAGCCCAGTTCAAAAGTTCAATTCTTCTAGCGATTGGAGTCACAATTCCTTTAGGAAATTGGTGGCTAGGTGTTACATGAATAATATTTGCATCTTCTAATTGCTTTAAATCGATGCCATCATTATCCAAACCAATCGTTTTAGCTTTAGCTCCGTAATCATTATAAAGCCGGTAATTTTTTAAATATCCAGGTTCTTCTACTCCATAGGTGTTATCTCTTCCTAATAAAAGTACTAATAATGAGATTAGGTATTCAGATCCTGAACCAACCACAATAGATTCAGGATTGGTTTCTATTCCCCTATATTCATATAATAACTCTGCGATTTTTTCTCTTAAAGAATATAGTCCTAAATAATCTGTTTGATTAATTGTTTCTGAGTAGCTATAAAGGAAAAGATCTCTTTCAATTTTTGAAAATTTTGCATAAGGAAAATTCTCAGCATCTATTTGATTAGTTCTGAAATCAATTTCATAGGTTGTTTCTGAGTTTTGTTTTCTCATTAACGGAACCGTTTTTGATTTTTTAATCGGATTGATTCTTATATATGGTAAAACATAGAATCCTGATTTAGGAATTGATTTAATATATCCTTCTGCCATCAACTGATTATAGGCGGATTCAATAGTTATCACGCTTACCTTTAAATGCGCGGCTAACTTGCGTTTTGAAGGCAGTTTTTCATTTGCCTTAAGTTCATTGTTTTCAATGGCTACTTTAACGTGATTATATAATTGTTCATAAAGCGGTATTTTACTTTTTAAATCAAAAAATAGAGTTATCATATTTCCTCCAAACTGACCTTGTTAATTATAATTAAACTGAACATTTAAAACATACCAGTTTATTGTATAATATAGTAGAAGATAGAGTTTGTCAATAGAATTGGAGGAAACAATATGAAAAACGAACGTTATGAATTAAACAAAGAATTAGCACAAATGTTAAAGGGTGGCGTAATCATGGATGTCACTAATGCAAAACAAGCAATAATAGCTGAAAAAGCTGGTGCTTGTGCAGTTATGGCTTTAGAAAGAATACCAGCTGATATTAGAGCGGGTGGTGGAGTTTCAAGAATGAGTGATCCAAAATTAATCAAAGAAATCCAAGCAGCGGTAACTATTCCGGTTATGGCTAAAGTAAGAATTGGACATTTCGTTGAGGCACAAATATTAGAAGCATTAGAAATCGACTATATAGATGAATCAGAAGTTTTATCACCAGCCGATGATATATATCATATCAACAAACGTAATTTTCAAGTACCTTTTGTATGCGGAGCTAGAAATTTAGGTGAAGCATTAAGAAGAATTGAAGAAGGTGCATCAATGATTAGAACCAAAGGTGAACCAGGTACAGGGGATGTTATTCAAGCAGTTAAACATATGAGGCTTATTCAAGGCGAAATGTGCATTGTTAAAGCTCTTAGAGAAGATGAACTATTTGATAAAGCTAAAGAATTACAAGTATCTTATGATTTAATTAAGTATGTACATGATCATGGAAAACTACCTGTTGTTAATTTCGCAGCTGGTGGAGTAGCTACTCCTGCAGACGCAGCTTTAATGATGCAACTAGGAGCCGAAGGTGTATTTGTTGGTTCTGGTATTTTCAAATCAGGAGATCCTGCTAAAAGAGCACTAGCAATTGTTAAAGCAGTTACAAACTTCAACGACCATAAAGTTTTAGCCGAAGTCAGCGAAGACCTTGGTGAAGCAATGGTTGGAATTAACGAAGGTGAAATCGAAATTTTAATGGCAGAGCGCGGTAAATAAAATATGCAAATCGGTATTTTAGCACTTCAAGGAGCTTTTATCGAACACAATAAAATGCTAAAAGCACTGAATATTGAAGCTTTCGAAATTAGACAAAGAAAAGATTTAGATAAACCGATGGACGGACTTATCCTACCGGGTGGTGAATCTACCACAATGTATAAACTACTTAATGATTTAAATATGTTTGATAAAGTTAAAGAACTAATCACTGATGGTCTACCAGTATTTGGGACTTGTGCAGGATTACTTCTTCTAGCTAAAAAGGTCAACAATCATTCAACGTCATATATTCAAACTATGAATGTCACAGCCAAAAAGAATGCTTTTGGTAGACAACTGGGAAGTTTTAAAACAACTGGAACTTTTAATAATCAAGAAAATGTTCCGTTTATCTTTATTAGAGCCCCTTACATAGAAACAGTTGGAGATGAAGTTGAAGTCTTAGCTACAGTGGATGATTTAATTGTCGCAGCTAGAGAGAAAAATCAACTAGCTACAGCTTATCATCCTGAACTAACAAAAGATTTGACTGTTCATAAATATTTCATTGATATGTGCAAAAATTATAAAAAGCGATAAATTATATCGCTTTTTTTTATTTATTTTTAAAGTGTACACTCAACAGGGTTCACTTAATAATTTTCTATATCTTAATCATATAATCTTGGAACTCTCTGTGAAACATTGCACAATAATTCATAGGGAATAGTTTTCAGTGTTTCACACATTGAAGTTAATGGTTTCTTATAACCGAACACTTCAACATAATCGCCGTCTGTAATTTCACAGTCTTTTATACCAACCATAATGGCATCCATACAAACTCTACCTAATACTGGTAATTTTTTATTCTTATAGACAAGATAATCTTTGTTAGATAATAATCTATTATATCCATCTGCGTAACCAATAGCTATGGTTGCTATATTAATTTCTTGATTTGGTTTATAGGTTCTACCATAACTGACTGTATCCTTCTCAGTTATACTTCTTGTCGAAGTTACTCTAGAAAACAATTCCATCACTGGTTTAAATTCGGTGTTGGTTTTTACTGGTGGATATCCATACATAGTTATTCCTAATCTGACCATATCTAAATATGTATTCGGATATGCTAATGAAGCTGCGCTATTAGCAGCGTGTCTGATTCCTGGGTCAATACCAACTTCATTTAGTTTTTCTAATAGTTCTTTAAACAAGTTAAACTGTAAATCACAAAATTCACTATCTGGCTCATCACTGTCTGCGAAGTGAGTGTATGTACCTTCGTAGTGAAGATTCTCAAGTTTGTTTATCGCTTGAATATCTATAACTACATTACTAATATCAGATTCATTATGTAAATATAGTCCAAAACGACTCATACCAGTATCAACATTTATATGAACTCTTATCTTTTCTTGACACTTATTTAATTCTTTTGCATAGTCCAAAGAATAGACTGTTTGAATTAAATTATACTTACTAAGATAACAATGGTTTATATAATTAGTACGACCAAATATTAATATATCACCTTTGATTCCCGCTTCTCTTAGTTCAATCGCTTCTTTTAAACAAGCAACTGCAAAATATTTACAACCATTAGCTTCTAATCTTCTTGCACATTTAATACTACCATGTCCATAGGCATCAGCTTTAACTACTGCCATAACTAAAGACTCTCCAACTAATGATTGGATTTGGTTATAATTGAAGACTAAATTATCTAAATGAATTTTAGCAAAAGTTCTATCTATTTCCATAAATACCCCCTACTTTAAAACTTTAATACCACCTAAATATGGAACTAAAACTTCCGGTATCAAAACACTACCATCAGCTTGTTGGTTTTGTTCAAGAATAGCTGGTAAAAGTCTAGATGTGGCTAAACCAGAACCATTCAATGTATGACAGTACTCAATTTGACCTTCTTCATTTCTATATCTGATCATTCCTCTTCTTGCTTGGAATGCTCTTGAGTTTGATACTGATGATACTTCTTTGTAGATGCCAATGCTTGGTAACCAAACTTCGATATCAAGTGTTCTTGCCATAGCGAATGATACATCACCAGCTGCTAGCTTTGATACTTGATAATGTAGTCCTAGTTTCTTCATAAGACTCTCAGCTTTTTTCATTAACTCTTTAAAAGCTTCATCACTACCTTCTTTAGTAGTATATTGAACCATTTCAACTTTATTGAATTGATAACCTCTAATCATACCTCGTTCTTCAGAACGATAACTTCCTGCTTCTTTACGATAACAAGGTGAATAGCTAAAATATTTTTTAGGTAAGTCTTCTTTTTTTAATATTTCATTTCGATGGATATTGACTAAAGCTGTTTCTGCTGTTGGCAAGATAAACTTCTTAGGTTCTTCTCCTTCTAACCAAAATACTTCATCCTGGAATTTAGGAAACTGACCAGCAGTTAAACCACTCTCATAGTTTAGGATATGTGGCAACATCATAAACTCGTACCCATCTTTTAAATGTTCATCAATAAAGAAATTCAACAATGCCCATTCTAATCTAGCGCCAATGTTAGTATAAATCCAAGTTCCTTTACCACTCATTTTAGCAGCTCTTTCATAGTCTATTAAACCTAAACCAGTTGCTAAATCAACATGATCCTTGATTTTAAAATCAAATACTGGTTTTTCTTTATTGACAGAAATAACTTCATTGTTTTCTTTATCTCCTGAAGCTAGATCACTATCTGGAATATTTGGTAATTGATGTAGAAAATTTTGAATTTTACTTTCGGCAACCTTCAAAGTATCTTCATCCTTAACAATAGCATCCTTAATGCTATCAATTTCCGCAAACAATTCAGTAGTATCTCTTTTTTCTCTTTTATATACACCTATTGATTTTGATAGTTTATTTCTTTTTGCTCTAATATCTTCAATCTTAAGAAGTAAAGAATTTCTCAATTCTTTTAGTTCAAGGTATTCAGTGAAATCAACTTCATATCCTCTTTTTAATAATGCTTCTTTCACTTCCTGCGGATTACTTATAATCCATTTTTCATCTAACATTGTACATCGCTCCTTTTATTTAAATAAAAAGTCCCTTACAAAAAGTAAAGGACGAAATTAACCGTGGTACCACCTTAGTTCTAGCTTAGCTAGCTCTTTGTCCTTTAACGCAGGCAACGGAGATGATTAGTCTCACTCCAAGATAGATAGAATAAATACTATATTAGTTTCCACCACCCACTAACTCTCTAAAAAAGTTCTTTATCCATTATTCTTTTCATTGTTTTATATATCATATTTATTATATTTAATATTTCTATCTATGTCAACCCTTTGAATAGATAAAGTAACGCTATTATGCGTTTTGTTTTAGTTTTTAGGTAATTCTCCAGCTTCGAAGGTAAAACTTTCTAATCCCGGGAGAACTGAACCAGTTCTAAAATCTTCATTTGATAAGACATACAGACTTCTACTTGCGAACTTTCCTTGGTCTATTATTACGATATCAATACCAGAATACATTGAGAGATAGTATACAAGACTTGCATCTTCATTATATGCTATATTATATAGATTATCACCTGTTAAACTACCAACTGAAAATGATGATTCAAATACTCCATAAGACTTATTATATCCAACTAATCCACCTGTGTGTTTAGTATCATCTGTAACAGTAATATCTGCGTCAGCGTAACTATATATAACTAGGTTTTCTTTGTAGTAACTTTCATTCAATTTACCATTGTCTGTTTCACCAGCAATTCCACCTGCGTTTGAAGCAGATACAATTTCACCTTCAAAAGAGACTTTTCTGTAGACTGTATTAAAACTAATTCCTACTAATCCACCACAAGTTCCTGAAGTTGAAGTTAATCTAGCATCTGTGATATGTACAAAACCAATATAAGAAAATTCTGATTCAGCGGCTATCGCACCTACATAAGCGCCAGTTATATCTATATCATCAAGAATCAAACCATCTATGTATGCGTGTGAAATACTTCTAAACAAACCAGCTCCGCCAGCATCTTCAAAATTTAAACCAGATATTGTATATCCATAAGGATTAATCAAAACACCTGTAAATTCTGGAATTGGAGTGTATAGGAAATCTTCCGGAAATGTAATATTTGCATTTAGGTAAAAGTTACCCGATGGATTATTTATAATCTTGGTAGTAAACTCGGTGTAGTTATTTATTGTTTCATATTCTACACTTTCAAGATCAAGCACAACAAAATACCCTATAGCTACATTAGCAATAGCAATTCTATCATAAAATATTGTTGCAGTAACTTCTGCTTTACCAGGGTTAGTTGCTTTTATGTTTCCATCAGATAAAACTCTGACTACATCTTCATTATCAATATTATATATAATCTTGTCATAGATAAGTCCTGCTTCACCTAAAATATCATAGTTGATATCAACAATTTCTTTTTCACCTACAACATGATAATTAAATAATTCATAGGCTGTAATTGGTAACTCATTATCATATACAAGACTGTTACACCCTAGTAGAGAAAATGATAAAAGTCCCAATAGCGCAATATATAAAAGTTTCTTCATAAAACACCTCTTCTAATTATTAAAAAATAGTTCAAAAATATTATATCACAAATTTATATATAGCGCTGCATTTAAAAAAGATAAAGTCTAAATTTAGACTTTATCTTACCACACTAATGGCTTCTTTTATAGTTTTTTCATAGGCTTCCATACCATATTTATCAACCTGTGCTTTATTTCTAACTCCATGAGTTAAACACCCAGCACCATTGATACATCCACCTTTACACGCCATACCTTCAACGAAGTTTCCTATATCTAATCCTTTTGATATTTTTAGTAAAGCTTTTTTAACTTCATCCATACCATCACAGATAATTGGTCTTAGTTCAAAATCAGTTATTTCATTTTCTTTTACTGCTTGTTTAACTGCGTCAGTTAACCCACCACTTCTAGCAAATATTCTACCATAGTATGAGGCGTTATCTAAAAGGTCAACACCTAGATTAGCAATATTAATTTTTCTACTATCAAATAAGGCTTGAAGTTCTTCAAAGGTAATTACCGTATCTATATATGGTTTAACATGTTCTTGTTGAAATTCCATTTTTTTGGCCGTACATGGACCAATAAAGACAACTTTTGCGTTTTCATTATTTTCTTTAATATACTTAGAGATAATCGCAGCTGGTGATAGATTATGTGATACATATTGAGTTAAATCTGGATATTTCTTCTTAACATAATCAACAAAGGCAGGGCAACAAGAACTTGTTAGAAACCCTTTTTCAACTAGTTCTTTGGTTTCTAAATCCGCAATCATATCAGCACCTAGAGCTGCTTCAACTACTGTATGAAACCCTAGTTCTTTTAAACCTTTAACTACTTGTCCTAGTTTGGCATAGGAGAATTGACTAGATATTGAAGGCGCTACTACAGCGTATACTTTATATTTTTTATTTTCTTCACTTTTTTTAATCATATCAATAACATTAAGGATAAATGATTTATCCGCTATGGCTCCAAATGGACATTGATATACACAGGCTCCACATGATACACATTTTTCATTATCAATTTGTGCTTCATCATCAGGACCCATACTTATAGCTCCTACTTCACAGGCAGTTTCACAAGGGCGTTTATTTAATCTGATAGCGTTATAGGGACAAACCTTAGCACATAAACCACAATCTATACATTTGTCCTTATCAATATAGGCTTTTTTAAATCTATCAAATCTAATAGCGTCCTTAGGGCATGCATCTTCACATCTATGTGCTAAACAGCCTCTACAAGAATTCGTTACTTCATAGCCACCTACTGGACATTCATCGCAAGCTATATCAATAACCTCAATAACATTAGGATTGTTTTTATCTCCACCTATAGCTAATTTAACTCTTTCACTGATAATTACACGTTCTTTATATACACAGCATCTAGCAGTAGGTTTTTTACCTGGAGTAATCTTTTTAGGAATATCAATGATACTCTCATAAAGAGTTCCATCCCACGCTTCTTTAGCTACTTCTTTTAATACCTTATATTTCATTAATTGCACTTGAGTATCAAATTTTCTCATAATATCTCCTAAAAATAACTAGTATTAATTCTTTTACCCATTAATTTTAAACTATTCGATAATTCACCAACTAATTGCATTTTAATATGGAAGTTAATAGGTAAATCAGGGTTTTGGTGAGCGGGATTAATCGCTCTTCCAACATAGAAATTAATATCGGTAGCCTCTTCAAATAATAACCTTGCGATTTGTGAAGCTCCATCTTTTTTATAACACCATTCAGTGTATGTTTCATTGTTTTCTAAATAGTCTTTTGCGAATTCTAAAACTTTGTTAATTGTGATAACTCCTTCAGTTACTAAATCTACTCCAAATATAGTAGCGGTTGGTGGAATAGCAGGATCAACAAAGTTTAACTCTGGGATAACTACTTCATTCAAGTAATTGGCAGCTATCTGTGATGTGGTTCCACCACATACAATATGTTTTCCTTCTTTAGCAAAGAATAATGACATCATTCTTTTTGAATCATCACGGTTAGCTGGTGGTCCAATAATAAGATTTAATGCTTCTCTTTTTCTAATTCTAACGATACAAGCTGTGGTATCATCCCCAGGTTTTGAATCATATAGCTTTAAACACTCGTCTAACAAGATTTTTGTCAAAGTTTTAGCTGTATATCCAACATGATAGAAAGTCTTCATATAATCGATTATATTCTTTCTCTCCCAGCCAAAGTTTAAAGTTAATCCAACGCCAGCATGAATACATCCATCGCTCATAGCGATAAAGATATCGCCTGCTTCAAGGATTACCCTTGAATGAAAGATTCTTTTTCCTTTGATATTCATTTCGGTTTTAAAGAACTCATAGTTTTCTCCATCACGAATTAAAATTACATGAGGATTGTCATATTGAATTATCTCTGCTTCTTTGTTTTCAATAAGTCTAATGATTGTGAAAGTTGAATAGGCAAGGTCTCTAGTATGACATACAGGCAGTGTATCAGCTATGGTAGCTACACATTCTTCGATACTCATCCCTTCAGATATCATGGTTGAAATAATCTTTGAGGTAAGAGTTGATAGTATACTCGCTTTTACACCACTACCTAATCCATCCGCTAGAACGATTATTTTAGATTCATCATTTTGTTCAACTACTTCGATGTGATCACCACATAATAGTTCGCCATATTTATTAAGACTTTGGTATCCGATATCAGCACATAAATCATTCATTGCTTATCGACTCTTTTAGTTTCGTTAAAACAATCTTAGTTTCAGCGGCAGTCTCTCCAAGCAACGAAGCAATTTCTTGCACGATTCGCATTTGTTTTTCAACAACTTTGTCTGCGACTTCAATGGTTTTTTTATTTGCTTTTTCTTTATCTTCTTTTTCTTGAACCTCATCGGTGACATCTCTCATTATGCACATAATGATTCGATAGTTCTTATCGTATACTATGGTTTGTTCCACATATTTTTTATATTCTGCTAGATATTTTCTTTTTCCGTAGATATTATGCAAGTTATCTCTAGCGTCTATAAATGGTTGTGGGTCTAAGATTCTAATCACTTGTCCACCTAATACATCTGAGGGATATCTAATGTTAATGATATTTTTAGCTGCGTTATTGATTTGTTGGACTTCTAAATCTTCATTTAGAATAATAATGCCTGTGGGTGTGTTATTCAAAATGTTATTATAGAAGCTTTCAGCTTTTTCTTTTAGAAATGGTAAACACATAGTTAAGTCTGCTTTTCCTTGATAGATAGCTATGGCTTTTTCTCGACATGAGTTATAACCGCATGAACCACAATTAAGTTCATCCTCTGATTTGTTTTTACCCATTTGTTTTAGAATTTCATTGATTTCTTCATCTAAAGGAAGAATATTTTTACTTTTAATTATTTCGAATTTTTTACTTAGAAGTTTTTCAGATAATGGCGTTACTTCAAAGTCAGATTCTCCAGCATAGTTAATTACTTCAAAATAATCTCTAATTGGTGATTTATGATGTTTTTCCATTACTGGTCCCCCAATACAAGAGCCAACACAAGCAGACATTTCAATAAAGCAATTATGAACTCCACCGTTTTCTATATCTTTTAAAGCATTAATACAATTCTCGACACCATCAATTGAAATATATTGAAAGCCTTCAAGTTTTTCACTTAAACTTTTGATGATTCCTCCATTGGTTGGAAAGAATCTTGCTTTATTAAAAACATTGTTATCTCTTTGTGCTTCTAATTCTATTTTTTCTTTTTCTAACCAATTAGATAGTTCTTCATAGGTTAGAACTGCGTCAACATATCCTTCGTAATGATCAGCTTCATCTTTTTTAGCAATGCAGGGACCAATAAATACTATTTTTGCATTAGGTGTGCGTTCCTTTATATCTAATGCATGAGCCTGCATTGGTGATATAACTGGAGCTAAGTATTGAACTAAATCTGGGTAATACTTTTGCACTAGCAGATTTACCGAGTGGCACGCAGAGGTTATCAGAATATCAGTTTGACTATCTTTTAATATTTCTTCATATTTGTTTTTAACAATCGTAGCACCAATTGCGGTTTCTTCTACAGAGGCAAATCCTAGTTTTTCTAGGGCAACTTCCATTTGACTAATCCCAACACCGTTGTAGTTAGCTACAAAAGATGGAGCTAAACTAACAATGACTGGATCCTTACCAGCTAAAAGTACTTTAACTTTTTCTGTATCATCAGCAATCTGTTTTGCATTTTGTGGACAAACCACATAACATTGACCACATAGAATGCACTCATCACCGATGATACTAGCTTGATTTCCAGAAAACTTAATTGATTTAACTGGACAATGTCTAATACATTTATAGCAATTTTTGCAATTAGTTTTGTTAAATTTAATAAACTCTGCCATTTTAATTACCCCTTAATTTAATAAATTTGAAAGTACTTCTTCTTCAAAGAATGATTTAGTTGTTGATTCAGTAAGTGAAAATTGTTTGCTTTCGAGTGTTACACAAACTCCGTTTTGACAATTACCCATACAGAATGTTCCACTTAATTCTACTTTTTCTTGTAATTTGTGTTCAGCAATTAAAGCTTGTAATCCTTCTACAACTTGGCGCGCTCCTTTAAGGTGATAAGAACTACCAATACATACAACAATTTTCATTTTCTTCTCCTATTTTAAGTTTGCATCATCAATCAAAGATAATAACAACTCTTTTATTGGATTTTTACTTTTTACGGATAGTGAAGCCGCTACTAGCGGCAACCATTTCCTAATAGCTAACCTATCTGTGTTTGTTTTAGCACAGTATATATCTATATATTTTTGAGCAGTTTCAACTTCATTATTAGTCGTAAACAATAGATATGTTTTCGCTACATCAGCTAATATGTTACCATTAGCTACATGTGACCAATCAATAATATATGGTTTTGAATCCTTTGTGATAATTATATTTGAAGGTACAAAATCTCCGTGACATAACTGGTTTTGTCTAGGCATTGATTCAAGTCTCATCCTCAACTCATATCTAGTTGTAGCGCTTAGATCTGTAGCCTCAATTTCACGATCCATTTTATCTTTAAGTTTATTTAATAGTGGTGGTTTAATTTCATGCATCTTCATTTGTAAATCAACAAATAAATTTAAATAATCATCGATTTCCTTAGAGTTTTCTTCCATTAGAGTTGCCAAAGTTTTTCCTTTAATATATTCTGAGACGATAGCCCATTTATCTTCAGTTTTTGTAACCGATATAATATTTGGAATATCTAAACTTGTTTCTTCAACTCTTGCTTGATTTAGAGCTTCATTTAAAACATCGGCTTTTTTATAACTAGAATCAAATACTTTAATTACTTTATTACCATCTTTATAGATTGTTTTAGAAGTTCTAACGGCTATTATTCTTTCGAGATTCATTTAAATCACTCCTTTGTTTCGGTAACTTATTATTTTACTTTCATATCACGCATATGTTTAACGAGAATTGAAAGTGATGTTGCTATATTTTCATTCTTAACAATTACATCACTAGGTACAACCAACCTTGTTGAAGTAAAATTCCAAATTGCTTTAATATTGCTATTGATCATCAAATCACAGGTTTCTTGAGCCTTCTCTTTTGGTAAAGTTAAAATTCCTATTTCAATCCCATTAGCTAAAACGAACTCTTCTAAGCGATTAATGCTCATTACCGCTTCTTCTGATTGATAAATATCAAAGGCTCCGACTATATCAATCCCTAATTCTCTAAATCCTTGATAGTTATATAATGCGTTTCCAAGTTTGCCCATTCCAACAATTACTGCTTTGGTTGATAGATTGTAACCCATATAATCTTCAATGTTTTTTATTAGTTCTTCTACTAAATAGCCTACTCTTGGTTTTCCTCCCAAACTAATATATGCTAAATCTTTTCTAACTTGAACTTCACCAAGAAATAGAGCATTAGCTATTGATGTAGCCGAAGTATGTTTTGCGTCCTTCAAATTATTAAGGTACTCTAAGTATATTGGTAATCTCTTTAATATCGCTTTAGAAGCACAGTTTTGCATCATGTAAATCCCAACCCTTCTTTTATACTTATATACTAACATTTGACTATATATATGTATAATATAAAAAAAGCATATCGATATAACAATATCGATATAACAGTATGTATAAATATATAAAA
>CAZHSG010000028.1:0-23386 GCA_964535005.1 uncultured Candidatus Izemoplasmatales bacterium
ATTAAAAGAAAGAGATATAATATATATTGTGGGACTACACATATATATTAGGAGACATAAAATGAAAAAAATACTAAAAATCTTATTAATTTTACTTGGGTTGGTAGTTGTCTTCGGTATTGGTTTTATTCTAACACTACATATATTTGAATATAAACCAGCTGAAACTACAAACCTAACAATAACAGAAAACCCTACAGATTCGACAAGTAACTATGTTGATATCGATTCATCAATTAAAATCCTAACGTTTAACACTGGTTATGCTTCACTAAGTGAAACCGAAGATTTTGTAATGGACGGTGGAGAAAAAGGCCGTATGGACACAGAATCTGAAGTTCAAGCCAATGTTGAAGGAATTTCTTCTATCTTAGAAAGAGAAGCCGCTGATATCTATCTTTTACAAGAAGTTGATGTAGATTCTAGTAGATCTTATGAGATAGATCAATATGAATACTACCAAGGAATTTTAGGAACCTCTTCTGTTTTAGCTTATAATTATCGCTGCATATTTGTACCATTCCCATTACAAATCAGTCAAATGATGGGTAAAGTCAATTCAGGTATTGCAACATTTACAAATTATTACACTGATGAAGCCACGCGAGAACAACTACCTGGTAGTTTTTCATGGCCATTAAGACTAGCTAACCTTAAAAGGTGTATCTTAATTTCAAGATATCCTATTGATGGTTCTGATAAAGAATTGGTTGTAATTAATGTGCATTTATCTGCCTATGATGATGGATCTATGCGACAAGAAGAAACAGCTGCTTTACAAGCAATTATGTTAGATGAATACAATTTAGGTAACTACGTAATCGTGGGTGGCGATTTTAATCAAACCTTCCCTGATGCTGTAGATACAACCTATGATGCAGATACTGACACATATACCTATGATTATCTATATGATTTAAAAGAGCCAGATTACTGGCAAGCACCTCCGATTGACGGAGATTGGTTTATTGATAATTCTTTCCAATTTGGAATTGACACTTCTATAGCAACTTGTAGATTGTTAAATAAAGCCTACGATTCAGTAAATACAGAAAACAATCAATATTATTTGATTGATGGATTTATTGTCTCAGCTAATGTCACCATTGATTCAGTCGAAACCCTTGCAGAGGATTTCGTTTATAGTGACCATAATCCAGTTGTAATAAACGTCACACTTAACCATTAAAAACTAAACATAAAAAAAGATTGTAAGGCTTAATTAGCTTTACAATCTTTTATTTTATTTCTTTTCTCTTTTAAAGCACATGAACCAATCTAAACAATAGGTATCATCTGATTTTTCTTCCATGCGATCTTTAGCTGTTCCGCAAGAACCAGCAGGTGGAATAATAACATCATCTCCTGGACGCCAATCAGCTGGAGTAGCACAGTTGTCTTTATCAGCTTTTTGTAAAGCTTGAATAATTCTTTTTATTTCATCAAAATTTCTACCTGTTGATAGTGGATAATAAAGGATAGTTCTAATAACGCTTTGAGGGTCAATAATAAATACTGCTCTAACAGCTTGTGTATTAGATTGACTAGGTTGAATCATCCCGTATTTCTTTGCGACATCCATGCGAATATCTTCAATTAAAGGAAATGTTACATCAAGGTTTTTCATACCCTTCCATTCTAATTCATTGATTTTTCTAAGCCATGCAATATGGGCATATAATGAATCCACAGATAACCCAATTAATTCAGTATTTAATTCTTTAAACTCAGGAATCATGGTTGTAAAAGTCATAAATTCAGTTGTACATACAGGTGTGAAGTCTGCAGGATGTGAAAATAAAATAACCCATTTCCCTTCATAATCTGCAGGGAAATTAATTTCTCCTTGCGTAGTAACAGCAGTAAAACTTGGTGCTAAATCGCCAATTAATGGCATTGTAAATAATTTTTCTTCCATAAAATCCTCCTTTGTATCATATTAAAATTTTATCACATTCTTTATAATATACTAAATGATTTGCTCATTTATCTTTTTGAAAAATAAAAGGACTGTATAAAAAATACGCAGTCCATTCAGTAAATTATTGAATTTTATTCTTTATGGTGCAAATGTTGAGTACATACTTCTTCATTAGAAACTAATGTGCCTGCTAAATAGCTATTGATTACATCAACCATTTGGCCCTTAACGCCTCTAAAACATTCCATACCTAAATTATTAAGATTCTTAACAGCCATTTGGCCAATATTTCCTGTAATCACAACATCAATATTGTGTTGTTTCAGAAACTTGGGTAAATATCCTTTTTGGTGAGGTGGGTTTTTAATAATTTCTGACCCTTTAATTTCTTTATTTTCTACTTCGTATGCAACAAAGTATTCACAATGACCAAAGTGTTCAGTGATCATATTGTTGTCTACTGCTAATGCTACTCTCATGTACATCCTCCTGAGCCTATAAGGCTATTTAATTATTAGCGATTTCCGCCTCTGTTTCTATAATGTCTATTAAGCCTTAATGGACTTAAACATTGATTACAATCTTCGTCACAAAGAACGATTTCTCCACCTTCAACTATAATTACAGCTCCATCAATTAATGATGCTGCTATTTTTTGTCTAGCAGTATTATAAATTCTCTGTACTGTAGTTCTTGCTACATTCATTTGTGCTGCCGCTTCTTCTTGAGTATAACCTAAGTGATCGATGAGTTTGACAGATTCCAATTCATCAATTCTTAACTCAATTTTGTTTAATTTATTCATTTTCACACCCTTAGGTCCAAAAACTGAATATTTCGGCATTTCACAAATGCTTCTTGGTTTTGCTGGTCTTGGCATAATATCCTCCTTTGTATATCTAATTTTATAACAATATTTAACATATGTCAACTTTTAAACTTTATATATTTTTATTTGCTATTTCACTTGCTCAGTGTTTCGTTTTTCAATTTCTACAAGCATATTTTCGTAATATTCTTCGGTTATGATAAATTTCTTCCTAAATATCCAATATGCACCAGAAATCAATAAAATAGGCAAAACAGTAATCGCTACTCTTAGACTAATTTTCATCGGCCCTGTTGCTTGATCCCTAAAAGCTGTATTGGCTGCGTCATTAATAATCATCTCATCTATACCGTCAGAGTTAGAATCTTCAAATTCAACTACTTCTAATGCATCATAGACGGCTGACTTTTCATCAGCGTCAATATCAACATCATCTAAGATAATTATTCTTGCATCAATATTCGTCTTATACTCAATTTGTTCAGCTATAACCAAGTTATCAAAAACATTCTTTTGAGCTTCAAGTTGAGATACGTTTTGGCTTAAAGCGTAAATCCCTGATATAACTAATACTAAAGTTACAACACCTTGTTGAAGCGCGCTTGCTAGTTTGGTGACAAATGGTCTTAAACTAAACATAACCGCTTCATTTCTTTTGCCGCTTATATGTTCATTGTATTCAATTGTATTTGTCATATTAACAATTGTAATCATATAGAATATTGCTTGACCACTAAAGATTAACGCTCCGAATAGACAAACTGTAATCAAAGAAACTGGTAAAAATGGTAGATAGCCTAGTGATAACAACATTAAATAACCAAATACCAAAATAATAATACTGAATTTTAACAAAATTTTTCTTGTATACTTCTTTGCGATTTTAGCATAGAAGCTTTGGATAACTATGGTAGATACACCAAATGTTGCTACAAATATTAATACCATAGAACCATCATATCCTAGTTCCATATAAAAGAAGTTATATCCTAAAGCTATAAGAAGGTTTGAACCAATTGTATATAGCAATAAAGCTAATGCTGACCATAATAATTGATCGTTATTCTTAATAGCTAAAAACATTTGTTTGATTGAAATCTTTTCTTCATTTTCTTTTTTAATTTTTCTTGGCTCTTTTACTCCAAATACAGTTAAACATGTACAGGCTATAAAAAATATAACAAAGGCTATAGAGATAACAGAATAGCCCTTAACCGCGTTTCCAACTGTTGTAAAGCTGATAATGGCATTAGCTAGAAAAGCTCCTACAGCAGCAAATACAACTACTAGCATGGTGATTTGGTCACGACTCTTCTTACCAGAAGCTAAATTAGGTAATAAAGACCAATAAGGTATATCATTTAATGTGAAAGCAATTTCCCAGAAGAAATATATAACTCCAAAGAAAACTACAAATCCCCAACCTTCTGGTCGGTAATTGAACATTAGGATAACAGCTATCCCGGTTAGAATCGCTCCAGACATAATCCATGGTTTAAATTTTCCCCACCTTGAACGAGTGTTATCTACAATCCCACCCATGATTGGATCATTAATTCCATCCCAAACTCTACCTATGACTAATAGTATTCCTATTACTGAAAATTGACCTGCAGATAAGTTCAATCCAGAAAACTGGATATATGTAATAAAAAATGTCGCTACTAACTGATAGATCATATCTCTACCAATTCCACCAACACTATAGGTCCATTTGTTTCTAGTTAAAAGTTTCTTCTCAATTTCTAACACGTTGTTCTCCATATTTTCTCCTCATATTAAATTTCATTCTTTAAAATAAATTATATCATTTTAAAAATAAAAAAACATGTGAGACTAAGAATTTTGTGTTTTATTGTATAATATTTTTGTAG
Organism: uncultured Candidatus Izemoplasmatales bacterium; assembly: GCA_964535005.1. Classification (GTDB taxonomy): domain Bacteria; phylum Bacillota_I; class Bacilli_A; order Izemoplasmatales; family Hujiaoplasmataceae; genus 4572-104. The sequence goes on from CAZHSG010000028.1 coordinate 4,625, forward strand.
TGTGAGGTGGATATATGAAAACAATTAGTAATTACAAGGATTTTCAAACAATAAGCAACAAAGAATTATGCATCATAATTGCGAAGACAAAAACCTGTGGGGTGTGTCATCCTTTAACTAATAAACTAGGGATGTTTATGAAAGAATATCCTGAAATTCCTGCATATCAATTATATCTAGAAAATGTAGCTATTTTTCAGGGACAACATTTAGTCTTTACTGTACCTACTATTTTGGTGTTTAGTGGAGGCAAAGAAATTTTAAGAGAATCTAGATTTATTGATTTTAGTAAAATTGAAAGACTATTTGATATATATTTGGCTGAATAATATGAATAAAATATAAAATAAAAAAACACGGTTCTGTAATAGAATCGTGTTTTTAAATTTGTTATTTAGTAAAAATTATTTTTCAATTTTTGCATGTGTGAAGTCTAATGAACCAAGAATAGATCTTCCCCAACCAGTAACATAATCTTTAATTAAATAAGTATCTGCATAATAGTACACAGGTACAACAGGTAGTTCACCCATTAAAATCGCTTCAGCTGCATACAATTTTGCGAAATGTACAGTCATATCTGAAGTTGATTGAGCATCAGTCATTAAAGTAGTATAAGCTTCATTCACCCAATTAGGATCATTATAAGCGTTTCCGGTTGTAAAGATTGCTAACATTCCAGCAGGATCCATAAAGTCAGTTATCCATCCACCTCTAGCGATGTCATAGTTTCCTTCTTCTCTAGTGTTTTGGAATACTGCCCAGTCTTGATTTTGAAGGTCTAAATTGATTCCTAATACTTGATTCCAAGATTCTTGAACCATTTCAGCAACTAATTTATGGTTTTCACTTGTGTTATAAAGAATCACTTTACCATCTAAAGCAGTTTGTAATTCAGCAACAGTCATTCCCATTTCAGATGCTGCTGTAGCAAACAATGTTACAGCTTCAGCATATTTAGAATCATCAGTAGGAATATTAAAGTCACCACTTGTTTCAGCAAAGTCATTTTCTTCAAGATCAAGGAACCCATAAGGTACAAATCCTGTAGCAGGTTGTTGCCCTGCAGCTAATGCTTCACAAATAGCTGAACGATCAATTGCATAAGTAAATGCTTTTCTAAGATTTAAATTATCATATAAACCATCAGGATCATCAAAATTGAAGTTATAGTAATATGTCCCTAATACTGGGAATACATAAAATTCAGGATCTTCAGCAACTAATGCAGAAGTCATTGCCGGTGGCACACTTGGTAATACATCTAATGAACCTGCGTTATATGCTACATACGCAGTAGTTGCAAGAGGAATAAATTCACCATTGATTCTATCAAGATAAACTTCATCCGCGTTCCAATATTCAGCATTCTTTTCTAATACAAGTCCTTCGCCTGAAACATATTCAGTTAACACGAAAGGTCCGTTACATACAACTAAAGTAGGATCTTTTGTCCATATACCTTCTTCTCCGCCTACAGCTTCAACAGCTGATTGTTTAACTGGCATGAAATGATAGAATCCTACTAAACTTACGAAATAAGCTGTTGGGTAAAGTAATTTAACTTCAAAAGTATTTGCATCAGGTGCAGAAATTCCTACTGCAGCTAATGTATCAGGATAACTCAATCCATTGTCATCGCCTAATCCGTCTTCGTCAGCGTCACCCCAATATACAGCGTCTAATGCGCCAACTATATTAGTATATTCCCAAATCCAAGAATATTCAGAAGCTGTAGCTTGATCCATACCTCTTAACCAAGAGTATACGAAATCAGAAGCAGTTAAAGCTGAACCATCGCTCCAATTTGAATCTCTCAAAGTGAAAGTAACAGTTAATCCATCAGCTGATGTAACCCAAGATTCAGCGATACCAGGAGTAACAACTCCACCAACTTCACGAATTAAACCTTCAAATGTTTGGTTGATAACATCTCCACCATCAGAAGCTCCATTTAATGTTGGGTCTAATGTTTCAGGGTCAGCCCCGATATTCCAATTTAATACTTGTGGTACAGGTGCAGCAGTTGTTTCTTCTGTAGTAACGTCTGCAGTAGTTGCTGTGGTTTCTTTGTCACATGCAACAAAAGTAAATGATAATACTAATGCAGATAAAACTAATAAAAACTTTTTCATTTTTTTCTCTCCTCCATTATAATTTCTATATCTAAACACAAAGTGTTTTAAATATCGTTAATTTCTTTCACAAAATGACAAGCTGTGAAATGCCCTGGTTTAATTTCAACTAATTCGGGGTCTTCTGATCGGCATCTATCTTTTGCATAGATACATCTAGGTGCAAAACGACATCCAGGTTTTGGATTTATCGGATTACCAACGTCCCCTTGTAAAATAATTCTTGACTCTCTCATTGTACTTCTAGGATCCGGAATCGGAATTGAAGATAGTAATGATTTTGTGTAAGGATGATATGGATTGTCATACAATTCATCGCTTGTAGTCACTTCCATCAATTTACCTAAATACATTACTCCAATACGGTCTGAAATTTGTCTAACCATTGATAAGTCATGAGCAATAAATAAATATGTTAAACCAAATTCATTTTGTAAATCTTCCAACATATTTACTACTTGAGCTTGAATTGAAACATCCAAAGCTGAAATTGGTTCATCACAGATTATTAACTCTGGATTTACCGCTAATGCTCTTGCTATACCAATTCTTTGACGTTGCCCTCCTGAAAACTCATGAGGATAACGGCTTGCATGCTCGCGCTTTAAGCCAACTGTTTCTAATAAATGATAAATACGCTCTTGCTTTTCTTTTCCACTAAATAAATGATGAGTCTCTATTCCTTCACCGATGATATCAGTTACTGTCATTCTAGTATTTAGTGAAGCATAGGGATCTTGGAAAATCATTTGAATCTTTTTTCTGAATGGGAATAATTGTTTTTCATTTAATGCAGATAAATCCACACCTTCAAACAAAATCTCCCCATCAGTAGGCTTATAAAGTCGGATAATCGTTCTACCAGTTGTAGTTTTTCCACATCCAGACTCTCCAACCAAACCAAATGTCTCTCCTTTATATATAACAAAATTCAATCCATCTACTGCGGTTAGAACTTTCTTTTTACTACCTCTGCCACCTAAGTAAAAGTGTTTTTTAAGGTTTCTTACTTCTAATAAAGGTTCTTTTTTAATCATAATATCACCTCTGCTTCTTCATCAAGCACTGGCTCGCATTTAACAAACCCTTCTACTACTGGTGCCTCTTTATCATGTAACCAACATGAAGCAAATTGAGTACTAGAAATTTTGTATAGAGGTGCTGATTCTTTTAGGCAAACTTCCATTGCGTATTTGCACCTAGGTGAAAATGGACAACCTGATGGTGGTTTTAATAAATCAGGTGGTGACCCTACAATTGGAACTAATCTCTTCTTTTGACCGGTTTCAGGTTTTGGTACAGACTGCATTAAACCTTGAGTATATGGGTGTTGAGGTTTTTCGTATAGACTCATTATATCAGCTTTTTCCATAATTTTACCACCATACATGACAATTACTTTATTACAGATTTCTGCAATCACTCCTAAATCATGTGTTATGAAGATAATAGAAGCACCCATTTTAGCTTGTAAATTCCTCATTAAATCTAAAATTTGAGCTTGAATAGTTACATCTAAAGCTGTAGTTGGTTCATCGGCAATTAATAATTTTGGATTATTAGACAATGCCATTGCAATTAAAACTCTTTGTCTCATACCCCCTGAGAATTCATGAGGATAACTTTTTAATCTTGTTACAGGTTCTGGTATACCTACCAAATCAAGTAACTCTATTGCTCTTGCTTTTGCTTCTAAATGATTCATGTCAGAGTGAGCTCTAATAACTTCAATAATTTGATTTCCAATTGTATAAACTGGATTGATTGATGTCATAGGATCTTGGAAAATCATCGAAATTTCATCTCCACGATACTTATTCAGTTCTCTATCTGAAAGTTTGGTTAAATCTTCTCCTTCGAATAACACTGCTCCACTTACTATTTCACCCGGATCATCGACCAACCCAATTACAGATAATGAAGTAACTGATTTGCCACTACCTGACTCGCCAACAATTCCTAATATATCACCTTTTTCCAGTGAAAAACTAATGTCTCTTACAGCTTGTACTTCACCTAAATGTGTGAAAAATGAGGTAACTAAGTGTTTAACTTCTAATATTTTAGCCATAATGTTTACCCCTTCCTCAATCTTGGATCTAAAGCCGATCTTAAACCATCACCTAAGAAATTAAATGATAATACTGTAATACCAATTGCTAGTGATGGCAACATTAATTGATAAGGATATTTTTCTAATAATGAAATTGCTTCATTAGCCATCGTTCCCCAAGATGCTGCAGGTGCTGACATACCAATACCAATGAAACTTAAGAATGCTTCTGTAAAAATCGCCGTAGGAATCATCATAGTTAATGATACCAAAATAGGTCCAATGGCATTAGGAATTAAATGTTTCGTAATAATTTTCCCTTGGCTCACTCCTAATGTTCTTGCAGCTAAAACAAATTCCAAATCTTTTAGACTTAAAATTTGGCCACGAACGAGCCTTGCCATTCCGACCCAGTAAACGGATCCTAAAGCTATTATGATGGTCCACATATTTGATTTATCTAATAAAACCATCAATAATATTACATATATAACTAACGGTATGGAGTTGATAATATCCACAATTCTCATCATAAGATTATCAATAGTTCCACCCTTAAATCCTGAAATACTACCATATGCCACACCAATAAGAAGATTTACTGTTGCAGCAACAAACGCAACTGTTAGTGAAATTCTTGCTCCATACATTAATCTACATAATATATCCCGACCTAGATGGTCAGAACCTAATAAGAATGTTTTATTCCAAACGGTCTTCGTAGGATATAATGTTTCTTCTCCTCGGAATGTTATTGTATAATCAATGTCTCCAGTATATTCATCATCTGTTCTTTTGGAATAATCAACTGCTATTTCTTCTCCCTCATAGTCGTAAAAATAAATAAAATTTGCACGATCTCTTCCGGTATATATTAATCTTTCAAGAACGTGACCATCCTCACTGATTAAAAGTAATCTATAGTCATTATTTAAATGCACAAAATAATTTTCAGAGTCTCCATCGTCAACGTTTGTAATTTGAAACACATCTAAAGTTGGTGTAAGATATGCAAAATCAGTGATTTGATCTGAAAAATAATATGGTGATAACATAGGTCCAACAACACCAAATAGTATTACTAAGATAACCCCAATTAAACCAATTACAGCTACCACATTTCCTTTTAGTCTTCTCCAAACATCTTTCCAATACGTTAAACTCTCTCTAATTTGCTCTTTATCCATTTCTTTAGAGCTATCTACAAATTTAAAATCTCTCATCTTACTCACCACTATTCTTTCCTAGCCTAATTCGTGGATCAATCCAAGAGTATGCTACATCAACTAATAAAACCATGAATATATAAATGGCAGCATAAAACATTGTAATACCCATAATCATTGTATAATCTCTATTTGAAACGCTGTCTACATAATATCTACCAATTCCACCAATTGCAAAAACTTGCTCTACAACAAATGAACCAGTAATAATAGCAGCAAACATTGGTCCAAGATATGTTACAACTGGGATTAGTGCGTTTTTCAATGCATGTTTGTAAAGAACTTTAAATTTAGATAATCCATTTGCTCTAGCAGTTCTCATATAATCTTGACGTAAAACTTCAAGCATACTACTTCTGGTAAGCCTAGAAGTAAATGATAACGAATAAGTACTTAATGCAATTACTGGGCCTATGTAGGAGGTCCACTTATCCAGACCAAACGCATCTACCCATCCAAGTGTTCCAGCAACAAGAGAAATATATACTACTGCCATAACAAAACTTGGTATTGTGACCCCGACCGTGGCAACCAGCATCGCAGCATGGTCCACCCAGGTATTCTGTTTTAAGGCGGAAATAATACCAATAGGTAACCCTATTAATATAACCAGTATCGTGGCATATAGTCCTAACCTTAAACTGATTGGGAATTTCAAAAAAATTTGTTCAGTAACATCTACTCCTAATTCTTTATATGAATTCCCGAAATCTAATTGAACTATTCCAATCATGTATTTATAGTATTGAACAAAAATTGGATCATTCAAATTATACTTTTCTTCAAGTACTTCTAAAAGTTCAGCTGAAATCGGCCTTTCTCTTGCAAAAGGTCCCCCAGGCATTAATTTCATCATGAAGAAAGTCATGGTCGCAATAATGAACAATGTCACAATTGCTGATAAAATTCTTTTTACATAGTAATTCTTCATTACTTCTCCTCCGTTAGCTTATCTCGATATTATTAATTTTTATACCATAATTGCTTGCTTTTTACAACCCAACGTTTGAAAATAAGTCTGAAAATGTAAGATAAATGTAAATAGTGATAACCTTTTTGTAAAAAAAAGCGTTTACATAAAATTCCCGTCTATTTAATATATATATTAAGGAAAATGCGTTTAAAAATAATCACCCATGAACTATTGACTTTAATTTGTTTAATTACTATAATATTTTGTACAGTCTTAACGAGGAGGATTTACTATGTTATTAAGTTTGGCTTTGATTTTAGTAATCAGCTTATCTTTAAATGCAATATTCGAGAAACTTAAGATTCCAGGCTTGATTGCTTTTATTATAACCGGAATTGTCTTAGGCCCATTTGTATTGGATCTAATAGCACCAGAATTGTTAACTATTTCTGCCGATCTAAGAGAAATAGCATTAATAGTAATCTTACTTAGAGCTGGTCTCTCTTTAGATTTAAATGATTTAAAGAAAGTTGGTAGGCCAGCAATACTATTAAGTTTTGTTCCTGCAACCGTAGAAATCATCTTCATTGGTTTAATCTCACCACTATTATTTGATATATCTATAATAGAAGGATTTATCCTAGGTAGTATAGTCGCAGCTGTTTCTCCTGCTGTAGTAGTTCCTAGAATGATAAGCTTAATCCATAAGAAGATTGGGACCAATAAACAGATTCCTCAATTAATCTTAGCTGGTTCTTCTATTGATGATATATACGCAATTGTAATTTTTACGATTTTTGTTCAAATTTATCAAACCAATACTTTTTCTGCTTTATCAATACTTTTATTTCCAGTGACTATACTCGTGAGTCTTGCGATTGGTATAATTGTGGGATTAGGCTTGGTATATTTATTTAAAAAAATTCATGCAAGAGACACTTTAAAAGTACTATTAATCTTCGGATTCTCTTTCCTATTAATTGTGTTAGAAACTACGTTTAAAAACTTCTTCTCAATTTCAGGCTTATTATCTGTTATTGCATTGGGAGGTACCATACTTAAAACTTATCCAGTTTTAGCTAAAAGACTAACCGAAAAATTTTCTAAGATTTGGGTTGCTGCTGAAATTATGTTGTTCGTTTTAGTAGGCGCTATTGTAGATATAACTATTTTTAAATCAGTAGGTCTATTTGCTATCATATTAGTTGTTGCTTCTATGGTATTTAGAATGATGGCTGTTCTTCTATCGGTAACAAAAACTAATCTTAATAAAAAAGAAAAACTTTTTGCTTGCATATCTTATATGCCAAAAGCTACTGTTCAAGCAGCTATTGGTGCTATACCTTTATCTTTAGGAATGCCTGCGGGTAATTTGATATTAACCATTTCAGTATTATCAATATTCATAACTGCACCTATTGGTGCTATATGTATGGATAGACTCAATGGAAAACTATTGACTAAAGAACTATCAAAAGCTCAATAATTAGAAAACTAAAAAATTTATATATACAGAAAACGACTGGTATTATTAAGTCGTTTTTTTATTTAAATACATATTGACAAAATAAAATGAAAGCGTTATACTTTAACTGGTCATGACGTCATGACATCATGTCAAGAGGAGACTACATTATGGATGAAATGTATTTCAAAGTACCTAAGTACTATATGTTAAAGAGAGAAATAGTTAAAAAAATAGATAACGATGAACTACTCGACGACCAAATGATTCCTAGTGAAAGAGAGTTAATCAAAGAATTCTCAGTTAGTCGTATTACAGTACGGAAAGCCATTGATGAACTTGTTAATGAAGGGTACTTATATAAGATTCAGGGAAAAGGAACCTATGTTAAGGGTGATTCACTAACCCAAGATCTATTTTCAATAACAAGTTGTACTCAAGATATAATCAAAATGGGTATGACGCCAACAAGAAAGGTTTTTAACTGCGCGGTAGTAGACTCTTATCCTAAAAGAGCTAGACAAATGGAAATCGACAAAGCAGATAAATTGTTGGTAATAGATAGAGTATATTATGCAGATAAAGAACCAATAAATAGAACAATAGCATATTTACCTATTAAATATTTCCCTGGTTTAGAAAAACATGATTTTCATAATGAATCACTTTATGAAATTTTGGAAAACAACTACAACCTTAAGATTACCAGAGCAACCAGAACTATTGAGGCTGTTCTAGCAAAAGATGAAATAGCTGATTTATTAGAAGTTGAAGAGGGAATACCAATAATTTTGTTTAGAGGTACTACCTATGGAATGATTGGTAATAAAGAAGTTCCTATCGAATCTTTTAAAACAAATTATAGAACAGATAAATATAAATTTTACATAAATCAAGTAAAAATTTGATTTAATAAAAAATAAAAAATGGAGGAAAATGTATGAAGAAATTTTTATTAGCACTATTCGCAGTTATGGTTTCTGTAGCGTTGATCGCATGTGGCGAAACAACTACACAAGAAACTGTAAAAGTAGGATTGATTGTATCAGCTGCTGGAGCAAACGACAACGGTTATAATCAATTTGCAATTGAAGGCTTAGCTAAAGCCGAAACTGATTTTGGAGTAGATACTCATGTCGTTAACAACGCCGATGACGTACCAGGGTCAATTGAAACTCTTGCTGAAGATGGATATGATCTAATCTTCTCACTTGAATACAACTTTGGAGCATTAATAACTGATGATGGTTCTGGCGAATCAATAGCTGAAAAATATCCAGAAACAACATTTGTAGTATTTAATGCATTCGCTAACACAAATGAAGCAGGAGAAAAAGTACATGAAAACGTTGCTGAAGTATTATTCAACGTTAATGAAGGTTCATTCTTAGCTGGAGCACTATCTGTTTTAGTTAATGAAAACAATGAATTGCTTTTTGATTCAGACGATTACACATTCACACCAACAAGTGAATCAAGAGGTGTAGGCTTTATTGGTGGTACACAATCAGATGGTATCTCAGTATTCGGTTATGGATTTGCACAAGGTGTAAACTATATAGCTGAAGACTTAGGTGTAACTTATGACATCTATGAAACTTATTCTGCTGGATTCGCTGCAACACCTGAAATTTACAATACTATCGACTCTTATTTCGACAGTGGAGTTAATGTAGTTTTCGCTGCTGCTGGTGGAGTTTCTACAAGCATGAAAAATGCTGCTGCAGATAATGGTAAATTAGCAATTGATGTTGATGCTAACCAAGATGCATCTGTACCAGGTTCTGTTTTAACAAGTGTATTAAAAAATACAAATGTTGCAGTATACGACCTAATCGAACAATTTGTTGATGGAACTGATATTGGCGGAGCTGAATATTTCTATGATTTAAATTCAGGCGCAACAGGAATCACAGATTTAGCAACAATTGAAAGTTACATTTCAGAAGAAGCTGCTGCACAAACAAAATGGACAGAAATAAAAGCAACAATTGCTGATTTAGAATCAGACATTAGCGATGGAACAATTGACGTTATAGATGCACAAGCAGGAGAAATTCTTGATTATGCTACACTAACAAATGTTAATCCAGCTAACTAAACAAACTTACTAACAAAACTTACAAAAAAGAAAAGGTGATTAATGTGGAGATTATCAAAGTTGTAAATCTTACAAAGAAATTCGGAGACTTTACTGCGAATGATAATATAACCTTATCAGTTGAATCTGGTGAAATCAAAGCTATCGTTGGTGAAAACGGAGCTGGGAAAACCACATTGATGAATATGCTGTATGGGATGCTAAAACCAACATCAGGAGAAATATACATAAATAACGAAAAAGTATCCTTTCAATCACCAACCGATGCCATTAAACATGGTATCGGTATGGTGCATCAGCATTTTAAATTAGTACCTAGTTTAGCGGTTTTTGAAAATGTTTTACTAGGAACAGAAATCGAAAAAAAACATAAAATAGGAAAAAAATCTTTTTCGCTAAAACTCATTGATAGAAAACAAGAAGTTAAAGAAGTTGAAGAACTAATTGAAAAGTATCAATTTCAAGTATCAGCTACTGATCTTATAAAAAATATTTCAGTAGGAGCTAGGCAAAAAGTCGAAATATTAAAAATGCTCTATCGTAATGTGGACATACTTATTTTTGATGAACCAACTGCAGTATTGACCCCACAAGAGATTAGAACATTTTTTGATACACTTAGAGAACTTAAAAAACAAGGGAAAACTATTATTTTGATTACTCATAAACTTCAAGAAGTAATGGAAGTAAGTGATTCAGTAACTGTTATAAAACAAGGTAAAGTAATTGGAAATATGTTAACAAAAGATACTTCAGATAAAGAAATCGCTAGGCTTATGGTTGGTCGTGACGTTTTATTTAAAGTTGATAAAAAATACAAAGACTATAATGGCAAACCAGTAATTTATAAAACTGAAGGTTTAACTACTAAAAATTCAGATGGTATAAATGTGGTAAACAACGTTTCTTTTGAAATACATGAAGGTGAAATAGTTGGTATTGCTGGGGTTGAAGGTAATGGACAAAGTGAATTACTAGACTTATTATCTGGAATCCTTAAATCGACATCTGGAAAAGTATATTTAAAAGGTCAAGAAATCTCAAATTTCTGGCCAAGAAAACTTAGAGACTCAAGTATTGCATTTATTCCTGAAGATAGATACGAGCAAGGTCTATGTAAAGATATGTTAATCTGTGAAAATATGATTGCTGGTTATCATGGGAATAAAGAAATATGTAAATATGGTCTAATAAGCCAAGAAAAAATGCTTGATAAAATGGATTGTTTAATTGAAGAATATGATATCAGAGTTTCAGAAAAAAGTGGTAAAATATCTTCTCTATCTGGCGGAAATGCTCAAAAGATTATTATTGCTAGAGAATTTGATTCAAATCCTGATTTACTAATAGCTGCGCAACCAACTAGAGGTGTAGATATTGGTGCTATTGAATACATTCACAATAGCTTACTATCTCTACAAAACGCTGGTAAATCTATCCTATTAGTATCAAGTGAATTATCAGAAATTATGAATTTATCAGATCGAATCCTCGTCATGTTTAAAGGCGAAATCATTGGGGAGATTAATGCCAAAAATGCGACAAGAGATGATGTAGGATATCTTATGGCTGGAATAAGAAAGGAAACTAAAGATGAATAAGTGGAAAGCTAAACTCAGCTCACAAGCTAATAAAGCTATGTCTGCGATCATACCTGTACTATTTGCATTCGGTATTGGTGCTATTGCGATTATATTAGCTAAAGAAAATCCCCTATCCACCTATTATATTTTAATCTCTAAATCCTTATTTAACATCAAAGGCCTGCTAAAAACACTACATTATGCAGCCCCACTTATTCTTTCCGGACTAGCAATCGGTGTTAGTTTTAAAGCAGGATTATTCAATATGGGTATTGAAGGCCAAATTGTATCATCCGGCTTTGTTATTGCTATACTAGGTTATAAATTGGCTTTTCTACCTGCAGGAGTATTAATACCTATATTACTTCTATCTGGTGTATTAGTCGGTATGTTAGTCGCTTTAATTCCAGCCTTATTAAAAGCAAAATATAATGTTAACGAAATGGTTGTAACATTATTGTTAAATTATGCAATTGTAGCTGTATTAGAATTTTTAACATCAAATGTATTCCGTGATCCAAGTAGTGGTTATGTTTCAACTAATATGATTGGATCTAACGCTATTTTATCAAGAATAGGAGATACAAAACTAACTCTATTCTTCTTCATTGCTATTATAGTATTTATGATTATGTATTTTGTATTCAACAGATCTAAATTAGGTTTTGAAATTACCGCAATGGGTAAAAACCGATCTTTTGCAGAATCAACAGGTATGGAAACCCAAAAGAAAACTATTTATATTATGTTGATAAGTGGTGCTTTAGCTGGACTTGCTGGTGCAGGTTGGATGATGGGTGAAAAATTTGCCTATACGCTAAGTTTTTCAGGAACTCCAGGTTTAGGATGGGATGGTATGTTGATTGCTTTATTAGGTGGACATAGTCCTATTGGAATATTAATTGCATCTATCTTTTATGCTGTGCTAAAAACAGGTAGTTCTTCCGTGGCAATTTACTCGAACGTCCCTGCTGAAATAATCCTGTTATTACAAGCTACAATTATCCTATTATTGTCAATCAGATTTGTTAAAAAGAAATCTCATAAACAAGCTGAAAAACAAATTGAAAAAATAATAAATAAGGAGGTAGTATAATGGAATTTATACTAAAAATATTATCTGACTCTCTTTATTTTACAGGACCAATATTATTATGTACTTTGGGTGGTTTATTCGCCTATAAAGCCGGTGTTATCAACATTGGCTTAGATGGTATGATGTTGTTTGGTGGATTTATGGCCGCTCTAGTTATCTTCTTCACGGGTAGCTGGGTATTAGGATTTATCGCAGCCATTGTCCTAGCTATTTTACTAGGTTTACTATTTTCATACTTTGGAGTTACTAAAAAAGCTAATTTTATCATTACCGGATTTGCGATAAATTTACTTTCTATAGCTGTAGGAAAATACGCTTTAGCTTTATTAGGCAGCACTGATATCAATGTTATTAATAGTGTTGTAAGAGCACGTTCAACTATAGATGTTTGGTTACTAAGAGATATTCCAATATTAAGCGATATCTTCAATAATCAATCATTCTTAACTTATTTCTCTTTTATCCTAATCTTCATAGTTTCAATTGTCCTTTATAAGACTAAGTTTGGCACCTATGTTAGGGTAGCTGGAGAAAATGAAGAATCAGCTGAATCAGTTGGTATTAATGTTAACAAAATTAAATATTTAGCAATTATTTTAGGCTCAATTCTTTGTGCATTTGCTGGATACAATGTAGCCATTAATCAATTAGCTTCCTATACTCCTGACATAACAGCTGGTACAGGATTTATTGCAATTGCTGCGATATATTGTGGACAAGGAAGTCCCAAGGCATCAGCGATTTATGCAATAATATTTGGTTTATCAAGATCTTTAGCATTGAACCTCGCTTTAAAGATTGGTTCAATAGCTGGTTTATTAGAAATAATACCATATGTAATGATTGTAGTTGTTCTAACTGTAGTCGCTATTATAAGAGAAAGAAAAACTTTATATAGGGGGTTTTTACATGAATAAAACAGCGTTACTAGTAGTTGATATGATTTATGACTTTACTAATCCAAACGGTAAAGTATTCTACCCCAAGAATGAAGAAATCATTTGGAATTTAAGTGATTTTGTTAACGATGCAAAAAAACATGATTGTTTTGTCATTTACGTCGAACATACTGTTAAACTGGAAGACTATCAATCAACTAAAATAAAAATGCGAGAATGTTGCATTGAGGGCTCTGGTGGAGAATTAACTGACTCAAGACTCAATTGTGATAGAGAAAAAGATATCATTATTAAGAAAACAAAATACAGTTCATTCTATAATACTGATTTAGATATAATCCTTAAAGAAAACAGCATTGAAAATGTCATTATAGTTGGAACTAAAACAAATAATTGTATTCTGGCTACTGCTTTTGATTCTTTCAGTAGAGGTTATATGACCTATGTTGTAAGTGATTTAGTAGGAACGTCTGATAATCTAACCAATGAAATCTATTTAAGAGATATCAATAAATACCTAGCAAAAGTTCTAGATTCAAAGACAATCGTTGATTTGTTTAAAAAGGGAGAACTGTAAAATGAGGTATGATCTAATAACTAGTGGCTACTGCGCCCTGGATAGAATTATTAAAACTGAAACTCAACCAGTTATAGGTAAAACATCTATTGTGGCTAATAAAAACCATGCAGAAATCTACTATGGCGGTTGTAACGTAAATGTTGCATACAATCTAGCAAAGCTTGGAAAAATAGCCACACCTATTCTTAGGGTCGGCTATGATTATGAGTCAACTGGTTTCCATAAATATTTAAAAGCTGGAAACGTTAATTTGGACGCAGTCAAACAACTTGATTGTGCAGCAACTAGTTCTACATACTTAATAGAAACACCTGACAACGAACATATAACTCTTTTTTATCCAGGAGCTATGGATAAAAAGCATCATATCCCCTATGAAGATTCTTGGTTTAAAGATGCAAAATGCGCATTGATGACCGTAGCGTCGCTGGCTGATAACGAGGATTTTTTAAAACAAGTTAAAAAACATAAAATCCCATTATTTTTAGGAATGAAAATGGATTCAGATGCATTCCCAAAGAACTTCTTAAAAGCGTGTTTAGATCAAGTTGAAGTTTTATTTACAAATGAAAGTGAAGCATCTTGTATTGTTGATCTTTATAATCTAAAAAGTTTAAATGAATTACTAACTACCTTACCTAATATAAAAGTAATAATTACCACCAAAGGCAAACAAGGCAGTATAGCTACATATAAAGTTTCAAACAGTTTAGAAACTGAAACTGTTGGCATAGTAAAAACTGAAAAAGTCATAGATACAGTTGGTTCAGGCGATGCCTATATTGCTGGATATATCTATGGATATCTAAACAATGAAACAATCAAAAAATCAATGAAATATGGAAGTACATTAGCCTCATTTGTTATAGAAGGCCTTGGTTCCACAGCTTCTTCTCCGACTGAGGATGAGTTTATAAAAAGATATATAAATAATTATAGTAAGGGGAATTTATAATGGGGAAAACTTTATATTCAAAATGTAATCCTTCAGATATAGCTAAATATGTTATTTTTTCTGGTGATCCATGGCGAGTAGAAATAATCAAAAAGCATCTTGAGGACGTTAATCATATTGCATTTTCTAGAGAATTTAATACTTATACAGGTACTTATAAAGGTGTTAGAATCACGATATCTTCAACTGGTATTGGTGCACCGTCAGCTGCCATAGCTATGGAAGAAATGTACCAATGTGGTATGGAAGTTGCTTTAAGAATGGGAACTGTAATGTCTTTAAAAGATGATTTATTAGGACACTACATCGTGCCTGTTGGCTCAATCAGAGAAGAATCAACTAGTAAAACTTATGTTCAAGAAACCTATCCAGCAATCGCTGACTTTGATTTAATTGAAACTATCAATGAAACCATTAAAGAATATGGTTCGGATGTTGACAATGGACTAAATGTTACTTTGGATGGCTTCTACTCACAAATGCATATGTCAAAACTAGCTAAAGAAAGAAATATTGATGTTTACAAAGTGTTTGATAAATATAAAAGATTAAACGTATCTGGTATTGATATGGAATCATCTTGTATGATGGTTGTTGGTAGACTAATGAACGTTAAAACCGCTTGTTTAACTCTAGTAACTGTCTTAGAAAACTTAAAAGATTCTCTAAAAGGTAAAGTTAGAGATGATAAAGAAGAAGAATTATGCAAAATCGCATTAGAGAGTATCTATAAATATGATAAAAGAGGTAAAAAGAATGAAAAATGATGTATTAGGAATAGGTAAAAAAACTGTTATTGGTATGGTTCACTGTTTACCGTTACCAGGTACGGCTGGATTCAAAGATAATATGGATGAAATCAAAGCCCAAGCTGTCAATGACGCAATAGTTTTAGAAAAAGCAGGATGTAGCGCTATTATGATAGAAAATATGGGTGATGGTCCTTTTAATCACGAATTGGATACTGAGCAATCAGTTGCACTAGCTGTTGTATCAACTTTGGTTAAAGAAAAAATCAATATCCCTGTGGGAATTGACGCAGCTTTTAATGACTATAAAACAGCTTTATCAATCGCAAAAGCAATTGGGGCTGATTTTGTAAGAATACCAGTATTTGTTGATACTGTAATGTATTACAATGGAACTATTCAACCTTGTTCAAGAAAAGCAGTCTTATTCCGAAAGAAAATTAACGCTGAGAACGTAAAAATCTTAGCTGATGTTCAAGTCAAACATACTTATATGGTAAATCCTAATATAAGTGTTGTTGATTCGGCTAAACAAGCTGCTAGTTGTTATGCGGATGGAATTATTGTCACTGGTTCTTCTATCGGATTAGAAACACCTATTGACATGATAAAACAAGTTAAAAAAGCTGTTAAAATACCTGTATTCGCTGGTAGTGGTGTCAATGCTCAAAATATTAAAGAACAATTAAATATAGCTGATGGAGCTATAATTGGTTCAAGTTTAAAAGAAGGCGGTGTTATCTCTAACCCAATTTCTTATAAATTAACCAAAGAAGTATTAAACGGATTGGAGTAAAAAATTATGATGAGACCAATGAAATTAGCTGGATCTGAACTAATGTTTGGTGAAGGTTCACTAGGTTATTTAGAAAACATCAATGCAAAAAAAGCCGTAATCGTATTGGCTAATGATGTTATGTACAAAAATGGAGTAATGGATATCGTTGAAAAACATTTAAACAACGTTAAAATTCCATTTGAAATCTTTATGGGTATTGAATCGGATCCTGGATTCAATACAGTGTTAAAAGGTGCCAAATTTATGTTAGAGCACAATCCAGATATAATTATCGCTATTGGTGGTGGCTCAGCAATGGACGCAGCCAAAGCCATGTGGATTTATTATGAACACCCTGAAATTAAAACTTTAGAATACATTACAGTAAAAGCTAACTTCCCTAAACTGAGAAATAAAGCTAGACTAGTATGTATTCCTAGTACCGCAGGTACCGCTTCTGAAGTATCTAGATCTATTGTAATTACTGATGATGAAACTCATGTTAAATTTGGAATTGGTAATATGGAAATGATGCCTGACATCGCAATTTGCGATCCAGTAACTACTTTATCATTACCTAAACATATCACAGCCGAAACTGGTATGGATGCACTATGCCATGCACTTGAAGCTATCGCATCAACTAGGGCAAACTATGTAAGTGATACCCTAGCTGAAAAAGCAATATTAGACATCTTTGCGTTTTTACCAAAAGTTATGCAAGAACCACAAAATATTTCATACCGTGAAACAATGTTAAACTCTGCAATGATGGCAGGACTTGCATTCACAAATGTTTCACTTGGTATAACCCATTCAATTGCACATGGATTGGGTAGTTTGTTCAATATGCCTCATGGATTAGCTAATGCGATTTTACTCCCTTACATAGTATCTTTCAATTCTCTAAATGAAGATGCATTAGCTATCTATGATCAGCTAGCGATAAAACTAAATAAAACTAATTTAGCCGCTGCCATATTTGAGTTAAACAAAGAAATTAACATCCCATTCTCTTTAAATGAGAGAATAACTGATGAAGCTAAGTTCCTTGAAAAACTAGAAACTTTGATTGAATTCGCATTAAAGGATGGATGTACAAAAACAAATCCAATCTTACCTACCAAAACTCATCTAAAAAATATTATTTTAGCTGCTTATTACGGTAAGGAAGTGCCTAGAACATTATGAAATTAATATGTTACCTTTCTCTAGGTTCTCCAACCCTAGAACAAAGTAAAATAAACGCTATGAATTATATTGATGCTGGATGTGATGTAGTCGAAGTCGATTTCCCTGCTAAAAACCCATATTTAGATAGTCCTTATATACAAGAAAGAATGGGTCAAGCACTTAGTAGTTGTGATGACTATGAAAAATACATGTTAGTTATTGAAGACATCAAAGGTAGTAATCCAAACACTTCTTTCATTATATTAACCTATGAAACAACTATTAAAGATATTGGTTTAAGCAAGTTTATTGATTTCTGTCATAGAAACAATCTAAAAGATATAATCTGTGTTGGAGATGAGTTTCCTAATGTTAGAGAAACATTGATTCATAATAACCTTTTAGTTAGTTCTTATGTACAGTACCATTTATTAGACGAGGAAATCGAAGTAGCAAAGAGAACAAATGGTTTTATATACTTACAGGCTAAATCTGGTGGAAAGTATCATGAAAAACATAAAGACCTAAAATCTATTATCAAATACCTAAAAAATGAAGTAAAATTACCTAACCCAATCTATTGTGGTGTTGGTATCTCAAGCCCCGAAGATGTAGCAATGGTTAAAGCTGCAGGAGCTGACGGTGCCTTTGTAGGTAGCGCTGTCTTGAAACTTCAAGATAAACCTAAAGAATTAAAGCAAAAGATAATAGATTTAAAATCAAGAACATAAGATAAAATATATATAATATATTTAAATAATGATTATTTATTTATATATTTATTAACAAAGAGCACAGTTTTCTACAAAGAATAACTATTCTTTTTGTTTTGATGGATGTTAACGATGATACAGTTTTAATAACAATAGTTTAAAGCTTAATATTAAAGATATTTATACTACATACATTGTTTTTGATAATTACTTCTCAATATTGATAATCTTGATGTTGAAAATAGAGATTTTTAACGCTGAAATAAAAAAAATAATACACAAGCAAAGAAAAAGAGCCTGTAAAGAATTAAGAATCCCACAAGATTTTTAAGAACTACAGGTT
>CAZHSG010000029.1:0-22622 GCA_964535005.1 uncultured Candidatus Izemoplasmatales bacterium
ATCAGTTCAATATATAGTATCTTATTATGTGTCCGTTTTCCTTGACACAGTGTAAATGGCGTTTTATTTTACTTCTTCTAGTTCTGCTTTACCAGCAAATCTTACCACAGATTCTACTGCTGAAATACAGTTCTTTTTGACTGGATAAGTTTCACCCGAAACTATTAGTTGTTTATTGGCTGTATACAAGTTGTATTGATATCTATTTTGTTTATCTCTTGATACAGTGAAATTATAACTAGCAATTGCGTTTTTAATGGCTTCTAGTCCATTTAAAGCAGATTGTTTAGCGGAATATTTTTGAGAAACCAATAAAACTTGAGCATTTGAAGCTAATAATTTTATAAAGTAACTCTTGCCATCTTTAACTAATTGAAATTTACCGTTATCATTTTCATCCACTTTTTTGAGTTTTACAATTTCTTCCCTGATTTCAATTGATGGTATTTCTTTTAATTCCACAATTTTATCAGACAAGTAGAATTTCTTTACAGATTCAACAGCTGATTCAGCTAACTTCAAGGTTTTATAGAACTCACCCTTAATAATAACTCTAGCTCCTCTAGCACCAAATAAATCATAATGTGAAAATTTTGATTTATCCGTTGAAATATAAAAATTGCTGTTTTCTACAGCTTTCTTGAATGTTAAAATTCCATTCTTTGTACTTTTTTTAGTAGAATACCCAAACGAAACAGCTAGAATCTCACCATTTGAAGCTCTAAGACGATATTTGTATAGCCCTGCTTCTGGATATATTTCATATTTACCTGATGGAGCTTTTTTAGCCGCAGGCTTAGGTGTAGCCTTTTTAACTGGTTTTGGTGAAGCCTTTTTAACTGCCTTTGGAGCAACTTTTTTTATTTGAGCCTTTACCGGTTTTTTAACTGGTTTTGGTGTTTTAGCAGCTTCTTTTTTCTCGTCATCTGCTAACTTTTTAGCTTCTTCAACCTTTAGTAATCTTAATCTCTCGATCTCCGCTTTCTTTTCTTCCTCTATTTTAACTTGTCTAGCAAGTTCTTCTTGTCTTTTTCTTTCAGCTGCTTTTTTTTTCTTACTTTTACCAAATAATCCCATATAAATCACCTCTTCATTTTGATTATATCAAAAACAGATATTTAATAAAAGTCATTTTTGTGAATTCATTTATTTAAAATAAAAAAAACACAGGATGTGGGATCCTATGTTTTTTAAAATTGGCATTTTATCTTTTACTAAATTGTGGTGCTCTACGAGCGCCTTTAAGTCCGTATTTTTTACGTTCTTTAACACGTGGGTCTCTTGTAATTAATCCAGCTGGTTTTAGAATTTTTCTGTATTCAGGGTTAACTTCTAGTAAAGCTCTAGTGATTCCTAAACGGATTGCACCGGCTTGACCAATAAGGCCGCCCCCATTTACATTTACTGAAATATCAAATGTGTTTTCGTTAGCAGTTAAAACTAAAGGTTGAGACACATCTAATCTAGCTAATGATGACGGTACATACTCTTCGAACTTACGTCCGTTAACTACGATTTCACCATTACCTGGTCTAAGTATTACTCTTGCAACTGAAGATTTTCTTCTTCCAGTTCCGCGATACATAACTGATTTAGCCATTGTCTCCTCCTATCCTTTTAACAACATTTCAACAGGCTTTTGAGCTTGATGTAAATGTTTGTCTCCTGCATAAACAAATAACTTTTTATACATTTGATTTCCTAGTTTACCTTTCGGTAACATTCCTTTGATTGCAAGTTCAACCATTCTTGTAGGTCTTTCTTGCATTAATACTTTGGCTGTTTTAGTTTGTAAACCTCCAGGATATTGTGAATGAGCATAATATTTTTTATCATCCCATTTTTTACCTGTTAATTCAATCTTTTCAGCGTTAATAACGATCACATAATCTCCACAGTCCACATGTGGTGTAAATGTAGGTTTATGTTTTCCTCTTATTACTGTAGCTACCTCAGTAGCTAAACGTCCAAGTCTTTTTCCTGCTGCATCGACAACAAACCACTCGCGATTTATTGTATTTTCATTTGCCATAAATGTTTTCATTTTATACCTCCTTATATTTTAGAAAGGCTTGTGGGTCATAAAATAAAAATGTACCTTAGTTATCATATCATTTTACTATATGTATGTCAACAAATTTCGTTTGACAGAGGTAAATTTTTCTAACTGATTTTATCTCCAACTAGCAATTGATTTGGTGCCTCGATTACGAATAGCTCTTTATTGCTAGTTTCACCGCACAAAATCATTCCTTCCGATAGTTCTCCCCTTAATTTAACAGGTTTTAGATTAGTTACAACCTGTACTTTTTTTCCTAATAATTCTTTTGGTTTATAATATTCGGCAATTCCAGAAACAATGTTTCTAACTCTATCGCCAGTGTCAATTGTAAATACTAGTAGTTTTTTAGCGTTTTCGTGCTTTTTAGCGGTTAAAACCTTACCTACTCTAATATCTATTTTTGTAAAATCATTAAATTCTATTTCTGGTAAAGTTGGTAAAATTTTAATTTCTTCTTCTTTAGGCTTACCATCACTCATCATAGCTTTAATAACTTGCGTTTCTTTTTCCAAATCTAATCTAGGGAATAAATGTGTTGGTTTCTTAACAACATCATATCCCGTTTTAGAACCAAATTCTATCGCTTTGAAATCCCTTAGGTTTTCCTCTACATTTAGGAATCCAAATACTGAATCTGAAGTATTGAATAAAAATGGAAGATATAGGATATTAATAACTCTTATACTTTCTAATAGATGATACATAACTGATTCAAGAACATCCTTAAGATTTTCTTGTTTAGCTAGTTCCCATGGGAAAGTATCATCAATTAGTTTATTAGTTCTTTTAACTAAAACACTAATTTCTTGTAAAGCGTTACTAAGTTTAAATTCATCCATGTGTTTTTGATATTTAACAAATGTAGAATTCGCTACTTCTTCTAGATCTAATTCAAATTTACTATATTCGTGGTTATGTATTTTCTTTTCAACATGTCCACCAAAATATTTATTAACCATAGAAATACTTCTGGAAACTAGGTTCCCATAATCATTTACTAAATCATTGTTAATACGTTTTACATAATCTTCAGGTGTAAAGACTCCATCATTTCCATACGGAAGTTCCCTTACAATATAATATCTAAATGCATCTAGCCCATATTTTTCAACTAGTTGTTCAGGATAGATGACATTACCTTTAGATTTTGACATCTTTCCTTCTTTCATTAGATACCAACCATGAGCGAAAAGCCTAAATTTAACTGGTATATCTAAAGCGAATAACATTATTGGCCAGTAGATTGCGTGGAAACGTAGAATATCTTTACCTACAACGTGAATTACTTCATCGCCATTGGTCCAATATTTCTTATATAAAGAATCATCTTTCGAACCATATCCTAGTGCGGTGATGTAGTTACTTAAAGCATCAATCCATACATAAACAACATGTTTAGGATTTGATTTAACTTTAACACCCCAAGAAAATGCAGTTCTTGAAACTGATAAATCTATTAATCCTGATTTAATGAAAGATAAAACTTCGTTTCTTCTAGATTCAGGCACAATAAAATGCGGATTCTTTTCGATGAATCCCAATAATCTATCGGAATATTTTGATAATCTTAGGAAATAAGTTTCTTCCTTTAAAACCATAGTTTTTTCTCCACAGTCTGGACATTTATCTCCGTCAACTAATTGAGTTGGTGTAAAGTACGATTCACAACTTACACAATAGTTTCCAGTATATTCACCTAGGTATATATCATCATTAGCTAGTAGTTTTTCAAAAATATCTTCAACTATGACTTCATGTCGTTTTTCAGTCGTTCTAATAAAATCATCATGAGAGATATCTAATTGTTTCCAAAGGTCTTTAGCTAGCCCAGAAATATAATCCACATGTTCTTGAGGAGTTTTATTGTTTTTCTGTGCCGCTTCTTCTATTTTTTGACCGTGTTCATCAGTACCGGTTAAAAATCTAGTATCGAATCCTTTTAATTTTTTATATCTTATAATACTATCGCATAAACAAGTTGTATATGCGGAACCAATATGAAATTTACCACTTGGATAATAAATCGGAGTAGTTATATAAAATGTTTTTTTCATCTTATCACCTCTATATATATTTTTTTAAAATACAATATTCTTTTTAATTTTTTCAACAGTTTTTTGATTGTAAACGGCTTTTATGATTTCAAAAACAAAATCATAAACGACCCCAACAGATCTCGCTGTTATAAATATACCATCTCTAACTGCAGGCAAATCATTCTTCCTTATTGCTTTTCCCATTTCTTTTTCAGTTCCGGGAAAAGAAATATATTTACGCCCATCCATAATCCCCATCATTCCAAAAACGGTAGGTGCGGCACAGATGGCCATCAGCCATTTCTTGTTTTCATAGAATTGAGATACTAATTGTTCAACAGAATCTGTTTTTCTGAGAATAAAAGCATGTCCTCCACCAGGAATAAGTAGTCCATCATATTCTGATTCATCTACTTTCTTCATTGGTTTATCCACAACCACTTTAATTCCATGTGATCCTGTTACTATTTTTTTGTTAAACACTGAAACTAAATCAACTTCAATTCCAGCTCTTCTAAGCAGCGCAACAGTAGCTAAAGCTTCCATATCCTCAAATTTGTCGGCTAATAAACATACAAATTTCATAATATCACTCCTTATTTATTTTCTCATTTAAGTATTCTTGATAAATTTGATTTTTAGGTAACCCTGTCATTTCAGAAACTTTTTTCATAGCTTCAGTTTTCTTCATTCCTGTTTCGATGAAAAAATCAATTTGTTCTGTAATACTTAAATTTGATTCTTCTTGAGTTTTTTGATAACCTTCAATTATCAAGACTAGTTCACCTTTTAGTTCAGTTAACTCTGTAAACTCACTTAATTTACCCTTGATAATTTCTTCATAGGCTTTTGTGATTTCTCTAGCGATTACAAATTCTCTATCTCCCAATATGTTAAACATATCTTTCATAGCTATTTTAATTCTGTGAATCGCTTCATAGAAAATTAAAGTTTCTTTACGGTATTTTAAATCTTCTAATTCCGTTCTTCTTTTACTACCCTTAGAATCTAAGAATCCGTAAAATAAGAATGGATGAGTTTTAATACCAGACATTGTTAATGCTGGCAACAAAGCATTGGCACCTGGCAATGAAACTACATTGTAATTATTTTCCAAGGCTTGTCTGACAAGATCAAAGCCAGGATCACTTACTAATGGCATTCCCGCATCAGAGACCAAACCTACTTTTAATCCTTCAGATAAATCTTTTAAAACATCTTGGATTTTAAAGTTTTGATTGAACTCATGAAAGCTTATTAAAGGTTTTTTAATTTCATAGTGATTTAACAACTTCACAGTAACCCTTGTATCTTCAGCATAAATTTTATCAACTTCTTTTAAAATTCTCAAAGCTCTTAGTGTTATATCTTCTAGATTTCCTATAGGTGTAGCTATAAGATATAAAGTGCTTTTATCTGATTTATAATTAAGATTTCTTAACAAAGCTATCATCTCCTATATGAAATATTTCTAATACTTCATCGGTGTATTTTGTTTCTTCATTATAGACGATTAGAGGTTTTTCAATTTTTAAATTGCCTGTTTTACCATTGGCTCTAGCATCTATTAAAACCATCATTGCATCTTTGGATATTTTTGTATAAACAAACTTGATTCGTTTAATTACAAAACTGTATTTGTTTAGCAACAAAATTATTTCTTCCAATCGATTAGCTCTATGAATAAAATTCAGAGAACCACCATTAGATATCATCTTTTTGGCGGCAACAATGATGCCTTCTAAATCTATATATACTTCATGTCTAGCTATAGTCATTGCGTCTAAATCATTTAAGAATGCATCGTGATGATATTTAAAGAAAGGTGGATTAATAGTAATAATATCAAAAATATTAGTTTCATAATCTTGGTATGCTTCTTTTATGTCTCTTTCATAAATAGTAATTTGATTTTCTAAATGATTTAACTTGATGCTTCTTTTCGCTAGTTCTACAACCTCAGATTGAATATCAATACCAATAATTGGTTTTTTTGTTTTAAGTGATAAATATAGCGGAATTGGCCCTAATCCAGTACCAAAATCGATAATTCGTTTTGTTCTTAGATTAATATTCACAAAATCGGCTAATAATAAAGAATCCAAAGAAAAGCGGAATAAATCCTTTCTTTGAATTATTTTTAAACCATCATAGGCTAATAAATCATGGATTTCTTCTTTAGACATTTTATTCCTCTAAATTTAATAATTCCTTATCCTTAACATCAAGGTTTTCTTGAGATGCTTTTTGTTTAAATTGGATTTCAGAAATATGATAATGGTTATGGTTGCCTTTTATATCAACTGTAACTTGTTGCAATATGTAGTTAATTTGAACTACCTTGCCTTTACCTTCAGGCGTCAAAACAAATGAGTCCATTTTAGGCATCATTTTTCTTAATTCTTTATAATGTTCATCTTCGAAGTTTATGCAGCAAAGTAGTTTGCCACAGATTCCTGATATATTATTTGGATTAAGTGAAAGGTTTTGGTTCTTTGCCATCTTAATAGATACCGGTTGGAATTCATTAAGAAATTTAGTACAACACGTTTGTCTACCACAAGGTCCGATACCGCCAAGAACTTTCGCTCCATCTCTTGTACCTACTTGTCTTAATTCTATTCTCACATGAAATTCGTTAGCTAAGTCTTTGACTAAGTCTCTAAAGTCAACTCTACCCTCGGCGTTAAAATAGATAATTAGTTTAGATCTATCCAATGTGTATTCACAATTTAATAGTTTCATTTCTAACTTATTCATTTTAACTAAATCATCAGTTTTTTTAAGAACATGAACTTCTTTGGCTACGTTCTCTTCATACCTTTTGATATCATCGTGTCTAGCAATTCTTACTATTGGTTTTAGTGGAGACACTAAGTCTTCATTACCAATCGTCATTTTATTTGAAACAACAAATCCGAGTTCTACTCCTCTAGCTGTTTCAACTACTACTTTATCACCATTTTTTACATCTATATTAGCTGTATCAAAATAATATTTTTTTCCTAAGCGATTAAACTGTATCGCTACTACAGTATGTTGCATACTTGTAACCTCTTTCTAAGCAAGCGAGCATCTTATCGAACGCAAGTTTGTTGTTGATATTATACTTTAATCTGGATTTTAATCCAAGCATTTTAGTAATGTTTTCTTCTATGTGCTTTTGAGATATCTTTTCAGATAGTTTCTTTATTGTTTCGAGTTCTTCTTCAAAACAGATATTTACTAGATGTCTTAACTGATAATTCAATATATCCTTTTGATAAAAAATCATTAATGTTAAAAAGAAATCAGTTATCGCCGGACTCTTAAATACATCTTTATTGTTCTCTTTGAATAGTATTATTGATGATAAATTTTTAACTAAATACGTGTTGTGTATTTCAATAGCTAGTTTAATAATATTTATCATTTCAAAATCTTCTGCTATGTGTATAGCAGCACCCATATCAGCTGTATATTCACTTACCGCATTAGCGATATTCGGACTAATATTCTGTTTAATAAGGTGTTTTTTTATTATGTTTCTATCAATAGGTGTAAAATGTAAAGTTTCAGCTCTTGAAATTATAGTTTTTAATAATGAGTTATAACTTTCTGTAACTAATACCTGATAGATTCCCATTCCAGGTTCTTCCATTGTTTTTAATAGCGTATTCGCTGAAGTCAGATTAAGTTTGTCTGCTTCTTCAATTATGTATACTCTAGGTCCATTTTCAATAGAAGTTTTTGAGAACTCATTTATCAGGGATTGTATCTGTTCTTTCTTGATGACTTTACCTTTTGGTTTTATATAAAACAAGTTTGGATGTGTTAAGTTATCAACTCTTCTACAACTATGGCATTCATTACATGGGTTAAAGTTATTAGGATTTGTGCATAATAAAGATTTCGCAAATAACATTGCAGTACTACTCTTTTTAGTCCCATTTGGGCCTTCAAAGATATATGCATGTGATATGCGATTCAATCTAAAACTATTCGTGATAATTCTAGATACATCTTTTTGATATATACTAACATCTTCCCAAGATTTTACTGACATATTTACCTCTAACTAAATAATTGTTTTTATTAAATCAATAGCGGCTTGGGCTACATTGTCTATAGCTTGCTCACCATTGATTCTTTTAATGCGGTTTGGATATAATTTAATCAATTTCAAATATCCATCATATATTTTTTTGTGAAACTTCAGTGGTTCCAAATCCAATCTGTTTATTTCTCTGTCAGCCGTTGAAAATACACGATTTAAGCCAACTTCTGGTCTTACGTCTACAAATATAGTTAAGTCAGGAAAAAACGAATCAATGGCAAACTTATTGATTGCCAAAACTTCATCTAACCCCAGTTCTCTACCGAATCCTTGATAGGCTAAAGAACTATCAACATAACGGTCACAGAGGACAATTATCCCAGATTCTATTGCTGGAATAATTTTTTGATGTAAGTGTTGACTTCTTGAGGCAGCATATAACAAAGCTTCAGTTCTCGGATCCATTTCTGTGTGTTCAACATCATGAATTATGTCCCTTATTTTTTCAGAAATTTCAATACCACCTGGTTCTCTTGTTACTATAGTCTTAAATCCTTTTTCATTAAAATACTTTTCTACAACCTTTATTACAGAAGTTTTACCTGAACCATCAGGTCCTTCAAAACTAATAAATTTGCCTTTCATAATTCCACCTGCTTTACCATACTATTATCTCATAATAACTGTTTTTTTAAAACAAATTATTTTAATTAAATATCTTAGTATGTTACAATATATTAAAAGGATGATGTTATATGCAAATAGATATAAGAAATTTGTGTTTTTCTTACGGACATAAAACTGTGATTAATAATTTATCTCATACTATTAATCCTGGTGATTACTTAGTTGTCCAAGGAAAAAACGGTTCTGGTAAATCAACTTTAATTAAATGTTTGTTAGGAATAAATTCCGTTAAAAACGGAATGATTTTTTTGGATGAACAAGACATTAATTCTTTTAAGAAGTGGACTAAGTTCGGTTATGTGAGTCAAAATTATGATAATTTCAATTATGAATTTCCATTAACTGTTCAAGAGTTGCTTAAATTTTCAACAACAACCAAAAAATCTGTGCATAATCATTTGAAGTTATTAGATCAAATGGGTATCCTTGAAATAGTTAATCAAAATATAAATTCTTTATCTGGAGGTCAACTCCAAAGAGTGTTTATCGTAAAGGCAATGCTCAACGATCCTGATGTTTTGATTTTAGATGAACCAACCGCCTCAATTGATAGACAGAATACTGAGTTTTTCTATAAAACAGTCGATGAATTAAATGCGTTGGGTATAACAATAATTCTAATTACTCACACTGATTCTTTAAAAAATCTTAATTACACCCACGTTATAGATATGGCATTAGACTTAACAACCACTATTTCTTCTAAGGAAGAGGTTGAGGGAGTTGATAAATCATGATGTTATCTTTCCTAAACGATTTATTCCAACAGGATTTTATGTTGAGAGCTTTATTCGCCGGGATAATTCTAGGAGCAATCGCACCAACGATTGGTTCAATTGTAACGGTTAGAAGATTGTCATTTATCGCCGATACTTTGGGGCATTTCTCTTTAGTAGGTATATCAGTAAGCTTGTATTTATCAACACTAGGATTTTCTATTTTCTTTGAAAGACCACTTTATTTAGGGATTTTATTCTCCGTTGTCGGTGGTTTATTAATTGAGTTATTTAGAAGGGCCTATAAAAACTATAAAGAAATATCCATGGTTATTGTTATTAGTTTAGGATCAGCTCTTAGTGCTATATTCTTTTCTTTATCAAAAAAAACCGGGTCATTATATAATTACTTATTTGGATCAATTCTTACAGTTACAGATTATTATTTAGTACTAATATTTATCACTGCTGTGATTGTGCTATTGCTATTTGTAATATTTGGCAAACAGATTTTATCAGTTAGTTTTGATGAGACAACAGCTAAGTTCTTAGGAATTAATGTTAGTTTGTTCCAGATAGTCTTTATGATCGTATTATCTATAGTCGTTTCGGTTTTATTGGAATCAGCGGGAGTATTGTTGATTTCATCTATGATGATTGTTCCTGTAGCAGCAGGTATGAGGGTTGGATGGAGTTATAAGTCCACATTGGTCATCTCAATCGTATTTTCTGAGTTATCAGTTTTCTTTGGCTTATGGTTAGCATATTCAGCAACTATTCCATCTGGGGCAGCTATTGTATCTGTTAATATTATCATTCTTCTAGTGGTTGCTATCATAAAAAAAATAGTATCAAAAAGAAATATGGCTAAACTAGATAAACTAAAACAATAACAGAGCAAATAAAATAAAACGCTGAATTTAACTAATCAGCGTTTTTTTAATATGTAATTTTATCTAAATATAGACCACTTGCGGGAGCCATATGCTTTGTATGTAGTCTACTTCTTTCCTCTAAAATATCTTTAATTTCTATATCTAACTTGTTAGTAGATATTTGAATTAGGGCGAAAACTATCAATCTAATCATGTATCTAAGGAATCCGTTTCCCACAAAAATTAAATCAATTCCAGTTTCTGTCTCTAAAATTTTAGTTTCATATATAGTTCTTATTGGTGTATCTGGGTTACCTTTACAAAAACTAGTAAAATCATGAGTTCCAATCATCTGCTTGATGTTAGCTTTTAACAAGTTAATATCAATATTTTTAACATTCCACTCGTAGTTAACCCTAAACGGATCTGCTTTATTTAATCTAAGTTTATAAATGTAGCGTTTCATATTAACATCGTATCTCGAATGAAACAATGGGTGCGTTTCTTCTACAGATTTCACTAAAATATCATTCGGTAATTGATGATTTAAAATTTCTAACCATTTTTTAGAATCTAAATCCTTATCGGTATCAAAGTGTACCACTATGTTATTCGCATGAACTCCAGCGTCAGTTCTTGAAGCTCCTTGAACTAAGGTTTCATAGCTATTTACGTTTGAAATAATTTTGGATAATTCTCCCTGAATTGAACCTTGATTTTTTTGAATTTGAAAGCCAAAATAATTATGGCCGTCATAGGCTAAATTAGCTTTGTATCTCTTATAACTTATTGGTTCAGACATTAAAACAATTCTTCGAATATAGAAATCATCAAACCCCAATTTAACGGGATTTCCATATGAATTATATCCATAAATCATAGATGAATTTCCTAAAGATTTCAATTCTATATTTTCAAATAAATGATAATTTGTTTCAATGAATTTTTTAACGTTTTTCACACCTAAAAAAACTGAATCATTATACTTCAAACCTACGTCTTTATGTAACTTATTAATATCAATATTCATTAGAACATCACCTTGACTACAATTGCACCTGCAAAACATAACAGTGTAAAGATTCCTGTGTACACGTCAACCATAGAAAAAGCTAAAATATTTATTCTTGTTCTTTTTTCTCCGGGAACAAAGTTTCTAGATTCCATTGCATCAGCTAATTCTTCACTTCTCATAAACGCGATGATAAACATCGGGACTAATAGTGAGATAATCTGTTTTAATTTGTCTTTAATCTTTCCTTGAGTAAAATCGGCCCCTCTACTTGCTTGGGCGGACATAATCTTTTGTGCTTCATCAAATATAGTAGGTATATAACGCAGCGCAATTGAAATAATCAATGCAAAATCTTCTGAATTAAATCCAATTTTTTTAAGAGGTCTCATTAAACTTTCTAAACCTTGGGTTAAATCCGTAGGTTTAGTTGTTAAAGTTAATACAGTTGTAAAAGTAATGATTATCAATAATCTAACTACTACAAAGATTGACATTTCAACACCTTTTTCATAGATGGTAAGTTGGAAAGAATAAAAGTCAGTTGCTAAATTGAGATATCTAAGTATAAAGTACATACCTAGAATGAAGGCAATAAGCAAAACTATTTTAAACTTACCAATTTTGGCTAATAATCTCCAGATGGCAAATATCAATACAATTGCGATAACGCTATAAACATTAAAATGCATTGTTGCAGTTGATAAAATAACACCTTCTGTATTTAAAGCTATTTGAAATATAAAGGTAAAAATTAGCAAGAAGAATATTGGCTTTAATCCCCTTACTACTTTTAGTATTGAGATTTTACCAATTAACAACATTACAAAAGCAACACCAAAAGCAATTAGTAATTGAGTAATACTTTCCAACATGAATACCGCAATCATGAGGAATAATACTGCGATGATTTTAGTTCTTGGATCGAGTCTATAGAAGAATCCTTTTCCAGGAATGTATTGACCTAGAATTATACTATTCATCTTTTGTTACCCGATTAATCTCTTTTATAACATCTTTGGCGGTTTTTTGATAGATGTCAACATCTAATTTTAATTCTTCTTTTAGGTATTTTAAGGTTTTAATTGTGTTTGGATAATCTAAATGGTTATGTTCTAGTATATCTGTTTTGAACAATACATCTGGTTTACCATCAAATGACAATTCTCCATCTTTTAATACTATTACTCGATTAAAATATTGATATACTAAATCCATATCATGGGTAATTATAACAACTGTTTTATTGGTTTTATTATGAATGTCTGTAAAAAGATTCATCAATGTATTTTTCCCAGCCGGGTCTAATCCGCTTGTTGGTTCATCTAAAACGAGTATATCAGGATCCAATGCTAGGATACCAGCTATGCTTACTCTTTTCTTTTCCCCACCACTAAGATTAAATGGATTTCTATTTAAATAGCTATCATTTAAACCGACAAGTTTTAGCGCTTCTAAAGCTAACTTTTTGGCTTCTGCTGCTGGAACTTTGAAATTCATTGGTCCAAACATAACATCTTTCTCTACTGTTTCTTCAAATAGTTGATACTCAGGAAATTGAAATACTAATCCTACGTTTTTCCTAATACTGTTATAGTTGATAGATTTATTTCTTTTTTTAGTTATATGATTACCAAAAATATCTACTGACCCAGTTGTTGGAAACATTAGAGCGTTCATATGTTTAGCTAATGTTGATTTCCCTGATCCAGTGTGACCAACTAAAGCTATGAATTCGTGGTTTTTCTCGATTTTCAAAGATATGTTTTGAATTGCCTTATAGGTTACCTTTGAATATGAAGCATATTCGTGTCCTACTTCGTTAAAGTATATTCCCATAATTTTTCCTTTACAGTCTTATTTTTAACGCCCAAAGCTACTTCCAAAGCCACTGGCAATTCTAAGTGACTGTCTTGGAAGACTTTTTTATTTTTAAGTAAAATTTTAGTTTCATCGAAAGCGAATACTTCACCTTGGTTTAAAATTAATATTTTATCAGCCAATAAAGCTTCATTAACATCATGTGTGATCATAATAATTGTTAATCCTTCTTTATTTAGAGTTTTAATGTAATCAATTAAGTCATTTCTTGTATAAGGATCTAACATTGATGTGGCTTCATCAAAAATTAGTATATCAGAACGCATAGCTAAAATACCAGCTATAGCTACTCGCTGTTTTTGACCGCCAGATAGGTTAGATGGTTGTTTATCAAGAAATTTTAGCATATCAACTTTTTCTGCATAGAAATTAATTTTTTCTAACATTTCTTCTCTTGGAACACATAGATTTTCCATACCAAAAGCGATGTCATCTCTTACAGTGACACCAACAAATTGATTATCAGGATTTTGAAATACTATTCCGATATGTTTTCTTACATCATAGGCTGTTTCTTCGGAAAGTTTAACTGAATCAATAAAGATTTCACCCTCTTGAGGTTCCAGCAACCCAACTAAAGTTTTAGCTAAAGTAGATTTCCCAGATCCGTTATGGCCTAAAATTGATATCCATTCGCCCTTATTAATCTCGATATTTATATTTTTTAAACTCTGTTTCTTCTCGTTATAGGAGAACGAAACGTTTTTTACTGAAATGATACTCATTTGTACACCGTCCAATTAAATATTATATCAAATTATGAGAAATTTCGCTAATTTAATAACACATTTTCGATATCCCTTAATGCCACAATTCCTAGTAAAACTTCATTATTAGCGCCAGTTTCAGTAACTAGCAATAATAGTAATTCTCTACGATGTTTTAAATCGACATTAAACAAATCGTATGCTTGTTCTATGCTTGCGTTTTTGCTAATGAATTCAAAGTATTTTCTTGGGTCTGAATTTAAATCTATAGCCTTGATTATATCTTTTATTTTCATGTCTTTATTTATTGTACTATTCTTTTGAATTGTTAAATAATCATAGACAGATTTTTCGGTAAATATACCCAATAACTCATTATTTTCTATAATAGGTATCGTGTTATATCCTTTTTCTTTTAGAATTGATATAACTTTCCCTACACTATCACTAAGTCCAGCAACTTTCAATTTAGAAAAATCTACCATAATGTCTTGAATTTTAACAGGATTACAGATTTTGTCTACAACACGTCTAAACTCTTTAAGGAATTTATCGGTAGGTATTAACACATTATTGTTGTGGGCTATTATATTTCTTATCTGTGATGCTTGTTTAATTAAATCAAAATTATATTTATTAGAAATTAATGGGTTTTTCTTGCCTTTTTTAATTCTATAAATAGTAGACATAAACCCTGAATAAGAATAACTCCCTTGATTGTATTCAATTCTTAAATGTTTTTCTAATTGATTGAATATTACTATGAATTCTCGCTCTTTTTCCATATCTTCACCTCACACAAGAAATATATCACTTTTGGGCTATTTTTACAATGAAAACAGACTATATTTTTCTTATTTTAGTAAACAAAAAACCGAGACTTTAACATCTCGGTTTGTTTATTAATAAATATTATACTAATTCAATAATAGCCATTGGACAAGAGTCGCCTCTTCTTGGTCCAATTCTGTAAATGCGTGTATAACCACCATTACGATCTTGATACCTTGGTCCCAATACAGTGAATAATTTCTTCAATGCATATTGGTCGTCAAGTTTTAAATCTCTAACAGTTTTTTCTGCAACTCTAGCTGAATTTAAATCGCCTTTTTTAGCAAGAGTGATTAATTTTTCAACAGTTCTTCTAATTTCTTTCGCTTTAGTAACTGTAGTTTCAATCTTCTCATGCATAATTATTTGCGTAGCTAAATCACGAATAAGTGCTTTACGATTAGAGCTATTACGATTAAGTTTAGTGTATCCTCTACTAGCCATGATTTCCTCCTACCGATTAGTGTTTAGCTAAACTTAAAGTCATTTCTTCAAGCTTTTGCTTAACCTCTTTCAATGATTTTTTACCTAAATTTCTTACTTTCATCATATCTTCTTCAGATTTTTCTATTAATTCTCCCAAAGTATGAATTCCAGCTCTTTTTAGGCAGTTATAAGATCTTACAGAAAGATCTAAGTCTTCAATTGGTTTCTCTAAGTTACGATTTTTTTCTTCGCTCTTTCTTTCAACCATAAAGTTTTCTTCAATTTCAGTCGTTGATAATTCAACTACTGTTTGTAAATGGTCAATCAACATTTTTGACGCTAAACCAATAGCATCTTTTGGATTTACTGATCCATTTGTCCAGATTTCCATAGTTAATTTGTCATGATCACCAGAATCTTCAACTCTAGTTTTTTCAACTGAGTAATCTGCTTTAACTATAGGCGTGTAGATACTATCTATTGCAATATCATTTACATCTTCTTTATATGTTGCGTTTGTTTTAGAACCTACGTAACCATTACCTTTTCTGGCTTTCATTACCATTCTAAATTCTTTACCCGCATTCACATGACAGATATAATGATCTGGGTTAATAATTGATACTTGTTCATCAGCTAAGATATCACTTGCGTATACATCTTTAGGCCCTGTAACAGTTATATCAAGTCTTTTTTCAACCGTAGAATCTTCATTATCAATAGATAAAATTACTCCTTTTAGGTTTAATACAATTGCAGTAACATCTTCTACCACATCGTCAATAGGTGTAAATTCGTGTACTACATCATCGATATTAACGTTAACAATTGCAGCTCCCGGCAAAGAAGACAATAAAACTCGCCTTAATGAATTCCCGATAGTAATTCCAAATCCTCTATCAAGAGGCGTTATTACAAATCTTCCATAATCATCATTTATTTCTTCAGTAAATGTTTTAGGTTTTTCGAATTTCAAGTCCTTCATAGGTTACCTCCTAACCACGAGGTCGTTTTCTTGGACGACATCCATTATGTGGAACTGGTGTAACATCTTTAATTGCTGTAATTTCTAATCCCGCTACTTGTAAACTTCTGATTGCAGCTTCTCGTCCAGGTCCAGGTCCTTTAACTTCTACCTCAACTTTTAGAACACCATTGTCCATAGCTAATTTAGCAGCTGCTTCTGATGCTAGTCCTGCAGCGAATGGAGTTGACTTACGACTACCTTTGTATCCGATAGCTCCAGCTGAACTCCAAGCAATTGCATTACCTTTTGTATCAGTAATTGTAATAATTGTATTGTTGAAAGTCGAATGAATATGTGCGATTCCAATAGGAACATTCTTTTTCACACGACGTTTAGTTCTTACATTACGTGCCATTTTATTCAATTCTCCCTTCTATTTCTTCTTATTAGCTACTGTTTTTCTTGGTCCCTTACGTGTTCTAGCATTATTTCTAGTGTTTTGTCCACGAACAGGTAATCCTCTACGATGACGTAAGCCTCTGTAACAGCCTATTTCCATTAATCTTTTAATGTTCAAAGCTCTTTCTCTTCTTAGATCACCTTCTACAGTAAACTTTTGTACTTCTTGACGGATTTTTACTACTTCTTCATCAGTCAAGTCTTTAGTTCTTTTATCAACAGAAATACCAGCTGCAGCTAAGATTTGCTCAGATCTGGTTCTTCCGATTCCGAATACATATGTAAGTGATATTACTACTCTTTTTTCTCTAGGAATATCTACTCCTGCGATACGTGCCATAATTTCCTCCTACTTTCCTTGTCTTTGTTTGTGTTTTGGATTTTCACAAATAACAAGAACCTTTCCATGTCTTTTGATTATTTTACATTTATCACAGATTTTTTTAACAGATGGTCTTACTTTCATACCATGTACCTCCCAAAATCTTTCTTTAAATTTTTAAAATTATTTCATTCTATAAGTTATTCTTCCACGTGTTAGGTCATATGTTGATAGTTCAACTTTAACTTTATCACCTGGTAAAATGCGTATGTAATGCATGCGGATTTTACCAGAAACGTGTGCCTTAATACGGTGTCCGATTTCTAGCTCAACAATAAATTGAGCATTGGGCAAAACTTCTACTACTTTCCCTGTCATCTCGATAACATCATCTTTTTTTGCCAAATAAAATCACTCCCTTTTTATACCTTGGTCAAAATCTCATACCCATCATTTGTAATCAATATTGTATGCTCGAAGTGAGCTGATAATGATTTATCGCGGGTTATGGTTGTCCATCCATCAGATAATACTTTTACTTCTTTGTGACCTAGGTTAATCATTGGTTCAATCGCTAATGTCATTCCCGATTTCAACAATAATCCCCTATGTGGTGGTCCGTAATTAGGAATTTGTGGATCTTCATGTAAATGTTTACCAATTCCATGCCCGACAAACTCTCTTACTACTGAATATCCTAAACCTTCTGCGGTTTTTTGGATTTCATGAGAAATATCTGATAGTCTATTATTTGCTTTTGCATATTTTAGCCCTGCAAATAAACTTGCTTCTGTGCTTTCAAGTAATCTACGTGCTGCATCGGAAATCTCCCCGCATGCGTGAGTCCACGCTGAGTCTCCATGGTATCCTTTGTATATAGCACCAATATCTACAGAGACAATGTCTCCATTTTTAATGATTCTATGTGGACTTGGAATACCGTGTACGACTTCTTCGTTTATCGAGATGCATGCGGCAGCGGGAAATCCGTTATAATTTTTAAACGATGGTATTGCATCGTTTTTTATGATCACTTTTTCAATCACTTCATTTAAGTCCTTTGTTGACATTCCTGGTTTAATAGCTTCAGCGGCAGCCTTATGAGCTAGTGCTACTATTCTGCCAGCAATTCTCATTAATTCAATTTCACGATTTGATTTTCTTGTAACCATTTTTATTCACCTAATTTACTAGTTATTTCTTTGAAAACTTCATCAGAAGTTTTTCCACCATCGATTACCATTAATATGCCTAATCTTTGATAGTGATCCAACAACGGTTTCGTTTTCTTATTATAAATACTCAAACGATTCATTACAGATTCTTCTAAATCATCTTCTCTTTGGATTAGTTGATGTCCACAGTAATCACA
Organism: uncultured Candidatus Izemoplasmatales bacterium; assembly: GCA_964535005.1. Classification (GTDB taxonomy): domain Bacteria; phylum Bacillota_I; class Bacilli_A; order Izemoplasmatales; family Hujiaoplasmataceae; genus 4572-104. Next base: position 18,390 of record CAZHSG010000029.1, read on the forward strand.
GATGCCTTTTTTAATTGGTGGATGGTAGTCAACGTGATAAGTATTACCACAATTTGAACAAACTCTTCTACCAGCCATTCGATGAAGTAAAACCTCATCTTTAACATCAACATTTATTACAGCTGTTAGTTTGATATTTAAATCTTTTAACATTAAATCTAAAGCATCAGCTTGTGAAGCAGTTCTTGGATATCCATCAAGCATAAAACCTTTAGGATATTTATGAGTACTGATTACTTTTTTTACAATATCGTTGGTCATATCATCGGGTACTAGGTTTCCTTCAGCAATGTACTTTTTGGCTTCAATCCCTATAGCAGAGTTCTTCTTTATTTCTTCACGGTAAATATTACCGGTTGAAATATGAGTTAACTCAAAATATTCTAAAAGTTTTTTAGCTTGAGTACCTTTTCCGGCCCCTGGTTTTCCCATAATTAACAAATTGATCATTGAATGTTATCTCATGAAACCCGTATAGGTTTTCTCTTGAGTATCAGTTTCAATTTGCTTAGCGGTTTCTAATGCAACACCAACGATAATTAGTAAAGAAGTCCCCCCGATTTGTGCATATGAGTGTCCTAAAGCCATTGATGTAATAATCGGTAAACTCGCTATTACTATAAGATAAAATGCTCCTATAACAGTAATTCTAAATAAAGTTTTTGTAATATAAGTTTCTGTTTCATACCCAGGTCTAACCCCAGGAATATAAGCATTTTGTTTTTGTAAATTTTCTGCCATTTGCTCAGGTTTAATAATGATGAACGTATAGAAGAATGTAAAGATAAAGATTAATAGAATATATACAGCGAATCCTATAGGTTGACTATATGAGAATATTTGTGTTAACCAGTTACTTGCACCAGCTCCAATATTCATGTATCCAAATACAGTATTTGGTAATGAAAGGATAATTGATGCGAAGATTACCGGAATAACTCCTGCCGTATTAATCTTAAGTGGAATATTAGATTCCGATTTTCCTTTGAATTTAGCAGTTGCTGGTCTATTTGCATATTGAATTGGAATTTTTCTTATAGCAACCTGCATATAAGTAACCCCAACTAATACTAGAATAAAGCTCAGCATACTAACCCCAAAGAGAACATAGCCTACAAATGTACCTTGTCCGGTATAAACAGTTGCTAAAACTCCAGATGGATCCGCAATGTAGAATTGGATTAATGAAGTGATAGTTCCTGGTAATGACATAATGATACCACCAACGATTAACATTGATGAACCATTACCGATTCCCTTTAATGTAATTTGATCAGCTAGCCAAATCATAAATGCTGTACCTGCTGTTAATACTACTGCAATGTAGAAATATACTAAGAACCAGAGATTCTTACCATCAGCTGTTGCCCAGTCACTTACAAATGTTTGGAATAATGATGCTTGCGAATTGTGAAATGCAAATGTCATAGCTATCGCTTGAACAAATGCTAATGCAATCGCCATATATCTAGTTACTCTAGATATTTTTTGTCTCCCAGTTTCACCTTCAAGGCTCCATTCTTTAAATACTGGAATGATATCCATTTGTAACATTTGCACAATAATTGATGCAGTGATGTATGGACTAATCCCAAGTGCGATAATTGAATAGTTTCTTAAAGCGTCCCCAGAAATTGAGTTAACAATACCTAAGAATCCAGAGTTATCAAATAAACTAGTTAATGATGCTGAATTAATAAGCGGCATTGTTACATATGTTAGTAGTTTGAAAATCATAAAAGCTAATAACGTGAACCCTATTTTTTTAAGTAGATCTTTGTTTTTTAAGATCTTTTTTATAGTATCCATGATTATATCACCTCTGTTTTGCCACCAGCGTCTAGTATAGCTTTTTCAGCTGCAGCTGTGAACTTGTGAGCTTGAACAGTAAGTTTTACTTCTAATTTCCCTTTTCCTAAAATTTTAACTCCATTAAGTATTTTTCTGACTACTCTATCCTTGATAAGTAATTCAGGATTAATAATCGTACCTTCTGGATATCTGTTTAATTCAGATATGTTGACAATCGCGTATTCTTTTCTAAAAGGATTCGTAAATCCTTTTTTCGGAAGACGTTTGAATAAAGGTGTTTGTCCACCTTCAAAACCAAGTCTAGTTCCTCCACCAGAACGAGAGTTTTGACCTTTTGTTCCACGTCCTGCTGTTTTACCATGACCAGAACTTGTTCCACGACCAAGTCTTTTCTTGTAATGCGTAGCGCCTGGGTTTGGTTTTAATTCATGTAAGTTCATAAACGACCTCCTACTTCTTAACTTTTTCGACTGACACTAAATGAGCAACGGTTCTTATCATACCATTTATCATATCGTTATCTTCTTTAATTACAGAAGAAGTTCGTTTGTGTAGTCCTAAAGCTCTTATTGTTTTTATTTGATTTGGTTTGTTTCCAAACATACCTTTTACTAAAGTTATTTTAACTTTTGCCATTACTTGAGTACCTCCTCAGGAGTAAGTCCTCTCATTTTAGCGACCATATCAACGTTTCTTAATTCTTTTAAACCTTCTACGGTAGCGCGGACAATGTTAATAGGCGTACTTGAGCCTAATGATTTACTTAATACATCTTGTACTCCAGCTAATTCCAATACAGCACGAACTGGTCCTCCAGCGATAACTCCTGTACCTTCTGCGGCTGGACGTAAGAATACTTTACCAGCACCAAATTTACCTGTTACAGTATGAGGAATTGTAGTTCCTGTTATTGGTACAATGATAATGTTTTTCTTAGCATCTTCGATAGCTTTTTTGATAGCGTCAGGTACTTCACCGGCTTTACCAGTTCCGAATCCAACTTTACCTTTTTTATCTCCAACTACTACTAAAGCTGAGAAGCTGAATCTTCTACCACCTTTAACAACCTTAGTTACACGGCCGATGCTAACAACTCTTTCATCATAGAGTTTAACTTCTTTTTTTCTTGGATTTCTACTTTTTTTGTTATTTCTGTTGTTGTTATTTCTTCTGTTATTTTGAGAACTTTTCTGTGGGTTTGCATTACTGCTGTTACTATTCCCTTGAACAGGTTTTTTATTTTCTTCCATTTTTAGTTAACCTCCTTCTAGAATTCTAGCCCTGCGGCTCTTGCAGCGTCTGCTAAAGATTTTACTCTACCATGGTATAAGTATCCTCCGCGGTCAAACACTACCACTTTGTATCCTTTTTCAACGGCTCTTTTACCTATTGCTTCACCAACAACTTTAGCTCCTGCAATATTTGATCCGTTTATATCTTTAAATTCATTTGAATTAGCTTGTGCTAATGTTACTTGATTAATATCATCGATTAATTGTGCATAAATTCCTTTGTTAGAACGAAAAACATTAAGACGAGGTCTCTCAGGTGTTCCCTTCATATTAAATCTAATACGACGATGTCTTTTTTGTCTTTTTTTGTTTCTATTTACTGGTTTAAACATAAAATTTCACCTAGCTAATTACTTAGCTGTTTTCCCTTCTTTACGACGTACATGTTCGTCTCTATATCTGATACCTTTACCTAGGTAAGGTTCAGGTGGACGTACTTTACGGATGTTTGCCGCAAATTCTCCGACGACTTGTTTGTTAGCACCTTTTACTTGAACTTCTGTATTTTTATTCTTAGGAATTTCAATTGTAATTCCTTCAGGAATAGCCATTTCAACTGGATTTGAATATCCAACGTTTAAGATCAATGTTTTTGGATCTTTTAACATAGCACGATACCCAACACCCTTGATGTCAAGGATCTTTACATATCCGCTTGTTACACCAATAACCATATTATTCAATAAAGCTCTAGTAGTTCCATGTAGTGAACGATTGCTTAAAGAATCATTTGGTCGGGTTACAGAAATTTCTTGATTCTCAACTTTAATTGCCATGTTTGCATGGAAAGTAAAGCTTAGTTCCCCTTTTGTTCCTTTAACAACAACGAAATTATTTTCTTTGATGTCAACAGAAACTCCTTCAGGAATTTTTATCGTTTGTTTACCAATACGACTCATAGTTTTCTTGCACCTCCAATTATAAATTTACCATATATATGCTATTACTTCGCCACCAACTTTTTGTCTTCTAGCAGCTCTATCAGTCATAAGACCGTTAGATGTAGAGACAATAGCTATTCCTAAACCATTTAATACTTTAGGGATGTCGTTTGTCTTAGCATACACACGTAAACCAGGTTTGCTTATTTTTTTCAAACCTCTAATTACTCTTTCTTCAGTTTCTAAAT
>CAZHSG010000030.1:0-22015 GCA_964535005.1 uncultured Candidatus Izemoplasmatales bacterium
ATAGTGGCTCAGTTTTTAATTGATAGGGTGGCTCAGTAATTAGTTGACAAATACACACGACACATGTGCACTGTAAAAGTACATATGTAATGTAGTATAATAGATATGTACGCGACATATGAAGTCGTAAAAACGTAAGAAAGGAGTAAAATTATGAAAATTCAATTGTTATTTGATCTAAACAATATATTTGAAATAAACAATAGTATGGCCGATTTAGTAACTAGAATCTTCTATTTTTGTTTTGATTCGAATAGTTTAAAATTAGTTACTGTATTAATTGCTATATTAGTTTCTGTATTTTTAATGTTTTATGAGTATCAAAAAACAATTGAATATAATGTAATTACTCCTAATATTTATGGAACGATTGAATATATAAACGAAAATATAGGTGCTCCGCACATTCAAAAAATGAGTGATAATCAATCCCATGGAAATTATAATAAGTATTTGATGAGTTCTAAAAAAATTAGTGCACCTGATTCCGAAGAAGAATTAATCTTTATGATTGATTCTATTGGTTATGTACTGTATGCTAATAAAAATGCGCTTAAATTTTTTCAAGGCTCAAAAGGTGAAGTTTTGGGAAAGTCAATATTTGGAATATATGATAAACTAGAAGTAAATGACTCGAATTGGTTTAATGAAGTAATTAAGGAGAAAGAGTCTCATAATATTGTTAAGTGTATGTGTGAAAATAATGAGAAACTTGTCTTGATTAATTATCATGCGAATGTAAATACTAGTGGAAAAGTAGAATCAATTATTGCAACTGGAAACGATGTAACCTCTTTTGTTAAATCAGAAGTAATAAAAAACTTTTATCAAAAACAAGATTATCTAACTGGGATAATGAACCATTATGGTATGTCGCAAAAACTAAAACAAATGAAAGATTGTGAATCAGCTATTTCTTTCTTTATAGAAATAATGCATTTTACTCAAATTGTTAACTATTACGGACATAGCATTATTGATGATTTATTAAATGAAATCGTAATAGAGTTGAAATCTATAGCTTCAGAAAACACTTTAGTTGCTAGATATAATGAATGTAAATTCGTTATAGTGTTTTTCAATAATACGATTAATGATGAAGTGATAAGCAACTACAAAGATAAAGTAGAATCATTCTTATATAGTTCATATAAAATAAGTAAATTAAATCTTCAAATAGATAAGCGTGCTGGATATGCAGTTTATCCATTAGATACTAAGAATATTGAAGAGATAGTTTCATTATCCAGCATCGCATTAAAAGATACTTTATCAAAAAACTCTACTGAGATACAAAGGTATCAGAAAAATATGATGGAGAGTTTAAACTATAATCTTGAGTTAGCTAATAAACTTAAAGTAGCATTAGACGAGGAAAAGATTCAAGTGTTCTTCCAAAAAGCGATAGACTGTTCAAATAATAGAACTTATGTTATTGAGGAGTTATCTCGATGGTATGATGATGATTTAGGTTACATTTCACCACTTGATTTTTTTAGAATAGCTAAGGAAACTAATCAATTAGATAGATTAGATAGATATATGGTTAAGAAATCTTTAGAAGGGTTCAAACGGTTAAAAGATACTGTAGGAACTAACAATGCTAAACTAACAGTTAATCTATCTCCAAATACACTTCTAAACATTAAGACTTTTGAATATTTCAATAATGTAGTAAAAAAAATAGGTTTAGAACCTAAAGAAATATATATTGAAATATCAGAAGGAACATTCGTGAATAAATTAGATTTATGTATATCAAGAATTAACCTTTATAAGAGTCATGGGTATTTAATAGCTTTAGATGATTTTGGGATTGAATATTCATCACTTGCAATTTTAGAAAAAGTTGATTTCGATATTATTAAATTGGATGCTCTCTTTGTAAGAAACATCTCAAATATCAGTAATCAAGAAATAATAAAGATGATTAGAAGAATAACTGATATCACTGATAAAGAGATGATAGCTGAAGGCGTTGAAACAAAAGAACAAAGTGAAAAACTTAGAGAGTTGGGTTGTTTAATCCAACAAGGATTTTATCTACACAAACCAGAAGACTTACTTAATTGATAGTTGTATTTAATACATTTTTTTCTTAGAAAACGCCCACTTCCCATGGGCGTTTTTTTTAAAGACATTATGTCTTGGCAATATCAAGAAGTTGTGATACAATATAGATGGATTTAAATATAGATAGATATCTATATAAGGAGGAAGTTATGAATTTGACAAAGATGTTTAAAGTATTTTCTGATGATACAAGAGTGGAAGTATTCAAGTATCTATCAAATGGACAATGTTGTACTTGTCAATTTGAAGATTCTATTGGAGTATCTCAACCAACTTTAGCTTATCACATGAAATTAATTAAAGAATCAGGTTTAGCTAGTACTGAGAAGGTTGGTACTTGGAACAAGTATCACATTAATAACAAAGCGATTGATGAGATGATTAATTTTCTAGAAGGAATGAAAATACAAGAAGGGAAAAAATGTAAATGCTAGGTAATTTTTTCATATGGTTAAATGATGCATTCTTGAAGATGACATGGCTTCAAGATTTAGTAAATGACTTATTAATTAAAGTGTTTAATATGGATGCAGAATCATATTTATATAATAGCTTGTCTTTTTTTATATTTGATGTAATAAAAATATTTTTATTATTATCTGTATTGATATATTTATCATCATATGTACAGACATATTTTACAGTTGAAAGAACTAAAAAGATATTAAGTAAGTTCAAGGGGATTGGAGCTAATGTAGTTGGAGCTCTACTAGGAACGATTACACCTTTTTGTTCATGTTCATCAATACCTATTTTTATTGGTTTTACAAAAGCTGGATTGCCAATTGGAGTAACATTCTCATTCTTAATATCTTCCCCGCTAGTAGACCTGGCTTCGGTTGTGATGTTAGCTAGTATATTCGGTTGGAAAGTAGCTATTATTTATGTTATTGTGGGTATTATTTTGGCGGTTATTGGTGGAAGTCTTATTTCATTCTTCAAAATGGAAAAATACGTTGCTGATTTCTTAAAAGAGAAAACAGAAGTTGATAATGAGGAAGAAATACTATTTGTATCAAAAAAAGAGAAAAGAAAATATGCAGTAGATCAAGTAAAAGAAATAGTTGGTCGAGTGTGGTTTTATGTATTACTAGGAGTTGGTATTGGTGCAGCTATCCATGGTTATTTACCGGCTGAGTTTATTCAAAAAATATTAGGCCCAGATAAATGGTATTCAGTATTTGTTGGGGTATTCGCAGGTATACCAATGTATGCTGATATATTTGGTACACTTCCAATTGCTGAAGCATTAGTGTTAAAAGGTGTTGGTTTAGGTACAGTTCTTGCATTTATGATGGCTGTTACTACATTAAGTATCCCATCACTTATCTTATTAAAAAGAGTTGTAAAGAATCGTTTGTTAGTAATGTTTATAACAATAGTAACAATAGGAATAATAATAATTGGTTACATATTCAATTATTTAATAATAATATAGGAGGAATATATGATAATTAAAATTTTAGGCTCAGGGTGCAAAAAATGTAAAAAGTTATATCAAAATGCTATTTTAGCTGCTGATGATTTAGGTATTGAAGCTGAAGTTATTAAGGTAACTGACTTTCAAGAAATTGCTAAGTTTAACGTAATGCAAACACCAGCTTTAGTAATAGATGGAAAAATAGTAGCTAAGGGAAAGGTATTAACAAAAGAAGAAATAAAAGAATTACTATAAAACTTAAACAAAAGCACCTTATAAGGTGCTTTTCTTATTAAATGCTATTGACAGTAACTGACATATTTGATAATATACTTCTAGATTATTGAATATGGTAGGAGGATATTGTGGAAATTATTAATTATGATGAAGCGCGTGAAGAACTTAAAAAGAGAAATCTTTATGATATTCAAAAAGATTTAACAACAAATAGAAGAATTAGAACAGCTACAATGTCATTATTGATTTCAGCTTTAGTTTTAACATTAATTTATGGAATGCTAGAGAATCCATTTGTATATACACTAAGTAATATAGGAAATTTTTTCACTTATAGATTTATATTTATTACTTGGTCAATTGTTACAGGAGGTTCTATACAAATCGCTGTAGTTATCTTGTTTGGATTAGAAAAGTATAAAACAAAATATGGCTATCTATTTATTGGTTTGTCAGTTCTTTTCTTAGTACTTACTGCAATACTACCTGCATTAAAAGATCAATTTCCATTTTTTCATATATTACATACAATAACAAGTGGATTGCATGCTTTATTCTTATTACTAGCTTTGGTTCCTTACTCAATATGGGTATCAAAAGAAAATCCTAGATTAAGAATATATATCTATATTTGGACAGCTGTAATATACATTGGTTCGGCTCTAATGCTTGTTTTATTTCAACATAGTGCATTATTTGAATTATGGTTCTTTGTTAGTAATATTCTATATTTATTGTATTTATGTCTAGTATTATTTGAGGAAGCTATTATAAAAAAAAGTGTAAAATTATTGATGGATGAAGAAAATATAAACATTGCAATAGAGAAAACATTTGTGAACTTAGATAAAGAAGCAAAACGACAAGCTGAACAAAAAGAAAGAGAAAAAAAGAAGCATAAATAAGTAGATTAAGACAAAACAAATGTTTTGTCTTTTTATTTACTGAAATTCTGATTTAAGTTTTCTGATTTTTACATATATGCTTGATAGACGAATTATATAAATGTATATATAATATAACTGTTAGATTAATATTTATTTATAAATGAAAAATAGAAAGCTCAAAATTAAATTTGTATTTTAATTCAAAATTTGTTAAAATTATAATACCATTTGGAGGCTACTAATGATAAAAAAAGTAGATACAAAAAAGAATTTAAAGAGTTTTATATATTATGTTAAAGATTTGTATAAAGACAATTCACATTATATCTATCCTCTTTTTCATGTTTTATATAAAGAATTAAAGAAAGAAGTGCTAGAAGACAAAAATTATACAGCTATCCTTTCAGTTGATGAGCTCGGTAATATTCAAGGAAGATTATTATATCGTATTGAAACAAATGTTAAAGAAGATAGAAAGGCATGTTATTTTTCATACTTTGACGCTGTGAATTCAAAAGTTGTTACAGAAGAATTGTTTGCTTATATGGAAGCTGACATGAAAAAAAATAGTGTTTTACATTCAGAAGGCAGTTTTACACCCTATGATCCAGATAATAGACGAGGAATATTGATAAATAGTTTTGATCAAGATCCAGTTATTTTTACATCATATAATATGGATTATATTCCTGGACTTCTTGAAGGATATGGATATAGCAAAAAAATAGATACATATTGCATTGTTCCAGTAATGAATGAAAAAAATAAAATAAGGTTATCAAACCTAGGCAATTACTTTGATAGGAAATATAAAATTGATGTTGATTATATTGATTTCAAAAACATTGATAAAGAAATAGAAGATATTCATCAGATTCTAAGTGAAGCAGATAATGAGCATATATACCAAGAAATACCATCTGTAGAACTAATTAAAAGTGTTAATGATAGTTTAAAAATATTTTTAGATAAAAGGATTATTAGAATTGCTAGAGAAAGAGAAACGGGAAGGCCAATAGGCTTTTGCTTCTGCTTATTAGATTTTAATCAAGTTTTTAAGAAACTTAAAGGTAAAGTTAGACCTTTAAGAATGTTGTTAATGAAAAGAAAAATAACCAAAGTAAGAGGTATGATGCAATATGTTATTCCGAAGTATCAAGGTACCGGTATGATTGGGTATATTTACAAGAAAATATTCGATGAATTTGAAATCATGGGAATTACTGATTTTGAAGCTGGTACAATGATGGAAGGAAATAGTAAGCCAATAAAATCTTTTGATAAATTTGGTGGTACTATATCTAAGACATATCGCATATACGGAAAGGAATTATAATATGTTACAACACATATTACAATTAATTCTTATATTTGTTATACCATATTTGATTATCAGATTTAAAGAATTTAAACTAACAAAAATATTTGGAACAATTGGAATGGCTTATTTCTTAGGGCTAATTGTAGCTGCAATTGTGTTCTTAATGAATAAGTTAGGTATAGCATTAGATTTAGATACAGACATTGGTCAAATAAGCTCATATGGCGCGATTGCTATTGGAATTCCTTTGTTGTTATTTGGATCTAACTTGCATGAAGCTAAGAAATTGTCTAAACCAGTTCTTAAATCATTTCTAGCTTTAATAGTCTCTGTTGTTTTTGTAACTTCAATTACATTTATATTTTTTGGTAAAAATCTTCTATACGGAGATGCATTATCGGCTGCAGCTATAGGGTTATATACAGGCGGAACACCAAACTTAAATGCGATTGCCAATATTCTTATTGATAGTAGTTTTGCTGATAAAGCCGAATTGATTACTTTAGCTAATCTTTCAGACATTATCATTGGTGCATTTTTCTACGTATTCTTGTTATTATTGGCTAAGCCTTTAATAGCCAAATTTTTGCCATTTGATAAACAGGAAAAATATCTTAAAGAAGATTCGGATATGAAAAATACTGAAAACTTTAACTTTAAAGATTTCAAAAGGTCTAGGCGATTATTCAAAACATTTCTAATTGCATTTGGAATGACAGCATTAAGTGCTGGAGCAGGAATCTTGGTTTGGCTACTAACAGGAGCAATACAAGGAAGAATGATGGATTTCTTAGTTCCATTAATGCTTATTGGTGTTACTGTATTTGGAATTGCTGGTTCTTTTAACAAAAAAATCAGAGAAACTGAAGGAACTAATGTTTTAGGACATTACTTAATCTTAGTATTCTCATTTGCTTTAGCTTCATCTACAGATTTTTCAAGATTAGTAGGCAGTAACTTTGGAAACTTAATTCTTTTATACGGAATAATTACCATAGGAACTTTCTTAGTACATATGATTCTTGCAAGATTTTTGAAAATTGATAGTGATTGCATGATAGTTACAGCAACTGCTGGAATATATGGACCAGCATTTGTACCAGCTATCACAAAACAATTGAATAATGACAATTTAACAGTGCCTGGTTTAATCTGTGGATCTATCGGATATGCTTTAGGAACATTCTTAGGGCTAGCACTTGGATTTTTGTTTGGTTTAGGGATGTAAAAATTACGTCCCTTTTTATTTTGATATATTGATTTAAATATACATATGATTTACAATGAATACATAAACTTATAAATCGGAGGAGATTATGCCATATCAAAGCAAGTATTTAGAGTTATTAAGTAAGGATTTTCCAACTGTGCAAACAGTGAGTTCTGAATTAATTAATCTAAATGCAATTTTAAATTTACCTAAGGGTACAGAAATATTTATTACTGATATTCATGGTGAATATGATGCATTCAATCATTATTTGAAGAATGCTTCAGGGATTATTAAAGAAAAAATTAATTTGATATTCCCACATCTTAGTGTAGAAAAAAGAAATAGATTAGCATTTTTTATCTATTATCCAACGGATATGCTAAATAAATATCGTAATAAGTATGAAAGAAAAGAATTTAAGACTATTACAAGAGAACAATTATATTTAATGATTGATCTAGCGAAACATATTGTAACTAAGTATACGAAAAGTAAAGTAAGTAAATCATTACCTAAAGAATTTGAGTATATTATTCAAGAGTTGATTTATGAATCAAATTCTCATGAAGATAAACAAAAGTATTATAATGCAATTATGGATGCGATTTTTGAAACTAGAAGAGAAAGCAAATTTGTTGTTCAATTAAGTAGGTTTATTAGAAACCTAGCTGTTGATAAACTTCATGTTGTAGGGGATATATTTGATAGAGGACCAAGTCCTCATTTAATTATGGAAAAAATGCATAAAATGAAGAATGTTGATATACAATGGGGAAATCATGATATATCATTCTTAGGGGCTGCTTCAGGTAGTAAAGTTATGTTAGCCAACGTAATAAGAATTGCTGCTAGATATAATAACTTAGACTGTTTTGAAGATGGGTACGGAATTAATTTAATACCTTTGGCTAGATTTGCGGATAAAACTTACCGCGAAGACAAGTGCCTTGAGTTTTTACCACAAGGTTTTGGTTCAAGATATTATAAAGAAGAAGATTTAACATTTGTTGCTAAAATACATAAAGCGATAGCTATAATTCAATTTAAATTAGAATATCAAGTAATTAAAAGAAATAAAGACTTTAATCTAGATGATAGAAGCTTATTGGATAAAATTGATTATGCTAAGGGAACTATAAATATAGATGGTATTGAATACAAATTAACGGACACAAACTTTCCTACAGTAGACCCTGAAAATCCATATAAATTAACTTCTGAAGAGCAAGTAGTAATAGATCATTTAGCTCAATTGTTCTTACATAACGAAATGTTACAAAAACATGCAAGATATTTAATGAGAAATGGTTCTATGTATCTAAAATATAATAATAATCTATTATTTCATGCGGCTGTCCCCTTAACTGAAAACAGACAGTTTATGAAACAAAGAATAGATGGATTGATTTATTACGGAAAGAACTTATTTGATATATATGAACAAAAAGTAAGACATGCTTTTTTAAGTAGATATGACAAAGAGAATCTTGATAGTGACTATTTCTTAATGTTGTGGCAAGGGAGAACATCTCCTTTATTTGGTAAAAATGCAATGAAAACATTTGAAAGGTACTTTATCAAAGAAAAAAGTGCTCATAGTGAAGTTATTAATCCTTATTACAAATATAGAGAAGAAGAACAAGTGTTAAAAATGATTTATGATGAATTTGAACTTGATTTTAATAAATCCAAAATTGTTAATGGGCATGTACCTTTAGATATTACTAAAGGGGAACAAGTTGTGTTAGCAAATAAGAGGATATATAGTATTGATGGTGGTATGTCGAAAGAGTATTCAAATAAAACAAGTATTGGTGGATACAGTTTGATTTCCGATTCACATGCATATTTCTTGGTTTCACATGCAAGATTTGATACATATATTAAATTGATTGAATCTGAAAAAGATATTGTTTCTATTACAAGATCTGAAGAGTTAAATCATGATAGAACTTACATCTATGATACTAACAGAGGAATCTCAATAAAAAGAAGAATTAATGACCTAGGACAACTTTTACAAGCATATAGAGATGGAACTATTAGAGAAAAATTTGACATTGACGAGGAATAAATATACAGCTTATCATGCAAATGATAAGCTTTTTATTATATAATCAATAAAAAACCATGATTTTTATTAACTAATTTAAATTTAAAGCCCAAAAACCTGTCAAAAAATAGTATTATATATATAAGAAGTGGGACAATATATGGATAAAATAAAGAAACTCAATTTTTTGTATACTTCGGATACTCATGGCTGGCTCTTACCGATTAATTACTCTGATAATTCAAAAAGCAAAAATGGCTTATCTGTAATTGCTGGAGCTATTAAGGAGTACTCTAAAGAAAACTCAATATTAATGGATTTAGGGGATACGATACAAGGTAGCCCTTTGTTGTATTTTCATCAGCTAAACCGCAATAAATATCCGAATCCCGCAGCTCAAATCATTAATTATTTAAATTATGATTATTTCGTACCAGGAAACCATGATTTTAATTATGGTATGGATTATCTGAATGAATTTGTCGATGAATTAGATGCTACTACGTTATGCGCTAATATAGCTACTAAAGATGGATTACTATTTAAACAAGGATTTAAAATTATAAATAAGAATGGTGTAAAAATTCTTTTAGTAGGTATAACAACAAAATATATCCCGAATTGGGAAAATCCTAAGTTTATAAAAGGTATGATCTTTAATGACCCAGTGATTGAAGCTAAAAAAATCGTGGAAAAATACCGTAAAGATGTTGATCTAGTAGTAGTGGGTTATCATGGAGGCTTTGAAAAGGATATTCATACAAATAAAGATTTCGTTGCTGATACAGGGGAAAACCAAGGAAGTAAAATTTTTAAAGACATTAAAGGGATAGATATTCTTTTAACTGGTCATCAACATAGAATAATATCTGAAAACATAGATAACCGCATAATATTACAATCAGGTTGTAATGGAGCTAAACTAGGAGTCGTTGAAATTGAATATACTGATGATTCAGGTTTTGAGCTAAAATCAATTGTACCTAAACTGATTTCAGCATCTGACTATGATTCAGAACCAGAATGCGAAAATTTAATTCAAGAAATTGAACAAGCAAATCAAAAATTCTTAGATGAAATAATTGGAGTAGTACCTAAAAATAATTTAATAATTAAAGACCCAGTAGAGGCGAGAATCAATAAACATCCAATAGTGGATTTTATAAATTGTATTCAAATCAAAGCATCTAATGCTCAACTTTCTGGCACATCTCTTGCTAATATAGTTACGGGATTTAAGAAAGAGATTACTATTAGAAATGTCTTGTCTACTTATGTATATTCAAATACGTTAGTAGTTGTAGAAATTACTGGTAAAATACTGAAAGAATATTTAGAAAAATGTGCTGAGTATTTTATTCTAAAAGATGGGGTAATTGTAGCTAATCCTCGATTTTCCTATCCGAAGGTTGAACACTATAATTACGATATGATTGATGGCATTGATTATGTTATTGATGTTAAGAAAGAGTTTGGAAGTCGTTTAGTAAGTATTAAGTATCAAAATATAGAGATTAAACAAGAAGACAAATTTACAATAGTTTTAAATAATTATCGCGCAACTGGTGGTGGTGATTTTCTCATGATAAAAGAACTACCAATTATAAGAGAAATCCCTTTTGATGTTGCTGAACTAATCATTGATTATATTAGAGAAAATCGTATAATAGATGTTGTTGGAGTTAAAAATATCAGATTAAAAACTTAAAATAGAATTGCGAACCTTTAATTTTCTTCATTTTATAGCCAAAACCTCTAAATTGTGCTATAATAAAGGTTAACAATTTTATTTTTTTATATATATGTAAGCGTTTTAGGAGTGTTTATGGTAGATGGTATTGTTTTAGCAGGTGGATTTTCTAGTAGAGCCAAAACTAATAAGATGATTTTGTTGTATAAAGATAAAGAATTAATACTACATACGATTGAAACAATGCATTCTGTATGTGACAAAATTATTGTAGTTACTGGCCACTATCATAGCGATATGGTGAGTCTTTTAAGTGGCTACAATTTTATACAAATAGTCTATAATGAGAACTATGAACTAGGTATGTTTTCTTCAATTAAAAAGGGAGTATCTAAAACACAGAATGATTTCTTTATTATTCCAGGAGATGCGCCTAAAGTTTTGAAGTCAACTTACAGTGAAATATTATCCATAAAAGAGGGTATTGTTGTTCCTAGTTACAATATGAGGTTAGGACATCCAATATTCTTTAAAAAGAAATTCAAAGAAGAGATATTAAATACAAATCACAATAATCTAAAAGACTTTCGTAATGCTCATGATTTTTACATCTTAGAAACACAAGATTCCGGTATTCTTTTAGATATAGATGATTTGAATGATTATAATAAATTAATTGGAAAGGACTGATAAATTTGAAAGTATCCGAATACGTAAAAGCTAAAAGTTTAAATGAGGCTTATGATTTATTGAGAGAAAATAAGAAGAATTATATAATTGCTGGAGGAGCATGGATGAAACTATCTGTGAAAACAGCTGATAAATTAGTATCTCTTGATGGATTAGGGTTAGACCAAATCGTACTAAAAGATGGTTTTATTGAAATAGGTGCTTTGTCTACTTTAGGGCAAATTGAGACTAATGAAACAATTAAGAAACTTCTCGATGGAATATTAGTTCAAGCAACTGGTAATATCATGGGAGTAAATATTAGAAATATTGCTACCATAGGTGGTAGTGTTATGGGTAAATTCTCGTTTTCTGATATCTACCCTGTTTTGGAAGTGCTAGATACTAAACTTGTATTTCATAAGCATGGTGAAGTAGAATTGTTAGACTTTTTAAACAATACAAAATTTGAAAAAGATATTTTAGTTAAAATAAAAATTAGAAATCAAAAAGGAAAAGGATTCTTCAAAAAAGTAGCTACAACTCCTTTAGATTTTTCTATTATCAATGTTGCATGTTCTTATGTAGAGAATAGACTTAAAATCACTGTTGGTTCCACACCATATATTGCTAAACCTTGTATAAAGGCTATGGAGTATATAAATGGTGTGAAAGAAATAACTTCTGAAGTGATTGATAAATGTTCCAGCATTGTATTGGAAGAGGTTAAATTTTCAAAGAATATTAGAGGATCAAAAGAATATAGAGAAGAAATAGCTAAAGTATATGTAACTAGAGGGATTAAACAGGTGATAAATTATGAAGGTTAAAATAACGGTAAATAACCAAGAAAAAATATTTGAATGTACTCCTTCAGATTATTTATTAGATACTCTAAGAGACAATAATTATGTTAGTGTACGAAGAGGCTGTGATACTACTAATTGCGGGGTATGTACTGTTTTAATGAATGGAAAACCAGTTCCATCATGTTCTGTACTTACAGTTCAAGCCGATGGTAAAAATATAACTACTGTAGAAGGTATTCAAGAAGAAGCTGAAAAATTAGGAAAATATTTTGGCGCAGAAGGTGCTGACCAATGTGGTTATTGTAATCCATCTCTTGCTTTAACAGTTTATGCGATGAAAAAAGAATTAGTGAATCCAACTGTCAAGGAAGTTAAAAAATATTTAGTAGGTAATCTTTGTAGATGTACAGGATATATTTCTCAAGAAAGAGCTATTATGAAATATTTAGGTGATAAATCATGAAAGTTGTAAATAATATAACTCCTTCTGTAGATGGTTTAGGAATCATAAAAGGACGACCTGCATACACAGATGATTTTGCAGATAAAAATTCGCTAATTGTAAAAGTGATGAGGTCACCTCATGCTTATGCTAAAATCATAAAAATTGATTCTGTTGAAGCTGAAAAGCTTCCGGGAATTGAAATGGTTTTAACTTATAAAGACTTTTCTAGAGTTTCATTCACAAGAGCCGGTCAAGGCTATCCAGAACCTTCACCTTATGATAAATTTGTCTTAGATGAATATGTAAGATATGTAGGAGATGAAGTTTTAGCTGTTGTTGGAATGGATTTGAAAGTTTGTGAAGAAGCATTAGCTTTAATTAAAGTTGAGTATGAAATATTAGAACCAGTGCTAGACTTTGAAAATGCAATTGACAATCCATCAGTGATACATCCTGAGCCAGAGGCTCATGAGATGTTTCCAATTGGGTTTGAACCTTTAAGAAATATAGCAGCTAGTTATCATATGAATGTTGGGGATGTAGAAAAGACATTAACAGAGTGTGATGTTGTGATTAAAGAAACGTTTTTTACACAAGCGCAAGCTCATGTAATGTTAGAGCCTCATACTGTAAATGCTAGAATGGATTATCAAGAAAGACTATGCATCTATGATTCGACACAAACACCTTATCATATGAGAAGAATAATTTCACAGGCATTGAATATTCCACTATCAAAAATCAGAGTAGTTAAACCTCGTGTTGGCGGAGCCTTTGGTGGTAAACAGGGTATTCATGGTGAAATGCTTGTTGCTTGGGTAACCTATAAAACAGGTAAACCAGCTAAAATGATTTATACAAGAAAAGAAGTATTCGAATCTTCTTATTCAAGACATCCAATGAAAATGACAGTAACTCTTGGAGCTGATAAATCTGGAGTACTAAAAGCATTAGATTTCCATTGTTTATCTGATACAGGAGCTTATGGAGAACATGCATTAACTGTATTTATGGTTGTGGGTTCTAAAGTTTTACCTTTATATAACAAAGTAGATTCTGTAAGATTCTATGGTGATGTTGTTTATACAAATCATACTCCAGCAGGAGCTTACCGTGGATACGGAGCTATTCAAGGGAACTTTGCGTTAGAATCAGCTGTGGATATATTATGTGAAAAGTTAGGAATGAGTCCTATTGAATTTCGTCAATTAAATATGATGAAAGAAACTGAAACTTCACCTATATTTGAAATAATGGGCGAAGGTACAGCTGGTACAGCAATGATCATGGAAACATGTAAATTGGAAGAATGTGTCGAAAAAGGGACGAAATTAATAGATTGGAAAAATAAATATCCATCAATAGATATGGGTAACAAGGTTAAATCTGTTGGTATGGCTATCGCTATGCAAGGTTCAGGTATCCCATATATTGATATGGGGTCAGCTACTATCAAGTTAAATGATGATGGTTTTTATAATTTACTTGTAGGAGCTACTGATATTGGACAAGGTAGTGATACTGTTCTAGTTCAAATAGCAGCTGAAGTATTAATGACTACAGTAGATAAAGTGGTTATTTATTCATCAGATACAGACTTAACACCATTTGATTGTGGGGCCTATGCATCAAGTACAACTTATGTTTCAGGTAATGCAGTCTTTAAAGCAGCCAATGAAATGAAGGAAGCGGTACTTAAAGAAGCTAGAAGAATTTTAAAATCTGAATTAGTTGAGTTTGATGGAGCAGTATTTACAAACGAATTAGGTGAGAGCATCACTTTAATTGATTTATCTAATCAAATTACTTATTCAGAAGATCAAAAACAATTATCAGTTACTGCAAGTTATGTAGGACATAAATCTCCGCCACCATTTATGGCAGGATTTGTTGAAATTGACATTGACAAGGAAACTGGAGAAATAGACATAGTTGATTATGTATCTGTAGTTGACTGTGGAACAACAATTAATCCTAAACTCGCAGAAGGTCAAGTTGATGGAGCGATTGTACAAGGATTAGGAATGGCAATGTTTGAGAATGTTTTATATTCTAAAAAAGGTGGATTAATATCCAATTCCTTAATGACTTATAAAATACCAACAAGAGTTGATATAAACCATCTTACAACTGTCTTTGTTGATAGTTATGAAAAAAGCGGACCTTTCGGAGCTAAATCAGTAGGTGAAATTGGAATTGATACACCACCAGCAGCTTTAGCAAATGCAGTATACAACGCTTTAGGAGTAAGAATAAAATCATTACCTATAACACCAGAAAAAATATTATTAGCATTAAAAGCAAAAGGGAGAGAATAAAATGAAAAAACAAAATATACCAGCAATAATTTTCTTTGGAGCTGTTTGGGGGATAATCGAAGCTAGTGTCGGTTATTTACTACACTCATTACCTGTATCAATATATATATCAGGTACTGTGTTATTTCCAATAGTATCTTACATTTTATATAAAGCATATAAAGTAACAAATTCTAAAACAGCATTACTATCAATCGGTTTTATCGCAGCTGCGATAAAAGCAGTTGATTTCTTCATGCCATTTGGATCACCATTTAAAATTATTAATCCAATGTTAGCTATCATTATGGAATCAATAGTTGTACTAGTAGTGATTACTATAATTGACAGAGATAATTTAAAAAGTAAAGTTGCAGGATTTTTAGCAGCTAGTATTGGCTGGAGAGTATTGTATTTATCATATAGCGGAGTTCAATATTTATCTAATGGGTTCCAATCAGACTATATCGTTAGCTTCCAAGCTATTATTCAATTTGCTTTATTGTTTGGAATAATTAGTGCAGCAATTGGATTAGGTATTCATTACCTAGACAAATCTGTTGTAAAAACACATAAAACAACAATATTTAGAAAGATAAATCCGATTGTATCGTTAGCTACACTAGCGATAGCTATTGCTTTAACATTACTTGCATAAGGAGAACTAAATGAATATTTATGATGAAATATCAAAGTACAGAAAACAAAACGTTACTTTAATACTAGTTACTGTAATATCTAAAGAAGGAAGCGGACCAGTAGAAGTTGGAAAAAAGATGATTTATCTTGAAACTGATAAAGCTTTCGGTACAGTAGGCGGAGGAGCTTTAGAATTTTACGCTCGTGAAAAGTGTAAGGATCTAATTAAAACTAGAGAAAATCTATTAGAATCTTATCTTCTTGATGAAGGTAAAGTAACTCCTAACACAAAAACATTGCCTATGGTTTGCGGAGGAAAAGTAACTTTATTCTATGAATATATTGGACCAAAAGAAACGATATATGTTTTTGGTGCTGGACATGTTGGACAAGCTTTAGTTAATGTTTTAAAAACTATGGATTTTCATGTAACTGTTATTGATGAAAGAAAAGTTGTAATTGATAACTTTAAAAATGCTGATATATTGGTAAATCAACCTTTTGTTAGTTACATTGAAGAAAATGGTTTGAAACAAGGCAGTTTTATTATTGTCTGTACACCTAGTCATAAATATGATTATCATGTAATAAATAAAATTATAGAGCTCAACATTTTGCCGAAGTATTTAGGCATGTTGTGTTCTCCGGATAAATTAGCCAGTTATTTAGATTCAACATATGAGAAATTCGGGAAAGATATTGATTTGAGCTATTTCTATTCACCTATAGGATTAGACTTAGGTGGAGGAAGTCCTGAAGAAATAGCCATTTCCATTACTTCAGAAATTCTTACAATTACTCATGGCAAGAAAAATCATGCCCATATGAGGAGTATATATTGTGGTAAAAATAATTACTGGAAAGATGAATTCAAGTAAGACTACGAGAATGGTCAAGAACTATAATGAAGAGAAAACCGGAGATGGAATTATCTCCAAAAAAATAATGATAGATAAAGATGTATTTGGGTATAAAGCTTGTAGATTATCAGATAACCTAGAGTTTCCGTTTATGATACATGAAAAATTCTATAAAAAAGAACTATCTCAAAATAGAGATATCGTTGATAATGAATTTTCTACTCAAATAGGACCTTATATGATATATAAGCGAGCTATGAAAAAAGTTAATTCAATTTATAAAGAACTTATTAAAAAGAAAGTTACACCCTTATATTTTGATGAAATAGGTAAACTTGAAATACAAGGTGATGGCTTTTACAAGATGCTAAAAAAAGCCATAAAAATGGATATCGATGTAGTCCTTACAATTAGGGAGGATCTAATTGATGATTTAGTCGATAAATTAAACATATCTAATTACGAAGTTTTAGGCGGGTGATAAAATGTATGACTTAAGTATTTTAAATGGAAAAGTCTACATAAACAATGAGTATGTAAAAACAAATATTTATATTAATGGAGAAAAGATTGTTAAGATATCTCCTGAAAAATTCGATGCTTTAGAATCTATAAATGTATCGGGTTCTTTAGTGCTGCCAGCACTTATAGACCCTCATGTACATTTTCATTTGAATTTAGGCAAAATCTTTTCAAGAGATGATTTTTTATCAGGTTCTATACAAGCAGCATATGGTGGAGTAACAACTATCATTGATTTTTTAGATCCTGTCGACAATCCAATTGATTTAGAAAAAGCGTATTACAGAAGATTAGAAGAAGCTGATAATTCAGTAGTTGATTATTTCTTTCATGCAACAATTAAGAATCCAAAATGTGATTTAGAAGAATTTGTTCTTAAAATGAAGGAACTAGGAATTAAATCCTTGAAACTTTTTACAACGTATTCAGATTCAGGACGAAGAACCTATGATGAAGATATAATTGAACTTCTTAAACTATCAGAAAAATATCATTTCTTATTGTTGGCTCATATAGAAAACGATGAGTTAATTGAACTAGATAATGATTTTACTTTTAGAGACTTAAATCGTTCTAGACCAACTCTTTCAGAGACGAAAGAAGCTCTAAAGTTAGCTTCTTATGTTAGAAAGTATGGTGGATATTTATATATGGTTCACTTAAGCTCTGGTTACACATTAATTAAATTAATTGAAGAATACTCAGATATTATTAACAAGCGTTTCTTTATCGAAAGTTGCCCTCATTATTTTAATTTAACTCAAGATAAAATCTTAGAAGAAGATGGTTACCTATATACTTTAGCTCCACCTTTAAGAAGCAGAGATGAATTAGTAAAACTAAGAGAAAATATAGATAACATCTTTTCTATAGGTACTGATCACTGTGCATTTTTTAAGGAAGATAAAAATCATTATAAATTAAATCAAATCCCTTTGGGAATTGGTGGAATTGAATACTCATTTGATTTAATGTATAACATCTATAAAGAAAAGATAATTAATAAGATGTCTAAAAACATCTTTGATTTATATGAAATTCATGATCGAGGAGAAATTAAAGTTGGGTATCTAGCTAATATTTTTGTTTATGATCTTATGGATAATCTAATTGATGATTTTCATGGATTAACTGATTATTCTGTTTATTACAAACTTCCCAGAAAAGGTAGAGTTATTCACACAATAAACAGAGGTAAGTTTATAATCAAAAACATGAATTTTACATATTTAAAAGCAAAGAAAGTTTGAGGTGATAGTTTGAAAGCATTAATAAACGCAAGATTATATGATTACCATGAATATCATGAAAATTCATATGTTCTCTATGACGAAGAAATAATTGAAATAGGACCAATGCATCAATTTGATAGAAATAAATGTGATATTTATATGGATGTAAAAAATGCCATGGTTTTACCAGGTTTTGTCTGTAGCCATTCTCATTTATACTCAGCTTTTGCTAGAGGAATGTCAATTCCATTTAATCCTAAATCTTTTAAAGAAGTGTTGGAACAAATGTGGTGGAAACTAGATCACTTTTTAGACTTAGATATGGTATATTATTCTGCTCTATCATCTGGTTTAGAACAGATAAAAAAAGGAACAACTTGCTTGATAGACCATCATGCAGGAAACGAGATAATTGGCTCTTTAAATCAAATAAAAAAAGCATTGAATGATGATTTAAAGATGAGAAGTATCCTAGCTTTTGAAACGTCTGACAGATATAATCAAGATGAAGCTATAGAAGAAAATGTTAACTACATTAAAAACAATAGAACTTCATTCACAAGCGGCTTGTTTGGAATGCATGCGTCTTTTACTCTCTCTGATGATACTCTTATGAAAGTAAGTGAAAACCTCTTTGGTGCTGGTATACACATTCATGTAGCTGAAAGTATCAAAGATGAAGAAGACTCAATGAAAAAATATGGTAAAACAGTTGTGGAAAGACTAAGAGACTTTAATTTAATCAATGAAAATAGTATCTTAGTGCATTGTACTAATGCAAGTGAAAAGGAATTAAAGATTATTAAAGATTCAAAAGCTTATGTAGCTGTTAATACAACTTCAAATATGAATAATGCGGTTGGCTTACCGAATTTAAGATTAATGGATGAAATGGGTATTAAAATAATGATTGGAAATGATGGGTTAATCCAATCAATGCCAATCGAGTATTTAAACGCTTATTATTCAGCGCATCTTCAAACTAAGAATCCTATAGGATTTTCAGTGGATAGTATTAAAAAAATGATTATTAACAGTTATGATTATGTTAGTAAACAACTAAACATAAATTTAGGTAAGATTAAAAAAGGATATAAAGCGGATTTAATAGTAGTACCTTATAAAGAATTCACTCCAGTAAATAAAAATAATATATTTGGACATGTATTCTTTGGCTTATATCCGGGGTTATTACCGAAACATGTTCTTATTAACGGAGAAACAATCATTAAAAATTATCAAGCAAAACAAAAGTTAGCAAATAAAGCAAATAAAGCTATAAATCAGGCTGAAAAATTATGGAATAAAATAAATAAAGAAGGAAAAAATCTTGAATTTTAGAACTTCTTTGATGAATTAGAATTCAAAATAAATTTTAACATGTTTATAATAAATGACAATCATAGAATAGGTGAAGAAAAATGAGTGCAGAAATGAGACCGATTCCATTTAGTAAACTAATTAATTGGATGAAAACTGAATATCAAAATGAGCAATCGATTTTTGGGATTCATGTAAATAAATTTTATAAAAATAAATCAGGGAAGACGATAGAGTTGTTTGGCGATAAAATTAGCTCGCCAGTAGGCCCGGCAGCCGGACCTAACTCTCAGTTGGCTCAAAATATTATAGCTGCTTATTTAGCTGGCGCTAGATTTATAGAATTAAAGACAGTGCAAACTATGGATGGTAAAGAATTAGCTGCATGTGTCCCGCGCCCATGTATTAACGTTGAAGATGAGGGATATAATGTTGAATGGTCGACAGAATTAAAAGTTGTAGAAGCTCGTGATGAATATATTAAAGCTTGGTTTGCAATTCATGTATTGGCAAAGGAATTAGGTATTTCTGATTTAAGAGATTTTATCTTTAATATCTCAGTAGGATACACATTAGAAGGAATTAAAACACCGAAAATTGATTCTTTTATCAATAATATGATTGATGCATCCGACACTTCTATTTGGAATGAATGTAAACAATACTTATTAG
Source organism: uncultured Candidatus Izemoplasmatales bacterium (assembly GCA_964535005.1). Lineage (GTDB taxonomy): Bacteria > Bacillota_I > Bacilli_A > Izemoplasmatales > Hujiaoplasmataceae > 4572-104. The sequence continues at coordinate 20,360 of CAZHSG010000030.1, forward strand.
AAAACATTGATATCTTTGACAATGTTACTGTCAAAGATATTAAAAATATTGAGGGTGCTATTTCACCAAGCATTACAATATCAACTATGCATGGATGCCCTCCTGAGGAAATTAATTCAATTGTTGAACATCTAGTTACTGTAAAAGGGATGCATACTTATGTGAAGTGTAATCCGACCCTATTAGGTTATCATTATGTTCGAAAACTCCTTGATCAATTAGGGTATGACTATTTGTCATTTGATGATCATCATTTCAACGATGACCTACAATGGAAAGATGCCATCCCGATGTTTACACATTTACAGAAATTAGCAAAAGAAAAAGGATTGGTTTTTGGATTGAAATTAACAAATACTTTTCCTGTGCAAATTAAAAATTCAGAACTTCCTGGTGAGGAAATGTATATGTCAGGACGTGCTTTGTTCCCACTTAGTATTAGTTTAGCGCAACAATTGACAAAAGCCTTTGCTGGTAAGATGCCATTATCTTATTCTGGTGGTGCTGATGCTTTAAATATCAAAACTATTTTTGAAACAGGGATTCGTCCAATTACAATGTGTACGACAATCCTTAAGCCGGGTGGATATGAAAGAATCAAACAAATGGCTGAAATTTGCGAACCGTTATTAAATGGTGGATTCAAGAAATTAAGTGTTGATAAACTTACAACAATTGTTGAAAATCTACATAGTTATAAATATAACCATAAAGATATTCGCGAAATCGGATCAAGAAAATCTGGTTCTGAGTTACCTTTATTTGATTGTTTTAAATCACCATGTAATTCAAGTGATGTTGGGTGTCCGATAGAACAACAGATTCCCGAATATTTAAAACTGGTTTCCGAAGGGAAGTACAAAGAAGCATTTGATGTGATTTCAATTGATAATGCAGCACCGGCAATTACCAGTACTATTTGTGATCATCAGTGTCAAAGCGTGTGTACAAGAGTAGATTATGATGAAAGTCTATCTATCCGTGATATCAAGAAAGTAGCAGTCTTGGCTGCTCAAGATGATTTTATAGAAGAAACAGAAATCAAGAACCTTAGAACTGCAAAAAAAGTAGCGGTTATCGGGGCAGGTGTTGGTGGAACTGCAACAGCCTTATTCTTGAGACGCAATGGTGTACACGTTGATGTTTTTGAAAAACGTGATAAGCCGATGGGTTTAGTGACTTATGTAATTCCTGAATTCCGAATTCCAACACAAATGATTGAAAGAGATTATAATTTAGCAGTAGCTGCCGGAGTTAATTTCCATTTTAACGTAGCTGCCGATTTTAATGTCAATCTGCTAAAAGAAGATTATGATTATGTAATAATTGCGATTGGATCTTGGTTAAAAGGATTTAACCCATTAACAAAAGGTAGAGAGCTAACTCATGAAGCTTTAGACTTTTTAGAAAAATCTAAAGCAAGCAATTTATCATTGAATCTTGGGAAGCATGTTGTAGTAGTGGGTGGCGGTGATGTATCAATGGACTGCGCCAGAAGTGCGATTCGTACGTCAGGTGTTGAGCATGTAACATTGATTTATCGTCGAATTAGAAAAGTTATGCCAGCTACTTACGAAGAATTCAGCTTAGCTACTAAAGACGGTGTAGTTATTAAGTTCTTAACATCACCGGTTGAATTTGATGGAAAAACTTTGA
>CAZHSG010000031.1:0-21889 GCA_964535005.1 uncultured Candidatus Izemoplasmatales bacterium
AAATTATAAATGATCCATTCTTAGGATATTAAGACAGCTATTATGCTGTCTTTTTTTTGGATTGATATGAAAATCAAATAAAGTAATTTGATATCAAATGTATGTAATAACAAATTGCAACTAAAATTGTTACAACGAGCCGTATCATAAGTAATTCATAGACATGATATAAAGGTCGTAACAAAGCTCTTTATAATGTTGTAGAATTTTATATGATTAATTTGCTTATTAAAACAACTTATTTGAACACGGGGTCCAGAAGGGTATATTTTAATGGTTTACAAATGCTTCTATTTTGTATATAATCGTAAATAGAGAAATACATTTAGGGTGTGAAATGAAGTAGTTTGTAATAGCTGTTTCTAAAATATATGGAGGTAACAAATTTGCATAAAAAGGTAATCTTAATCACTGGAATAATCTCAATAGTATTTTTATTATTTGCTTTAGTAACAATGGTTAAAACCAATCGATACGTAGATAGAATAATCGATCATGTTTATGAAAAAGTAGAAGACCTATATCACGTGGATTCTGTTCATGTAACGACTGTGTATAAGGTCGATGGTTCTGAAAGTAATCTCTATGTTGTGTTAGGATACTTCACAGTTGATGGAATGACGGTTAGATATGAAGCTAATACTAATACGAATAGTTATTTATTAACTTATGAAGATGAGTTAAATAACCGCGAAATGATTGATCATTTTTATAATGATTTATTCGATGATGATGAAGTATATAGAGTGTGGACACACAGGTGGCTATGGAGTAGTTTAAAAGTGGTTTCATTAACTATTTTCTCAGGAACAGCAATATATACAACAATTGGATACTTTAAATATAAGAAAATTAAACACAATGTAGAAGTCATTTAAAGTGTTGCACAAAAAACAAACAGTAAATATGAGACTATGATAAAATTAATACATTTTAGAAATCACAAACCGAATTTTACATAGATATTGAAGCTGAGAGAATTTCTCTCAGCTTTTTTTGCTCCTTATTCATGTTATATGTGGAAAAAGTGAAAGCCTAGATTTTGGTTGTGTATTCCTATGTTGGAGACCCTCCTCAAAACAAAACAGTTTCCGTATACGGGTAAAATTATGAGATTATACTCGTATCGATAATATTTCATACACTATTGCTAATAATTATATACTAAGTTACAATGAGCAGTATCACAAATAGTTGCAACTATTGATATGCAGAGCACAACAAAGGGGTTAAAGAGACCTTAGATAAGTGATGAAATAATATGATAATTGTAACATTTTACTTCGGTCACTGGTTCGATACAAGTAGTCTCCACCATTTAAGCCCGTATCCCGAGAATTATACACTTTATCTTACTAAGGTGATATTCTCGGGTTTTTATTTAGAAAAAAATCCAATTATTCGACGTTTTTCTATTGTCTGTGATGAAAATTAAACAGTGGTTACTAGTGGTATTCTATGTATGTGAACACTTCCCCACTTACTATATTCTCAATATCCTTGAGGTGGAAGTTTTCTTGGATATTTTGATAATTAAAAATTTAGGGTTACGCATAATAAATATTAGTAAAGAGTGATTTATAATCTATTTTTTATGAAATTTTTTTTCTTATAATTGAAAAAAAACTAGCAACTATGATTATAAAGAAAAGTTTCGTTATGGTATAGTAATACTATAAACAAAAGGCAATTTAAAAATATTGAACCACGAGGGGAGATTTTTTGATGAAAAAACTACTATATATTTTGATAGCTATTTTGTCCTTCACTCTTTTTGGCTGTGAAAACAATATTGATACGAATACACCAGTTCTAAATGTGGACTCAATATCTATCTCAGATGAGCATAACGGTATAGAAATTAGCTTGAATCTTAATCAGCAAAAACTAAAAATGGAATACGACGATATCAAATACTACGGCATCATTTATGAAATAGGTGATGGTGTAATGATTGATCAATTAGTGATTGATGAAGACTCAAGTGTGGTTGAGAGCGAAACGTTGTCAATCATTTTAAATAACATTGATAGTGATGATTATAATCGAACATTCTATTTTAGAACCTATTTTGTTTACATGGTTGAAGGCGGGGATGATGTAGTAGTTTACTCGGATGAGATTTTAGATTTCAATATCTATGATATGGCTCAAAAAAGCGATTCTTCGTTTGCAACTGAGGTAAAGTTTTTTATTGAGAATGAAGCTATATCTGAGATTAGTATAGAAACCAATATAGAAGAATATGCGGTCACTAGCACATCCTTAACCTACGATGCTGTACTATATAGATATGAGGATAACATCTATATTACTGTTACACCTAAAACAGGATATCGATTATTAAATCAAGTATCACTTGTTATTAATGATGAATTGGTTAATGCTTCAAAGTTTACAATATTTGATCAAACATTGACATATATATTTAGAAATCCCAATACGATTGATCCTGAAACATATGTAGATGTCACGGTGACGTTTGATCTTGATGGTGGGTTTTGGTCATCATCTATTTTTGATGCGTTTACACCTGAATCGAAATTACCAATAACTACATTAAATGATACCAGTGGAATTACATTTACACTTGTTGATCATTCGGTCACTTCAATTAGATGGTTTTATAAGCTTTTTATAAAGTATAATGAAACTTACGATGCCTACCAAGTAGTTTATACGGATCACGCTACAGCAGCAATCAGTGATCTTACCTTACCTGATTATGATTATGTTTTAGCAGCTCATGATAATTGTTCAAACGCAAATGTTACGAGTATTATATCAAATTACTCTGAAGGGTTAGATGAGGATTTATACATCATTTTTGATACGGATGTTTCAATTTATACATCAGGAACTATTGTAACTTCATTCTACAGTCACGATGGAACTTCAGACTTATATAATATTCGAATGAATGAAGCTGAAAATTTACCGATTCCTTTCAAACCAGAATTTACATTTGTTGGTTGGAGTGATGGTGAAAGATTATTCAATATATTTCCAAGATATCAAGTTAAAGATAGTACTCTTCAAATTACGTATACAGCAATATGGGAGGCTGAAGTTTTGAGCAATGTAGAACTATATTTGGCAAATTTAATTCCAGATGAATTATTAGGTAACATCAGTTTACCGAGGACATACAGTGCGTATTCAATTTCTTGGGTATCAAGTAATCCCGAGATTCTAAGTAATGTAGGCATTTATAACAGACCCTATCAAGCAACAACGGTAAGTTTATCAGCAACCATACAATCAGGACAACAAACATTAACAGTAATATATAATATCGAAGTTGCAGGTTATAAATCATTAAGTGCTCCTTTGACATCTAGCTATATTTATAGAGATTATCATTTAGTAACTGATTCGTTCTTCACGACATTAGATATTATCAACTGCGCATTTATAACAGCTAACTCTGCAGGGACATTGTTGGGAACAAGTGTGTTGAGTAATATAAATAACTATATAATGCCTAAAGCACGTGAAAATGGAAATTGGGTTATATTCTCAGTTGCTCCAGATTCGGAATGGTCAGGGATTGCATCGAATTCAACCAGTATTAATATGTTTGCAGATAACATCGTAGCAATGATTAATGCATATGGATTTGATGGTGTTGATATTGATTGGGAAACACCAACTACTAAAGAAGCTACAAGTTTTACTGAAATGATGCGTGTTATCTATACAAAAGTTAAAGAAAATAACCCTAATCATCTTGTTACGGCAGCAATCGCAGGTGGCATGTGGCAACCGCCAAGATATGATTTAGTAAATTCACATCAATATCTTGATTATATTAACATGATGACTTACGGTATGGTAAATAATAATGGATATTATCAGAATGCTTTGAGTAAATCTATGACTTTTGCGAATACAACAAATAGTGCTGGTAAAACACTAACCAGCTGTTCAATAGAAGAGAGTATCGATATTTACCATACATATGGTATTCCAAATAGTAAAATTATTGTTGGTGTTGCTTTTTATGGTATAAAGCAAACAAGATCTTATGATTCAGCAAGTCAAACGTGGTCTAATTGGGTAAATGCAGGATCGGTATCATTCAATTATATAATCAACAATTACATAAATAACAGTAGTTATAATAGCTATTACGACTCAATAGCTGGAGTGCCTTACATAATTAAAGCAGATGGAACTGCGTTCATTTCGTATGATAACCCTAGATCAATCGCAGTAAAAAGTGCATATATTATTGAGAATGGTCTTGCTGGAATGATGTACTGGGAAAATGGATTGGATCAAACAGGGACATTACTTTTAGCAATGGAAGAAGGACTCAAACAGATAGACTGATTCAAAACACGAAAGTTGAAATTTATTAATAAAGCCAATCGAAATTAGAAATAACAAATCTGCTAGATGTCCGAAAATAAAAGACAAACTCTAATATTGAACTAGTCCCTGTCAAGTGGACACCATAAAAAAAGAGACATATTAACACTTGCTTTGGGTTATACAATAGCTACACCAAAATATGTCACTAGTTAGCAAAAAAAAGAAAACATCAATTAATTTGTATGTTTTCTTTTGTGTTTTACTAGTTATTTTTGCATTAATAGTTTTATAATCATGTACTATTTTTGTGGGTTTTAATTAAAATGTTCCAAAAGTAGTATATTTTACAAATTGGTTGTAATAGGCACATCCATTGTATGGGTCATCTTCTTTTGCTAGATTCAGTATTTTTTCATCTAACATATCAATTGTTGGTATTTCTTTATCTGTGTACATTTTTAAGATGTCTTTTATTTCTAACAGTCTAGATAATAGCCCACCTAATCTATATGACTGGACTTCAAATCCTTGGAATTTATTTTCAAGATACCATTGAGTTCTAAATGTTTTCATGAATGCTTGAATTCTTGAAATGATTGTAGGTAATACCTCAATATGGATTTTAAGTAACTTATTCATATCCTTTTTATGATATGCTTCATATAATTGAATGCTTAACGTTGATTTTAATTCTAAAATCATCGTTAATTGATATAGATTCCTAAATATATAATTGTATCTAGATTGATTATGTATCGATGGTTCAATAAGGGTTACCATATCTTGATAATAGGTCTTATAGTCTTTACTTAATTTAATGGAAGTATCCCCTAATAAAATATCTTCATAAAGTAAATACTTTGAAGGGTTAACAGCCTTAATTGATTTAGATGAATAAGGTTGATTTAAAGTATCAAGGTTCATCCACGATTTTAAGTCATAATTTGTTAAAGCAGTTAAAAATGCATCTCTATTTCCTAATTCATCATCATAGATTTTTTCAGCTGTAAAAAACAAGCTTGGTAGAATGGAAAACATAGATGCCTCTGCCCCATTGTCTCCCCATGAAGTTACAACAAAGTGGTTCACTCCAAATTCCAATGAAGATGATATCGCTGGGGTTATTGTTCGTTCACTATATTTGTTAAATGGCGCAAATCCAATCCACTTCCAAGCAGCTCCTGCAAAAGCATAACGATCAGTTAGGGTTTTAAGAGATTTGAATTTATTGTCATAATCACTTTTTTCTAAATGATAATAATCCCAATAGAGTAATTCAACATCTTTAGGAATAATTGATTTGATATCCTCAAATGATGTTTCTTCTTTGGCTAGATATGATCCACTTTTTAAGTGAAAGAACATATCAGCCCACATAGTTGCTTTAATCTCATGTTTGTTACATATTTCCATAACTTTATTTAGATGAGTAAGCATAATGTCCATACGATTTGTAAATCCATGTTTGCTTAAGTATTTACCCAACCCCAACATCCATGCTTCATCCATACCAATATTAATTGTGTTTGTCTTAAACATCGTTTTGGCAGTTACAATCATTTTTTCAATTAAATCGTATGTTTTAGATTCACCAACTAATAAAATGTCATTGATATCTAAAATACTATTGTATTCACGATGTTTAAAGATAGCGTTTAAGTGTGCGAGCGTTTGAATATACGGGATAACTTCCATGCCAAACAAATTTGAAAACGCTAGTAAATCGCTGATTTCAGATTCTTTATATTTACCTCGCATATATCCAAATAAGGGTTCATCTATTATTTCGAAGACATCTTCTAAATATAACCCAATATATGTGTAACCCATCAATGAAAGATTTAACGTTTGTAGTTTTAACGTTTCAATCTTTGGAACTGCATTTCTTGCGCAATCAATCATGTATCCTAAATCATCTATTGCTCTTTGTCTATTAATCGAATATGTTTCTTCATATAAATGACTAAAAATATAACCCAACGCAGCAAAAATATCATTTTGTTTATGATAAAATACTTCATAATTACGTATGTTTTTTATAACTTTATATCCTTTTTCTCCACATGAAACAAATTCTATTTGTTCAATTTCATTGAAATCAAAATTTGTATATTCATCCAAATATTCTAATTGTTTTTCTATATCAATACCGATTACATTCATTACATATATCTCCTACGTTTATATAATTCTTTGATATATTTTTTTACTATTATCTATTTCCACGGCTCCCGATGATTTAGCATAGAAACCTCTAGTCATTGTATTAACGCCACCGATAATGGCATAGCCATAACCATCATAACGCATCGCAGTTAAGGTGTGTAGAAGTAATGCTTTACCTACACTTTGTCCTCTATAAGATTCATCCACACCTGTAGGGCCAAAATACCCTTTCGCTGTGGCATCATAACATGCAAAGCCAATAATGTTACCATCATCCACAGCGATAAAGCATGTAGGATTGTTTTTATATAGACCAGCTTTTGCTTCTGATACCCATCCTTTTGAGAAGTGAGTCTCAATGAAATCTAATACTTTATCACTGTCTGGTGATAAAACTCGTTTGATTTCATACTTATTGTCCACTTCATTAATAATTGGTTGATACAAATCAACAATCATGTCTTTTGATACATTTTCCATACTATTGTTCTCCTTTATATAATATATAGTGTAATGTTAAATCTTACCACAACCATACTTTGGTATGGTTTATTCTTTTTTTACAGTGTCTACTTTAGATGTATCATATCAATTTCTAATATGTCTCTCTTTTAATGTATTAATTACTCAAATTCAGTTTCTTGAACAACGTATATATAACCACGCCAAGCATCTAGAATTTGGTCAAGCTTATATTCTCTTCTAACGAGAGCGTCTTCATATTCTGCTGGATCGTTGATGATAGCATACCAGGTATCATCTTTTAAAACAAAACCTGTTAATACAACTAAGTGCCCAGAAGGATATGCCATAATACTACCTTCTAAAGCTTCTTTGCTTTTTGTCATTATCGATAGAATTAGTGGAATATCTTCATTAATATAGTTCATCAATACTGATAGATTATCAACATATTCAACTCTTGAATATAAATCAAATCCGCCAGCATAACTTGCGTTAAAACTCCAGTTACCATATATTTTACTACCATTATCATAAACATTGCTGGCAACTATTTCTTGAGAATCAGTATAGCCATAATAGTTTAACACCATAGATAGCGATGTAGGAGAACAAATAGAGTTCCCAATCAATGGAATACTAAGTTGCTGTCTTGGGATTACAGTTACTTCATGATTATTTAAATTAGTTGTCATATAATCAGTTGTGTTAGTTGGTAAAACCGTAGTTATGCTAATGTTTTTCAGTTTTGTCTTATCGGTTTCACTCTGTGCAAAAACAACTTTGAATTTAATTCTGTCGATATCATCTTTTTTTGACGTGATAGTATCGATAGATACTTTCCCATATTCATCTTCTTGATTTTTGAACGATAATTTGTAATCACTTTGCCACAATGCCATAACATAATAGTCGCTATACCCTTCACTGTTTCCAAGTGAAATCAAAATACTTACTTTAGAATAATCATCTATTAATATATTCCAACTAGGAACGAGTTTATCAAAAGACTCAAGATAAAAACTTCCAGTTTCTAATGTTCCTTTTTCTGTGTTGTTATCTAATTGTATATAACCATCTTCATAAATTAGATTGTCACAGACACTACTATTAGTCCATAATTCTAAAGAAGTGATTGTATCTGTTTGATTTAGAGTTATTTGATTACTTAAAATACATCTGTTGTCGGACACGTCCACACCCTCATTTCCTGATTCGATATTTTCCAAAGGCTCATCTTTATTAATATCAATCACATTATTGTTATCAGTTCTTGTACATGCACTTAATGAAAGTAATAGTAGAAATAGTAATAATACTACATATTTTTTCACATTATTTCCTCCTTTAGAAAGAATCTTTAATCACTCTCTTTGATATTTTACAGACATCAAATGCTTGAGCGTAGGTTTCTCTTGCTTCCTTACCTCTTACAGCCATAAGCCCTTCATAATAATCTTTGTATTTAAAAGACTTACTATTGACTGCAAACCAATGTGTTTGAATAGCTTTTTGCCATAGTTTAAAGCCTTCATCGCTAACTTTAACAAAAATATATGGATCAAAGTTTTCTTGGTCTTCCCAGTTTTCTGCAAAAAATGGTCCAGCAGCAAAATGAGGGTTCCCAGTTCTTTCAAAACCTGGAAGACAGGCATAAAATTGCGCATCTTTTACAATGTAGTGAGTTGCTTCATGATCTTTGTGCATAGAGTTTTTCCAATGGGTGATTAAGATATCAGGTTTATATTTTCTTATCAAATCACAAACTTCGAACTTCATTTGATCATTAATTTGTAATTCACCATCTTTATAAGGTAGAACAATACTAATACCATTTAACATGTCTGCAAAAGTTTTTGCTTCCTTTTCTTTTTGAATACGGTATTCTTTAACTGCTTGATGTGGAGGGTTTCCTTTTTCACCAGCAGTAAGTGCGACAATGATTATTTTGTGACCTTCTAATGACATTGAAGCTAATACGCCACCTGAGGTTAACTCCATATCCCCAACATGTCCACCAATTGCCATAATTGTTTTTTGCATTTTTTACAATTCCTTTCTCATATTTGCCCAAGATCTGACAATCTTAAAGCCTTCACGTTCATAAATGTTTCTTGCAGGATTATTTTCTCCTGTAAAAAGTGTCATATAATGTGATCCAATAAGTTTTAGATGCATGCATAAATTTGAAAATAATACGCTACCTGCACCATAGCCTCTATAGCCAGAATGAATGCCAATGCCTGTGAAATAACCTCTTAAACTTTTTTGTACTTTAAGTGGTCCAGCAAAGCCAATAACCAGACCGTTTTTCTCAGCAATTAGAACGGGAAAACTATTGTTTACAAGTGTATCCGTAATCTCTTTTTTCCAAAAAGGACTGTTTAAATCATTTAGTAACTCCTCATAACCGTGATGCTTATCGTGATTAAAAAGGGTAATAATGATGTCATTGGTTTTTAAATCATCAATTTTATTTAATATTTTATCTGAGTATTGATAAGTTGTGATATCTCTATAATAAGAATTTTGACAAGCAAAATCAATATATCCTAGCGCTTGAAAAAATGGATATGCAGCTGAGGATTTATCAACACCTGGTGCGTTTGGATGATCATGAATATTCGTATATGGAAGTATCCATTCTAAATTGATTGGATTAAAAAAGATGATATCAATTCTTTTTGTATCTTTTTGTGGTGCACTTAAACAATTTTCAAGAGTTTTGACAAGAGAAGATCCGATACCTTGGAGTCTTAAATCATGTCTTACAAGAGAAAAAGTAATGTAAGCTGTTGGGTTGTCAATCATATGGACTCCACTGACAAAACCAAGTATGTCATTATTATTGTAAGTTACAAAAGTATGAGTCTCATAAACATCATTTTTACTCATAAATTTTGTTCTAAAAGTTTTTTCATCCAGTGATTTATATAGAAAGTCAGGTTCATTAGAACAAGTGTTCCATAAATGTAGTGCACCTTTTACATCTGTTTCTTTGATCAACCTAGTGTTCATAACTAATCCCTCACAATTCGTATGTTTATAATTTTATTATATCAAATTTAGTTTTAATAGATATAGAATACTCGGAATATCATATTTTGATATTTTTTTTATAGACTTATCACCAACATCATTGGATTTTTTTTATTCAACTACTATAGCATCGATTTCAACGGATGCATCCATAGGCAACCGTCTCACTTCAACTGCAAATCTTGTAGGTTTGTGATCACCAAAAAATTCAGCATATACTTCATTCATTTCTTTGAATTGACCTAAATCAAGCATGAAAACGCCACATTTAATGATGTTTTCCTTTTTAAATCCTGCTTGCTCAACTATGGCTAAGATATTGACAAGACATTGCTTTGTTTGTTCTTTGATATCTTGACTTACTAATACCATAGTTTTTGGTATTAACGGAGTTTGTCCAGATACATAAAGTGTTCCATTTTCCATCATACCCTGGCTATATGGGCCAATTGCTCCAGGTGCATTTTTCGTACTTATAGTTTTCATATTTATTCACGTTCCTTTATTTTCTATTATAACTTACTTTTTTTGAAAAGTTATTAATTTCTAGAGTATTCTTTAAATTTTTTCAATAGAAAAATGGATTCCTAGGTTTCCTACTATTTTCCAACCCTTCAATCCCGTGTTCTAAGTAAGCAATTTTCCATTTATATAGTTGTGCAGCATTGATTCTTTACTATTTATTATTTAAATCCAAATTAGTACCTAAGTGGCTATCTATTTGGGGATTAATTGCAAGTGCAATATATATGTTAGCTTCTTATATGGTTTTATTCGGATTTGAGCCATTATCACCTGTGTATATCGCAATGAATATTCCTCTTGCGTTAAATGAAGCAGTTCTTGGTGTTTTTCTAATCGTAAAGGGTTTTAATAAAGATGCGATCTAATATGGATTAACTAGTTTCAATGTAGAACTGTGTAAGTAATAAAATGTGCAATTAAAAGAACGATTAGATTGCTAATCGTTTTTTCTTTGTATTGAATTCAATTTACTTATTTAGTTTGTTATCTAATTATTGCAGTTCCTCCAACCCATACTCTATGAATTCGATTATTTATTAATTCTAGTATGGTTGTTATTTCTGAAGGTTGTTTCATTTGATAACTTTGTCTTAAGGTATATTTTTCTTTTCTTTGAACATATTTATACAAGTAGCATCCTAATGCTCCATTGGATGTGCCAGTAGCGCTCTCTTCATTTACACCAACTGCTGGGGCGAAATTTCTGCCATAAGCGTCAACTTCTTGATCTAAACAGAAGGCATGAATACCTATAACATTATACTTTTTTGATAAAGACTTAATCTCATCAATATGAGGTATTAAATGATCTAACTCGTATCTATTCTGGATTGGCAAAAATATCTCTCTCATACCTGTCGACATTATTTGAGGCATTAGAGACTTATCGAATTCGAATTCATTAAAACATTTCAACAATTCATTCTTTTCAATTAAGTCAGCAAATATTGGAGAAGGTTGCTCCATAAAAATATCTGTTTCTTTTACAATTAAATTTAGAATTCCAGCTTTGGTCTCATGTGTATAATCACCTAACGATATAATACCTAGATCTCTTAAAAGATTATATGTAGCTATAGTTGCATGCCCACATAAATCGACTTCAATTAAAGGTGTGAAAAATCTAACCTTAAAATCAGCTACTTTACTTTTCATAACAAAAGCTGTTTCACTATAACCTACTTCAAACGATATCTGTTGCATTTCTACACTTGATAGATTATCAGCATTAATATAGACTCCAGCTAAATTGCCGCCTAATTCTGTTTTTGGAAATGCTGATAAACGATATAACTTTCCCATATTATTTCCCTCTTCAAATATACTATATATTAGATATACTCTTCTTAATAAATCTTAATAATTTCTTCATTAGATTTCTTAGTGATTTTAGATGGTTATAATTTTTAAACTTCACCACAAAATAAGTAAGAAATGCTAATGTTTTATATAGCTAATTATAGCACGTAAAACATAAATATATTTTTTTAGATTAAAACTATATAGTATTTTCCTGTTTAGGAATTTTTTAGTATAGAGTACTTCCACCAATTTGTAATATGGATTTGTTCTTGAAATAAAATTGAAATGAATAGTAACTAAACCGAGGATTTATCAGTAGTTATATACTGAATAAAAAACCTCGGTTTTTGTTTTAAGAAACGAGATAAAAATATTCCAATATTTTACTCAGGAAAATACAATATAATTAGAAAGTTAAATCTTAAAGAAACTTAGAACGTTTAAATGTGGAAAAATATATATTCTATGAACTATAATTAAATCAATAGAATTACCACAGATGGCTATTTATAGACTATTTTGCTAATTAATATTATTAGATTGGTTCCGTATTTTTTAAAAGAGAACCACAATATCTAATTAATATATATTCTAAAAAGCCTAGACTTTTGAAGAAAAAATACCCATATATTTATGCGCTAAAATAGCTTATTTATTTTTGTGAAAAAATCACGTATGAAAGCGCTTGTATTTTTAAATAAAATATGTTATAACATAAATGTGCCATTATTTTGTTTTTTTTTTGAATAAATGACATTTTGATTTAGGTGATTGAAAAGATTTATCTTTTTAAAATATAATAAAATATTATGGAGGCTTATTTAATGGTTATTGGAATTATGAAAGAAATTATGAGTGGGGAATACAGGACTTCTGCTACTCCAGAAACTGCTAAAAAGATGGTTGGTGATGGACATAAAGTTTTGGTCGAATCAAAAGCCGGTGAAGGTTCATTTTATAGTGATGCTGATTATATAAGTGCGGGAGCAAAAATTATTGAAAACCCACAAGATATTTATGATCAAGCAAGTGTTATTTTAAAAGTGAAAGAACCTCAGTTTAATACAACTTTGAACAAACATGAAGTAGATATGATGCATGATGGTCAAACCCTAATTACATTTATTCATCCTGCTTCACCTGTAAATCACGAAATGGTGAAAAAACTTGCTGCTAAAGGTGTAATCGGATTGACATTAGATGGAATCCCTAGAATTAGTAGAGCTCAATCTATGGATGCTTTATCATCAATGAGTACTTGTGCTGGATATAAGGGTATGCTTATGGCGACTAATGAAATAGCTAGATTTATACCGATGATAGGTTCGGCTGTTGGTATGATTAAACCTGCAACTGTTTTTGTTATAGGAACCGGCGTTGCTGGTCTTCGAGCAATAGCTACAGCTAAGAGTTTAGGGGCGATTGTATATTCAAGTGATATTCGTCCAGAAGCCAATGAGCAAGCAAAATCTCTTGGGGCAAAAATAATTAGTAGTGGTGTTCCGAATGAAATGTCTACAAGTGAAGACGGAAAACACGCTAAAAAATTGTCTGATCAATGGTTGAAAAAGGAAAAAGAAAGTTTTGCAAGCGTAGTCGCTAAATCTGATATTGTTTTCTTATCTGCTTTATTACTTGGAAAACGTGCACCAATCTTATTAGATGAAGAAATGATTAAAACAATGAAACCGGGATCTTGTGTTGTTGATATATCTATTGACCAAGGTGGTAACTGTGAAATAACTTCACCAGGTAACACAACAGTTAAATATGGTGTAACAGTAAATGGATGTAAAAATATACCAGGGAAATTACCTGCAAGCTCAACATTTATGTTTTCTAAAAATATATACAATTTATTAAAGTATTTAGTTAAAGATGACAAAATCAATTTAGATATGAGTGATGAAATTATTCAATCAATATTAGTTTGTCATGACGGAAAACTTGTTCATGAAGGCGCTCTAGAAGCCATGAACTTAAACTAATAGAAATAGGAGAAAAGAACATTATGACTCAACTCCATATTATTTTGCTAGGAGTATTTGTAATATCGACAATTATAGGGTACTTCTTAATAAATAATGTTCCATCATTATTGCATACGCCTTTAATGTCAGGAATGAACGCACTTTCTGGAATCACCTTAATAGGAGCTCTAATTGCCACAGCTGTTGCTTTTAAAGGAACACAACCTGCTTTATCCACTATTTTTGGTGGAGTAGCAATTATAGTTTCAACAATTAACGTATTTGGTGGATTTAGCGTTACCAATAGAATGTTAAAAATGTTTAAAAGAAAGGAAAGATGAAAATGCAAAATATTTCTATTTCCTTATTGTTTAATGCTACTTTAATCAACAATACACTATACTATGTTATTTGTGCTGTTTTGGCACTATTTGTAATGTTTGGGATTTTCCTAATGAGCAAAGTTGAAAAAGCAAGACTAGGTAACGCAATCAGTGCATTTGCTATTCTTTTTGGTGTTATTATAACTTTAGTAAGAAATGATATTCTAAATATTTGGGTTTTATACTTATGTCTAGCAATAGGCGCAGTAATTGGATTATTTCTTTCAGCGAAAGTTAAAATGATTCAAATGCCACAAATGATTGCTATGTTAAATGGTTTAGGGGGTTTAGCTTCTTTAATCGTTGGAGGATTTGCATTAGCTGGTATTGGTGCTGATCAATTAGTATTTTGTCAAATAGTTGCTAGTTTAGCAATTAGTATTGGTTCTATTACTTTCTTTGGAAGTATAGTAGCTGCTGGGAAATTACATCGTATTTTTACACAAAAACCCATTACTTTGCCTTTACATAAGTTCATTCTTGTTTCTTTACTTGTTTTACTTTTAGTAGGGATTGTATTACCAATATTTGTATCAATCAATACAGCAGTGGTTACACTATTTTTAATCGTAATAGCATCAAGTTTTGGTGTTGTATTTACTATTAAAATCGGTGGTGCTGATATGCCTATAGCTATCTCACTTTTAAATAGTTTATCAGGTGTTGCTGGAGCGATTTCTGGTTTAGCTATTGGCGATGCATTACTAGTTTCTGTAGGTGGTATTGTTGGAGCCTCTGGATTATTTCTTACTCAAATAATGTGTAAAGCAATGAATAGACGTTTATTTGATATACTATTAGGCCGCACAAGTATTGCTTTTGACACTAAAGAAGAAGTTAAAGAAGAAACAACAGATCCAATAAAACCTGATTTGGAGTCAGAACCAAAAAAAGAAGAAGTTAATTCGATTGAAATTCTCAAAGCGGCTAAAAGTATTATTATTGCCCCTGGTTATGGGATGGCTATTGCTCAAGCTCAACATTTAGTGAAGGACTTAGCTGATTTCTTAACTGAGAACGGAGCAGATGTTAAATATGTAATTCATCCTGTTGCTGGTAGAATGCCAGGACATATGAATGTATTATTAGCTGAGGCTGATGTTGATTATGATGATTTATATGAAATGGATGATTTAAATTCAGAATTCGTAAATGTTGATTGTACAATTGTAATTGGTGCAAATGATGTTATGAATCCAGCTGCTAGAGAAGCAGAAGGAACACCTATTTATGGTATGCCAATATTGAATGTAGATCATTGTAAGGAAATTTTCATATTCAATTATGATTTAAAACCTGGTTATTCAGGTGTAGAAAATTCAATATACAATAAAAATACAGGAATTCATTTATACTTAGGGGATGCTGCAGATACTCTAAAAACTCTGCTTGAAGATTTAAAAAAATAATTTAGATTGGTATGATTTTTAAACAGTGGAGGAATACGTTATCATACTAATAGAAAAATAAGTTGCAGCTATAAATGTTCCTCCGAGCTGTATCATAAGAGGTTTTAACCAATGATATGAACAGCATAATAAAGACATTTTAGGCTTTTTTATTTGTAACATATATGATATATATTTAAAGAAAATGTAGTATATTACGAATTAAGAACCAATAACTTCAATTATTGGTTCTTTTACTTTTAAAATATGATAAACTATATTTTAGGAAGATAGAACTATGATAAAACAATTTAGCTTAACTCAACTCAAATTGAAGAACGTATTGTAAATAGATTCAATAGTGATGATGTCCAAATTTTATTGTATTTAAAAAATGGTATTATCATAGGATATATGGAACTGTACGTAGACAAGAACAAGAATTACTTGCAAATTTAGGCTTTCAAAAGAAAGAAATTATAATAACTTATACTTTGGAGTTCTAGTTCAAAAAAGAGGTAAATATAATTATACATATGTAGAAAGGCGATGATTTTTTTATGAAAGTATTAATAAGGCCTTATGAAGAAAAAGATTTTACAAAAATGTTAAATATAACCATGGAATTATGGAACTTAAAGATGACTCCCTACACAAAAAAAGGCATTGTTATAAATACAAATATAATTAAGGATACAGGGACTATCCCTAGTAAAATTAATGAAGGGATAATTGTAGCGGAGGTCGAAGGGTGTATCGCTGGTGTAGTACACTTGGATTATCTGGGTAAGAGAGTAAGTAAAGCAGAAACTTTATGTGTATTTAAACTAATACAGAAATATGGATTACTTAGATTATTAAAGGTACGAGAAATGGGTAGATTTTTTGAACACGAAGTAAAAGAAGACGAATTACATATACATGGAATTGTTGTGTCTAGTAAGTTTCGGGGTATGGGTGTTGGATCTAAACTCTTTAAGGAAATAGAAAATATTGCAGAAGAGAAAAACTTAAAAAAAATTACATTAGAAGTATTAGATACAAATGTTTCAGCTTATGAATTATACAAAAAACTAGGATTTATAGAAATTAGTAAATCTATTTTTACTAAAAAACAACAAAAGCATTTCAAAAGTTATTCACATATATATATGATGAAGGAATTATAAGAACTTAAGGGAATAAATTTAACGGTCCTTGAGAGAATTGCTTTTTAGGAGGAAGAAGATGAAAAAGTTTCTAATTATTTTGAGTGTATTAATATTTCTTGTGCTTACTCTAATTGTTATACCAAAACCAAAGTACGAACAAACAAATCCTTTTCTAAGTCAAAATGGAATGCCACTAGTGATGGCACATGCTGGAGGAAAAGGAGTGTATCCCGATAATACTATGGCTGCATTTGAGTATTCTTATGATTTAGGAGTTGACATACTTGAAATGGATGTGCAGATGACAAATGACGATGTGCTTGTATTACTTCATGGTCAAAACAATACAGGAAATACTATCCAAAATAGTAATTGCGACACCGTTGTCTGGGATGAAACATACCAGTATTTAAATGATAGCTGTAACTTTGGGTATCAGTATCAAGAATCCGATGAATCATATTTATATCGCGATATGACAAGCAATGAGTGGCACGATGCCAAAGTACACTTAACGACACTAGAAGAATTGTTTGATGAGTTTGGCGACAATATATTATATAACATAGAAATTAAAGCCGATGCAGATGCACCAAGAACAGAAACAGCGGATGCATTAGCAAATTTAATTGCTGAATACGATTTAGAAGGGAATGTTTTAGTAGCTTGTGCATTCGACGATATTAGTGAATACTTGATTGACACATATCCAGACCTTTATGTTTCTACAAGCTATGGAACGGCAAGAAAAATCCTTATTAGCGCCTATACGTTAACAAGTGTCTTCAGCGGTAAATCAAAATACGCAGCGGTCCAAGTACCGATAGCATATGATTTTCCAGTAATTAAAACATTACGTTTAGATACAAAACTGCTAATCAATACTCTCCATCAACAAAATATGGCGATGCATTATTGGACAGTAAACGATGAAGAGACAATGAGATTATTAATCAAACAGGGTGCAGACGGTATCATTACAGATTATCCAGAATTATTACAACAAATTATCGATGAATACAAAGATTCTTAAATGATATCAAATAAAGAGGGAAACCTTTATAAAGCGCCCTTTTAAAACAGACAGAAAAATACAAAGAGTCATATTACAAATGACTTAAATGAATGCATAGAGTTAAGTATATAAATCAATTGTGCAATTGATACTTATTATTAATTACTTATTGAACACAAATATATATATTTTAAAAAAAGTGTTGTGATTTCAAATCACAACATTTTTTTTAAAATGTGACAGCTGAACTGTAGACTAGATTATCTTCAGCATTATAGAACTCGATTTCGAAATTAAAAAATAAACTGCCAATATTTCCATCTGTTTCTTCAATAACCGCGAAAGGTGGAATAATGAAGTAATCACCGTAAAGGATTGTATTTATTGTTATAGTTTCTTCTGCACCACCATAAATTTGATGTAAAGAGTAATTAAGTTTTACATAAGAAATATTGTTAAGGTTTAATTCTTCATTCATTAAATGAAATGTTAAATATGCATATCTCGTACCATCTATAATACCGTTTCTCATTATACCCAAACCAGCATCATCAAAACTTATGAAACTTGTCCAATCAAAAATATTTATATCATTTTCCTTTTCAAAAAAAGTTATTTTATCAGCGGAAAAATTATCTGTTATTGTTTCTGTAGGCATACCTTGTAGAGTCGTATAAGCAAATGTATCCATAATATTGTTATCTTCATCTAGAAGTATAATGTTATTGTACGTAAAAGTATAAACATATGAACTTGAATTATTAGAAGTATGATTAGTTGAATCATCATAGTAGTTGTTAATATATTCAATATAGTTTCTTTTAGCTTTAGAATCATCAAGATCATCTATTTCAGGATTAACTTCAAATTGATTTAAATAGTGTTCATTGATTCCAACGTAGATTGGTGGGTAAAGACGAATAAGCTCATAAATATCACTTAAATCCTGCTTAAAATCATCAATCTCTAGTTTATTTAGATCGCGGTGGATTGATACACTAGGAAATGTATCTAACTCTAAATAAACTATATTTCCTCCAACTAATACTTCTAAGAAATGTTTTGTTTCATCTATGGAGAAGTAATTGAAAGTAGAAGTTATTGTATCTTGAACTGCCTGAGGAGCGTAAATATATTCCTGTTTATAATCAAAGATATCATTATAAGATACTTTTTGAGCACTATATACGATATGTGCTTTGTAATGCATAAAGAAATCATAGTCTTTAGAATCCTTAAATTCCAATATGTATTCTTGAGCGCTTACTTGTTGAATATTTAAATTATTGTTACCTTTAGTTTTTAAAAGTGTAATACCAATTGATAGTATGAGAAGCGCTAACACGCTAAAAGACAAAGCAAGTTTTAGTTTTCTGTTAGCGTAAGTAGGTTTTGGTTTTGTATTTGATAAAATTCTGTTAATCTGTGAATTTTTGAAATTATCTATATCAGAATCATTTATTTTTCTTTTAATTCTAAAATCATCCATTATATAAAACCTCCAATTTCTTTTGAATTTTTTTAATAGATATAGTTATTATATTATTGACAGTTTTCTTAGGGATATTTAAATGTTGAGATATCTCTTTTGTGGTTAATTCACTGAAAAAGTATAGATACATTATTCTCAAATGTTTTGAATTGAGACATTTATTCATCATAGAAATGATATCTTCAACTTTTTCCTTTTTAACAAGTTCACCTAGGACGTTTTCTTTATCTGTTAGAGAATCTAATACATCTTGATTAACATTTATTGTGTATCTGTTGTAAGCTTTTTTGAAGTTATTAATTACAATATTGTGAGCAATTCGATATATCCAAGTTCTTACTGAAGCTTTAGCGGGATTAAAACTAGAATATTTTTCGTATACTTTTAAAAATATATCTTGAGTAAGATCCTTTGCGTCTTCAATATTATCTACTTGTTTATATACATAGTGAAAGATTTCATTATAATGATTTTCTAGAATATCATTAAATGAATCAGATTCGTTAGTAATCATCAATATAATTTCCTCCTGTCATTAATATATACAATTGAGATAGTAAAATATCCCGATTTATTATATCATAAAAATAATTATGTTCAATTTTATTGAAGTAGTATAGAGTCTTAGATTATTTTTTATGGAATCTCTTGGAATAATTCTTATAAATTTGTATACATATACTGATATACTCATTGTTTTACATCCATAACCACCCACTAACTATAACTTTATTATATTGAAAGAACAAAAAACATTAGTAGAATTGATATAAAATGATACAATAGAAAAGACAACACAATATTTGGAGGACATTTTAAATGAAACGATTATATATTTTTGCTTTATTATTGGTATTAACATTAACTGGATGTGGAGCAAATGTTAATACTGTAGAAAAAGATGTTGATTTATCAGCATTGCCTTATTATTCTTATTTAAGTGATACTAACCCAGTTGTTACCATTACTGTTAAAGATGTAGGAGTAATGCAATTACAATTATTTCCTGAAGTAGCTAAAAATACAGTAGATAATTTTATTAGTTATATTCAAGAGGGATCATATTCTGATAGCACTTTTCATAGAATCATAAAAGATTTTATGGTTCAAGGTGGAATAGTATCAGATACAGGATGTCCTATAAAAGGTGAATTTTCATCAAATGGCGTGACTAATAATTTATCTCACTATCGTGGAATATTATCAATGGCTAGAACATCTGTAAAAGATAGTGCAACAAGCCAATTCTTTATTGTACATAAAGTTAGTAGTTTTTTAGATGTTAATTATGCAGCATTTGGAGGATTAATCAGTGGATTTATTGTGTTAGATGCTTTAGCTAGCGTTCCGACCGGAACTGGTGATGCGCCTATTGAAGAAATCGTTATAGAGAGTATAACAATTGAATTAAATGGATATACTGTAGATGAAGTTATCTGTGCTGATTAATCTTAAAATATGTGACCAATAGTAAATTGTATTCTATTTTATCTTGAAATATTATATGCATACAATATTAAGTTGAAATTAATAATGTTACACCAAGTGAATTGGTAAGATGTTAGTAGACACAAAGTAAAACATGTGTTTATTAACATTTTTTTATATAATTAAAGGAAGGAGTGAAATAAATGAGTGAAACTAGAAAGAACAGATACTGGAGTAAAGACAATAAGTATCGAATCATTAAGCAGTTATTGTATGAGGAAGTAGGAGTAAGAGAACTATGTCGACAAGAGAAGATCAGTGCTGCACAACTATATAAATGAAAAACTGCTTACTTAGAACACGGGATTGAAGGGTTGGAAAATAGTAGGAAACCTAGGAATCCATTAGTGAAATATCAAAACAAAAAACAATTAACAGAATTAGAAAAATTAGAATATGAGAATATGAAATTAAGGATTGAGAATGCACGTTTAAAAAAAGGCTACACAAAAGAGGAGGTGATCGCAATAAGACTAAAGAAATCATCCGAAAAGAGTATGAAATAATTGAAGAATTATCTCATAAATTCACAATAAAATCACTATGTATGTATATGGAGGTATCACGAAGTGGCTTTTACAAATGGCGTAAAAGAAAAGGCATCTACAATAGATACCAGATGAACCAAGAAACGGCTAAAGGACTTATCTTAGAAATTCACAAGAAACATAAAACTCATGGATATCGAAACATCGCAAAACAGGTAAGAATCAATACAGGATGGATTATTAGCGATTTATTTATCCATAACGTTTGTAAGCGTATTGGAGTTCGATCAGAAGCAAGGAAACCAAAATGGGAAAGGCCAGGGAGTGATAACCTTAAGTTTCCTAACATCATAAATGGTTATTGGGCAACAACAAGACCATTCGAAAAAATAGTAACAGATACCACGATAATAAAAAACAAATACATCACACTAGAATGGACTCTATTCGTGGATGTCTTCAACAATGAAATCATCAGTTATTGTTTGTCTTCTTATCGTGGCGGACACAATTTCAAACGCCATATGACGGCTTTGGATCGATTCTTAGAAGAGAAAATTAAAAGAGGGTATACATTAGTAGAAACAATTCTACACTCCGACCAAGGAACAGTATACGCCTCAAGAGCATTCCAAAACGCTCATAAAGATTATAACATAAAAAGATCAATGTCTAGAGCAAAAACACCAACAGATAATCCAAT
>CAZHSG010000032.1:0-20328 GCA_964535005.1 uncultured Candidatus Izemoplasmatales bacterium
GGGGTTGACGGGCTCGAACCGCCGACCCTCTGCTTGTAAGGCAGATGCTCTCCCAACTGAGCTAAACCTCCGAATTAATTATGCATTACAATTTTACTATTAGTCATTAGTAATGTCAAGCAAAAAATTTCAATTTCATTGTTTTTTTTCACTAACTATTTAAATCTCTTAAGATTGTTTAAATAATTACATATTCAATTAATGACATTTTGAGAATTCACATAAATATCTTTTTTAAAAATATTGTTAATATAAGTAAATCTGCACTACCACCAAAACTCAAGTTATTTGAAATACAATAACTATTTAGCATCTCTATTTCTTCTTGATTACATTTTAATTTTTTACTAAATCTTTGCTTTATGCTTATATACATTTCATAATCTTTTGTGCGTTTCAACAAAGTAGTATCATCAACTTTTGATATCAAATACATTAAAGTTTTTAATCTTGATTCATCTGTAAAGTCATCTAAATAATCTAATGCTCTTTTGACATTTGGTAAGCCATTAAATATCTCGCCTCTAGCTCCAAGGATGTTGTGATTTTTATAAGCAGTGTACCCAAAGGTATTACTTTCTACTTTAAATTCTTCCAATAAAGACAAAGTCATTTTCTTAATAATATCAAATATATTTCCTCTATCTATATGATTGTATAGAGTATATCCATATGCTGTTACTACTATTCCTAAATCAAATATTAGTCCCTTATAAGTATTAACATTATTTGTAGCAGCCAACATTTCTTTTTCTGCTTGTAACCCAATTTGTCTTATTGCTAAAAATATGTCTTCAAGTTTTTTGTCACTCCAGCCAACCTCAAACATTTTGATGAAAAATGGTAATATCGATTCCTTCGCTTTGATCATTAAATTAAAATTCATGTCCTTATGAGAACCGTTTGTTAATGGTGTAACTAATCCAAATTTAGGATGTAAATTTAACTCAAACATAATACTTTCATTTACTTGAGACAAGACTTGTTTTTTAAAAAAATTTAACACATTACTATTAACAAAATTAAGCAAATCTTTTTTCTTATGTTTGTTCATTTTGATACATTTAAACGCAAAATCATCGCAAAGATAACACTTTCTCATTGTTCCTCTCGATAATGTCTGGTTTCCGTCATAAACATCTAAATCTATAAATCTACCTAACGGATGAGTCTCTTCTATGTCCATCAAAATTTGTTTGATAGCTACGGGGTCTAAATTTGAACCCAACAGAAAATATGGGCCATCATATCCGTCGTGAAAACAAGAATATTCAATCATATTCAAAGGTATCAGTTTTTCAAAAAACTCAACCAAAATGTAAGAAACGTTTAGATTTTTATTGTTTCCAGGAATGTTAGATTTAACCGTAATAACGACCTTATATGATGTTTTCAAAAATTGGATTTTATTAAATTTATATTCTCTAGAAGATAAGATTTTTTCACTTAAATTGTTCATTTTCTCAACTCGTCCTCTTGAATTTATTTGTCTTTTTTATTAGTTTTAACTATCAATTATTCTTCTATAAATCGACAGATATCAACTAAAATCTACCATCTCAGACGGTAACCATTTGATTATTTTTTCGTTTTGTAAAGTATGTCTATATAGGTTCCGTCTCTATATTCTACATAACCTATAACTGTATTTTCTAACTTAACACTTTTTGGGACACCAGTTATTTTATGTGTTAAATCGTATAATTCTTTAATAGAATATATTGGAAAACGGCTATTTTTAAGCTTTTTAAGCAAATCAACCCTAAGAGGATTTACTGCTATACCTCTCTCTGTAACCAGTATATCCACGTCACAACCAGGGGTTGTTACTGTCATAACTCGGTCCTTAATTAGTGGTATCCTTGATTTAATTAATGGCGAAATGATAACAGTTATATCAGCACCATAAGCTATATCTGCATGTCCTCCGCTACCTCCAATTAGGTTACCCATTGAGTCAGTTGTAACATTGACATTGAAGTCTAAATCTATTTCAGCAGCTCCTAGAATCACAAAAGATAGTCTGTCTGCAACCGGATTATTTTCAAACGGATTTCCATATTCGGAAGCTGACATAGCTTTATGATTCTTATTATTATGAAAAGATTTTATTGCTTCTAGATCAAAACACTGTACATCGTATAGACATTCAAACAGATTTTCTTCTAGCATATTTACATAACCTTGAGTGATTCCACCAGATGCAAATGAACCTTTAATATTCTTGTTTTTCATGATGTCTTTAACATATTTTACAACAGCTAGAGATGTCTTTCCAGCACCAGTTTGCATGGAGAATCCTGGTTTTATTACTCCTAAATAGTCTAATAGAATTGAGCAATCTTTAGCTAATTTTAAGCCTATTGGATCCTGTGTTAATTGTGTAGTTCCAGATACAATTCCTTGCGAATTACCAATGGAATTTAGCACAACTACTGCATCAACATAACTTCCATCAAATTGGTAATTATCTAATTTTTCTACTAAAGTGTCTGTAACTAGGACAACTTTTTTGGCGTATTGCAAATCACTTATAGCATAACCCAATGTACCACATGCAGATTTGCCAAATGATCCTGAACCATTACCGTCTTTGTCAACCACTGGACAAGCTAAGAATGCAACGTCTATTGGCAAGTCACCACTCTCTATTGCTCTTGCTCTTCCACCATGAGTATTCATAATTAGTTTACCTTTTAAAAATCCTTGACTTATTGTTTTTGCAAC
Organism: uncultured Candidatus Izemoplasmatales bacterium; assembly: GCA_964535005.1. Classification (GTDB taxonomy): domain Bacteria; phylum Bacillota_I; class Bacilli_A; order Izemoplasmatales; family Hujiaoplasmataceae; genus 4572-104. Next base: position 2,728 of record CAZHSG010000032.1, read on the forward strand.
TTCACCGTTTAGGTAGTTAGTGTTGATATTTAAAATGTTACCATTTTTTATAAGACTCACTAAGTTAATGTAGCTTGGAAAAATTGAACTTGGTGCGAGATGCATATCCATTAAATTTCTAGCCTTGATTACCTCACAAACTTTTTGTAAAACAAAATCTCCATTTCGCAAATGGTGATGAAATGAAATGCACTGCTCTGATTTAATATCGTATAAATCGAATGCAGATTCAATACTCTCTAAAAAAACAGTTTTTGACTGTTTTTCTTTTTTTTCGATCAAACGTCTCTTCATTTTTTTATAAGAGTCACTTGACTGATAAGATTTTAAATTGTCAGGTATAAATCTGTTAACTGCGTTTATCATATTCCACCTATAATAATTTAAATTTTTTAGCTTTTTCTATAATTTTTTTAGCCTTCAAAATTATTGGTTTATCAACCATTTTTCCATCGAGACTGAAAGCACCTTTTCCTTTATTTACTTCTACTGCTTCTACAATTTTTTGTGCCCATTCAATTTCATTTCTTGAAGGAGAAAATATTTCATTTATGATATCAAGTTGATTAGGATGTATCGCTGATTTTGCTTTCATCCCTAAATTTTTCGCGTTTAAGCAATCTGTTTTTAATGCTTCATCATCATTCACAGATGTGTTAGGAGTGTCTATCGAGATTATATTATTGCTTACACAAGCATATATCACTCTTGATCTAGCAAACAATATTTCCTCTCCTTGATTAGTGCGATTAATTTCAAGATCATTACATAAATCTTCAGCACCCAAAAGGATTCCTTCTACCCTACAATGTTTTGCAATTTTAAAAATTTGAATTATTGATTTTGCACTTTCTACTAAGGCAATAACTTTAATTTCTTTTAAATCATTTTCTGTTTCATAGTCTTTTAATATTTCTTCCAAAATGTTTATCGCGTCAATAGATGCTTTTGGTAATAATATATAATCAACTTTTTTTGTAAGGATCAATTCAATATCCTTTTTAAAAAATTCTGTATCCATAGGATTCACTCGAAGCACAACTAAAGAAGGATATGTTGTACTATCAACTAAATAATTATTTATTAAGTTTCTAGCATTATCCTTTTCTGAAATATCTACCGAATCTTCTAAATCAAATATTACAGCATCAGTTAAAAATACATCTGCGTTTTGGATCATTGAAGGATTGTTTCCAGGAATAAATAATAACGATCTAAACATTCAATTCCATTCTTTTGATTGCACTTATTAATCTTGATTTAATAGTGTAATCTAAAGCTCCCTTATCTTCAATTGATACAATTACATTCTTAACGTTCATTTCCTTCAATGTCTCTTCAACCGTCGCTTTTATTTGATCGTAGAAAAAAGCAGCAACAACACTATCTATTACTATCTTAGTTTCTGTACTTTGTTTAACAGTAACGAAACAATCATTTGATTCTTTACTTCCAGCAGTTCCTATTTTCATATTACCTCCTATTAGCTCTCGCTAACACTCTATTCATTTCATTCTTTACAATCATAAATCCAGAATCTACACCCATACCAGGTTTTGCAAGACATTGTGTTGCCATACATGCAATTGCAATATTAGTAGAAACCTCAGATGAAATGTTAGTTTCATTACAAGTTCCACCACAATAACTACCAATTCCAATTTCATTACAGTATAGAATAGCTTCTATTACATTATTAACTCCTCCTAAGTCAGGAGTTTTTATTTGAAGCATATGTCCCGCTTTTTCATTAGCGAAATCAATAATATCTTCTAATGTATTACACCATTCATCAGCTACAATTTCTACTTTTGAATCTTTTTTCTCTAATTCTTCTCTTAACGTTTTTAGATAATATATTGTATCCTTCTTATTACCGGCGTCTACTGGGCCTTCAATTCTTATCGTTAATGGTTGAGCAGCTTCTTCAAGTTTAATCATATAATCAACCATTTTATCAATATCATTATCAAAAGCCACACCTATAACTCCATATACATCTATATGTAATACTGGTTTATAATCAGGGTTTTGTCTACGCGTTTCGATTCTATTTCTTAACCATTCAACGTATTTTAGTAATATTTGTCCATCAACGCCTAATTTTGTTTCTACATGATTAATTAAAGCATGTGGTAATACATCAGCTTCTTTAATTATCATTTTATCAACGTTATTATATCTATCGTCTCCACTTTGTGTGAAAATAGGCACTGATTTAAAAATCTTTTCTTTAATACTATATTCTTTTCTTACTACTTCTGCCATTGTTAATCCTTGGCTAACTGCTGTAGCGCTTAATAACGCTTGTGTTACCCCGTATCTAATAGCTGTGTGAAGTTTTTTTCCGTCTATTAGCATTTTATCATATTTATTAGCTAATGTCTTAAACGTGTCTATAGATTCTCCGATTAATAAAGGTTTGATTTCCTTTTCAATAAACGGAATGTAGTCTTCTGCTAAGAATAAAGGATCTCTACCCCCGGTTCCAGAATATTGAACCGCTGCACAATCACCATATCCAACAGCTCCATTATCTAAAATCAATTGAATAGATATTGCTTCACCTTTTTGTCTAATTGAAGTAAACCCAGCTAAAACTGGTTTTCCTACATAGAGAAAGCCATCATTGATGGCTCCACTTTTAACGGCTATTTGATCATCGAAAAAGAAGCCGGTATATGATTTTGATATTATTACATCTTTAATTTTCATGGTATTCCTTTAAACCTGTGGCCTTCCTATTAATTTTCCCTTACTAACAGAATAAACATCATCTACTGTTAATTGGAAAGAAATCTCTCTATTTTCTAATTTAGCTCTTTCTTGGATCTTTTTAAGATGGAAAGCTTTGATTTCATCGTTAAATCCTAAATTCCCAAATTCTAATATTCTAATCATACCTTCATTATCTCTAGCAGGTAACATCTTACCTGCATTATACCTGCTTGGAGCGAATGGAACATCTATTAATCCTTGTTCAAAAGCTCTTACTACTCCAACAGCTAAATCACCAGCACCAACATCTAAAATAGCATCCATTAAACAACTAACTTCTTTTTTGATTTGTTTAATCTCATGTTTAAGTTCTACACTTTGGTCCATGCGTTGATCTTTTAGCATATTAACAATGAATTTTGAAGCTTTTATACCTAAACCATTTGCCCTTTTTGTAGGAATACCAATAGATTCATGTGGAGATTTTGAAATTAGCTTAGTAGTTTTAGATAAAGCAGCAACTGTTGAACTATAAGAAATAAGTGCCATTGCTTCTGCTTCGTCTTGAGGAAATCCACCCATCCATTGATGGAAAACTGTGGTAACTTCCATTTTTTTATATCCGAATTTCTTAAGGTAATATATTGTTTGATCATAAAGAGAGTTAATAGCAGCAACGTCTTGTATAAGGTTTCCACCCATACCATAACCAACTGTAAGGTTTTTGACACCTTGTTCAGCTGCTAATAATGATTCAACAATCATAATAGTATTAGATATTGCTGGTGGAACCAAGGTTCCGGTTAGTGGTCCAAAAGGTTCTCTGTTTAATTTGATTCCTCTTTCTTCATAATAACCCACTAATCTATCAACGTATTGCCAGTTCTTAATTGAAACTTCTAGTGGAATTGATTTTGCATAGGGAATATTGTATGATATTCCACCACCTTCATTAGATGTCCAACCAGCAGCGTGAATTATTTCAGATAAAAGTCTTGCGTCAGGGGTACCATGTCTTGCTTCAATAGGCACATTAACTGATTCTAGAACTTTTTTACAATTCCTAACTCCATGATTTACAACTGGAAACCCATTTAAAAGTGCTCTATGTTTTTCCATACTTTCTTCTAATCCTTTTTGAGCTTCAGTATAACGATTTTGTCTTGTATAACTATCTACAGTTGATGGAAGAAAATCAGCTCCACATTTTTGTAGGTATCTTAACAATTTGATATGTTCACCTAATTCAGGAACCCCAGCACGAGGTTGAACTAATGTAATACCATTTGCTTTAGCCTTATTTAATTTAATCGCAAAATTCTTGTGATCAGGTACTGATTTTAAGTATGCAACGGCTTTATCTAAATTTAATTCGTGGTCTTTTCCCGTAACCCAACCGCATAATACTTCTTTTCTAATTCTTAAAAACTCTTCTTCTGACATTTTCTTGTTTTGTAAATCCATAACCCTACCCTCAGATTTTCTTAATATATTTTTTTAATATTTTTAAGGCTAATAATGGTTCTTTTTGTGATAAAAGTCCCATTGAAGCCATTATATACTCTTGGTCAATCATAAAATTGGGATTAGCCGGTCTTAATTCTGTAACATTGTGTAAGATGTTTGTGGTTCGTTTTAAAATCTTAGTTTGGTTTTTAGAATTAATTACTACTCCACCTGTTCCTATTATATATTTTATATCGCTTAGGTCTTTACCTTTTTGATTATACACTACTCCCATTGGAGTAAATACTTTTTCAATTTTACCGCAGTGTCTGTGCATAGCTCTATATGCGCACATTTCAGCTAAAAATTGATCAATAAATTCATCATGAACATTTTGAGGTAAACTCTTAACATTATCAAATCTATCTCGCACTTCTTTTTCTATATCTACATCTTTTTCTAAATTAATAAATTTGACTTCTTCTTCACTAAGTGATTTTATAATTCCTGGAGCCGAATATCTCATTCCTAAGTCGCCTTCGACCGTCCTTTTTGCAAAAGGTTCTTGTAATCCGCTAACTAATACATCACTTCTTTTTGTTGCAGTACAGATTGAATACATATCCGTGGTTGCCCCACCGATATCTAATACAACTAAATCCCCTAAGCCTTTTTCTGTAAAGTAACCTTCAGATAATAGTTTAGCAGCTTCTAATACAGCATTAGGTGTAGGTAGAATTACTTCATCAATTTCTGATTCAATCTTCTTTATTCCTTTTGCTTCTATAATCTTTTTCAAAAATATATCTCTAATTTTGTCTCTAGCAGAGTCAATGTTTAAGATATTAATCTTTGGCATTACGTTATCGCAAATATGTCCATCCATTTCATATTCTTCAAATATTTCTTGGATTTCATCTTGAGCAGATTTATTTCCCGCAAAAACTATCGGTATTTTAATTCCCATTTTCCCTAATAATCTAGCATTATACGCTACGCATTCCGAGTTTCCGCCATCAGCTCCACCGGCTAATAATACAATGTCTATTTTACCGTCAATAATTTGTTTCGCTTCAGACTTGTTTATGTGATGAGAGAATACTAAATCTACTTTAGCTCCAGCACCCAAACAAACTCTTTTAGCTGCTTCTACAGTAAGTTCCTCAACTAGACCAATAGCGGCCATTTTAAGGCCGCCAGCTGCTGATGAACAAGCTATAACTTGATCAAATTTAATTGTTTTTCCAGTTTGTTCATAAAGACTATTTAAAGCCTTATGATATCCAACACTAATATCAGAATCAACCGTCGTAAAAGAAGAAGCTGTTCCAAGTAAATCTTCAGCTTCTGAATTTATTGCACATAATTTAGTGAAAGTTGACCCGAAATCGATGAGCAAGTAATTTGCCATATTACTCTCCTAAGTCTTCCTTTAAATCTGCTAAAGCATTATCTATTGGTGTTCCCGGAGGATACACCCTATTAAATCCCATATCTTTAAAAGTTTTTTTGACTTGATGGAAATCTTGTTTTCCAACAACGATATTACCACCAACATAAAGATAGATATCTCCTATCCCTGATTCAACACATTTTTCTCTCATCCCACGACAATCAATCTCACCATGACCATAAAGCGAAGAGACTAAAATCAGATCTGCATCTGTTTCAATTGCGGTATTGATAAAGTCTTCTTGTGTAGACAAAACCCCTATATTAACTACATTATACCCTGTGTTAGTAAGGGTAAATTCGATAATCTTGTTACCTACCGCATGCACATCGGCGCCAATGACGCCTATTACTATTGTTTTCAAAGTTTTCTCCTTGTTTTGTAAGCGCTTTTATAAACATGTATCATTATATCATAGTAGGTTAAACTTTTAAAGATAAATTTATATAAAAATCAAAAGATTTTTTTAATGAATTTATATCTAATTTAACCTATAAACTATATGATAAAATATATAAAAAATCGCTTAATCTATTTATGTAACTTTTTATAGTATTTAAGTCTTGACGATTATGTTTCTCAGCGAACTCAGAAAGCCTTCTTTCAGCCTTTCTAGCCAATGTTCGTGCATAATCTAAATAGGCTCCATTCAACGATTTCTCGCTTCCTGGCAAGGTAAATCTGGCTTCAATTGGATGGTTATCCAAGACAAGTTGCATTCTATCTTCAATCCATTGAACATCCTTATCATATAACAACTCTATTTTTTGATACAATTCTGATTCAGGATTAGTAGCTATAACAGCACTAATCTTTTGTAATTCTTTTTGAACCAAAATAATGTCTTCATACTTGGTGAAATGGTAACTTAGTCCCAAAAATGAGTTAAGTTCGTCAATAGATCCAAGCGTTTCAAATAGAATATCATTCTTCTTATATGATATATTACTATAATCTTTAGAAATTCCTTTGTCTCCATTTTTTGTTGCTACCTGGTTTACTTTCTTTATAAACATAATTACCTCCTGAGTTATTTTCTGTTAATCAATTCAGTAATTGCAAATGTTGCTACATCTTCAGCAAAGTTTCCTGGTCCAAATCCTGCATCATATCCAAGTTCTTTAGCAAGTTCATGAGTTATTCTTGCTCCTCCAGCAATTAATATTACTTTGTCTCTTAATCCTTCGGCTTCCATAAGTTCAACTAATTCAACTAAATTTTTTAGGTGAACGTCTTTTTGTGTTACTGTCTGAGAAACTAATAATACATCTGCTTTTTTTTCTATCGCTTGTTTTATAAATTCTTCATTTAATACTTGTGATCCTAGGTTATATGCTCTTATACCCGAGTATCTTTCTAACCCATAGTGTCCAGCATACCCTTTCATATTCATAATTGCATCAATACCAACAGTATGAGCGTCCGTTCCCGTCGAAGCGCCTAAAAAAACAATTTCTCTATCAAATTCTTTAGAAATTAAACTTTCTAAGTCCTTTCTAGATAAAGCTTTAGTTGTGATTTCTTCAACGTGAATTTTATCAAAGTCTACTGAATAGACTGATGAACCATATAGAACATAAAAACTAAATCCATTCCCTATTGATTCAGCATGTACTACTGAAGGATTAATTAATCCCATTGATTTAGCTATCTCTTTAGCTGCAGCAACTCCTTTTTGACTTCTTTCAACCGGTAAAGTAAAACTTACTTGGATTTTACCATCATTTAATGTATCACCATAAGGTTTAATCTTCATTGAACGATTCCTCCATTCTATTACTTACCACATTGATGTAATCTTTGCTTTTTTCAAAAACTCCATCAAGTCCTTTTCCACCATCAACAGCTCTTCTTGTATCAGCAAACACGCCGTTTGCCAAACTGGTGAACATTCCATCGTTATCAATTTGTTTTAATAAGTCTAGAGCTTCATTCAAAACTGATTGTGCTCTTGTTTGAATTATTCCACCTTCTTTAAATTCTATTTCAGATGCCATTGACTTCATTGATTTTTGAACCATCTTTGCATTTTTGATTGCTAAAAATCTATCACTCATAAATGGTGTATGAATAGCTTCTGTCATCATTCCTAATAGATGTATTGATTGATTGGTAAGAGTAGTTGCTATATTAAACATTGTGTTTTGTTGATAGGCTCTAAATATGTTTCCATTAATATGTTTAGTTGGAGGCATATATTTCAACGGTGCGTTTGGAAATATTTCTCTTGCCATTTCTGCTTGAGCTAGTTCATATAAAAAACTATCCTCTACATCAGGATTTATTTCAAATGCATGTCCAAGCCCCATTAATTTTTCTTCAAGATGAGCTTTTTTTGCAAACGCTTCATTAATAAATTGTGAAGCTAATACTGTATGTGCTTCTGTTACAGCATCACTAGTTGTTAAATAATTATCTTCTCCAGTGTTAATAATAATTCCTGAGTAAGCATTGATCAAACGAGAAAAATATTGATCAACAAAAGTTCTTTGCATATTGATGTCTCTAAAAATAATTCCATACATACTATCATTAAGTAGAACATCCAATCTTTCTATCGCTCCCATAGCAGCAATCTCTGGCATACATAATCCTGAAGCGTAGTTAACTAATTTGATATAACGTTTTTCTTCAAGAGAAACTTTGTCTAATGCAGCTCTCATAATTTTAAAGTTTTCTTGAGTTGCAAAAGTTCCACCAAAACCTTCTGTAGTTTTTCCATAGGGAACAAAATCCAAAAGGGATTGACCAGTAGATCTAATAACTGCAATTATATCAGCTCCAGCTTCACCAGCCGCAACAGCTTGAACAACATCTTCATCAACGTTTCCTGTAGCAACAATTACATATAATTCTGTATTGTTTTTTGGGAATTTTTTTAAGTAATTATCTCTTACTAATTTGTTCGCTTTTATAGCTTTCAAATTCTCGATATAATAAGGTTTAAGTATATCATCAATTTCTTCTTTTTTTACTAAAGGATAAGTACAAATACTTACCTCATTTTCTAAATATATCTTGATGAATTTATCAAGATTCAATCCTGTACTTTTTAAAGCACTAGCAATGTAATATGAAAGCCCTAAAGTGATGTCTCCATTTTTTAATACATCATCAACTATTTTATTAGGGATTGGAACTCCAAATTCATCAATTCCATCAATACCTAACAATCTCAGTACAGTTCTCTCAACTGAGACGGTTGAATGTCTATCTATGAAATTTTGAACATTCAAAGCAATTGCTTCAGCATGCTTTCTACTATCCAATATTTTATTGTTATCTAAATTCAACTTATTCATTTGACACGTCCTTACTAACATTAAAAACTTTTCTATGTAATTTATCTTCTAAAACATTTTTGAATTCTACATCATTAAACGCATATCCTCTTGGAGACGCTGGGTTATAACAAACGGCAACTAAATTGATTTTATTCAAAACAAACACCTGGTTTTTCAACTTAAACAAATTACTCATATTGTCTATATTTAGCTGAATATTCACTGGTGACTTGACTATTATGTCGAAACTATAGTTAGATCTTTCCTCTACCATTTTTAGAAGGAAATTATTTGTTAATGCTTTTGGGAGATATAAAAACCGACATTTTCTGTTTCCCTCAACAAACACTTTAGCGGTATTACCTATTATAGTGTCAAAGTCCAATTCTACTATTTCATATTGTTCGTTAACCAAACATACGTTGTGTTTGTCAGCCAGCACATCGAGTCTGTCATCCGCTTTGTCTAAACTGAATTTCCTCACAGAGGCCACTGCATCTTGAGTAACTTTGTCGATATCACCGGAAAGATTAGCACCTATGACCAACACTGTTGCTTCAGCTATTTTAGCTAATGAGTGTCTAAAGAAGGCTCCATCGATAAATATGGTTTTTGGAGCATAACTACTAAGTATTTCAACAATTTTCTCCATATCTAAAATAACGGAAGGTCCAGCAACAAGGGCATTTCCACCTTCTATTACTTTTACTATTACAACATTTCCTATTGATGTGAATATGTTTGTCTCTTTAATTACCTCATATTTTGCATTAAAAGACTCTAAAGTGCTTTTTGCAGTAGCGATTATATAGCCTTTTTGAGCATATATTCTTGGCTTTTCCATGAAGGTAACTTGATCAATTTCCTCACCATCTAATCCTATAGAAGTTATAGCAATATTATTATATTTTAAGTCTGCTAAAACCGAATTTATTACGGTAGTTTTCCCAGCATTTTTAGAGTTACCTACAACACTAATAACTCTATATTTTTCCAATATTTGAGTTAGTTTTTTGATGTTCTTTTCCTTCTTTCTAAATCTTTTGGTTCAAGTGAAATTTGCTTGCCAGCTAATAGTGCACTTACCCCTTTTGCGTTTGCTATATCTTCATCACTTATTGTATTATTTCCTGGCTCACTATAAGTTGATATTACTCCTTCATAGTTTCTTAGAACTACTTTCCCAGGAGCTTGTGAAATTAAATAATTAGGCATAACAGGAATTTTTCCACCGCCGCCAGGTGCGTCAATAACAAATGTTGGAACACAATATCCTGATGTATGACCTCTTAATCCTTCAATAATTTCGATACCTTTAGACACTGGTGTTCTAAAGTGTTCTATACCTAAAGATAAATCACATTGATATAAATAGTAAGGTCTTACTCTAATATAAGCTAACCTTTGAACTAATTTTTTCATAATATAAACTGAGTCATTAATCCCCTTTAACAACACTGATTGATTTCCTAAAGGAATTCCTGCATCAGCTAAGCGATCAATCGCTGCTTTGCTTTCCGAAGTGATTTCATAATAGTGGTTGAAGTGAGTGTTAACCCAAATTGGATGATATTTTTTTAGCATATTAACTAAGTCATTCGTTATTCTTTGTGGCATAACGACTGGAGTTCTAGTTCCTATTCTAATGATTTCTACATGTTCGATTTCTCTTAATCTTTTGATGATTGCTTCAAGAGCTTCATCACTAACTAGAAGCGCGTCCCCACCAGATAATAATACGTCTCTCACTTCTTTATGTTGTTCAATATATTCTATTGCCAAATCAATTCTACTTTTTGGCATCGCTTTATCATGATGACCCGCAAATCTTCTTCTAGTGCAATGTCTACAATACATTGAGCACATATCAGTGATTAGAAATAAAACTCTGTCTGGATACCTGTGAGTAAGTCCTGGCACAGGTGAATCTGTATCCTCAGCAAGTGGATCTAACATATCAAATTTAGATATATGCATTTCCTTAATTGAAGGAACTGCTTGTTTCCTAATTGGGCAATTAGGATTATCTGGATCTATTAAACATAAGTAATAAGGAGTAATAGACATTCTAAATTTACCCAATATTTCTTTTATTTCTCCAGTTTCATTATCTGTTAAATTTAAATATTTTTTTAAATCTTCTGCTTTCGTTATTCTGTTTCTTACTTGCCAATGCCAATCATTCCATTCTAAGTCAGTTACATCCGGAAAGTAATTAGCCTTTCTTACTAAATAACTATCATTCGTTACTTTCATAAATTATTCCTTCCCATATCTATTTTGGAATAACTCGAACATTTCTTTAGATTCTCTTAATATATCTAAAGTAATTTTCGCATGGTTTTTTGTATATCCATTTCCAATAATCATTAATGCTTCTGATGCAATCCCTTCGGCTCCTAGAGCTGCTTTCGTAAATGATGTTGCCATACTAAAGAAATAAACTGTTCCCGTAGATTTTGTAGGTAAAATAGTAGCCATTTCAGTATTTTGTACATTCACAACATTGATTGTTACATCTGAACCTTCATTATTAGTTAAATTCATAACCTTTTCATATATTTCCATTGGTCTTTTTGCATTACCAATCAAAATATGATCACAAACATTAAGACTTTCTAATTCTGCTTGATGTGTGTCATGGTGAATGATTCCAATAATTTTGCCATTTGGTCCAGCGCTTTTTCTGGCTTGATATGCACACAAAACCCCTGATTTACCTGCACAGCCTAAAATTACTACTGTATCATCTTTTTTAACAAGGTTTTTAACTTGGGCAGGTGCTCCAGCAACATCTAAAGCTGATAAAGCAATATGAGGAGGCATATCATCTGGTATTTTAGCGAAAATGCCAGTTTCAAATAGAATAGCTTCTCCTTCAATATCTACTTGATCTTTATTTAAATGAATTGCTAAGATTTTTTTTATTTTAAGTGGTGTTAAAGATAAAGAAACCAAAGAAGCGATTTCATCTCCTGCTTTAACATCTTTTTTAACGTCTTTACCTACTTCTTTAACTGTACCTAATAGCATTCCTCCGCTACCAGTAACAGGGTTTTGCATTTTACCTCTTTGGTTAACGATACTTAAAATCATTTCTTTCATTTTTTCAACATCACCATCAGCGGCACCTTCAATTTGTGTAAATGAAGCTGAATCAATATTCAAAGTTTTTACTTGAATAAGTATTTCGTTATCCATACAAACCATATTGTTATCTAATTTATCAGCTGATTGTGGTAATGCACCTAAAGGGTATATTACTCGATGAGTACCGTATTTACAAAGTTTTTCCATTCTACATATTCTCCATTTCTAATATTCTTCTAGTTTCTTGCGGCGTTGCTATAGATCTTCCATATTTTTTAGCTATTTTAACTACCTTTTCTACTAATTCACTGTTTGACTTTGTTAAAACACCTTTTTCAATATAAATATTGTCTTCTAGGCCCACTCTTACATGACCTCCATGCTTAATTGACAGTTCTGCCAAAGAAAATTCATATCTTCCAATTCCAGCAACTGAATAAGTTGCATTGTCTGGAATGCTTTCTTTAAGAAAAATAAAATCTCTTTCTTCGCCTGTCATTCCACCTCTAACGCCTAACACAAATGAATAGTGTAAGTGATTTTTGATAACACCTTTTTTTATAAATCTTAGAGTGGTATCTATATGTCCTTTTTCAAAACATTCCATTTCGTAGCGCACACCTAAATCATTCATTTTTTGGGCAAAATATTTAATATCATTTTCTGTATTTACAAAAATATCATCTCCACCAAAATTAAGAGTTCCACAATCTAGTGTAGCCATTTCTGGGTTTGCATTTAATACGTCTAATCTTTCATCAGGAGTCATACCGACAGCTCCTCCAGTAGATACTTGAATGATTACATCTGGACATTTTTCTTTTATTGCATCCATTAAAACTTTAAATCTAGCCTTATCTTGAGTTGGAGTACCATCATCATGTCTTGCATGTAAATGAATTACAGATGCTCCAGCTTTATATGCTTGATAAGCTGATTCAGCCATTTCTTCAGCTGTATAGGGTACAGCTGGATTTATTTCCTTAGTAACTTCTGCACCTGTAATTGCACAGGTTATAATTAATTTATCCATTTGTTCTTTGAAGTTCCTTTGGTACTATACAAGTTCCCAAAGCATATGTAGTAAGAATTCTTTCTTTTAAAACATCACAAGCGCTAGCAGATAAATCAGTCCTACCTTTAATTATTTTGTAACAGAAGAATTCCATTTTTCTTGATGTGTTACCCTTCTTGATAATTTTAGCTTCGATTTCCAAGAAATCTCCTGCATATACAGGGGCTAAAAAATCAACTTTTTCATAAGCTCTAAATAAACCTTCATCTCCATCATTCCTGATCAATAATTCGGTAGCTGCGTCTCCAAATAAACCTAGTATACGAGCTCCATCAACTAAATTTCCACCATAATGTGCATCATGAGTAGACATTCTCATTTTTAATTTTGTTTCCATTAGCTTACTCCTTTCATAGGTAAAACATTATTAATAAATAATTCTGCTTCAGTCGCTTTAACAACATCTTCCACACTATAATTTGGATGTACTTCATTTAAGTGAAGCCCATCTTTTTTTATTTCCATAACTGCCATTTCAGTAACAATTAGATTTACTTGATGTGCAGCAGTTAAAGGTAATCTACATTTTTTCAATATTTTAGGGATACCTCTGTTTGTATGTCTCATTGCTATAATAACCCTTTTTGCTCCGGTTACTAAATCCATTGCTCCACCCATTCCAGGTACTTTTTTACCGGGAATAATCCATGAAGCAAGTGATCCTTCTTGATCAACTTCCAAAGCTCCTAATACTGTTATATCAATGTGTCCACCTCTAATGAATGAAAATGATGTAGCAGAATCTATAAACGCTCCACCTTCTAAAATACTAGCTCCAGTTCCGCCAGCATTAACTATTTCATTTTCATCTTCAACTAAACCACCTAAACCAATAATTCCGTTTTCAGCTTGAAAAGTAACGGTTTTAACTTTAGGTACATAGTTAGCTACTAATGTAGGAATACCAATACCAAGATTTACTAAGTCACCATCTTCTAATTCTAATGCAATTCTTGAAGCGATAATTTCTTTATCAGTCATTATATTCACCTACCAATATATAATCCACAAAAGGATGAGGTGTAATTACGTTTTCTGGATTAATTACATCAATAATCTTCCTTGGCTCGCAAACTACAGTTTCACAAGCAGTTGCGATAAGTGGATTGAAGTTTCTCATTGTTTTATTGTATTTTAAGTTACCAAAATTATCAGCAATAGCTCCACCTACTAAAGCTAGATCAGCTCCGAGTGCTTCCTCTAATAGATATTTTTTGCCTTTAACTGTAATTATTTTTTTACCTTCTTGAACTATCGTATCTAATCCTGTAGGAGTTAATATTCCGCCCAATCCAGCACCATAAGCCCTTATTCTTTCCGCTAAAGTGCCTTGAGGTACTAGTACAACTTCCAATTTACCCTCTGACATCAAAGTACCAACCATAGGATTGGTTCCTATATGTGAAGCAATAAGTTTTTTAACTTGATTATTTACAACAAGTTTTCCAACACCTTTGTCAGGATACCCTCCATCATTACAAATAATAGTTAAATCCTTAACTTTGGATTCTACAATTAAGTCAATTAACCCTTCAGGGGTACCGTTTGTTAAAAATCCCCCAACCATAATACTCATACCATCTTTTAATAAAGCTTTGAATTTTTCTCCGTTTATAATATTCTTCATAGGCTATCCTTTTCTTGGCGGCATAATTTCAGCTTCACCTATGATTACAGTATCACCATTTTGGTTTATTGCTATACAATCAAATACAACTCTATTTCTTTCAATTTTTAGCTCTTTGACAGTAACCTTAGCGGTTATTTCATCACCAAAATATACAGGTTTTGTAAATTTAAGTGATTGTTTGATATAAATACTTCCTAATCCTGGCATTTGCACTCCAAAAATTGCACTAAACAAAGATCCTACATACATTCCGTGTACAATCTGCTTTTTAAACATAGTTTTACTTGCATAATCCTTATCAACATGAGCCGGATTATGGTCCGTAGTAATATTAGCAAAAGCTAATACCTCCGTTTCTGTAAACACTTTTTTTGTTTCGCTTGAGTCACCAATTTTTAATTCTTGAATTGTTAAACTGTTCATATTTTCTTCCTCCTAATATATAAAAAGAGCCATTATATTCTACAATATAACAGCTCTCCATTTTAGAAAACGGCAATATTCAAACCTTTACATTTGAATATCAAGACAATAATTTAATTGAACAAATTATCTCTTTCGGCAACATACTCCTTCTTTTATTGGAAGGTTCTTCTCCATAAATCAACAAAATACCAATACGTTGCACCTCTGTGATTATTTAATTACATAGTAATTATACTTAAATATGAAAGCGTTGTCAATACCTAAATAAGTATATGTATTTGGACAATAAAAAAAACACAAAAAAACTAAATTCCTTTGTGTTTTAAAGCCTTATAAAATATTTGTAAATCGTTATCAAAAGTTATCAATTTCTTAGCTTTTTGAATATCGTAAAAGCTGGATTCAGCTATCTCAGACTCTTGAATTGTAATAGTATCTTTTTCGGATTTAGCGATAAAAAATACAACATCCTTCGTAACCCCAGGATATGGAGAATAATTGGAGATTTCTCTAAATCCCTTAATAATTTTACATTCAATATTGGTTTCTTCTTTAACTTCTCTTAAAGCTGTTTCTTCTTCTGTTTCTCCAGATTCAACATGTCCTTTTGGAAAAGACCAGTGACCTAATTGCATTTTTATCAATAAAACTTGATCTATTTCGTTAAATACAATACATCCACAAGATTTTTCTTTGATCATACTTTTTCCTTTCAACTGAGTTTATATTTTGATTAGTACTATGTCATCTTCGTCTTTAATTAATGTTTCACTTTGCAAACTCATATCACCAGAATATATAATAAGTTCATTTTGTCTAAAATAGCCTATTGGCATATACTCTTTTTTAGTTGACTCATAGATAGATATCGATAATTGTTTAACTGAATTAAATACAATTGGAAACTCCTCGTTAAATAGGGATGTTGCTTTTTCAATAAAGATATTTTGATCGTCTTTTCCTGTAATATCTGAAGTAATTGTTAATAAATTTTCATAAAATGAAGCTGTTTCTTTATATAGAGCAAGCTTGCTTAATAGTAAAGAAATTATTTTATTTGATATAATCGTATTTTCTATATCAAAGTCTTTAATAATATGATCATTCTTTGGATCAAGCAATTCAACTATAATATTTATGTTAGTCTTTTTAAGATTTCCTTGTAGATATATCAAATTATCAATAACATTTGCATCTAAACTATCAATCTCTTGTAGTTCATCACTCAGCAATACAATCGTTGCTGGCTTATTAGATTTGTTTAGTTCTTCAACCATTAAAGCTATGCTGCTTTCATCTATATATTCGGCTTTGAATTCGCTATTATATAAGCCTTCATATTCTTTGAAAGACTCCATAATAAATTCCAATTTGTTATTACTGCCTACAATAAAAACGTCTAAATTGCTAGTTTTATTAATTTTATTGATTTTTAATTTCTTTGGTTTGTATTCTCTTGTGTTTTGTGTTAACTTGCTTTTATTGTTAAGCGATAACACGAATAACCCATCATCTTTTGTAGCAATTGGAATCGCTTCTGAGTGATTGTTTAAACAATAATCAAAATCGGTTTTTTCCAAATAATATACCTCAGAATCATCAAATGAGAATAAAGATAAATACACATCTTCCATATTTGGGTTGATAATTGTTTGAGCAATGATTTGACCTAGTCTTCTATCAAAACATATAGGTGTTATTTTGTGCTCGTGTAGAGTTTTTACAACTTTTGACATCGTATTGATTTTGTTCTTTGTTTCAATCCTCTTTATTTCAGCTACAATTGGTGGATCATTCTTAAAATTAATTCGTCCAATACTCAAGATTACTTTGATGACATTCAAATCACTTTTTGACATATCTTTGATTATTGTTTCGTGCATATCTTTATTCATAATCAATAAAGAATTGGCTTCTTCAATCGAAATATCATCTAAATCTGAATATATAAGTGGGTCTCCATTTTTGACTAAAACATTTAACCGCGACAGTTCTTTATCATTGTGTTTCGCCTTATTTAATGCATTTATTATTTGTTTTTCAACATAGAACTTATCCACATTAGCTAAAATCACAACTTGGATGTCCTTTTCTTCAACATGTAATAGATCCGCAACCAGTTCGGGAACTTTATTGTTCCAATTAAGTATAACAATGTGGTCTTCTAAGTATATTTTTCCTGAGCCAGATTTTTTTCTTTGGAAATATTCCTTTATTGCATTCGTTGTTAATGCAATTATGGTCCCAGTAAATAAAACCATCCCAATAACTAAAACAAAAACTGCTAATACTAATAGATTTGGATTGTCAATCAATAATATTGCGTTTGGTGTCAACATCCATTTCAAGCTTCCATTAGCCAGAGCATCAATAAATCCAGCAAAAGAATCATCTATGGCTAACGCTATAATGGCCGCTATACATAAGGGCCTGTAAAGAATTAAGAATCTGAGAAGATTTTTAAGAACTACAGGTTCTT
>CAZHSG010000033.1:0-18816 GCA_964535005.1 uncultured Candidatus Izemoplasmatales bacterium
ACTTCAAAGTTGAAATTTATCTCTTTTTTTATACCTTAGTTTTTCAGTGGCTTCAGAACTTGTCCTTTTTTTATTTAATAAGAAATTGTATTCGACTATTAATAATATAATATATCACCTTCTACTAAAGGGTTCAAAGATATTAACTTATCCAAACAGTTTAATCAAATGTCTAGATCGATACCAATTGCTAGATTACGAGATAGAATCGTGTATTTAGCTACTAGATATGATATTGAGACAAGTATAGTAAATGAAGCATACACCTCAAAATCATCCTATATCGATAGAGATAAATTACTTAATTTAGAAGATGATATTAAAAAAACCTCTTTCAACGGTAAACGAATAAAAAGAGGTTTATATGTTAGTAAGACCGGAATATGTATTAATGCTGATTTAAATGCAGCATTAAATATTCTAAGAAAAGGTAAGCCCGATGCCTTATGGATAGGGTCTAAAGGTTTGAACACACCTCAACGGACATACTTATTTTAGTAGGTTGCGTTTGAAAGAGTAATTTTTAACAAAATTACTTATGTTCTTTGAATTTTAAAAAACTTATGAAAACTATGTCAAATAATGTAATTATATTGCATGCATTTGTTTTTAATGGTAGAATGAAGAAGAATTATTTTACAGAAGGGTTTTGATATTATGAATAAAGCAACTATCTATAATGTCGCATTACAAGCGGGTGTTTCGCTAGCGACTGTTTCTAGAACTTTGAATAATCCAGAGAAAGTTAAACTAGAAACTAGAGAAAGGGTTCTAAAAGTAATAGATGAATTAGGTTACAAACCTAATGCTTTTGCTAAAGGCTTGGCAAGTAGAAAATCAACTTCTGTAGCAATAATAGTCCCAGATATGTCAAGATCATCTGTAGCTGAAATGGTTAACGGTATTTCTGTTGAAGCAAGAAAATATCAATACTCTTTGATTTTATATGTGTTAAAAGATGAAAATTTAGACGAATCTGAAATGCTTAAAGAAGTAGTTGCTTCTCAAGCAGACGGAATTCTATATATGAACGATGAAATCAACGAAGAACAATATGCGATGCTTAACACTATTCAAGAAGATTACAAAGTGCCGATAGTTCTAGCTAACACACTATATCCATATGACAACAAATTAGTAACTGTATGTATAGATTATTTTAAAGCTGGTTATGAAATAACTCAGAGGTTAATCAACCAGGGCAGAAGAAATATTTACATGCTCACAACGGCTAGAAAATATATGGTTAACGATTTAAAAGAAGCTGGATATATCAAAGCTATGAAAGAAGCCAAATTAGAAACTAACATCGTTAGAACTAGTGGTGATATTTCGGTTAATACAATTCATTTTGATGAATTATTTAAAGATTCAGGTAAAAGAATTGATGGAGTAGTAGCCGTAAGGGATTCAATTGCAGTCTCATTTATTAATACAATGATTGAAAAGGGTAAAAAAATCCCTAAGGACATTAGTGTATACGGATTCCAAAACACAAAATCTGCATCATTATGTAGACCAAAACTATCTTGTGTAGATATTCCGATTATTGATATTGGAGCTAAAGCAATGGCTTTACTAAAACAAGAAATTGATGGAGAACACATAGAACAAAAATTCAATGTGTTACACCATGATATTATTGAACGAGGAACAACTAAATAGACGTTGATTAAGTTAGTAAAAAAATATTTATCTAAGTAGAGATCTAACGGTTGGTGAAAGTTAGAAGAAAATGTTTTTCGAATTACACTTATGAGTTTGCCAACAGGCACGGTAAATCCGTTATCTTTACAAGCGCACTCAGTGAATTAAGGTGGTACCGCGGTTATTATAATCGTCCTTTTATAGGGCGATTTTTTTTATTTTTTTAAGGAGGATTAATTATGAACTTATTTGAAGATCTTAAATGGAGAGGGTTAATGTATCAAGCTACAGACCCAACAATTGAACAAAAATTAAATGAAGGAAAACTAACATTCTATCTAGGGGCTGACCCTACAGCTGATAGCTTACATGTTGGTCATTTACTTGCGTATTTAGTAGCTAAAAGACTAATGGATCATGGACATCAACCTATTTTAGTGATAGGTGGAGGAACTGGATTAGTAGGCGACCCTAGTTTTAAAAAATCTGAACGACAATTATTAACAATTGAAGAGTCATTAAGTAACGCTGAGGGAATAACAAAACAAGTTAAAAGAATTTTACCTAATGCAAAAATTGTTAATAATTATGATTGGATTTCTGGGTTAAACTCAATAGAGTTTCTAAGAGATATTGGTAAACACTTTAATGTAACATATATGATGAATAAGGATTCCGTTAAATCAAGGATAGAAAATGGTATTTCGTTTACTGAATTCGCATACCAAATACTCCAAGCATGGGATTTTGAATACTTATATGCAAACTATAATTGTGAGTTACAAATTGGTGGTCAAGATCAATGGGGTAATATCACAGCTGGATTAGAATTAATAAGAAAAATTCATACAAATGAAGCTAATGCATTTGGATTTACTTTCCCATTAGTTACTAAGTCAGATGGAACTAAATTTGGCAAGACTGAGTCAGGAACTCTATGGTTAGATAAAAACAGAACTTCACCTTATGAGTTTTATCAATATTGGATTAATACAGCTGATTCAGATGTGATTAATCGGATTAAACAGTTTACTTTTTTATCTAGAACAGAAGTTGATAGATTAGAAATAGAAGTTCTCGAAAGACCAGAAAGACGTGAAGCACAAAAAGTATTAGCTGAAGAATTAACTAAGATAGTTCATGGTGAAGAAGAACTAAAAAAAGCCATCAAAGTAACAGCGGCTTTATTTAGTGGGAATATTAAAGATCTTGATGTTGAAGAAATAAAGATGGGATTTAAAGGTCTACAATCTCACGAAGTTAGCGATAATGTATTGCTAATTGATGCTTTAATTGAGTTAAAATTAGTTAAATCAAAAAGAGAAGCTCGTGAAATGATTAAAAATAACGCCGTTTCTATAAATGGCGATAAAGTTAATGATCTTGAGTTTATAATTCAAAAAAAAGATGCTTTTGGAATTAAGTACACCGTTATAAGAAAAGGCAAAAAAAAGTATGCCTTAATTAAACATTTATAAAAATAAAACGCCTAATAAAAATTTAGGCGTTTTCTTTATTTAATAGATATTTCTTTTGATAGATAATTCTTAGTGCATTTAGAACACATAGTATAGCAACTCCAACGTCTGCGAAAATTGATAACCACATCCACATAAAACCAATAGTTGACATTATTAGGAATATTGATTTTACTATTAATGAGAAGACAATATTTTCGGCTGAAATACGTTTAGTTTTTTTACCAATTTTTATTGCTTTATCTAATAATCTAATATCATTATTGATAATAATTACATCCGATACTTCAATTGCTAAATCGGTAGCTGAACCAAGTGAAACTCCGATATCAGCATTTTTTAATAGTGGAGCGTCATTTATTCCATCTCCAACAAATAATGATATTGAGTTGGTACGGATTTCGTTGAACTTTTCTAGTTTTTGTTCTGGCAATAATTCTGAGTAATACTCGACGCCACCTAGTTGCATAGCAATATCTCTAGCAGATTCTTCGTTGTCTCCAGTTAACATAACTGTGTCATAATTCTTAGTTAAGTCTCTAACTGCATCCATTGATGTTTCTTTTAATTCATCCTTAATTATAATGTATCCAATAAATTTGTTATTTAATGCAACAAAAGTATATGATCCAATAGCTAGTTTTTCGGTTTCAACTGAGACTTTATTCTTAGTTAAGAAAGATTTACTTCCCGCTAATAAAACTTGTTTTTTTACTACTCCTGAAATACCATAGCCTGGAATTTCTTTAACATTTTTAACGTCAATTAAAGGTAGTTTATTGTAATCAACAATTGCTTTTGCAATTGGATGATTTGAGAACTTTTCAATAGAAGCTGCTAATTGAAGGGTTTCATCATTTGAAAATTCTTGAACGAAGAAATCACCATAAGTTAAAGTACCTGTTTTATCTAAAGCAATAGTTTCAACTTCAGTTATAAGATGTAAATATGTTGATCCTTTAAAAAGGATTCCATGTTTAGCAGCAGTACCAATACCAGCGTAATATGATAGTGGAACTGATAGAACAAGTGAACAAGGGCAAGAGATAACTAAGAAAATAGCTGCTCTATAAATATATCCTTGTGGTGTAGTTACATTAGTAATATCGAATATTAATCCGTAGATTACCAATAACATGGCTAGCCCAACTACGATTGGTGTATATATCTTAGCGAACTTTGTTATAAACATTTCTCTTTTTGATTTGACGTTGGTAGAGTTTTCAATTAAGTCAATAATCTTCGCCAAAGTTGAGTTTTTATATTCTTTAGTTGTTTCAATATGAATTACATCACCAACATTAATATTACCACTCAGTACATCGTCACCAAAATCAACTGTTTTAAGTTTTGTTTCTCCGGTTAGTTCGGAAGTATTCAAGGAAGTAGAACCAGAGATTATTTTTCCATCTACCGGAATTCTTTCTCCATTTTTAATTATTATTTCATCACCGATTAGAATCTGTGATGGATCTTTAATCACAACTTTCTTATTAACCAATACATTTGCGTAATCAACTTTTAAATTGACTAAAGATGAGATTTCTCTGCGGGAATGTTGAACCGCTCTAGTTTGTAGATATTCACCTAGAGAATAAAGGATTACAACCCCAACACTCTCTTCGTATTTTCCAATACTCATCGCTGCTAATGTAGCAATAATCATTAAAGTGTGCTCATTAAAAATATTGAAGTTTTTTATTCCTCTTATTTGCTGAGCCAATAGCTTAGAAATAAGGAGGAAATAACCACTCCAATAAAAGATTGTTGTTATAACTGGATTCAATTGTGTTAAGTTAGTGTCTAACAAATTATTGATTATTGGAAAAATTCTATAGGCAAAAAATGTTACTGTAATCAATAACATACCAACTAAAACATATTTATATTCTTTAAAGAAATTAATTTTTTCAACTGTTACTTTGTCTTCATAATAATGGGTAATTATATTATCTTCTAATATGTCAACTATGCCTTTAATTTCTTTTAAAGCTGCCACTTCATCGTAGCTCTCTTTGAAATCAACAAGTAATATTTGTTTAGCATAATTAAAGGATGCGCTGTTAACATAAGATAATCGACTAGCGCGTCTTTCGACCTTAGAAATACAATTAGAACATGTTAGGTTCTCCATCTCGATTTTTCTAACCATAGTAATACCAACTTTTCTATATATGTAGTTACATTATATTATACTTATATTTATAATAAAGTCAAATATACTTAGATTTATATCTCACTATATTTTGTTTTAAAAAACAGCCGCAATATGGTAAAATAGTATGGAAGGTGTGTGATGATATGAATTGGTTGAAGATAGCTAAAAATTATAAAGAGGAATTTAAAGATTTATCAATTAAACTTTTACAAATACCAACGGTACTAGAAGCCTATGATCCAGATAATTTGGATGAACCTTTTGGACCTGAAATAAAAAGAGCTCTTGTCTTTATGTTAGACCTTGCTAAAAAAGATGGATTCCTAGTAAAAAATGTCGATAATTACGCTGCTCATATAGAGTACGGAGAAGGAGAAGAAGTATTAGGTGTTCTAGGTCATTTAGACGTAGTTCCAGCTGGTGGGAAGTGGACTAATCCTCCGTTTTCAGCCACAGAAATTGATGGTAAAATATATGCTCGCGGAGCTATGGATGATAAAGGGCCTACAATCGCTGCTTATATAGCTTTAAAAATGATTAAAGATCAAGGGATAAAACTTAGTAAAAAAGTAAGATTAATCCTCGGTTGTGATGAAGAAACAGAAATGCGCGGAGTAAAACACTATCTAAAAAAAGAAAGAATGCCTGATATTGGTTTTGCACCAGATGCAGAGTTTCCTTTAATCTATGCTGAAAAAGGTATTTATATGTATGATTTCATCAGTCAAACCGAAGAAAACGTCATTAAATCAATGAAAGCGGGAGAGAGATATAATGTTGTACCTGATGAGTGTGTTTGTGAATTAGACAAAGATTTATCAAAAGAATTCTTAGCATATTTGGAAAAAAACGAATACGTTGGTCGAATTGAAGGAAATCAATATACAATCTATGGTAAGAATGCACATGCAGCAATGCCAGATTTAGGAGTTAATGCAATTCATTTAATGGTGAACTTTTTGAAGGATCACGTAGAGGTTCCTTTTATAAAATTTATGGATAAATACCTATCATTTGATAACCTAGGTAATAAACTAGGTTTATCTTGTTTCGATAAAGAAATGAAAGAACTTACCAACAACCTAGCTATTGTTAAATATGATGGGAAAGACCTAAGACTTGGATTAAACATTCGCTATCCAAGAAATTATAATTTCCAAGCTGGAGAAGTTAAGATGACTGAATTAGCTAAAGTCTATGGATTAGAATATAAGAAAATAGAAAACTCAAAACCTCATTATGTTTCACCTGATGATGATTTAATTAAATCTCTTCACAGTGCTTATAAAAAGTACACTAAAGATGAAACCAATGAAATATTTACAATTGGTGGCGGAACCTACGCTAGAAAATTAAAAAAAGCTGTTGCCTTTGGCCCCGGATTCCCAGGAGATGTTGAATTAGCCCATCAACCTAATGAATTCTTAGATATCAATAAAATGATTATTGCCATAGCAATTTACGCTGAGAGCATTGAACTTTTAGCCGGAAAATAAAATGCGACTGAGAAAAGTAAAATATGCTAAAGATTTAATAGATGACAATCAAGATATTATAATTCCCAACCCAGAGAACTCTAAAGGAAAGTGGGGAGAAATATTTAACAACACAAATCCAATTGAAATTGAAGTTGGATGCGGAAAAGGCAAATTCATGTATGAATTAGCTCAAAAGTATCCCAACACTAATTTTATTGGTATTGAGAAATTTGATTCCGTAATAGTGAGAGCTTTAGAGAAAATTATTGTAAACCCATTGTCAAATCTAAAGTTAATTAGAATTGATGCTGAAAACATAAACAGTATTTTTGCAGAAAATGAAGTTGATCAAATCTACTTAAATTTCTCTGACCCTTGGCCAAAAAGACGTCAAGCAAAAAGAAGACTTACCAGCAATAAATTTTTAGAAAGATATAAATTAGTCTTGAAACCAAATAGCCTAATAAAATTCAAGTCAGATAATTATGGTTTATTTGAATCTTCAATGATGACATTCAATAGTAATGAAAAATTCGTAATTGAATCAATAAGTTTAAATCTATATAGTGACTTGCCTAAAGATAATATTCAAACAGAATTTGAAAAACGTTTTGTTGAAATGGGTAATTCAATCTATTATATTAAAGTCAAATACAAAGAGGAAGTGTAGTATGAAACAAATATATAAAGACTTAGTAAATTTACCAGGTGTTTCTTCACACGAAAAATACATTAGAAAATATATGAGAACACATCTTGAACCACTTGCCGAAAAAATAGTTGAGGATAACCTTGGTTCAATTTTTGGGGCTATTAACCTTGATAAAGAAGGCCCAACAGTTATGTTGGCTGGGCATATGGATGAAGTTGGAGCTATGGTTCAAGAAATTACTTCAAAGGGACTCGTTAAGATGTTAGCTATCGGTGGAATAAATCCAGCAGTAGTTATATCTCAACATATGAATATCGTTATCGATGATGGATCATTTATTCCTGGTGTTGTAGGAGCAAAACCACCGCATTTATTAAGAGATAATAAAACTAAGCAAGTATCAAGTTTTGACGATTTCTTTTTAGATATTGGAGCAGATGATTTTGACCACGCAGTTGCTTTGGGTGTTAAGATTGGTCAACAAATCACCTTTGAAAACAACTACAAAGAATCAGCTGATGGTAAAAAAATATTCTCAAAAGCTTGGGATAACCGTTTTGGATCAGCTATGGCTTTAGATATACTAGAAACAGTTAATAAAAACGAAATACCTTGTAAATTATATGCAGGAGCTAATGTTCAAGAAGAAGTGGGATTAAGAGGAGCTATAACATCATCTTTTAAAATCAAACCAGATTTATTTATAGCAGTTGATTGTTCTCCTTGTGCAGATACATTTGATGATTCACTAGTAGGAGGTTCTTTAGGACGAGGATTTATGATCAGATTCTATGACCCAAGAGCTTTATTACACCAAGGAATGAAAAAGTTTATCGAAGAAACAGCTACTAAAAATAAAATTAAATTTCAATATTACAAATCACTAGGAGGAACTGATGCAGCAGCTGTGCAGTTATCTCGTGAAGGTGTATTAGTTTGTACTATAGGAATGCCAGCGCGATATATTCATTCAACAACTTCAATCATTCATAAGGATGACTATAAAGCAGTAAAAGCAGTAATTTTAGCAATGCTAAAAGAAATAGATTTTAACAAGATTAAAGAAATAAAAAGCAACGTTTAATCTTTTAGAATAAATAAACTTATGAGACCACTATACGTGGCTTGGAAAGGGAAAATTTAAAAATGAAAACAAAATTATCAAAGAAAGAAAGAACAAGAGAGATGACGATTATAGCTATGTTTATAGCAATAATCGCTTTACTAGGATTAGTCCCTAGTGGATTAGGTTCAAGCACACTTGGATTTATTAAAATTGCACCTAATATTGAAGCGACAATTATCCATATTCCTGTGTTAATTGGAGCGGTATTACTTGGTAGAAAAATGGGGTTATATTTAGGTCTTGCTTTTGGTGTAATCGCTAATATAGCAGCTTTTATTTATGCTAGTCCATTCTTCGTTTATCCATGGGTAGCAATAATCCCAAGACTTATCTTCGGATTATTAATCTATGATGTAACAAGACTTTTTCTAAAGTTTATAAAGAACAAGTATTTAGGAGTTGCAGTAAGCTTCTTTGTACTAACAATCATTCATACATTATTAGTTTTAGCTCTATTATGGACATCATTCACAATGGTTATGGAGTATGAATCTTTAGGGGCTGCATTTAAACCTTATTTAGCGTTTTTGGTTCTGTATAACATTCCATTAGCTTCTGTTATTGAAGCTGCTTTGGCGGCTGTTATAGGGGGGACTGTTGTAATAAGATTAGCCCAATTTTTAAACAAAGAAGAATATTTAAATAAGGAAGAGATTAAGGGATGAGAGTAGTAATTGATATAGGAAATACCACAATCGCAATAGGTTTGTCAGAAAATGGCAAAACCCTAGATAAAGTGTATAGAATAAATACTGAGAAAAACAAATCATATGATGAATATGGTCTTTTACTCAATGGGTTTATACCACATTGTTCAAGGGCTTTAATAGCTTCTGTAGTACCAGAGTTAAATGGTGCTTTTAGAGACTTTTTCCAACATCAATTTGAAGTTACTCCACTATTTTTAGGGCATGGAGTTAAAACCGGAATCCAAATCAACTCAGACAACCCAAAAGAGGTCGGGGCGGATTTAATTGGTAATTCAGTTGCTGCTACCAGCATCTATGATGAAACGTGTTTAATCATAGATTTAGGTACTGCTACAACATTTACTTATGTTGATAAAAGTATATTAAAAGGTGTAATTATTGCTACTGGTTTAACAACCAGTAAAAATGCTTTAATTAATATGGCGTCTTTACTACCACAAATTGAATTGACACCACCTAAAAAACTTCTAGGAACTAATTCAACTGATTGTATTAAATCAGGCTTATTATATGGTCATGCATCAATGATAGATGGAATGATTAAAAGGGTCAAAGATGAGTTAAAAAATCAGAGTTTAACAGTAGTATTAACTGGAGGACATGCAAAAATAATTTATCCTTTAGTTCAAGAAAAAATTATTAAAGATGAATCCCTTATTCTTAAAGGATTGTTAATATTATTAGAAAAAAATTAAATTAGTATTATAAGATAAGAAAAATGCACTCAAACTGTGCATTTTTCTTCTTGTTATGGTAAAATAGATAAACAAAAGAGTGGTGAATAAAGATGAAAAAATTACTTCTAGTCGACGCAAGCAATTTGCTTTTTAGGTCGTACTACGCGACGGCTTACAGCGGTGGCAACCTAATGCAAAATAAAGATGGTATCTACACAAATGGTATTTATGGATTTGCCCATGCAATGGTTAAACTCATGAAAGGTGGATATACTAATATTTTAGTTGCTCTAGATCCTAAGGGTAAAACCCATCGACATGTAGAATTTCCAGAATACAAAGGTACTAGAAAATCTACACCACAAGAGCTAATAATGCAATTTCCTTTAATGGAAGAATATCTAACAGCATTGGGAGTATATTTCTATCAACAAGATCTTTATGAAGCTGATGATATTATTGGCTATGCTGTGGAACACTTTAAAGATAAATTTGATGAAATTACAATCTATAGTAACGACCATGACATGATGCAATTACTAGATAAAAATGTCAATCAGCTTGTATCGAGAAAGGGTTTAAGAGAAGTAGAAATATTTACACCCGAACATCTAAAGGAAAAAATGGGGATAAATCCTAATCAGATGACTGATTATAAGGGATTAGTTGGTGATGTTTCAGATAATATTCCTGGGGTTCCAGGAGTAGGGGCTAAAACAGCTGTTAAACTTCTTGATAAGTATGACAATTTAGAAAATATACTAAATAATACAGAAAACTTAAAAGGTAAACTTAAAGAAAGAATTGTTGATAACAAAGAAAAGGCAGAATTTTCTAAAAAGTTGGCTACTATTGACATTAATTTTGAAAACGAAATTGAGTTATCAAAAACTAAATATGAAGGCTATGATCAAGAAGTTTTGATTAATTTCTATAAAAAAATGAACTTCTATACTTTTATCAAAAACCTGAATGTAAAAGAAGTAGCTAAACCTAACGAATATATAGTCGTAAAGAGCGCTGAAGAAATCAAGGTTATACTTGGCAATGAATGTTATCTACATTTAGAAGTATTTGGTAGCAACTATCATACTGCTAAACCATTAGGTTTTGCTGTAATTTTTTCAGAAGTAGCTTACTATATTCCTTTTGAAATAGCACTTGATAGCAAAGATTTTATTATGTTCCTAGAATCGGATACTAAGAAAAAATTTGTGTTTGATTTAAAAGCTTTGACAGTTACTTTGAAATGGTATGGAATAAATATACAAGGAATCAATTTTGACTTATTACTAGCTGCATATCTAACAAACTCTAGTGTAAATCAAGATTCATTCAGAGAGATTGTAGAACTATATGATTATCATGACGTTTTATTCTCAGAACAAGTTTATGGAAAAGGTGCCAAGCACCATTTGCCTGTTGAGTCAGAATACATACCTTATATAGTATCTAAGGTAGAAACTATTAAGGAAGTTAAAAAAATAGCATTAGAAAAGATTGAAGAATTTGATCAACTAGAACTACTGAATAATATTGAAATTCCCTTGGCTAAAACGCTAGCTAAAATGGAATATGAAGGAATATACATTGACCCAGATAGTTTGGAAGACTTTGGAAGCGATTTAAAGAAGAAGTCAAAGGATACAGAACAATTAATCTATGCTTTAGCTGGTGAAGAATTTAATATTAATAGCCCTAAACAATTAGGGGTTATATTGTTTGAAAAAATCGGCTTGCCGGTACATAAAAAAACTAAAACAGGTTACTCTACAGATATATCAGTTTTAACTAAACTAAAGAAATTTAGTCCAATAATTGATTCAATTATTAGTTACCGTACTTACACAAAACTACATTCAACATACTATGAAGGACTAAAACAAGCGTTAAAATTGAAAGATGATTCAAAAATTCACACAATTTACCAACAAGCATTAACAAAAACTGGTAGACTATCTTCTAAGGAGCCTAATCTTCAAAATATACCAATTAGAACTGAAGATGGTAAAATTCTAAGAAAAGTATTTGTTCCTAGTGAAGGGAATGTCCTTTTATCATTTGATTATTCACAAATTGAATTAAGAGTACTAGCTGAACTAGGTGATGTAAAAAATCTTAAGAAAGCTTTCTTAGAACAAAAAGATATTCATGAAGAAACAGCTAAGTTAATTTTTAATAAATCAGACATATCAAAATCTGAAAGATCAATTGCTAAAGCAATCAATTTTAGTATAATATATGGAAAAACACCTTGGGGATTAGCAGAAGATTTACATATCTCATTATTTAAAGCGAAAGAATTTATTGACAATTATTATGCTAACTATGAAGAGATAAGAACGTATATGGATAAGAATCAAGAATTTGCCAAAGAAAATGGCTATGTGAAAACCAGATTCAATCGTTTGATTTATATTAATGAAATTAAATCTAATAATTATCAAACAAGAGAGTTTGGAAAAAGGATTGCGATGAATGCACCTATTCAAGGTAGTGCAGCTGATATCCTTAAAATAGCTATGGTAAAGATTGATAAAGAATTTACCAAACAAGCGATCAAATCAAAAATGATATTACAAATACATGATGAAATAGTTTTAGACGTATTAAAATCAGAAGAAGAAAAAGTAACTAATATCGTCAGAGAAATAATGGAAAACGCAGTAGATTTTAAAACGAGTTTGATAGCTAACTATTCATCAGGCAAAAATTTATATGAGGTAAAATAATGCCAGAATTACCAGAAGTAGAAACGGTCAAAGAAACGTTAAAAAATTTAATAATCGGAAAAAAAATCATAGATGTGATTGTTTACTATGATAAAATCATTCGAGGTATAGATCCTGAGTTGTTTAAAGAAAAACTTATTAATCAAAAAATCACTAATGTCAGGCGCTATGGTAAGTATTTGTTATTCGATTTAAATGACTACACTTTAGTAAGTCATCTAAGAATGGAAGGTAAGTACTTTGTTAAGGATAACCTCGATGAATTATCAAAACATGAACACATTATTTTTGCGTTGGATAACTCTCAATATTTAATATATCATGATGTTAGAAAGTTTGGGACGATGGAAATTGTGGAATATAAATGTGAATACAAACTTAAAAGCATCAGTGTTTTAGGAAAAGAGATAAACGATAATAAATTAAATGCCAAATACTTATATTCATATACTGTTAAAGCCAATAGACCTATTAAATCTATATTATTGGATCAACATGTTGTGACGGGACTTGGAAATATTTATGTTGATGAAACTTTATTTCTAGCAAATATACATCCTAAAACATTAGGGAAAAATTTATCTATTACACATATAGAAAAAATAGTTAAATCAGCTAAAAAAGTTATCAAAAAGGCTATTAAGCTTGGTGGAACAACCATTAGAACATACCAATCAAGTCTCGGGGTTGATGGTAGATTTCAAAATGAATTAACAGTCCATACTCTAGCTGGTCAACCTTGCAAAACATGCAAGGATACTATTGTGAAAACAAGAGTTGGCGGTAGAGGAACATATTTCTGCCCAACATGTCAAAAAGAAGATAAAACTTTAATTATTGGATTGACAGGTGGTATAGCTAGTGGTAAAAGTTTAGTTTCAAGTTGGTTTAGAGATAAGAATGTAAAGGTTTTAGATGCTGACGAGATATATAAAAGTCTATTAAAAACCAATAAATTAATGTATAATGAAATAGCAAGAGAGTTTGGAGAAGCGATTACCAAAGGTAGTGAAATAGACCGAATTTCATTAGGTAAGATTGTTTTTGGTAATAAAAAAAAGCGACTTAGATTAAACGAGATAACTCATCCATACGTAGTGGAAAAAATGAAAGAAATGATAAAATTATCTCGCCCTAAAGAGGAGATAATCGTTTTGGATATACCTCTACTTTATGAGGTTAAATTAGAATATCTATGTGACATGGTTATTTTAGTTTGTGTTAATAAAAACGTGCAAATTGAAAGACTGATGAAAAGAGATAAACTAACAGAACCAGAAGCTATTACTAAAATAGGTTCTCAAATGGATATGGAATGCAAAAAAAACAAATCTGATTTAATAATTAACAATAATTTCGATATAGAAACATCTAAAAAACAATTTTTAAAAATTTACGGAGAGCTAAGGAGTGATGAACGTGTCAATTAAAGGATTTTTTTCACCATCTTGTGAAACTAGAGAGTTAAACGTTGACCCCGAATTAAGGACTAGGTATTATAGAAATAACTTTAACCAGGTCATAGAGGGATTAAACAAACTTGCGGAAAAACATCATCTCGAAGTTAGAGAAGTTAACGTAAGACATAAAGAAGTTTATTTGTTAGGTAATGGGTATGATTGTATCGTGACCATTAGCCAAATGAACCCAATAGAGAGTGGTGTTGATTTTAAACTCAATTTCTTTTCTACTATTGGTTTTTATCGCCCTAAGAAAAAAGTTTTACAATTTTATAAAGATTTAAAAGGGATATTAAAATTCAAAGGCGTTTCATTACATCCATAAGGAGTATTTAATTGGAAAGTATAAGAAGAAGTGATACATTTACAGTATCAGGAGAAGGAATTTGCTCAAGCATTGATTATCAAGTGTTAACTTTGCTATATCAGCCAATAATTGGTAACTCTGCATTTAACCTGTATCTAACCCTAATGAATTTGATGGACAGACAAACACTAATTTCTGACGAATATTTACATGCAGATTTAGAGTCTTTGTTAGACCACAAATTAGATCTTATAGAAAAAGATCGCTTTAAATTAGAAGCCATTGGACTACTAGTAACGTTTTTTGTAAGTGATAGTTTTACCTACGAAATAAAGCTTCCTCTTAGTGCAAGAAGCTTTGTTAATGATGGAATTTTAGGACAATATCTTATATCAGTAATTACAAAAACTAGATTTAAGAAAATCCTAAAAGTTTTTAAAATAACTCCACCAAAGAAAAAACAAAAATTCAATATTTCTAAAGCATTTAACGAAGTATTCCCCGCAATAGGATATCAGGAAGATCTACAAGAAAACAATTTAGTTTCAGGC
The DNA here is from genome assembly GCA_964535005.1 of uncultured Candidatus Izemoplasmatales bacterium. GTDB lineage: Bacteria > Bacillota_I > Bacilli_A > Izemoplasmatales > Hujiaoplasmataceae > 4572-104. Next base: position 14,977 of record CAZHSG010000033.1, read on the forward strand.
CAAAAACAAAGGTTCGCAGCTTTAAACAAATATGATTTTAATTGGCGTCTATTTAATGACAGTATTCCCAATGAGATTTTTTCTTTAGACGATATGACCGAAGCGATTAAACTAAAAATAGAAAGTTTAAGCTATGTTTATGGATTAAATGAACTAGAAATGAAAGATGTATTAATTAAATCATTAGACGAGTTTAATCATGTAAACATTGAAAGATTATCTAGAAACGCTAGGTATGAATTTGAACATCTATATCAGGTAGAAGTTAAGATTGAGAAGAAAGAAAAGAATCAAATTAGAAATACACCTAGTGACCCTTTAGAATATTTCAAAACAGTTTCACCAATTCAGTTATTAGAGGAAATGGGTGGTGGAATGGTATCTGTTGCTGATTTAAGAATAGTTGAAAGACTAATAGAAGAAGTTGGTATTGCACCATCAGTTGCTAACGTTCTAATAGCCCACATAGCTAGAACAAAGAATGGTGTACTACCGGGATATGCATATTTTCAAAAAGTAGGTATGTCTTGGAAAAGAAATCAAATAAACACTGTTGAATTAGCTATGGATTATGTTAAACATCTAGAGACAAGAAGGAATACTAGTAAAACTTATACTAATACAAACAAACCAAAAGACATTGAAGTTGATTGGTTAGAGGATTATATTAATAATATGGAGTAGAGGTGATAATATGAAAAAAATCAATGAATACCTGAAAGATGAAAAGAAAGTTGATTACGATAATATTATCGATAAATTTATGGCAGATCCAATTGTCAGTAATTTTATCATGCAAAATGATTTAACCCATGAGACCATAATTTATGGAATCAATAATATTTTAACTTTTGTCAGTGATAAAGAGATATGCTCAAAATGCAAAGGTCTTTATGAGTGTAAACTTAATAGCCCTGGCTTTTGGTCTAGGTTGGACATGTATAATGGTGATATAGAACTTGATTATGAAAACTGTCGCTATAATAAAAGTGACGGTTCAAGAAAAAATATCAATGCATTTTATGTACCAAAGAAAATCTTCCAAGCAACTCTAGATGACTTTGATATGATTGGGCCAGAAAGAAAAGAAATCCACAGATACATGTTGAATTTTCTTAAAAATTATAAGAAAAATAGCTATGTTAAAGGAATGTATATAAGTGGGCTTTATGGTTCTGGGAAAACCTATATCTTAGCCACAATGGCTAATGAAATAGCTAAACTAGGATTTAAGATAACTTTCGTTTATTATCCCGATTTAGTTAGAGAATTAAAATCTTCAATAGCTACACCAAGATTTGAAGAAAAAATTGATATTCTTAAGCGTGCAGACATATTATTTATAGATGACATTGGCGGAGAATCCGTTAATCAATTTATTAGAGATGAGGTATTGGGACCGGTTTTACAGTATCGATTGTTAGACCAAAAACCAACTTTCTTCTCGTCAAATTTAAAACCAAAAACTTTGATTGATGCAATGTGTAAAGAAAACACCCAACTAGAAAAAACCAAAGCTTTAAGAATTGTTGAGAGAATTAAGAGCCTAACATTTGAATTTAATTTAACTGAAAAACCTCATATATCTTGACATAATAACAAAAAGAATATAATATTATTGTAAATACGAAGAAAAGGACATGATTATCAGTAATCTTATTTATAGCGAGCTTGGGTTGGTGAAAGCCTAGCGATAAGAACCGATGATTACCACCTTGGAGTTGACTCTTGAAAGAGTTCCGCAACCGGCGTTAACGGATTGAGTGCTTATTTATTAATAAGAACAAAGGTGGTACCGCGATTACATCGTCCTTTTTTAGGGCGATTTTTTTAAATTTTTAAGGAGGAATTGTATGAAAATTAAATTACCAGATGGAAATGAATTAAACTTTGAATCAGAGAAATCGCTATTTGAAATAGCTAGTAGTATATCACCATCGCTTAAAAAGCGTTGTATTGTAGCTATGGTTAACGATCAAATGGTCGATATGAACACAGTTATTAAAACCGATGCTGAAGTTAGATTTATAACTGAATCAGACCCTGAAGCTTTAGAAGTCCTCAGACATTCTACAGCTCACCTTTTGGCTGAAACAGTAAAAAAAATCTATCCTCATGCACACTTTGGAGTTGGGCCAGTAATTGAAGACGGTTTTTATTATGATATAGATTTAGGTGAAGATGTATTATCTGAACATGACTTAAAAGGGATTGAAAAAGAGATGAAGAAAATAGCATCTCAAAACAGTTCTATAAAAAGATCAATCGTATCTAGAAAAGAAGCTTTAGAAATCTTTAGTGATGATCCATACAAAATTGAACTTATTAAAGAATTACCAGAAGGTGAAGTTATTAGCATTTATGCACAAGCTCATTTTACTGACCTTTGTAGAGGACCTCATTTACCAGGAACTAAATGGATTAAACATTTTAAACTATTAAGTCTTGCTGGTGCATATTGGCGAGGTAATTCAGATAACATTCAATTAACAAGAATATATGGAACTGTGTTCTTTAAGAAAGAAGAACTAGAAGAACATCTTGCTATACTTGAGGAAAGAAAGAAAAGAGATCATCGTAAATTAGGAAAACAATTAGACCTATTTATGTTAAGTGAATATGGACCAGGATTCCCATTTTGGTTACCTAATGGAATGATTTTAAGAAGAGAATTAGAAAATTTCTGGTACGATGTACACTTGAAAGAAGATTATAAATTGATTCAAACTCCGATAATGTTAAATAAATCATTATGGGAAGTATCTGGCCATTGGGAAAACTACCGTGAGAACATGTATACTTCAAAAATAGATGATCAAGAATTTGCGATTAAACCAATGAATTGTCCAGGGGGAATGCTTGTTTATAAAAGAGATATTCATTCTTACAAAGATTTTCCGCTCAAAATTGGAGAACTTGGTTTAGTACATCGACATGAAGCAAGTGGAGCTTTAAATGGGTTATTCAGAGTTAGAAACTTCACTCAAGATGATGCACATATATTTATGACTGAAGATCAAATAGTTCAAGAAATTAAAGAATTAGTAAGATTATTTGACTATATGTATTCAGTATTTGATTTAGAATATCATATTGAGTTATCGACTAGACCTGAAGATAAATACATTGGGAAAATTGAAACTTGGGATAAGGCTGAAAAAGCTCTAGCTGATGCATTAGATGCTATGGGTAAAGAATATATTATAAATCCTGGTGATGGCGCGTTCTACGGACCTAAACTAGACTTTAAATTAAAGGATTCAATGAAACGAATTTGGCAGTGCGGAACTATCCAATTGGATATGAACTTACCTGAAAGATTTGACCTAACATATATTGATTCAAATGGAGAAAAGAAAAGGCCAGTAATGCTACATAGAGCTCTTTATGGCTCTATTGAGAGATTTATAGGAATACTTATTGAACATTATGCAGGAGCCTTTCCAACATGGATGGCACCACTTCAAGTTAAAGTGATTCCAGTAAACAATCAATATCATCTAGAATACTCTAAAAAGTTATTAGCTGATTTAAAAGACAGCGGCGTAAGAGCTGAACTTGATTCACGTGATGAAAAACTTGGATATAAGATAAGAGAAGCCCAAACTAAAAAAGTTCCTTACCAATTAGTAATTGGTGATAAGGAAGTTAGTGAAGGAACTGTTAATTATCGTAAATATGGAGAACAAGCACAAGTAGCTGTACTACAAGCTGATTTTATCAAAATGATTGTCGAAGAAATAGCTAAAAAATAATGTAAATAAAAAGGAAGTTAATCTTTAATGATAAACTATACCCTATAAAACGGACACTCTAAAAAAGAGACTCGAAGTTTTATAG
>CAZHSG010000034.1:0-18697 GCA_964535005.1 uncultured Candidatus Izemoplasmatales bacterium
ATAATTCTAACATACTCCATAAGAAAACTGTTCAATTAAGTGTAACCTATTCAAATTGTATCATATACATAGCCTTTTTGGACTCCAAAACCTTTATTCCGAAAGTTTTTGTACATGAAATGACTGAAAATCCATGAATAGCTAACTTTCTGTGTATTTAACATAAAGAACACCACGAGTTGTAACATTAATAGTTGCAACTAATGACATGCGATATTATAAAAAAGTCCTTATGAAGTGTTATACTAAAAACGGACAATAAATAAGAGACTATATTTATGTTAAGAAGGGTTAAATATATGACTAATCAATTGGAAAGAAAATTATATTCTTTTAAAGAGATATATAAGATTAATTACAATGCTTTTAGAAGTTTTGGAATCTTGATGAAAACAAGAAAGAACAACATTATGTCTAATCAATTTATGGAACGAATCATGTTGGCAGTAACTGAAGTAAATGGTTGTGATGTTTGTTCTTACGCACACACTAAAATGGCACTTGAGACCGGAATGAATTCGAACGAAATTATGAAATTATTATCTGGTGTGATGGATGATGTTCCTAAAAATGAGATTCAAGGTATATTGTTTGGGCAACATTATGCTGATACAAGAGGTAATCCAAGTACAGAAACCTGGAATCAAATTAACGAAGTATATGGTCAAAACTTAGCGCTCGGAATACTTGCATCAATACGCGTTATAATGTTAGGCAATGCTTATGGTATTCCTTGGAGTTCTTTTCTAAAAAGGTTTAAGGGCAAGTCAGATATACGAAGTAATCTAGGGTATGAATTAGCAGTTCTATTGGAATCTCTTATTATTGTTCCAATAAGTGGCATTCATGCGCTTGCTGCTATGATATTAAGAATACCATATGTAAAATTTAAAAAATTAAACAGGTTGATTTAGGACTTTGATATGTTACACTAAGGAAAGTGTTCCCTTAAAACGGACAATTGAAAAAGGGACATATTAGATAATAAAATATCTAGTATTTTTTTTTGATATTATTAGAAAGAAAGCAGAGAATAGAAATGAAGCCATTTTATAGCTTACATATTTTGCTTTGTGATGGGTTTGTCCATATGTCATACTGTGGTTGTGTAATACTAATTAATGGTTTGGTTTATAAAACTAAATTTGTTATAATAATATGTGTTTACATGATCTATTTTCTTAGAAAGGTATAATGATAATGATTAAGAATGGAATTGAAGTAAGGAATAAAAATGGAATCAGCTATATATATAAAAACAGTAAGAAAATAAAGTATAAACCGTGGTTGGGAGTTTTCTTTTCTTTATGATTCAATAATGAAAAATTCAATATTCCCCAAAAAATTTGAAACCCCTATTGAAAAACATAATCAATTTTTAAAAATGAATTAAAGGACGTTCATAATAATATAATTTTAGAATTGGCAACTGGAAGTGGTAACTTATCTGAAATATTGCATTGTGATAATAAATATACAGGAACGGATGTAAGTGAAGGGCTATTAAAAATTTCTTACAAAAAGTTTGTAAAAAATGATTTTAAGGATTTTGAATTAGTTGTATGCAATGCTGAAGATTTGCCATTTCAAGATAAAACATATGATATCTGTATTTGTAATCTGTCTTTAAATTTCTTTAGCGAATTAGACAGTGTAGTTAAAGAAGTGAAAAGAGTATTAAAAGATAATGGTGTTTTTGTTTGTAGTGTTCCAATACCAGAGAAAAATAAAAAGCAAAGTGTTATAAGAGGGAATTTGTTATCAGAAATTGAGATAAAAGAAATCTTTGAAAGAAATGGATTCGATTTTACTTCTTATAAATTCATAAATGGAGCACTTTTATATTTTGAAGGAATATTAATTAATTAGTAATTATCTGTAATTCTCCAAATGGTTAATTGATAATAAAACTACTGATATTTTGGCCTCCAAAACAATTATAACAGTAAAAAAAGAATTCATATATGACTTCATAATTTTTATATTTTGTGCGGGAAACGGCTGAAAAACAATGATTTGCTAACTTTATATGTATTTAGCATTAAGAACGACAAACCGTATTACAAATAGTTACAACTAATGATATAAACATAATAAAAAGCACTTTTGGACTATTTATTTGGCTATATATGACCTGTAATATATAGAATAGTATAATTATTAATGAAGCACAAAACTTAATAAATCTAAAACTAGATGTATTTAAGAAAAGAGATATTCGTGAATTTCTCAAAACTATTTAATCAAATATGTCCTTTCTAGCTGACAACTATGTTAATTTATTTATGTGTGTGCTATAATTCTATTTGAAGGTTACACTTAAATTCGAAAAATAATTTTACTTAATTGTAAAGGCTATTTTGTGGCATTTTTTATTTTATACGCAAGCAGAGTATATCAAAAAACACATAAGGAGATTTAATTTTAAAATGATGTTTTGAGGAGTATAAAAATGATTATATTGAATTCCATATTACTAGTGACGATAGCAATACTTTGGATATTAGTTGGTATTGTAATATTGTCAGACACTAAAGTGAAGACGGAAGAAGTTAAAATTGTTAAAATTCATAAAACAAAGGTCATTGTTAAATACAAAAAAGATATTATTGATTCTGTTGCAACAGATACAGAACTATCAAAGTACAAGAGTTCTAAAATTTTAAATACTATTTTAGACGAGATTAGAGAGCAACTTGTTGAAGGTAATATAGTTAATATTAAACAGTTTGGTAAATTCAAAAAGTACCGTGTAAAAGAACATGCTGGTGTTAACCCCGGAACAGGAGAAAGTATTGTTATAGAAGCACATAACAGAATTAAATTCTTTGCCAGCAAGCAACTAAAACAGTTGTTTGTAGGTCAAGAACCAGATTTTAGTAAAAAAGAATATATAACTACTGAGATAGTAAACAAAATTGAGGAATCCACTCCGGTTGAGCCGATAGTTAAAGAAACAAAAGAAGTTATCATTCCAGTAGAAGCAAAGACACAAGAAGTTGAAAGTGTTAAAATTTCAAAAAACAAGGTTATTGTTAGATACAAAAAAGATATTATTGATTCTGTTGCAACAGATACAGAACTATCAAAGTACAAGAGTTCTAAAATTTTAAATACTATTTTAGACGAGATTAGAGAGCAACTTGTTGAAGGTAATATAGTTAATATTAAACAGTTTGGTAAATTCAAAAAGTACCGTGTAAAAGAACATGCTGGGGTTAACCCTGGTACAGGAGAAGGTATTGTTATAGAAGCACATAACAGAATTAAATTCTCTGCTAGTAGTCAACTTAAACAGTTGTTCATAGATCAAGCACCAGACTTTACAAAAAAAGAATATATACCAGTTCTAAAAAAGATAGAAGAACTACCAAAAGAAGAAAAAAAGGTTGAAGAATCAGTTGTTGAAAAAGTTAAAAAGCCAAAAATCAAGGTTATTGTTAAATACAAAAAAGATATTATTGATTATGTTGCTGCAGATACAGAACTATCAAAATACAAGAGTTCTAAAATTTTAAATGCTATTTTAGACGAGATTAGAGAGCAACTTGTTGAAGGTAACGTAGTTAATATTAAACAGTTTGGTAAATTCAAAAAGTACCATGTACACGAACATGCTGGTGTTAACCCTGGTACAGGAGAAGGTATTGTTATAAAAGCACATAATAGAATTAGATATGTACCTAGTAAAGATTTAAAAAGCAAATTGAATGAATAGAAAAGGGGCTATTTCTTTACAGCCCCTTTTTTAAGTGTTGTACAATAATAAATATAAGTCAATTAATGATAAGAACTTGAAAAGCAATATACAATCTCTATGTTTATTAAAACTATGTTGTAGAATTTGCTCAAATGTAGTATATTTATAAGTTAAGGAATACTGAACAAACATAGACGTATTGCACAATTTATTTTTCGGAACACTTTTCTATTAAAGTGTCATATAAAATGGATAATAAAAGTGGAAGTATTTGCAGAAATATGAATATGTTCAGAAAGTCAATTTGATTCGAAAATAGTACAAGTATTTGTAGAAAACTATAACTAGTGTTTAACTAGTATTTATGATGGAGGAATTTATGGAATTAACAATTAGAATCATTACGTTTGCAATTATAATATTATTTTTTATATATAATCTTTGGTTGTCTACGCTTAACTACAAGAATAGAAATGCAATTATTCCTGAAGAAGTAAGTGATGTATATAATCCTGAAGATTATAAAAAATGGCATAAATACAATATGACAAATTTCAAATTTGGTCTTATTATCAATGCAATTAATACTTTTGTCTTTTTATTATTACTTGCTATAGGTTATTTTCCATTTATAGATAGAGTGGCTAACAAAATTACCAGTAACCAAGAATTAAGTATTGTTTTTTTCATGGGACTTTATTTCATTGTTAATTTTATAATTGGAATATTTACTTCATATTATGATACGTTTGTTATTGAAGAAAAATTTGGATTCAATAAAACTTCAAAAGCTACTTTTTTTAAAGATAAAATAAAAAGCTTATTATTAACTATCATTTTAGGTGGTAGTTTAATCTTTGGGCTTGCAAATCTTTACAAACATGTGTCATCAATGTTTTTCTTGTATGCTTACTTATTTTTAGCGGTTATTATTTTATTATCAAATATCTTGTATGTTAAAGTATTTGTACCTATTTTTAATAAGTTAAAACCTTTAGAAGACTCTAGTTTAAAGACTAAGATTGAAGAATTTGCAAAAACAGTAGGATATGAAATAAATAAAATAAGTGTAATTGATGCATCAAAAAGATCGTCAAAATTAAATGCATATTTCACAGGTTTTGGTAAATTCAAACAAGTTGTTTTATATGATACTTTGATAGAAAAGTGTTCTGAAGAAGAAATTGTTGCAATACTAGCTCACGAAATTGGGCATAATAAATATAAACATATTACGTATGGTTTGATTCAGTCACTGTTAATAGTATTAGTTTGCGTTGGATTACTAGTACTATTATTAGAATTTGCTGTATTTAGTACTGCATTTAAGTTTAGTGAAGCAAACTTTGGGTTTGCTATTATATTGTTTTTAGTATTTATTGAACCGATAATGATTCCAATAGGTTTAATAACAGCATACTTATCAAGAAAACATGAATATCAAGCAGATAACTTTGCAGCGACAAAGTATGATAAGCTATCAATGGAAACAGCCTTAAAAGTATTAACAAGAGAAAATTTCTCTAATTTAACGCCTCATCCTTTGTATGTAAAACTTACTTATTCACATCCGCCAGCTGCGGATAGGATTAGAGCTATAAGAAAATAATGGATTGGTATGGTTATTAAACCATTTGTATAATAGTATATGCATATGATAACAAGTTGCAACTTAAAATGTTACAACAATCAATATTATATTTCCAAAACAAAGTTTTTGTGCGTGAAACTACAGAAAATCCAAGTTCCGAGGATTCAAGCTCCTCCAATCCACCATCAAGATAGAAATTAAGCCATCAAATGATGGCTTTTTCATTTAGTTTTTATGGTTAAATATATAATAATTATTATCTGCATATTCCATTTTTTTAACAATGTGTTATAATATTTTCGTAAATGAAAAGAGGTAAGTTTATGAAAATATCGGTATTGCCAATCGTCTCTAAACTACATGACGATATTAGAATAAATAAAGAAACCAAAAAGTTATTAGATGAAATAGAAAGTTTAGGTAACTATAATTTCTATTTATCAGATAAATCAAGCTTCTATGATTCAGATATATCTTTGATACTAGTTCAAAGTGGTGGATCTGAAGGATATTTCTTAGAAATGGAGAAAGATTTAAAAGCTCCATATTATCTTTTAACCTATGGGTCTAACAATTCCCTAGCTGCTAGCATGGAAATTCTCTCATACCTAAAAGGCAAAGGTGAAAAAGCTGAGATACTTCATGGATCACCGAAGTATATAGCTAAAAGGCTATTTGAAATAAACAAAAAGGAAATAGTTCAACCGATTAACCTAGGGGTAATAGGAAAGCCAAGTGATTGGCTTATTTCATCTAATGTAGATTATAAGAAGTGTTTAGAAATACTAAACATAAATTTAGTTGATATAGAAATTGATGAATTAGTAGATATATATAATAATACTAACGTTGAAGACTATGAAAACGATACTATTATTGAATTTAACCCTAAAGAGGTTATCAAAGCTAAAAAAGTTAGTAAAGCTCTTGAGATAATAACCAAGAAATACAAACTAGAAGGTTTAACAATAAGATGTTTTGATTTGCTTGGAAAGATTCATACTACAGGTTGTTTAGGTTTATCGCTTCTTAATCGTGATAAAATCATTGGTTCATGTGAGGGAGATATCCCAGCAATGTTATCAATGTATTTTTTAAATAAGATTACAAGACAAACTGGATTTCAGGCAAACCCATCAAGAATAGACACGGATCAAAATGAAATAGTATTCGCTCATTGTACTTTGCCTTTAGATATGACTGAAAGTTATAAAATCACAACCCATTTTGAGTCTGGAATTGGCGTAGCCATCAGAGGTAAGATGAAAAAGACTGATGTTACACTATTTAAATTAAGCGCTAATTTAAAGGATTATTACGTTGCTGAAGGCGAAATAATTGAAAATCTTGAAGAGGATAATCTTTGCAGAACCCAAATACGCATAAAACTTAATGATGTTAGATATTTTCTAACTAATCCCTATGGAAATCACCATATAATAGTTTATGGAAAACACAAAAACAAGATAGACCAATATATGAATAACCATTTATAATGCTATATTTATGTGCTATAATATGATTGCAAAAAACATTAAAAATTTAAAATAGGACATATTTTGTCTATATGTTATGATATAATGTAGTATATAGTTAAATACACACTTGAGGAGATTAAACTAATGACTAAACAGAAACAAGGAAACAATATAGACTTCCTAATGAGAAAACTGATTGAAGAGACTGCAAATCAAACAATTAAATGGAATCCAGGGTTATTGCATCATATGAATGCAATTGTTAAGCATAATACAGAAAAAGGCCGTGTTGGAAACGTAAAAGAATTGTATTTTACTAAAAGAGGCGATTTTTATTTTATGATTGATAAAGAAATTAAAGAGAAAAATGAAAATATGATTATCATATACATCACAGATTCAAACCTGCAAGTTCAGTTAGAATATAACGAAAAATTATTGGCTGAAAAAACATTAATAGATAGATTATTCATGGTTGCAAGACGTGATGGATTAGATGAAGGTCATATTATTCAAAATATACTAGATTCTTTTGAATAATCTAAGCTTTATACATTTATTAAGACTTATAAAATATTTTAATAATAATTTAGATAAAAAGCCATTTTTTGGCTTTTTTTAATTACTTTAGATAAGTGATATAATAAATTTGTAATTAAACACATTATAGGGAGGAATTGTATGACTATCGAATCTGATAATTTTATAAAAGACTGAAATGTTTGAAACAAATAGGTTACTACTCAGAAAATTTAAGGAAGAAGATGTATTTGATTTGTTCAACTACTTATCAAAACCAAATGTAGTTGAATATGAGCCATATAACATTTTTAGTTTAGAAGCCGCTAAAAAAGAAGTCATTAAGAGATCAAATAGTAATGCATTTTTAGGTGTGATACTTAAAGAAAACGCTGTGCTAATTGGCAATCTATATTATGAACAAATCAATAGTGAATTTAATACTTGGGAAATCGGCTATGTCTTTAATAGTGATTATCATAACCATGGATACGCTACAGAAAGTGTAAAGAAACTAATAGATGTTCTATTTAAAGAACACAATGCACATCGTATTGTAGCTTTTTGTAATGTGCTGAATGATCCTTCATGGAAACTACTCGAAAGGTTGAATTTTAGAAGAGAAGCCCATCGTCTTCAAAATGCATATTTCGAAAAAGATCATAGTGGCAAGCCCTTATGGTTTGATTCCTATGAGTACGCAATCCTAAAAGTGGATTATACAAAAATTGCAAATACGTAAATTTAGATATATAATATGTTACAAATAGTTTCAATAAAATATTGGAGTAGATTGTTTATCTTTTTAATATTTGTCAATACTTTGTCACAACTTAATTATAAACTATATACAAAAGGAGATGAATTATATGAAGAAAATATTAACTGTGTTTATATTCTTTATACTGACATTTTTAGTATCATGCAATGATTATAAAGACTTGGATTATTACTTTGGTGATTACTTAGTATATTATCAAAGTCATGGAACTTGCGAGATGTATGTAAATGAAATAATATATACTGACGTTGATCATGAATACCTATTAGGTGCTGGTGGTTGTGGTGGAGATAGTTTTTATTATATTAAACCAGAAAATAAATATGTGAATATTCCAACAGCGATAAAAATAGGGATAATAACCATTGGCGATGTGTTAGCTTCCGGACTACCTGCGTTAAATATACAAGATACCGTTTGTACTATAACAATATTAGAGGACGCCTCAATTGTCGGAGAAATAAATGGGTATGAAATACAAAGATCTCTTGTATTTTGCACCGCTGTAGTTGGCCAAATTGTAGTTGATGGATTTGATTTTGGATATTTTTCTAACGGCTGTGATGCTGATTTAAATTCAATAGGTTATTATGCAACAAAGGATGATGTAACCTATCAATTAAAACAATTAGTTGATGATGGTATTATTAACACTCAACAAATATTTGATATATACAAATGTGATGAAGGAAGACTAGGAGAATAGAATGAGGAAATTACTTAAGAGTATTTTAATGGTTTTAGTTTTAACAATTAGTTTAGTCTTAATTTCTAATACTGTAAAAGCTGATATGGGTCCAAAACCTACATCAGATATCAAGATTATCGGAATTGATGAACCCTACTCTTTTGATTTATTAGTTAAGTTTGATGAAGATGAAGTGAGCGTTTTAAGCGAATCACAAATTCAAGAACGAATTGAATATGACTATTACTTAGAAACATATCCAGATATCTTAAATGGATACATTGACGATGATAATTACGCTTCCTATACTATATATACCAGTGGGCCACCACATACTATTAGAGTTAGTGAAGATGACTCTAATCAGTTTCATGTAGGGTACTTTGCAGCTCCGGATGTATTTAAAATAGCTATAGTTACTGAATCAGGAGAATTAATAGTTTCTGATATAATACACAAACATAACTTTAATGCATATTTTGAAATCAATATATTAGATTCATCTATTTTAGAAACTCCTTTAGAAGTGGCTAATGTAAATGGAACCTTTAGCGGTACTCTATATATAGCAGATGTTGATGAACAACTTGGGTACGGAGTAATAATATTACAAACTATTATTAATGTGACCATTACTTTGATTATTGAATTAGGAATATTATTTCTATTTGGGTATAGAGAGAAAAAATCTTATAAAACTGCTCTGTTCATAAATTTAATTACGCAAACGATTCTAGCAGCGTTTATTTTATTCGCCTTTAAGTGGTGGAGTATATTTGGTGCTATAGGAGTGTTGCTATTAGGAGAACTTATAGTCTTTATTATAGAAATAATTGTTTATAGAAAATTGTTAAAAGAAAACACTAAAGCAAAAGCTATTATCTACGCTATTGTCGCAAATATATCATCATTAGTATTAGGATTATTATTTACTTCTTTAATAGGAAGTATGTTTTAAACAAGCATAGTATTAAAAAAATCACTCTCATTTTTTGAGAGTGATTTTGTTATTCAAATGGATATTTTAATTTTATTATTTCCCGAACTTTGTCCATAGTTTTTATACATGATAATGAAGCTTGATGCGTCATTATTGGGTTTTCAAACTCTTTGTTTTCAATAGTTTTCGCGAATGATCTAATTTGATGAACAAAACCTTCGCCCTCATATTTTTTTTCAAATTTTGAACCATTAATGTAAATTTCTAAACTTCTTGAAAAATCCTTCATTTCAATTGAGCCATTTTCAAATATCATTTTTGCGTTATTAGGTAAATTTTCATTCATACTTGATCTAATATAGATGTGACCATCATTTTCATCGATAATTTCGATATCACACGATGCATCTACGCCAGTATTTGTAAATTTTGCCTTAGCTGATATTGATTTTATCGGAGTTTGTTGAATGAAATGATAGAAACTGATTGGATATACACCCAAATCTAAAATACTACCACCAGCAAGATTAATATTCATTAACCTTCTTTCAATAGGGTAATTATCAATTAATGAATAACCAAAATCAATGTGGGCTTCCAATAATTTTCCAGGAGTTTTTGATTTAATAATTTTTTTAATGAATTGAGAAGATGGTAGAAAATGTGTCCACATTGCTTCCATTAGAAGCACATTGTTTTTTTTAGCTACTCTAATCATTTCTTCAAGTTGTTTTTGATTCACAGCTATTGGTTTTTCCACAAGAACATTTTTTTTGTGATTCATAAACATAATAGCTTGTTCATAGTGAAAATTATGTGGCGTTGCAATATAAACAGCATCAATTTCTTTGCTTTCAGCTAATTCTACGTAGCTAGAATAAGCGAAAGGCACTTTATAATCATCTTTATATTTATTAGCTTGTGCTGATGTTCTAGCAGAAACAGCTGTTAAAACTGCGTTTTCCGTTAATGAAATATCTCGTGCAAATTTTCTAGCAATTCCATTTGCACCAACGATACCAAATCGTACCATTAGAAATCGATGTTATCAAATTCAGGGAACATTTTAGTGCCTTTGTTAAGCTTCCTAATTCGGTCCATATCTTCTTTGTCTAGTTCAAAATCAAAAACATCAACGTTTTCAGCGATTCTACTTGGGGTAATACTTTTTGGGATTACTACAATATTTCTTTCCACAAACCATCTAATATTGACCTGTGCCACTGTTTTATAATGTTTCTTAGCTATGGCAATCATTGTTTCATTAGTTAATAGTTCTTCAATTTTAGTACTTAACAAAGGAGCGTACGCTTCTAGTTGAATTCCGTTTTTAACACAAAAATCTTGTAGAAAATGATTTTGTAAGAAAATATGAGTTTCAACTTGATTGACCATTGGTTTAACTTCAACATTGTCTAGCAAATGTTGAAGGTGGTGGACATTATAATTACTTACACCAATTGCTTTTACTTTTCCGTCTTTATATAATTTTTCTAAAGCTTTATAGGTTGATAATGAGTTTTCGTACCCCTTAAACCAGTGAATTAAATACAAATCAACATATTCTAAACCTAGTTTATCTAGTGAAATATTAAATGCTTCTAAAGTTTTTTCATATCCTTGTTCAGAATTCCATACCTTAGTTGTTATGAATATTTTGTTTCTTTCAACTCCAGAATCTTTTATTGCTTTACCTACAGCTTCTTCATTGTCATAGATAGCTGCTGTATCAATATGTGTATAGCCGCTATTAATTGCGGATTTCACAGATATATAAGCTGCATCAGATTTGCTTCTAAATGTTCCTAATCCAACGATTGGCATCGCTAGGTTATTGTTAAGTTTAACTACTTTCATTGTTTATTCACCTCATTACTAGTATATCACCTAATCTATGGTTTTTTAAATATATGACTTCTTTAGTAAAATATAGTTATTTTAAACAGAAATAAAGAATTGTGTTTGCTATAAAGTAGTATTTTTGCAAAGAGAGGAGATAGATTATGAAAAAACAAGTATGTTTACTTAGCGTTTTATGTATAATTGTATGCTTTTTTAGTTTTATAGATGTAATGGCATATTCACCACATTATTTACCAGGAGGTAAAAACTACATATCAAGTGACAATTTTGAATTGTCTACAGATGGAGAAGAATTCAATACTATAAATACATTTGTTGTGAAACCATATACGGAATATACATTAACAACACCGAGACTCTATAATGATGATCAATGGAGTTATATAGAAATAGAGTTTTATGAAAATGAATCTCTAGTAGATTCTTATACGAATAGTAATTATGAACTAACCTATTGTACGGAAGGTGGATATGAAGGTTTCTATTTTAGTTTCACAACTACATCTGAAACTAATTATATAAGCATTTCCTTTGACAATGAGTATAATTATTTTGAAACTAACGGGATGACGGGTATTCAGTTAGAAGAAGGAAATCAGTTTACAAGTTATGAAGTATATATTGAAGGAGCTTTAATTGATACTTCAGCACCTTACTTTCAAAACGCAGGTACAGTTATATCCTATTATGATTCACCAATAACTGTGAGTGGGATTCAATCAGCTTTAGTTGCCTATGACGCAATTGATGGTGATGTGACCAATAATATTTCTGTAATCTCTGATAACTACACAGTGAACATGGAGGTTTTAGGTAGCTATTCAGTAGTTTTTGAAGTCATTGATTCCAGCAGTAATTCATCACAAATAAGTGTTACAGTAGAAGTTGTAGATGTTTTGAAACCAGTATTTTCAGATATAGACACTATACTAGCTGTATATCCAAATTCTTATACAACCCAAAATATTCTAG
Organism: uncultured Candidatus Izemoplasmatales bacterium; assembly: GCA_964535005.1. Lineage (GTDB taxonomy): Bacteria > Bacillota_I > Bacilli_A > Izemoplasmatales > Hujiaoplasmataceae > 4572-104. The sequence goes on from CAZHSG010000034.1 coordinate 12,533, forward strand.
ATGTATTATCCGCGAGTGATAACTATGATGGTGATATAACCTCAAATATAGTTATGGTCGGGGATAACTACACAGCTAGCACAAATATTATTGGGGACTATCAAATGATATTCTCAGTAACTGATTCTAGTGGGAACACAGAAACCTATATTCAAGATATAGAAGTCGTTGATAATGAAGGCCCTATTATTTCGGGTACTACTTCAATTGTAATTGGATATGATTCAATAATTACAGAAGATGAAATTAAATTAAATTTGAGTTTTAATGATAACTACGATGATGTTGAAGAGTTAGCTTTATTATTAGAAAGTGATTCTTATTCAACTAACCATGAGGATTTGGGTAATTATTCTATGGTATTCTCGGTTACAGACTCAAGTGGGAATAAGACTAATCAAACTATAAACATTAATGTAGTAGATGAATTAGGACCTGTAGTATATTTTGATTCATCAATTATCCAAACATACAATGATACGGTAATGGCTTTACCTGATTTTACAAAGCTATTAGTAAGTGCAAATGAGATTGATAGGTATACGGATTATTATGTAACTGTAAGATATGATTCATATACAAAAAATGCAAATATTCCCGGGGTATATCACCTATCTTTAACTCTTAAAACTGAACTAGGTGAAGAGATAGAAAAGGATCTAGAAATAAGAGTTATAAATCGACCGGTAGATTACGTTCAAGCCGGAGATACTGAAAGTAATAAAGAAGAGTCATTTTTAGACAAATATTCAAACTATATAGTCAAGGGAGTTTTATCACTTTTCTTAGTGGTTTCTAACGTGGTTTGGATAGTCATTTTAAAGAAAAAATCATAAATATCCAAGCATTTTAACAGGTGTTAAATAAACAATTTAAATCTAGTATAAACCGCTATTTTTAGCGGTTTTTATTATGCTAGTTATTGACATAATCCCATAACCATTTTTGCCTCTATAAATGTAAGCATTTTTACTTATAAAAATCTTTGGATTTTATGATATAAAATGTTATAATACTATTGCAAAAATTGAAACTTTAAGAAAGGGGATTTTGATTGTGGGAGTTAATATAGAATTTACTGAAGATAAAGTAAAAGAACTGTATGCAGAAATGGAAAAAAACAAGAAAGAGCCGGGTCCATTAATGCCTACATTACATGCTGCACAAAAAATATTTGGTTGCATACCTTTACCAATTCAAAAAATCATATCTAATGAGCTAGATGTAAGTATCGCAAGAATAAACGGTGTCGTTACTTTCTATGGACATTTTTCTATTGTACCAAAAGGTGAAAATATTATTAGTATTTGTTTAGGTACTGCCTGTTATGTAAAAGGTTCTCAAGGTATATTAGATACATTTTCACACGAACTAAAAATTGGAGTCGGAGAAACAACGAAAGATGGTTTATATACACTTGAAGCAACAAGATGTATTGGTGCCTGCGGGTTAGCGCCAATATTTACAGTAAATGAAGAAGTTTATGCTAACGGATCTGTACAACTTGTTAAAAAAGTGATTCAAAAATTAAAGAGTTAAAAAAATATTTGTAGGAGGAAACAAATGAAGACGCTTAAAGAACTTAAAGAATTGCGTGAAAAGTCATATAAGAAAATGTATATGAGCGGATTGACTAACGGCGTGAGAGTTCAAGTAGGTTATGGTACATGCGGTATTGCCGCTGGAGCCAAACCAGTTTACAACGCCTTTGTAGAGGAAATAAATGCTTTAAATCTAGAAAACGTAGAAATCACCCAAGTTGGATGCATGGGTGAATGTGCATTTGAACCTATAGTCGAAGTACTTGAATCAAACGGCTCAAAAACAATCTATTGCTTAGTTACTGATAGAATTGCATCAGAAATTGTTGAAGAGCACATTGTGAAGGGTAATCGTATCGATAAATATCTTTTATCGAAGATTAAAAGGTAGATTATATGTTAGATAGGATGCATATATTAATTTGTGGTGGTGGCGAATGTAAAAATTCAAATTCAATCGCTCTACGTAACGAATTTAAAGCAGAAATCAATAGATTAAATCTAGGTGATGATATCAAAACAATCCTAACTGGATGTTTTGGACTTTGTGCCTTAGGTCCACATGTTCTAGTTTATCCAGGAGAAGTATTATATTCCGGGATTAAAATAGCTAATGTAAAAGAAATAGTTGAAGAACACATTGCTAAAGGAAATCCCGTTGAAAGATTATTATTTAAAGGTGAGTTTGATAGAAGTAAATTCAAAAATAGATCTGAATTAACATTCTTTGCAAAACAAACTAGAATTACCCTTAGAAACTGTGGTGTTATCAATCCCCTTAAGATTGAGGAATATATAGCAAGACAAGGTTATGAAGGGTTAGGAAAAGTTCTAACTACTTTATCTCCTGAAGAAACAATAGCTGAAATGAAAAAATCAGGACTTCGAGGTCGCGGTGGCGGTGGATTCCCAACAGGATTAAAATGGGAGTTTGCTAGTAAATCAGTATCGGACCAAAAGTATGTTATCTGTAACGCTGATGAAGGTGATCCAGGAGCATTCATGGATAGAGCCGTACTTGAAGGTGATCCACATTCAGTGTTAGAAGCAATGGCTATTTGTGGTTACGCAATTGGTGCGGACACTGGATATGTTTACATTAGAGCGGAATATCCTGTGGCTGTTGAAAGATTAGAAATAGCTATAAATCAAGCCAACGAACTTGGATTATTAGGTAAAAATATCTTTGATTCAGGGTTTGACTTTAAAATAGAAATAAGACTTGGAGCTGGAGCCTTTGTTTGTGGTGAAGAAACTGCACTAATTGCTTCAATTGAAGGTGAAAGAGGAATGCCGAGAAACAAACCTCCATTCCCAGCTGTTAGAGGTTTATTTGGAAAACCAACTAATGTAAACAATGTTGAAACATTTGCTAATGTGCCAGTTATATTTTTAAAAGGCGCTGATTGGTTTAAATCAATCGGGACTGAGAAATCAAGTGGGACAAAAGTATTTGCATTAGGTGGAAAGATTGCCAACACAGGATTACTTGAAGTTCCAATGGGAACTACATTAAGAGAAGTAATATATGAAATAGGTGGAGGAATTCCTAATAAGAGAGAATTCAAAGCTGCACAAACTGGTGGACCTTCAGGTGGGTGTATTACAGCTGAGTCTTTAGATACTCCAATTGATTTTGATAACCTAGTACAACTAGGATCTATGATGGGTTCTGGTGGTATGATCGTATTAGATGAAGATAACTGTATGGTTGACGTTGCTAGATTCTATTTAGAATTTACAGTGGAAGAATCATGTGGTAAATGTACACCTTGTCGTGAGGGTACAAAAAGAATGTTAGACATTCTAAATAGAATATGTGAAGGTAAAGGATCTCTAGAAGACTTAGATATTCTTGAAAGACTTGGCTATATGATCAAGGATTCTTCACTATGTGGATTAGGACAAACAGCTCCTAACCCAGTATTATCAACTTTGAAACATTTTAGAAGTGAGTATATTGCACATGTAGTCGATAAAGTTTGTCCAGCAGGTGTTTGTTCTGAATTAACAAACTATGTTGTTTTAGATAACTGTATTGGCTGTACTAAATGTGCTAGAAACTGTCCAGTAGGAGCTATTGAAGGAAAAGTTAAAGAAAAACATTTCATTGACTTAGACCTATGTATCAAATGTGGTGCATGTAAATCTGCTTGTCCAGTTAATGCTATTTCTACTAAACCTGAAGATTGGAAGGGTGTATAAAATGGCTAATTTAGTTAATTTGACTATTAATGGACAAAAAGTCACAGTTCCATCTAACTTCACGGTAATGAAAGCAGCTGATTCTATTGGTATTAGTGTTCCTAGATTATGTTTCTTGGAAGGTATTCATGAAGAATCAAACTGTAGACTTTGTATAGTGAAAATTGAAGGACAAAGAGGTTTAAAAACATCTTGTTCAACAAAAGTTCAAGAAGGAATGGTAGTTCATACTGATACAAAAGAAATATATGAAAATGTTTCATTCAACTTAGAATTACTTGCGGGTAACCATAAATTTGAATGTTGGAAATGTTCAAGAGAAAATTCTTGTGAGTTTCTTGATTTACTAAGAAGATTTAATGTAGATAATGATTTCTCAAATGCAAAATTATTTGATCAAAAAGAAATCAAAATGAATAATTCAAGTGATGCGATGATTTTAGACTCAAGTAAATGTGTTCTTTGCGGTAGATGTGTATCTGCTTGTGAAAAACAATCAGGACTTGGAATTTTAAACTTTAGTAATCGTGGTTCTAATACATATATTGGACCAGCTCAATTCCATAACTTGGAAGATGCTGGATGTATCTACTGTGGTAAATGTATCCAAGCTTGTCCAACGGGAGCAATACGCGAAAAAGATGAAATTAAATACTTCGAAAGAGCTTTAAGAGATACATCAAAAACAATCGTTGTCCAAGTTGCGCCATCTGTGAGAGCTGCACTAGGTGAAGAATTTGGTTATAAAATTGGAACGAATGTTGAAGGACAAATGTTTGCTGCTCTAAAAGCGTTAGGTATTCATGAAATAATGGACACCAACTTTACAGCTGACTTAACAATTATTGAAGAAGGTCATGAATTTATTAACAGAGTTCAAAATGGTGGAGTATTACCGATGTTTACATCTTGTTCACCAGGATGGGTTAATTATCTAGAACTTTATTATCCCGAATATATTCCAAACTTATCAAGTTGTAAATCTCCTCAACAAATGGCTGGAGCTTTAATCAAGACTTATTATGCTGATAAACTAGGTAAAAAGCCTGAAGATATATATTCAGTATCAATCATGCCTTGTGTAGCTAAGAAAGCTGAAGCTAATAGACCTGAGATGGGAAGAGGTGGATACAAAGATGTTGATTTAGTATTGACAACTAGAGAATTAGCTAGAATAATAAGACATAGAGGTATTCCTTTCAAAGATTTAGATCCAATTAAACCTTTTGGAGATTTAGCGAGTTATACAGGAGCAGCATCAATCTTTGGCGTAAGTGGTGGAGTTATGGAAGCCGCTTTAAGAACTGTAACGGAAATTCTAGAAGGTCATTCAACGCCTGTTGAATTCAATGCCATTAGAGGATTGAAAGACATCAAAGAAGCTACTTACAACGTAGCTGGAATTGAAGTGAATGTAGCTGCTGTTCACGGTGGAGCTGCTATTAAAGAATTCTTTAAAATGATGAAATCTACCGGGAAACAATATCATTTCGTTGAATTTATGGGATGTACAGGTGGATGTATTAACGGTGGAGGGCAACCAATCGTTTCTGCCATTAACCAAGAAAAATATGATGTTAGAGCACTAAGATCTAAAGTTCTATATAATATTGATCATAATACAGAATTCAGAAAATCTCATGAAAATCCAGCAGTCAAAATGATATATGATGATTTCCTTGGGAAACCTGCTGGTCATAAAGCACATGAACTTCTACATACATACTATAATAAAAGATCATTCTATGATGTAAAACTGTAATTAAATTACATAAAATTAAATAAAACAATACTGCGGATTTAGATGCTGAAAAATATATTACAACATCGTTATTAAATCCGCAGTAAATATTATATAATATATTTGGTTATACAATAATATATATAAAAACATCAAAAACAAAGGGGATTCAAATGAAAAAAATATTAACATTGGTACTAGGATTGTTGGCAATATTAGCCTTAGTGGGATGTAATCAAAATACAGAATCATTAACAGTTATGGCTCCAAATGGAGCACCAGCATTAGCACAATTATTTGTGCAAGATAACGATGATTATGCAGTTGATATAGTAAATGGAGCTGATCCATTAGTGGCCGCTTTAGGCTCAGGATCACATGATTTTGTTTTCGCACCTACAAATCTAGGAGCTAAACTATATACATCTGGAATTGAATACAAATTTTTAGCTGCAGTAACGTTTGGTAACTATTATTTAGTTAGCATGCAAGAGGAAGACTTCACAGTTGAATCATTAGAAGGTAAAGAAATTGTCGTATTTGGTCAAAACGCTACTTCAGATATAATAATTAAATATATTCTTGAAGAAAATAATATAAATGCAACTTTAACTTATGTAGATGCTGTTTCTACAGCCAATGGAGAGTTTATAGCAGATAACAATAAGATAATTATGA
>CAZHSG010000035.1:0-18564 GCA_964535005.1 uncultured Candidatus Izemoplasmatales bacterium
CATTTATTATCTCACAAGGTCCTCTTTCGGTTATAACATCTTCATCCTTCATCTTTTGGCTACTTATAATATAACCACGAATAATGCTTTGAATTCTTCCGTGCATACTATTTTCTAAGGTAGCGAACATATTCATTAGTTGTCGTCTATTTATATACATCTTATAATTATCATAGTTATTTTTTTTAAGATTACAAGTCTTTTTTTGAAGGGCAACTATATAAATATATATATAAATATATTTAAATATTATGCTGTAAATTATTGACCATTGTTTATTACTAAAATTCAAAATTAATTTCAAAAATTTAGATGATAGCCTTTACATTTTAACTATATTGTGATATATTTATCACGAACTACACTTGTAGTTTATGAAAAGGAGATGATTGAATGAAAACATCTAACATCACTCCCTCGGAATGGGAAGTAATGAAAGCTTTATGGGAAAATGATTACTTAACCGCTGGAGAAATCGTAAAAGAAGTTAATAAAGATAAAGACTGGGCTAAAACTACAATAAACTCTTTTATTCAACGATTATTGGAAAAAGGATATGTAAGTTTTAAACACGACAATAGATACAGAGAATACTATGCACTCCATACAGAAAAAGAATGTGTTATCGATAGAATGAAAACTTTAACTAAAAGTATTTATGGTGCGACTCTTAACTTAGAAACAAAGTATTTTGAGTTTTATGGGGTTAATGATTCCGAATACTTGGCTACCTTAAAAGAAAACGCTGATACAGGATATGAAAGAATTACTAGCATTCTAAAGTTTAAACTTTATGATAAACAACCTATACATTTACATAGAACTCAAAAAAGATTTCACTCTGTAATGGGTAATCCTAACGGACCATCTTGGTACCGCGCTAGTTTTATCTGGGGTATGATTCATATGTCTCCATTAGAATGTTTTAAAGATATAACAGCTGAAAAAGCTTTAATGCATGTATTTACCCAATTATTATTAAGTCATTTAAATGAAAACTTACCATATTATCTACATCAAGGTGTATCGGCTTACTTGGCTGGTTGGCTTGATGAAGATAGAATAAGAAAAGCTTTATCCGAAAATGAAGAGTATATAGATTTAAATGCATTGAGATCATTTGTTTTTGATATTCATAACTTTAAATCAAGCGCAGGATATGAAATATCATACTCATTTGTTAGTTACATCGTAAGCAAGTTTGGAATTGACGCTATTAGAAAAATGGTTGATGCTCCCTATGATCTACCATCTCTATTTGACATAGATGAGTTAACTTTAATCCAAGAATTCAAACAATATATCCACGACAAATACCTATAGGTGATTGTAATGAAAAATATTTTTAAAAAAGTTTTAGAAAACATTCCTGACTATAAGGGTTTCTTTAAACTCAATGAGTTAGATAGCAACAGTTATTTATTAGCATATAAATATCCAGGCGTAGTTAAAATACACGTTGGTGGATACACAAGAGACAATAGACCAGTACTAATCATAAAGATAGGTACTGGGAAAAAGCATGCTTTAATGTATGGTTGCCCTCATCCTAATGAACCTATTGGCACAATGATGTTAGATTATTTCTCTGAGGCTCTTGCTAGTAATAAAGAGTTAAGAGACGAACTAGATTATACTTTTATAATAATTAAAACTGTGGATCCTGATGGCACTAAATTAAACGAAGGTTGGTTCAAGGGAGATCTAAGCATCAAAAAATATGCAAAAAACTTTTATCGACCTGAAGCAGATAAACAAGTTGATTGGACTTTTCCAATTAAATATAAAGATTTCACATTTGATAACCCAATACCGGAAACGAAAATATTAATGAAAATTATAGATGAATACAAACCTGAATTCATCTATCCATTACATAACGCTGGTTTTGGAGGAACCTATTGGTATTTAAGCGAACCTTTAGAAGCTCTATATGATGATTTATATAATGCTTCAAATGAAGTGGAAATACCAGTTCACCTAGGAGAACCTGAGATGCCTTTTATTACTAAGTTCGCTCCTGGAATATTTAAGATAGTAGGAACAAAACAAATATATGATTATATGGACAAATACACACCCGATAATGTAAGTCCAGCGAATGATATTCATAATGGTACTTGTTCACATGAATACGCAGAGAATGAATACACACCTTTTTCTGTAATGACAGAATTACCATATTTTTTAGATAAAAGAGTAAGTGATCAAACACTTTTAAAACAAACAAGAAGAGAGAGCTTATTTAAAAGTTTTGATTACCAAAAATTAACATTGGATTTTATTAGAGAGAACCTAGATTTGTTTTCTGATTTTGTAGATAAACATAACAATCCTTTTTATAGTTCCATCAAGATGTATATTAGAGCACTCTCTAACAATGGTGTCAATGTCAAAATGATAACGCAAAACGATGATTACAATAATCCCGCTACTGTGGCTGAGACATTTGACTCTCTGATAAAATCCAAGTTTTACCTAGGTATATTAGCTATTGGTGTTCTTTATAGAACATCACTCTATGAATTAGAGAAATTTATACCTTATACTTCTAACACTGAAGATTGGAAAACTCTAAAAGAAGCTAATAAACTTGCTTTAAACAAATTAGAAGAAATCGCTGATGAATTGGAATCAGAATTAAACTATAAAATTATCCCGATTAAAGACATGATTAAAGTTCAATTAGAAACGGGGTTATTAATTTTAGATTACTTGCAAAAATAGTTTTGAAAGGTGACTTTATGTATAAATACGTATTAAAGAGATTACTATATATTATACCTATGTTACTACTTATCATTTTAATCGTCTTTTTAATTCTAAATATTACTCCAGGTAATCCTGGTAGGATTATGTTAGGAGCTACTGCTGAACAACATTTAGTTGACGAATTAAATGCGAGTTTAGGTATGAATAAGCCCGTGCTTCAGAGATACTTTGAATATGTGTTGGGAATATTTAAATTAGATTTTGGTGTTAGTTATAGATCACAACTACCTGTCTTCCAAGAAATTTTAAAAAATTTTCCTACTACTATAAAACTAGCAGTGTTTTCAGTAATAGTATCAGCTATGATTGGTATACCTTTAGGAATAATCTCAGCAACAAAGAGATATTCAACTATGGATATATCTTCAACGGTAAGTGCTTTATTTTTAGCATCTATTCCCGAGTTCTGGTTAGGATTAATTCTAATGCTAATCTTTTCTTTAAAACTGGGATGGTTACCATCAGGTGGAATTGGAGAACTTAAAAACTACGTTTTACCGGTCATGACTTTAGCTTTGCCAACCGCTGCTTATCTTTTAAGAATAACTAGAACAATTATGCTTGAAATATTAAGACAAGATTATATAAGAACCGCCAAAGCAAAAGGCGCTACGAATCAAAGAATTATCTTTAAACACGCAATGAGAAATGCATTGCTCCCTATAATTACTCAATTGGGTATTAGATTTGCCTACCTATTAGGTGGAACTCTAATAGTTGAGCAAGTATTTGGCATGTATGGAGTAGGTACTATTATCCTAAAAGCGATGAGATTAAAAGATGTCCCAGTAATTATGGCTGCGACAATACTTTTAGCAACTCTGTTTATGTTAATTATGTTAATAATTGATTTAATGTACGCATATATAGACCCTCGAATTAAATCTCAATTTAAAAAGGGGATATCTTAATATGAAAAAGTTAAATGTTGGCCAATCTCGCTCTGGTATAGGAGATATTTGGTATAGATTTAAAAAGAATAAACCGGCTTTAATTGGATTTATAGTTATCTGTATAATAGGAATATTTGCGATATTCGCTGATGTATTCGCTGATTACGATACACTATGTATTCAAATGACCCCATTAGACAGATTGCAAGGACCTTCTTGGCAACATATATTTGGTACTGATGCTTTTGGTAGAGACTTATTTGCTAGAACAATTCATGGTGCAAGAGTTTCCCTAAGTTTTGGTTTGATTTGTGCTTCACTTAGTATGGTTGGTGGTTCTTTAATAGGTGCTACAGCAGCGTACTTTGGTGGTAAAATCGATAACATCATCATGAGAATCGTTGACGTTATTATGAGTATTCCTGGTATCCTTTTGACTTTAGCATTAATCACTGTATTAGGTCTAGGATTAAAAAATATGATTATCGCAATGACAATTGGTATGGTACCTGGATTCTCTAGGATTGTTAGAGCCCTAGTTCTAACAATCGTTAGACAAGAATACATAGATGCCGCGAGAGCAAGTGGGTGTTCGAGTCTAAGAATTATCATCGTACACGTTTTACCAAATGCTGTAGCGATGATTATAGTTTACGCAACTATGAATATAGCTGGTCTTATTATAGGGGCAGCTAGCCTTAGTTTCATTGGCATGGGGGTTCAACCTCCAAGACCTGAATGGGGTTCAATGGTGGCGGATGCTACAACTTATATGAGGCTTTATCCTCATATAGTACTAGTTCCTGGGTTAGCAATTGTAGTTACAGCTTTATCATTCAACTTATTTGGTGATGGTTTAGCAGATGCACTTGACCCAAGAATGAGAGACTAGGAGGATCATATGAGTAAACTATTAGATATCAATAACTTAAAAGTTATATATAAAACAAATAACATAGAGTTACAAGCCGTAAACGGTATAAAACTCTCAATCGATAAAAAAGAAACATTAGGCCTAGTTGGTGAGACAGGGGCAGGTAAAACTACTACTGCTCTTAGCATTATGAAACTTTTGCCAGAAAGAACTGGTAGAGTTAAGGGTGGTTCAATAAAATTTGATAATATTGAACTCTTAGATTTGAATAATAACGAAATGAGAAACATTAGAGGATCAAGAATTTCAATGATTTTCCAGGATCCTATGACCTCATTAAATCCAATTCTTACTGTTGGATATCAAATTGAGGAAGTACTAATACTGCATAAGGATAACTACAAAGAAGACTTCGACCCTAAACAACGCGTTGATGAGATTCTTCAGCTAGTGGGGATAGATCCAAAAAGAAAAAATTGTTACCCGCATGAATTTAGTGGTGGAATGAAACAAAGAGTAGTGATTGCGATGGCTTTAGCTTGTTCACCTGAACTACTAATCGCAGACGAACCAACAACAGCATTGGATGTTACTATTCAAGCTCAGATTCTTGCAATGATGGAAGACTTAAAGAAACGTTTAAATATGTCGATGTTATTAATAACCCATGATTTAGGAGTGGTAGCTAAGTTCTGTGATAAAGTAGCGGTTCTCTATGCTGGTGAAATAGTTGAATATGGAACGTTTGAAGATTTCTTTATCAACAAGACCCATCACCCTTATACAGATGGACTATTTGGTTCAATACCAAATATCCATGATAAATCTAAAAGACTTAACCCTATTAAAGGGTTGATGCCTGACCCAATTGATCTACCGACAGGTTGTAAATTCCATCCGCGATGTCCTAATTGTATGGACATCTGTAAATTGGAATTACCTAAAGACAATGAAGTTAATGGCCATATCATAAAATGTCATTTATATGACAAGGGGTGGAAAAATGGCTGAGATCTTATTAGAAACTAAGAACCTAAAGAAATACTTTAAATGTGGTAAAAAGCAATATCTGCATGCTGTAGATGACATAACTATCTCAATTGAAAAGGGTAAAACCTTAGGTGTAGTTGGTGAATCAGGATGTGGTAAAACTACTCTAGGTAGAACTATCCTAGGCTTAATACCAAGTACGAGTGGAGAGATATATTTTGAAGGAGAAAAGATATCTGGTTTAAGAAATTCTCAAATGAAAAAATATCGTTCTGAAATGCAAATTATATTCCAAGATCCCTATTCAAGTATTAATCCAAGACATCGTATAGGTAAAATTATTGGAGAACCTTTGTTAGTAAACAAAATAGAAACAAACAGTAAAAAAAGAAAAGAAAGTGTCTTAGCATTAATGAAAAGGGTTGGGCTAGCTGAAAACTTATATGACAAATATCCACATGAATTAGATGGGGGTAGAAGACAAAGAATTGGTGTAGCTAGAGCTTTATCAGTGAATCCTAAACTAATAATTTGTGATGAACCAGTATCTGCCTTAGACGTTTCAATTCAAGCACAAATATTAAACTTATTAATGGACTTACAGGAAGAGGAGAATTTTACCTATATATTTATTACTCATGATCTAAGTGTTGTCAAACATATTTCCGACGAAATCGTAGTAATGTACCTTGGACAATGTGTGGAAAAAACAACTTCAGATGAACTGTTTGAAAATCCTCTCCATCCTTACACAAAAGCCCTATTAAGCGCTATCCTGGTCCCAAGTGCAACAATTAGAGACTCTGAAATAGAAATAATTGAAGGAGAAATCACAAGTCCTGTTGATCCTAAGCCAGGATGCCGATTCGCTGCCAGATGTCCATTCGCCACGGATGAATGTACAAAAGACAATATACCTTTAAAAGAGATTACCCCAGGGCATTTTGTGTCCTGCATAAAAATAAAATAGAAAATCAAAAATAAGGAGAAAAAATTATGAAAAGAAAGATGTTTTTATTAGCTTTACTATCAGTATTTGCTTTTAGTTTTGTCGCTTGTAATGATAGTACAGAAGTAACAACTGCAGAATCAACAACTGCAGAATCAACGGTAGCACTAAAAGATGATTTGAATATTATTGGTGCTCTAACAGCTGAATCACTAAATCCATTTGCACTTGGATCAAGTGATAAAGTAGTAAACTTTCAAATATTCGACAGTTTATTAAGATATGGTGAAGACGGAGTCGAACCAGGTCTTGCTGAAAATTGGGTATTAGGAGATGATGGTTTAACTTATACTTTCACAATTAGAGATGGAGTAAAATTCCATGATGGTACTGACTTAACAGTAGATGACATAGTGTTCTCACTAGACGTTTTATCTGAAGTACCAATGAACTCTTGGATGCAAACTTACATTGCAAGTTGGACAAAAGTGGATGAATCAACTATCCAAGTCGTAAAAGCAAGTCCATTTGCTAAAGTACTAGATATCCTTGCTGACAGACTATTTGTAGCTCCAAAGGCTCAAGCTTCAAGAGAAACTGTAGATACTACAGAAGTATGGGTATTTTCTGATTCATTCTTAGCACATCCAATTGGAACTGGTGCTTATAAATTTGTAGCTCAATCAGCTGACAAATCAGTTTCATTAATTAAAAATGTTGACTACTTCCTAGGAGAACCTGCTATAACTAACGTTACAGTATTTGCTCCAGTAGATGCTTCAGCAGCAGTTATTAAATTAGAAACTGGCGAAGTAGACATTATTGCTGGTGTTCCATCATCACAAATATCAATTATTACCGATAACGGCGATTTAGTATTAGCTGAATCTACAGGTTGGGCAATGCATACATTATTATTAATGGGTGATGACTTACAAGACATCGAATTAAGAAAAGCTATTTCTTATGGTGTAAATCCATTAAATGCTATCCTAGTTGCTAACGAAGGTATTGGTGCTGTTCCAACAAACTTATTCTCTACTAAAACAATGGGTAACTTAGCTGGTGAGGTTCCTGTTACTGGACATGATGCAGCCAAAGCGGCTACAGCATTAGCAGCAAGTACTTACAGCAGTGATATGAATTTAGTTCTTACAGTAGACGCATCAGGTGCAGCAATGGCTCAATCAATTCAAGCTGACCTAGCTACTTTAGGAATATCTATTATCATAGAACAATTAGATACAAATGCTTTATATGGAAAATTAATGAATGGTGAATTAGATATGACAATCCTTCAAATGGGAACTCTTATGAATGGTGTTGAAGAAATGCTAGCATTCCCTACCATGCCTCCATTTAGCTTCGGTATGTCACCATCAGCAGCTAGAATATCTGTAATTCAAGAAATTCAAATTGAAACAGATCCTGCTACAAGAGCTAATTTATGTATACAAGCATTACAATACGCTATAGATGAATTTGATATCGTTCCTGTATTTGAACCAGTATCAAATATTGCATACTCAACTGAATTAGATAATGTTGCTGACGTTTGGGCTGCAACAGGTATATTCTACCTTGGAGAAGTTACTATAAAAGAATAATAATATTTTCTTAATTAATTGATGCCGCACAACTACAATATGCGGCATCAATTAAAAAGTAATACACCTGGGAGGAAAAAATGAAAAAATACGATGTGATAGCTATTGGTACTGGAGTAGGCTTAGCATTTATTCATAATGCTCTACAAAAAGGACTAAATTGCGCTATTATTGAAAAAGGTAAATTTGGTGGAACTTGTTTAACCAGAGGTTGCATTCCATCAAAAATCCTTGTACAACCAGCTGATTTAATTAGACAGTCAAAAAGAGCTGCCAAAATTGGCGTTAATATTCCCGAAATATCATATAATTTTGATTTGATAGCTAAAAGAATGTGGCATAAAATAAATCTATCTATAGGTATGGAAGAAGAATTTAAAAACAGAGATAACCTTGATGTATATAAAGGTGTTGGTGAATTTATTGATAATCACACTTTAAGAGTATTAAAAGAAGATTCAACATACTCTGAAAATATATATGGAGATTTAGTAGTTATAGCTTGTGGTGCTAGATCATATGTTCCTAATATTAGTGGTTTAAAGGAAACAGGATACTTAACTTACGAAACTTTTTACGGCGATAAGTTTCCAAAAAAGCCATGGAAAAACTTAGTTATCATTGGCGGAGGAGTAATTGGAGTAGAATTTGCTCATATCTTCTCTTCATTAGGTACTAAAGTTACCATAATAGAAATGAAGAATCGATTACTTATAAATGAAGATCATGAAGTTAGTGATTTTTTACTAACACAGTTTAATACGAATAATATAGATGTATATTTAAATTGTGTCGCTATCGAAGCATCTAAATCAAAGGGTAAAATCATTAAATTCAAAAATCATAAAACAGGTATAATAAATGAAATTGAATGTGATGAAATACTAATGGCTTCAGGTATTAAACCTAATTTGGATTTGCTTAAATTAGAAAATACAGGTGTCGAGTTATGTAAATATGGTTGGATAAAAACCAATGAATTTTTGGAAACAGCAGTTAAAAGCATTATTGCTATAGGTGATGTTAATGGCAGATTTCAATTTAGACATAAAGCAAACTACGAAAACTTCGTTGCTTTTGATTATCGATTCAATAAAGACAAGCCTACTAGACCTGCTAACTATGATAATGTTCCTTGGGCAGTATATACCTATCCACAGATTGCACATTTAGGTTTAACAGAAAAACAAGCATTAGATATACATGAAAAAGTGTTGATAGGCAAACTAAAATACTCTGATGTAGCCAAAGGATACGCTCTAGGCTATGAAGAAGGCGATTCAGATAATGGGTTTGTAAAACTTATTCTGAGTCCGGAGATGAGGATTTTAGGGGCTCATATTGTCGGCCCATACGCAGCAATGTTAATGCAACCGTATGTATATTTAAAAAGTACTGGAATGATTTGCAAAATAGATGCTTTCAAAGATAATATTAACTATGAAACAATAAAAGAAAATGAATACTTGTTTAATCCAGTAAATGAAGCGATGGTCATTCATCCATCACTTAATGAGTTAACCGGTTGGGCATATAGAACTCTCAAATGGGTAACAAGAGAAAATTAGGTTTTAGGAGAAACGAAATGGACAAATATACTGCAAAAAGAATATTAGATGCAAATATGACAAAAACAATGGGTTGTACTGACATTGGTGTTGTTGGTTATATCTCATCGATTGGAGCTTATATTCTAAGGAATAAAAAAATAAAAACTGTTAAACTGTTGATGAGTGAAGAATTATACAAGAATGCTGTTAATGTTGGCATCCCTGGACTTAAGAAAAGCGGGTTAGATAATGCTGTAGCATTAGGCATATTACTTAAGAACCCCAAAAAGCAATTAAGTGTGTTTGAATCTGTTACAAACGATGACATAGAAAAAATTGATGAATTATTATCTGAAATTGAAGTTGATATTAAGTATAAAAAATTTGATGATACTGTTCTATACGAAGAATTATTTTTAACTTCTACTGAAGGTGATGAAGCTAAAATTGTCATTAAAGATTTTTACGATAACGTAATCAGTGTTACCAGAAATGGTGAAAGACTTTCAGAGTTCGAGAAAGATGCACTCATTGGAAGAGTTAATAAGTACAAAATAAATAAGTATGATGAGATTTTGGATTTCATTGATCAAGGAGACTTTGAAGGATTAGATGAGCTATTTAGAATAGCTGAAATCCAGTATCAAAATGCTAGAGATGAAATTAAAAAACAAAAAGGTGATTATTTAGTAGAAAATCTAACTAAAAATCAAAAGACATGTTTATATGATTTATCTAATTATTTAAGAAGACATATCATTGTTCCAGCAACTAAAAGAATGCAAGGTGATATATATACTGTTTATGGCGTTGCTGGTAGCGGAAATTTAGGAATAGGAACTTTGATTACACCTCTATTTTTAAGTCAAGCTCTAGATTTTGATGAAGAATTCAAAAGAAAACTTGTTGTTTTATCATTCTATACAAGTGTATATGTCAAACAGGAAATGAGTGTCGTAACTGTTCTCTGCGGAACAGGACACGCAACTGGATGTAGTACTGCTGCTGTTACAACATACGCTCTCAAAGGAAATAGAGAACAGATTAAAGAAGCAGTTAACCTATATCTATCATCATCAATGGGTGTTGTCTGTGACGGAGCTAAACTAAGTTGTACTTACAAAGTGTCTTTTGCAGCAATGAATGGGATGATTGCAGGTAAAATGGTAATTGATCACACATCTAAAAGTGATGGTTTTGGAATAAATAAATTGGACGTAGATCAATCTATTAAAAATTTGGGAAAATTAAACAATGAAATTCTTACATCAGCAAATAAAGGAATTATTGAACTAATATAAAAATAAGAACTAATATAAAAATAAGAACTAATCTTTTTACTAGATTAGCTCTTTTATTTTGTTTATTACACTCTGAATTCCTGTCTTCCTTATATTAGTAATCTCATAAATTAATCAATTGAAATCATTAGAAAGCCAGAGAAAGCCGGATTATTTGGTGATAAGCTTATATTTACTTCTTGCTTTAATGTATTGATATAATCACGATATTTTGTATATAATTCAAAATCAGGTGTTGAAACATACTTTATATCATCAAGTTCTAAGTAATTAATAATTTTCTTCACGGTAGTAGGTTTCATAAACACATCATAGTTTAGATTATAATACGCTCTAAAAGCTGTAATGATTGTCCATTTTGCTAGTTTATAGGGCTTAAGCAGATATACTAACTGATTAAATCCTTCCTCTTCATCTCCGTATATGTTTTCTCGGACCGAATAAATAAAGAGCGCTTTTTCAGGCCCAGACCAAACTTTTACTAAATCTCTAAAACGCATTTTTTCAAACACACTAACCATAGATGATTTAGATATAATTTTGGCCACATCATCTACAACTTCAATGCCTTTTGATAGGTTTTCTTCACTACATACATCAAGAACATATTTACTCAGCTTATTTACATTATGCTTTTTTCCTACTTGGATCATATCTTCAGATTGAAAACCCAATGGATAAATACTTAAGAATTCGTCTTCTAAAAATAATAGTTTTTTAATATTCATACTTCCTCTTTTCAAATCAGCTTCATTAACTAGATACTTTAATTGTATCACTATTTAATGAAGTTCCTACTGCATATACATGATTTATTAAAACCTCTATTTTAGCCTGAATGTGTTGTAGTTCTTATAGCCTATCACTTCTACCATTGAGTCAGTTTTTAATCTTCTCATTAATTCATCGATATTACTGCACTTTCTAGATGCTAGAAAACTTCTTATTTCATTTTGATTCATTGGATGTCTTTTTATTATACTTAGGATAGCATCATAATGACTTTTTATATTACTATAGAAATTGTCTGAAACCAGCAATTCAATAGAAATACCACCTAATAATTCTACAATCATTCTCATTTTATCACTACTTACAGCTTCTATATATGCTTCCGCTGGAGGTCTAACTGGAGTGTTTAAATACAATTTATCATAGTTAATTCTTGCTAATAAATCAATGTATTTATTTAAACTATCCAGGTCATCATTAACACCTTTTATAAACATCATTTCTAGCCATAGAAGTCCTTTATATTCTTTTGAGAATAATTCTAAACCCTTAAATACTTGTTTAAAATTTAAACTTCCATGAGGTCTATTAATAGATTTAAATGATATTTCATCATATGCATCTAAAGTTGGTAGCACTATATCTGCAACACTTAATTCCTTTCTTACAGTAGAATCATATAGTAGAGCTCCATTAGTAATTATAGCTATAGTCTTATTTGTTAATTTCTTCATCTCTTGAATTAGTTCACCTAATCCTAGATATAAAGTTGGCTCTCCTTCTCCCACTATAGTTATCACGTCAAAGTATATTTTCTCTTTTAGGATAGCTTTAAATTCGTCTAATATATCATCAACACTGTAAAACAGCTTTCTGTTGTTTGTCATTTTGTCAGTTCTACCCAGTTGACAGTACACACAAGAATAATTACAGGTCTTTTTCGGTATTGGACTAACACCTAAAGATATCCCTAACCTTCTTGATGGTACTGGTCCATAAATGTATTTCATAGTTTCCCTCCTTAGTTAAAAAATTATTGCATTACTTGTATCGCCATGGAAATTCCATGATACGGGATGATTTCCTTCTGCGAAATGTCTATTTTTCTTTAAACCAAATTTTATTAGTGAGTTGCTAACCTTTGTCCTTAATCCTGTAAGACTTCTACCTCCGGTACATAGGTTAAATGTAACTCTAGGTTTTATCATAAATATTCTTTTCCTAAAGTCTTCTTCTCCTCCATAGTTATCATAGATATCTACCCAGTTACTATCTCTTAGTTTACGATCAATCGGATTCAATCCACAGCTGGTTTGATATTGAATAGCGTTAGTTAATATAACATTATAACTACCGTCATTTAATCTTAGGCAACTTCTATTTAATGCAAAAGTGAAAAGTTCAAATAAATTATCACCAGTTTTACCCATGGCTAACCCCACTGGGTTATTCTTTTCATCATACTCAAACCTATGTGGACTTTCTAATACAACTAAAACATTTTTTTCATGATAAATATTTCCAGTCAAAAATCTATAATCAGATTCAGAATAATCAATAGTATCTCTTTCGTAAAAATTGAATGTATATTTACCAGAAGCCACTAACAATTCTCCAATATATTGGTCAGGAGACGGTTTGACCGCTCCACCTTCTGTATAATTATCTAATTTACTAAAATCAAAATCAGCCATAAAGTTAGCTGCCATTTTCTATGCCTCCTTAAAAAGTTTATAATGAACATATACCCATATTAATAATAACACTTTAACTATAAAACAAAAAGAGTTATATGTCTTACATTCTCATTCGGTTAAATCTATTACAGTTATTTTTGGCAATTACCATTTAATCCCATATATAAAACAAAAAAAGCACCAAATTTCAGTGCTTTTGGAATCAAAATCATTTGCTAAATAATTATCTGTCTAAATTAGTCAAATCTATATAAATAATATGGCTCTTCAATTAGACAGAAAAAAAGATTATCTCGCTTCAATATTAAAAGAATATATTCCACGAATTTCTTTTTTGAAGAAATCCATAGCGTTTCTAAGATTGTTTTTGTGATATGGATAAACTTTAGTATGTTTTAATTGTATTACTTGATTTAAATTTTGCCAATGCTTGTAACCAATATTTTTTAATTCTTTATGTTTGTTACTAAGAATGAAGTGAATAAAATCTCTACCTTTATAGCGGTGATTTTTTCTTTTTCCTCTACCGTAAAATTCTAAAAGCGTTTTTAAGTCTTTTGCAGCGCCTACTAAATCTTCTGCTTCAAACTTGCTTTCCATTGTATCTACTGAAATTTTTTTAAAGTCCTCGTTAGAACTTTTTTTATTAGTGGGTTTCTTTTTAAACCACTCTTTTAGTCTACTTATAAATGTCATTTTTTAAATGTCCTTCCTGTCATACAGCTGTTGTCTCGAATGACTACTAGTTATATGATATTACTCTTGAATTGATTTTGCAATATAAAAATGAAAATTGTTTACATATACTGAAGAATTTTTAGTCAATCCTACGATTTTCCGGCTTTTTATCTAAAATTCATTATTGACTTATTAAAATTACGTATAACGCTTAGCTGTTGTATTCAATCTGAAAATCTGATTTTTAAGTGATAAGTACCGTAAATGTAGGAATCACGACTTATAACAAATTAATAAATCTATATTTATTAATTTGTTCTCTTAACTTTAAATATCTTATAATAATATGTCATTACTGGAGCCAATGAAAATGCTAAAATGAAACTTCCAATATTAACAACACCAAGTGAACCATCTATATGATAATAAGTAAGATATCCTAAAACAGCTCCAACAAGTATTCCGGTAAACTCGATCCCCAATCTGACAAAAGTTATTTTCTTAGCTTTAAAAACATCTACCATCATAAGCATAAATTCGTCAAACACAAATGCCGGAAATGAAGACTTAACTATCATGGTTAATCCAAATGGTAGTAGTAAAGCGCCAGCTATATACAGTATGATTTGATAAACAAGTTGTATTGCTTGTCTATCTTGAAAAACCAAGATATTCCAAACATCAAGAAATACTGAGACCATAATGATGGGAATTATCATTAATAAGTATTTCGCTTTTTTACGATAGATTAACACTATAACCATTAGTATAAAATATAGTGTAAAAGCAATCATTCCCAGAGTGACCCAAGTTATACCAATATTATTGTTTAAGAAATCACGACCGTTAATGGTCACTGTGTCCCAGGCACCACTTCCTAGCCCCGAAGCTTTAATTATGTTTACACTTAAACCTAAAATGATAAATCCACCTATATACAACAAAAGGTTAATTTTGTTATTCTTTATAAAATGTTTTATTGTTTTCATTTTCATCCTCCAGTCAGTATATGGAAAAATTTATTAGCTACAATTATAGATTTTCAATATACTTTTTATATTGTGTCATCAATATTGTATGTTGTTTAACCAATTAAATCAAACTCTTTTATAATAAAGTACAGTTTATGTATTGAATATAAATCTCTAATTCTTATAATTTTATGAAAGTTAATATAGTTAAAAATTAACAAATATCTGATTGAGGAATTTATAATTTTTATTTTATGTTATAATATTTCTATATAGTAACTATTGCACTTAATAACTTACAACCAATCGCACTTACGAGTGCGCTTTTCTTGTGTGGCGCTGTCATTCCAAAAAATCATTAAAAATAAAATAAACTCACAAGATAATCTCGTTAGGGTTTATTTAAAAATATTTATATTATAAATTCAAGGAGGATAGAATGAAATTTAAAAAGCAAATATTTTTGTCATTAATGTTAATTGTTTCAGTTTTAGGTTTATCAGGATGCAATGAAATTGTGACTACAAAATCAACTACCTCGGGAATAGATTCGACCACAGCAGTTACAACAACACAGGAGATTACAACTCAGGAGATTACAACAGAGGAGATTACAACTCAGGAGATTACAACTCAGGAGATTACAACTCAGGAGATTACAACAGCAACTACAGTTGAAGTTACTACTACTGAAGATACATCCGCTACCTCTACTACGATTCCAACAACTACTGAATATACTACAACTGTAAGCGCCATAGTTGAGGTGCCTGAGGATTTAGATGAGCTTAACATCTCTATTAGCAGGCTGGAAAACGCTATCTTTGAAGTGGACTTCAACGAAGCTTTCTCTCAGACTAATGAAGTTGATAAACTTCTTATAGCAGTAAGAATATATAATCGAAGTTTCATTGGAAATAAGAGTTTGCTAGGTTCTATTGAATTAGATGTTGATGTTAACGATTATGTACAACATCCATATTGGCAATATCAATACTTTCATGTGGGCATGTTTACCATACCAACCCTTAGTGAGGGCATGTATGAATTTGATGAAACTTTAGAATCATATATTAATTTGCATATTGACAACCTTTCCACATGTGCAAAAGGCGTAACAGAACGCGCCAAAATTGAAGCCGATTGGGCTATTGATAACATTAAAATCATGAATACATGGATTCAAAAAGATAGTCGCCGCTATTTGTTAAATTATGATTCTAAAATAGATGTTGTAAATTTATTTAAAATCACAGAAATGCCACACCTATATGGTGTTCAATACCTAAAAACCTCAATTTATTACAACGATTGTGGTGAAGAGGTAATTGAAGTATGGGAAAATAACTATTATTATGATGGTATATATAAAGATACTCATGTAGCGATTTATTACAATTCAGTAGCTGCCAGAGATTTCAATTTCTATGATGTTGGATATGACAAAGATAATCAACGAACAGGTGGGCTTTTTAGGGGAATAAACTTAAATGCTGATGGCAAGTATCAATATTACGAAAATCATTCATGTGTAATTTCTGGCACGGGCGGATGGTATTCTGTGATTCCACATGTAGATAACGTAAACGAAACCATCTCTGCATACCCCACAAATACACATCCACTTAATGCATATACACCTGATGGAAACTCCAATGTTGTTAGTATAATATATCGTGACGATAAATATAATATTTCCTTATATTTACCTTCAATGAATGGAGTAACCGCTATTTTGATTGAAGAAGACTCATTAATCGGAAAAAACGTTGACAGTCCTGAAACTCAGCAATTCTTGATTGATGAAGGTTACTTGCCTTTGGATAATTATTACGGGTTTGATGACCAATCAAGCAACAACTACACAACTGGTATAAAAACTGCGAATGGTAGCTATTTGTCTACGGATGCGCTTTGGAATGATAGTATTAATCTTAAAAAAGTCACCCTAGATATTTATCATGCAAGAAGCGATGACGGTAATGCATACAATAACTATTACGGTGTTGTAGATTTTGAGATTACAGCTAACACTTTAAATGATGCTCTTAATAATTTATCACAGTATCTAGCTGATGCTGGCATTTCTTATAAATATGGTGATATTAGCATTCTATTTGATGAAGTATGCAACGTTTACAATAGTAATACAGAACTATTCAAAACACTATCTATCACCAACCCATTCATGAAACTACCTTATGCAGCTTTAAGTTCATATAGCAACTATCAAAGCACAATAGACTTTATATATAATTATGTTAATGTAAAAACAGAATTTGATACACTTTTAGAAGAATATTCAACTATTCAATTTTCAGAAATGCCAGAAGATATAGACCTTGATGATGTTACATTTGTGGACATGAATAACATCACAACAGGAGAAGTTATCATCGATGAAAACGGAATTGATACTTCTGGAATATCGGTTGATTTTCCTAAATCGGTTTTGTTATTCCAAGGTAATGAGTATTCAGTGTTTTATGCATTTACAATTAAAAACAAATTGTTTATCATTGATAATGAAACTAGTCAAATATATGATAATGAGGAACTAAACTTTACAGGTAATTTAGTTAATGAAGGACTTCCTGATGTACCAGTTGGGGATTATATGTTAACAATGTTTTTCGGCAAATTGACTACAGATGGCTTTATTAGAATAAGTAATGTAATCCCTGTAAAAGCTACAGAGTTTGAAGATATTACTTTATCCTATAATTCAGGTGATGCGGGAGGAACTTTCGCCTATGATTATGTATACTATGAGGGTAATATTTTAATACAGTTTACCTATACCGATACTAAAGGACCTGATGTAATACTTGAAGGTTATGAAACTATTTTTAATGACGAAGTGGAGTTAACGATTCCCTATCAATTTAATGTTGACGATACAATTCAATCCTTATTTGACTTAATTCTCTCTGTAACAGACAATTATGATATTGGAGATTTAGACTTTGATTACACAAATATTACTCTTGATGATGCAGTTGTTTCATCTTTAGATGAGTTATTAGTTTCTGGATATTATGTATTCACAGTTTCAGATGAAACTGGAAATGAAACAATTCTAACCATACCAGTAAATGTTACTTGCACAGTGGCCTTTTATGATGAAAACAACCAATTTATTGAAGAACAACTCATTGAGGTTGATAGCGCAGCTATAGAACCTATTATTGACACTATAACTGGGTATACTATTTCGTGGGATACAGACTTCACTACAGTTACAAATAATCTGTCAGTAACTCTAGTCCTAATTCTAAATCAATATACTATAACTTACATGGTTGATGATGAAGTATATTATGTAGAAGAGAATGTTGACTTTGGATCAAATATTGTTCTAATAGCTGAACCTACAAAAGTTGGATACACATTTGGCGATTGGATATATACTTTAGAATCCTTAACTATGCCAGATGCAGATTTGGTTATAACTGGTTACTTTACAGCTAATGAATAACAATTACAAGTAAATAGTAATAAGGGGCTGTAAAAAAACAGTCTAAGTAAGAAAAGTTTATAAAAACAAAAA
>CAZHSG010000036.1:0-17867 GCA_964535005.1 uncultured Candidatus Izemoplasmatales bacterium
AAATAAATAAAAAAGTTCATCTCTTTTCAGAAATAAACTTAGTTAATATGTTGTGGAGGACCCTACCGGATTTGAACCGGTGCTGGGGGAGTTGCAGTCCCGTGCCTTACCACTTGGCTAAGGGTCCATTATATATTTAAAGAGTAAGATTTTCGCTTACTCTACAATATCAAAATGGTCGGGAAGACAGGATTTGAACCTGCGACCTCCTGGTCCCAAACCAGGCGCTCTACCAAGCTAAGCTACTTCCCGTATATATGGCGCGCCCATCAGGAGTCGAACCCGAAACCTTTTGATCCGTAGTCAAATGCTCTATCCAATTGAGCTATAAGCGCATAATCGCCCCAGTTTTTGGATTATGCTTTGAATCAAATCATGGCGTTTTTTGCATATCCTTTTTAAAAGGCCGATATATATAATATCAAATTTAACTGTAAAATGCAACTTTTTTTACTAAATATTTATCATTTTTTTTTGAAAATTTTTAATACTTTTTCTTCTGGTAAAAATATTGATATCAAAGACAGTAAAAATACCCCCAAAGATACCAATACTATGGCCCTAAATTCAACGTATGTATAGTAATAACCCATGAAGCCATGGTACTCTTTAAAGGTCTCTCCACTGTAATATGTTATTGGTTCTACTATAGCTAAAATTACTAAAGATAATATGGCTGCGAATGTTAGCGTCAAGAACACTAAATTAATTGTTTTGTATTTAGTCCAATTTCTTTCAATTTGTCTTTCTGTAGTATAGAAACTGAAATCTGAATTGGATTTTCTATCTTTTAATAAATAGTCTATAGACACATCAAACAATTCAGATAATTTAATTACATTATCTAGGTCAGGCATTGAAACGCCTAATTCCCATTTTGAAACTGATTGTCTACTTAAATCTAATTTATTGGCTAAATCTTCTTGAGATAAACCCCGTTCTTTTCGTAGTTCTCTTAATTTTTCTGAAAACAATTTAATCACCTCGCAAGAATTATACTATGATAATTCTATCTTACAATACACCAGAGTTAGCAATATGTCAACTCTTGGTTGCGCTATATCAAATTAAGGCTTTTGAATATAAACACTGTTATAAATATTGTGATGATTGAAATCGTTGTGGTCCATACTACTAATTGTACACTTAATAACTCATCATTATTCATTTCTCTCGCCATGATAGCTCCTGATACAGCTGTAGGAGATGCTAACAGAGCAATCAAAGCTGGATATTCAACCGATGAGAAATTGAAGAAACTTGTTTTTTTAGCTAAGAACACAGCTAAAGATAAAGTAATAATCGGAGCTAAAACAACTCTAGCAAATGTTCCCGTGAAGATTTGTTTTGCCATATCTTTCATTGCGAAAAACTCAAAAGTACCGCCTAGTATTATTAGTGCTAATGGTGATGCGATTTGACCAATCCATTTAATTACTAAATATACAAAACCTAAATTATCTTTGATAGTAAATACTGGTTGTTCAGTTATAGAATTTATAGGTATGAATGATCTAATCCATAAAACCACCAAACCTAGAATAATCGCTATGATTAATGGGTTTTTAAGGATTTTTAAGAAAGTAGTTTTAAAAGGATGTCTCTGTTCTTCTTCATTCTTAACAAACATAGATAAAGCTACCACTGCTAATATATTAATTAAAGGAACCACTGCAAGAGATACTAAAGCGACAACTTGAACTGCTTCAAGTCCTCCAATAGCTTGAGCTAAAGGAATTCCAATTATCGCAAAATTAGCTCTAAAGACAGTCTGTAAAACAACTCCCTTTTGTCTTTTATCTTTTATAGCTAACATAGCTACTATTAATCCTACAATAAATAAGATTAAAACCGCTATTACAGAGTATATAATAACTGGCCAATTAATAGCACTAAGATCTTCAATTGAATATATTGTATAAAATAACAAAGCGGGTAATGCAATTCTAAAAACGAATTTATTACCTACTTGTAAAAAATGCTCATCTAAAAACTTTATTCTTTTTAGCAAGTACCCAAAACTTATTAATAATAGTATTGGTAATACCGCATTAAGTGAAAATAATAATGTATCCATATGTTCTCCTATATATTAAGTTATATCTTCTTTCCAACCGCTGCTACATATACTACAAATTCGTTTCCACCAACTTGTAATAATTCATCAGCTAACTTTTGATTATATGCTGCAATAGCTACAACGCCAAAATCAATTGCTTCTGCTGATAGATATAGGTTTTGGCAAGTGTGTCCTGCTTCCATACCAATCATTTTATGTGAGACAAACTGATACTTATATTCTGATCTATAGGGAGTAGTTGTCCAATAATATATAACAGCTGCGTTTCTAAGCTGTCCTGAAATAGAATTATTAACCATATCAGTTGATACATCTTCTCTAATTAATCTTAGATTACCTGTATCTTTCATATAGTGATATAATCCTCTTTTAAATCCTTCTACTTTATTTAAGAAAAGATAGGTTTCTAAAGTGTTCGTAGCTCCGCCTGTAGGAATAACTCCCATTGCATACCCAGGTCCAAATTTCTTGATAGATGAAGTTGCGTTACATAGGTAAGAAAGCTCAGCTTTCGTCATTGGAAAATCTTGATATTTTCTTACACTTCTTCTCGACATAATAACTTCGTATAATGTCTTACAACTTATATCAGCCAAATCTTTTTTTAATTCAATAATCTCTCCACCCGCGTATTCTTTGATACAAGTAGGTTTTGGTAAACCTTTACCTTTATCGGTTTGTTTCATTTCTAATTCTTGCCAATTCGGTCTCAAACTTTCACGGTAAACTCTATTCATTTCTTTTATATCATCATTTTTATATTTCATAGTATATCTCCCCAACATTCCTATTATAACATAATACCATTTTCAACATAGTCAATAAACACTACAAGAAAAAAAAGAGAAAAAATTCTCTTTTTTATATACCACATTTTTCATAATCACATAGGTCACTACTACATTGAATACAACCCTGCTTCTTAATAAGAACTGATCCACAAAGCGGACATAATTCTCTATCAATTTTATCAGGTCTATATCTTGAGTTTTCTATAACAACTGTAGTTACATATTCTTTAATTGCTTCAGTTTTTTTATTGTACCATTTTTCCTCAATATGCATTTTTGGTGGTACTGCTGGATTTAAGTCTTCTGTGTTTTCATTAATTCCTGCTAAGATACCAATCTTAGCACATCTATCTCTAAACACAGTCGCACCTTTAAGTCCTTTTTCCCAAGCTGTCATATAGATATTCATAACATCTTGTATTGAAGCATTATTTGGAATATTAAATGTTGAACTGATTGCTGTATCAACATATTTTTGGATAACAGCTTGAACATTAGCTCTATCTTCGAATTTTAAGTTTTGTGATGTTATTTTTGCCCACTCTGGTAATTGTTCCGGTTCTACGTCTAATGCTTTAGCCATTTCTAGTGGAGTTTTTTCCCAAACTGTAATTTTCTTTTCTTCATCAAACATACTAATAATTCTTCTTGTGTAATTGATTTGGAAGAAAGGTTCTACTCCGCCACTAATACCTAATATATTACTAATTGATCCAGTTGGTGCCACACTAATTAATCTACTGTTTCTTAACCCGTGTTTTTTTACTAGTGCATCTGTTTCTGGATCGATGGTTTCTTTATAGAATCTTGAAGCCGAGATTTTATTATAATCATAAACCGGGAATGTTCCTTTTTCTTTAGCATTTAAAGCACTAGCTTTAACTGCTGCATTTAACATTCTTTTCATAAGAACATCTAAAAATTCAAGAAATTCAGGTGATCCATAGGGTTTTCCCATAGCTAACGCTAAGTCAGCTAACCCCATTATTCCTAATCCAACTTCACGATATTTTTTAACGTGGTCTCTTTGTTCCTGCAAGGCATGTCTATCACCCAACATTGTTAGTAAATCATCTAAGGCAATAATCATTTCACTAACTACGTATTCAAATCTTTCAAAATTAAAATATGCTTCCTTAGTAAAAGGTTTTTTTACAAATGCTTTTACGTTTACACTAGCTAAATTACAAGACCCATGAGGCATTAAAGGTTGTTCCCCACAAGGATTTGTAGCTGTGAATTTAACATCGTCATATTCACTAAGAAAATGATAGTCATTCATATTATCAATGAACATAATTCCTGGGTCACCCATAGTATGCGCTGAATATGCGATTAATTCTTCTAATAGTTTTGCTTTAACGGTTTTTTCAATTATTTCATATGGTGTTTCAAATCTCATTGGCCAAACTTCATCATTCTTAACTGCTCTCATGAATTTATCAGTTAAAGCAATTGAGATATTAGCACCATTGATTTTACTTAGGTCTAGTTTGGTTGTAATAAATTCTATAATGTCAGGATGGTCGACATTAAGAACCAACATTAAAGCTCCTCTTCTTTGGTCCTGCTGAGTATTTAAGGTAGTATGAGAATACTTTTCAGCAAAAACCATAACTCCCGGTGTTGTATTAGAACTATTGTTTACTTTCCCGCCTTTTGGACGAATTTTAGATAGATTTAGTCCTTGTCCACCACCATAGCTATAAGTTCTAGCTATTTGATAATCAACTTTATAGATGCTTTCTAAGTTGTCTTCAGGATCTTCAGTAACATAGCAGTTACTTCCTGTAATATTTCCTTCTCTACCTATTGCATAAAGGTTTCTACCCGCAAAAATTGCTTCTTTATGTCTAAAAATCTTTTCTATCGAAGGTTTTGAATATGAAACTCTTTTTAAAAAATTCATTTTACTTTCATTGTGTAATAGGTATTTTACTAAAATTAAATCTTGTCGCTCATCATTGTCGCTCCATGGGTTTTCACGATCTAACCTTTGTCTTTCACGAAACTTGATGTAGGCTTTGGCTACCTCATATTTCTTTGTTTCCATTAAAAAAAGTTCAACATTATCTTGAATTTTTTCGATATTAATCAAATCAGACTTATTGTAATCTTTGGTAATTTCTTTTGACTGTTGAAGACATTCCTTTTCAGTCATTTTTTCTCCAACGCTTAAATATGCTTTGTGTAATGCATGAGAAATTTTATTAATGTTAAACTTCTCTTTTTCTCCGTTTCTCTTGATAACTTGCATTGTTTTCCCCCTATATTAAAAAATAATACATCGGTTAATTTAACCGATGGATTACTCGCTTTATTCTATAAACATTATATAATATAAAACAATAATTTAAAAGCGAAAATCTAATATTTAATAAAAAATAATACGACTTTTTAAAAAGCCGTATTAATATATATCTATATTTAGTTTTGATGTAAATAATATCAAAATTATTTATTTAGGTGTTTGATAGTTAGATTGATTCTTTCTATTACTCTTTCTTCACCTAATATGGTAAGTATTGAATAGAAATTAGGTGTGTTTTTCTTTCCGCATGTTGCCAATCTTAATATTTCAGCATAATCACCAACAGTACCAACATATAAGTCAGGATTCTTCTTAAAGTCTTTTCCTCTAGCCGCAAAACCTCTAGATACCGCAGTTTCTTTTAACTTACCAAACCATTCTTCCTGATTTAAATTAAGACCTGGACTCTTTTTATATTCATCAAGGATATCTGTAATTAACTCTTTGGAAAATCTTTCATTAAATCCTAGTCCTGAATCTATTAGCGCGTTAAAATTCTCATCATACATAAAATCAATGATTGGAAAAACATCAGAATATTTTTCATAATCTTTTCTTGGCTTTTCTTGGTTTCTTTCTATATTAATAATTGTTTTAAAATATTCAAAATCTCGTTCTATAGCTTTAAGGAAGGTTTCATCATATTTTCGCGCATAATCTAGGGCATTATTAGCGAAAGTATCTGCGTCCATGTAGGCTAGCCTATCTTTAGAAATTGATTTAATTTTCTCTAAATCAAAAAGCGCACCATCTAGGCTCATCTTTTTAAATGAAAGATCGAAATCAAAGATATTTGCATGAATATTTTTGAGACGCCACTCTTCAAAATTACTATTAGCTAATGTCATAAGATATTCAAGGAATCCTTCAATTGGGTATCCCTTTTGTAAGAAATAATCCACAGAAGCTTCTTCATCTTTTCTTTTTGACAATTTTCTTCTTTTTCCTTCATCAAGTATCATTATAACTGGTGTGTGAGCATAAATCGGAAGTTCAAAGTTCAAAGTCTTGAACAACTCTAGATGAATGGGAACTGAAGATATCCATTCTTCTCCTCTAGTTATATGAGTAGTTCTCATGAAGTGATCATCTACTACATGTGCAAAATGATAGGTCGGTAATAAATCGGTTTTCATAATAACTATATCTTGAATGTTTTCTGGAAACTGAATATGTCCCCTGATTGCATCATATAAATCAACTTTGTTTTCTTCATTGCCGTTTGATCTAAATCTTATCACATAAGAATCTCCGTTATCGATTCTTTCTAAAACTTCATCATCAGGAAGATTTCTACATTTAGCAAAGTCTTTATAATACCCTGGTAATAGTTTATTCTCTTCTTGATATTTTCTGATTGCATTTAAATCATCATGACTACAAAAACAAGGATATGCTAATCCTTTGATTAACATTTCTTTGATTACAGTATGATAGATTGGTTTTCTTTCTGACTGTACATACGAACCATAGGCTCCACCTACAACGTAACTTTCATCTGCGTCAATTCCGAATATATGTAATTGTTCTAATACTTTGTCGCCTGATCCTTTTATTTCTCTTTTTTGATCAGTGTCTTCTAGACGTATGTAAAAAACTCCATTTGTTTGTTTAGCAAATCTTGAACTAACCAACGAAGTGAATAATGATCCGGTATGTAAAAATCCTGTAGGTGAAGGTGCGAATCTAGTTACAATAGCTCCTTCAGCTAAATTTCTTTTTGGATACTTTTTCTCTAAATCAGCTATTGTATCCTTTATTTCTGGAAAGATTAAATTAGCTATCTTTTCTTTGTTTGTCATAGTATTCCTCTTTCTAATCTATTTTATGACTATCATCATTATCTGATTTACTACCAAAGAGAAATGCTAAGCCAATAACAACGCCAATAACCACAATTATTCCTAAAATAAATATTCCCGTTACCATACTAGCAGCGCCCATAATATTGCTAAATATATACATAATATCTCCCCTTTTATCTAAAAATAGTATAACATATATCATTTAAAATATAAAGCATCTAAATATCGTAATTTGATTATTGACTTGTAAAAATCATTATGTTAATATTAGTCCACTGTAACAATTGAATCTCTAATAAAAATATCTTAAAGTGGTGAAAAAATGAGTAAATTTCAATACGAAAAAGAGTTTTTCCAAATCCTCAAAGAGGAGCTAGTTCCGGCTGCAGGTTGCACGGAACCAATATCTCTTGCTTTTGCTGGTGCTAAAGCTAGAGAATTACTAAAAGGGATACCAGATAAAGCTATAATTAAATGTAGTGGTAACCTTATTAAAAATATAAGATGTGTTACCGTACCTAATACGGGGAATCTAGTTGGAATTGAAGCTAGTTTAGTTGCTGGCTTAGTTGGAGGTGACTCTAGCAAAGGTCTAGAAGTAATATCTGATTTAAACGAAGATCATATCGTCAAGATGAATGAACTTCTACTAAAGAAGATAGTTACAGTGAAATTACTAGAAACTCCAACTAATTTACATTTCATCCTCTATTGCGAAAAAGGTAGTAACTCTTGCGAAATAGAAATTAAAGATTTACATACTAATATTACCAGTATAAAAGTAAACGATAAAATTATTTTTGAAAAACCAACTGGAAGCGATAAATATTGTGGTGTGGATACCGATAGAAGTATTTTAACCATAGAGAGAATCTTAGATTTTAGTAATCAAGTAGATTTTTCATTACTAAAAGACCTTCTAGAAATCCAAGTGAAGTATAGTATGGCTATTGCTAATGCGGGTATGGAGAAACAATTTAGTGTATCAATAGGTCCAACTATTTTAAAACACAATTCATCAATATATGGGGAAATGAAAGCCTACACCGCAGCTGCTTCAGAAGCTAGAATGAGTGGATGCTCATTACCGGTAATTACTAATTCAGGAAGTGGTAACCAAGGACTAACAACATCAATCCCAGTTATCCTTTATGCAAAACATAAATGTGTATCAGAAGAAACAATGTATCGTGCTTTAGTTTTATCAAATCTTTTAACACTTTACCAAAAAAGTTTTATTGGTAGATTATCTGCTTTCTGTGGTGCTATTAGCGCAGCTGTAAGTAGTGGAGCTACCTTAACTTATCTTGAAGGTGGAAGCCTAGAACAAATTAAGATGAGTATCATTAACGCACTAGCTAATGTTTCTGGTGTTGTATGTGATGGAGCTAAACCATCTTGTGCATCAAAAATAGTCACTGGCTTAGACGCTGCTTTCTTGGGACACTTTCTTGCAATGGAGAATCAAAGCTATAATCCATTCTCGGGTATTATCAAAAAAGACGCAGATGCAACTATCTCTGCCGTAGGCAAACTGGCTAGACAAGGAATGAAAGAAACTGATCAGGTTATATTAAATATAATGTTAGAGACAAAATAAAAAGTTGGAAAATATTCCAACTTTTTTTTTATTTAGCGATAGCAAACTTCAATATAGCTTGACAGACAATTTCACCATCAACGGTTGCTACTGATTCAGCGATACCAATTAGACCTTTTTTATTAATTACTTTTGATTCCAGTCTAAGAGTATCTCCAGGAATTACTTTCTTTTTAAATTTGCATTTATCGATTCCTGCAAAATAAGCTAATTTCCCTTTGTTTTCTTCCATAGATAGAATTGTTACCGCTCCTGTTTGAGCTAGAGCTTCTACAATTAACACTCCTGGCATAACGTGTTCTTGAGGAAAGTGACCATTAAAGAAATTCTCATTTACAGTTACGTTCTTAATACCAACAGCCATATCTCCAGGCTTTAATTCGATAATTTTATCAACTAATAAAAATGGATATCTGTGTGGTATTATCTCTTGAATTTGATTGCTGTTAAGAATCATGTTACTCTCCTTTATATTTCTTAAATGCTAGGGTAGCGTTGTGTCCACCAAACCCTAAACTATTTGTGATTGCTATATTTACAGTTTTTTTAATTCCTTTTTGTAATGTATAATTCAAATCACAAAGAGGATCTAGTTTTTTAGTATTTATAGTTGGAGGTACAAAATCATCCTTAGTACTCATTAGTGTAAATATTGCTTCTATAGCTCCACTGGCACCCAATAGGTGACCTGTCATTGATTTTGTACTTGATACATTTAACTTATAAGCGTGTTCACCGAACGCTTTTTTTATTGCTAGAGTTTCAGTTTTATCATTTAATGGTGTAGATGTCCCATGGGCGTTAATATAATCAACATCAGTTGGAGTTAACTTTGCATCTTCAACAGCCATTAACATACAATTTTTAGCTCCCAATCCCTCAGGATCTGGACTTGTGATATGAGATGCATCACAGGTAGCCCCATATCCAACTATTTCGGCATAGATTTTAGCACCACGTTTTATCGCGATATTATAATCTTCCAAAATTATTGAAGCAGCACCTTCTCCTAATACAAAACCTTTTCGATTTTCATCAAAAGGAATACTTGAATCATTTGGTCCTTTACCTTTACTCAATGCTTGCATAACTGAAAATCCCCAAACACCAATAGGAATTACTGCAGCTTCTGAGCCTCCAGCTACAACAACATCTAAATAACCGTCTCTAATGGCTCTAAATCCTTCTCCTATGCTATTAGCCGCGCTAGCGCAAGCTGTAACACTACTTAAAGCAATACCACGTATACCGTGTTCTATGGCGATGTTACCAGCAGCCATATTAATAATGGCACTAGGTATAAAATAAGGGCTTAAACGATTGTAGCCTCTTTCCATAGCTCTATCTTCTTGGTTAGCTATTGTTTCTAAACCACCAATACCCGATCCGTAATAAACACCAGCTCTTGTAGAATCCATTTCTTTAAAATCAATTTTACTATCTTCCACTGCTTCTTTAGATGCAATTAGAGCTAGTTGAACAAAACGGTCCATTCTTTTCATTTGTTTACGACCAAAATATGTTTCAAAATCAAAACCTTTAATCTCACCGGCCACTTTAACATCATCTTGACTCGCGTCATATCTAGTAATGAAATCAATCCCGTTAACTCCAACCTTTGCATTTTTCCACATTGTTTGGGCATCATTTCCAATAGGACTAATTGCTCCAATACCCGTTACTACTACTCTTCTCTTCATTATTTTTCCTCCAAAATGTTACTTATATCATCCCGCCATTTACATTAATTACTTGACCAGTAATATAAGCAGACATGTCGCTAGCTAAAAATACACAAGCATTAGCAACATCCTCAGTTGAACCAAATTTCTTTAATGGAATTTGGTTTTTATAATTTTCTTGAACTTGTTCTGGTAAAAGTTCAGTCATATCTGTTTTAATAAAACCTGGCGCTACTGCATTAACTCTAATACTTCGAGAGCCAAATTCTTTAGCTAAAGATTTAGTTAATCCAATTATACCCGCCTTTGAAGCAACATAATTCGTTTGTCCAGGATTACCGATTATTCCTACTACACTTGTAATATTAATAATCACTCCTGCTCTATTCTTTAAAAGGTGTCTAGTTATGTTCTTACACATATTCCAAGTCCCTTTTAGGTTTACATTTATTACTTTGTCAAAATCTTCTTCAGTCATTCTTAGCATTAAATTATCTTTAGTAATACCTGAGTTATTAATAAGTACATCTATTTTTCCAAATTGGGTAATAGATTGTTCTATAATATTTTGACTTGCTTGAAAATTAGACACATCACCTTGAATGGCGAACGCTTTTCCTCCAAGGTCTTCAATTTGTTTAACTAATGATTTTGCTTTTGCTTCGGATGAAACATAGTTAACAACTACATTAGCTCCTAGGCTAGTAAATTTTAAACAAATAGCTGCCCCTATACCTCTGCTTCCTCCAGTAACTAATACTGTTTTACCTTTAAATGAATACATACTATACCTCCAATTTACTTAATGTAGATTCTAATGATTTTAGATCTTCTACATTCAAGATATTTAAATTACGATTTATTTTTTTTACAAAACTACACAAAGTTTTTTTAGGACCGATTTCGATAAAGGTATCTACACCTTCACTGACTAGTTTTTCTATCATTTGATAGAATCTAACGCTGTTAGTTATTTGATCCTTCATAACTCCTTTTATATCTTCTAGATAAAAATCTCCCGTAGTATTTATAAGAAGTTTTTTTTGAGGTTCATTTAATGGAATATCCTTTAAAAATTCCTCAAAATGAATACTTGCATTTTCCATTAAATCACTATGAAAGGCTCCACTTGTATTCAACAATATAGCTCTTTTGGCTCCTGCTTCCAGGGTTAATCTATTTAATTGTAACACAGCTTGTTCTTCTCCACTAATTACAATTTGGCCATAGGTATTATAGTTAGCTATTTTTACATATCCACCTACTTGTTTCATAAGTTCAAGTATTATTTCAGCATCTAGCCCAAGTATCGCGCTCATCTTACCAGGGTTCTTTTGTGAAGCCTGGTTCATGTATTCAGCTCTTGCCTCTATAATTTTTAAACCAGTTTCAAAATTGAATACTTGATTATGTAAATAGGCTCCATATTCACCTAAACTTAATCCAATACTATAATCAGCTTTAATATTTTTTTCTTCAAAAACCTTTAATATAGATTGATACATTGTAAACATACATACTTGTGTATATAGTGTATTATTTAGTTTTTCTTCGTCAGAAAATAATATTTTAGCTATGTCATATCCTAGAATACTGTTTGCTTCATTAAACACTTTTTTAACAGTTTCAAAATTATCAAAAAGTTCTTTCCCCATACCTAAATGTTGAGAACCTTGACCTGAAAACATAAATGCTATTTTCATTTGATAATACCTTGATCTACTAAACTACCATCAAATATGTCTTTTAGTATTTGTTTACAGGTTCTAATTTCTTTAACTAGCCCTGCGGATTGACCTGCCATAAAGCTACCACCATCTAGATCTCCATCAAAAACTGCTTTTCTTAATGATCCAAGAGTTAACTTTTCTAAATCTTCAAGTTTTGCATCACCATATTTAGTAAGATTTAAATATTCTCTTGCCATTCTGTTTTTTAATACTCTAACAGGAGCTCCAGTATGTCTACCAGTAACTACTGTATCCGTGTCTTTAGCTTTAATTATTTTGTTTTTATAGTTCTCATGAACTGGGCATTCCTCACTGGCTAACAATACAGTTCCAATTTGGACACCTTTAGCCCCAAGAATAAAAGCAGCGTCTAATCCTCTTTTATCAGCAACTCCACCGGCAGCTATTACCGGAATATTTACAGCATCTACCACCTGTGGTACTAGGGTGAATGTTGTTATTTCACCAATATGACCTCCGGCTTCTGTACCTTCAACTACTAAAGCATCGGCACCAGATCTTTCTAGTCTTTTTGCGAACGCAACGCTAGGTACTACTGGTATAACTATAATACCTGCTTTTTTCCATTTTTCTATATAGATTCCTGGATTACCAGCACCCGTAGTAACTACTTTAACACCCTCTTCAATTACCACATCGCTAATGTCTTTAGCATGTGGACTCATGAGCATTATATTTACCCCAAAGACCTTATTTGTTAATTCTTTGGTTTTTCTAATTTCATCTCTAACTCTTTCAGCATCCCAGCCTCCAGAACCTACTAGTCCCAGACCACCAGCATTACTAACAGCAGCAGCTAATTTATGTGTTGCAATATTTGCCATACCCCCTTGAATTATTGGGTACTTTATATTCAATAAGTCTCTAATATCCATATCTATCTCCTAAAATTCAATAAGGGCTCCACCCCAAGTTAATCCACCACCAAAAGCAACGGTGATAAATTTGTCTCCTCGTTTAAGGAAGTTTGTTCTTACTGCTTCATCAATAGCAATCGGTACACTAGCAGCTGAAGTATTTCCATATTTGTTAATATTAACATACATCTTATCCATACTTATTTTTATATCCCGCGCCGACTTAGTTATAATTCGCATATTTGCTTGATGAGCAATTATGCAATCTAGATCATCAACAACTAGGTTGTTTCTTTCTAACAAAGTCTTTACTGTCTTTGGCATAATCCTAGTAGCAAACTTAAAAACTTCGCTACCTTTCATATGAATATGATCTTGTTCGCTAACTGCATTTACTGTTGGGTCTTTCAACTCTGGGTTCTTGCAATATAACAACATGTCCGTATCACCTTTTGAACCTGTGGTGATATCAATAATCTTATTCTCTTCACTTCTACTGATAATCATCGCTCCAGCACCATCACCAAATAATACACAGGTATTCCGGTCGCGCCAATCAGTTAATCTAGTTAAAGTTTCCGCTCCAACTATTAATGCAGTATTGAAAGCACTACTTTTTATCATTTTGTCAACAATCTGTAATGCATAAACAAATCCACTACAGGCTGCGTTGATATCAAAAGCAGTAATTCCTTCAATGCCTAATCTTGCTTGTAGCAAATTAGATACTGCAGGAAAAGCAAAATCTGGAGTAACAGTAGCTACAATTATTATATCGATTTCTGATTTATCAATTTTAGCTGATTCAATCGCTTTTAATGAAGCTTCGTATGCTAAATCTAGTGTTTGTTCATCAGTAGAAATATGTCTTTCTTCAATACCGGTTCTACTTTTTATCCATTCATCATTTGTTTCCACAAATGCTTTTAAATCATTATTAGTTAATACTTTTTTAGGCACGTGACTTCCTGTACCTAGGATTTGTGTGTAAATCATCTTTTAATCCCTCCAAGGTTATCATAATTAAATCTTTGTAAGAACCCAAAATTACGAATCTTGTTGTTTCTTTGATAGTGTAATTCTGTTCCACTCAATCTTCTTAGCTTATAGTACTCATCCATTATTGCCTTTTTTGTATCAAAAAAGGTTTGTTCTTTATCAAAATGAGCCCCTCCGAGGGGTTCTTTTATTATCTTATCTATAATAGAGAATTCTTCTAAATCATAGGATGTTAGCTTCATTGCTTCAGCAGCCTTAGGTGCTAGACTTGCATCTTTCCAAAGAATTGTTGCATATCCCTCTGGACTTAGTATTGAATAGATAGCATTTTCTAACATCATCACTTTATTAGCTACACCAAGAGCTAGAGCTCCTCCACTACCGCCTTCGCCTATAACTACAGCTATGACTGGAACGGTAAGTTCACTCATAGCAAAAAGATTCTGAGCTATAGCATGTCCTTGGCCTCGTTCTTCAGCACCAATACCCGGATAGGCTCCAGGTGTATCAATAATTGTAATTATCGGTCTTCTAAATTTTTCTGCTTGTTTCATTAACCTTAAAGCTTTTCTATATCCTTCAGGATGAGGCATTGCGAAATTTCTTTCGAGATTATCTTCCAAATTTTTGCCTTTTTGATGGGCAATTATCGTAAATACATTTCCATCTATACTTCCAATTCCACCAACAATACTTTTATCATCACGAAATAGTCTATCTCCATGTAATTCAATAAAATCAGGTGACATATAATTAATGAATTCTAAAGCCGTAGGTCTTAGTTGATGTCTAGCTAATAAAACTCTATCCCAAGCGGTTAACTTAGTCATCTCTTTGATTTTAAAGTTTCTAATTTCAATGCGAAGACGTTTTACAGCTTCGCCACTACCTAATTCGCTGATTTTCTTTTCTAAATCTTTAACTTTTCTTTCTTTAGCTAGTATATCCATTAAAATCTCCTCCTATGAAAAGCAAGAAGCTTTGATAGTGTTTGTTTTAAATCTTTTCTGTGAATAACTTTATCTATAAACCCTTTTTCTTGAAGAAACTCAGATGTTTGAAAATCATCTGGTAGTTTTTGATTTATAGTTTGCTGAATAACTCTAGGGCCAGCAAAACCAATTAAAGCGTGTGGTTCAGCTAAAATAATATCACTTAAAGTCGCAAAGCTCGCTGTAACTCCTCCAGTAGTAGGATGAGTTAGAACACTAATATAAAGTAAACCCATTTTATTATGTTTAGCTACGGCCGCACTGGTTTTCGCCATTTGCATTAAACTAAAAATACCCTCTTGCATTCTGGCTCCACCTGATGCGGTGAAGATAATGATTGGTAACTTCTTGTATATAGCATATTCAAAGCTTCTAGTGACTTTTTCACCAACAACGCTTCCCATGCTTCCCATCAAAAAATAACTATCCATAACGCCGATTACACATGGTTTTCCATGAATTTGTCCAAATCCATATATATAAGCTTCGTCTAGGTTAGTTGCTTTTTTGTATTTAGCTAGTTTTTCTTCATATCCATCTTGAAAAAGTGGATTCAATGTAATGTACCCAAATCCCTTTTCAACAAACGTATCTTCATCAACTATATATTTTATGCGGTCAATAGCTCTCATTCTAAAATGGTTACCGCAGTGTTTACAAATATAATCATTTTCAATGTTTGATTTCATATTCACAGTTCGATTACATTTTGGACATTTTTCATATAATCCTTTTGGAACATCCATTTTTTGTGCTTTTATAAAAGAACTTTCATTTCTTATAATCTTCAAATTGTTTTTTAAGTTTTTTCTTTTGTTTAAAGTTTTAGATATACTATTCATAATCTTTATACTCCAATAAATAATCAATTTTCTTATCCACAAAAGAAGTATCAAAATTACCTTTACAATAATCATTATTATTCATAATCATATATAAGAATGTTTGATTAGTTTTAATACCCTCAACAACTAGTTCTTCTAGAGTTGCTCGCATTTTTTTGATAGCTTCCATTCTGTTTTCACCATGGACGATTATTTTTCCGAGCATTGAGTCGTAGAAAGGTTGTATTTCATAATCATTATATATAAAACTATCAAACCTAACACCATTTCCTGATGGAACATGTAATAAACTAATCTTCCCAGGGTTTGGTCTAAAGTTTTGTTTAGGATCCTCAGCGTTCAATCTACATTCAATGCTGTGCCCTCTAAATTTTATATCTTTTTGAGTAAAACTCAATTTTTCGCCAGCTGCTATTTTGATTTGCTCTTTAACGATATCTATCCCGGTTATCATTTCAGTTATAGGATGCTCAACTTGGATTCTAGTATTCATCTCAATGAAGAAAAAATCATTTCCTGATACTAAGAACTCAACTGTGCCAGCATTTTCATATTCGACTGCTTTACAAGCCTTTATTGCTGCTTCACCCATTCTTTTTCTTAAATCACTTTTTATTTGACTAGGTGCTTCTTCAACGACTTTTTGATTCCGTCTTTGAATACTACAATCACGTTCACCTAAATGAACTATATTTCCATATTTATCAGCTAACATTTGAAACTCTATATGTTTAGGACGTAACATGAGTTTTTCTAAATACATCGTGTCATCTCCAAAAGCATTCTTAGCTTCTGTCTTTGCGGTTTCAAAAGCAATTTTAAATTCATCGATTTCATAAGCAATACGCATTCCTCTACCGCCACCACCAGCACTTGCCTTAATTAAAATAGGAAATCCAATCTCTAAAGCTACTCTTTTCGCTTCATCAAGATTCTTAACACTTCCATCACTTCCTGGAACTACAGGAACTGATGCATTTATCATCATCTCTCTTGCTTTAGATTTATTTCCCATTTTGTTTATAGCATTGCTTTTTGGTCCGATAAAAATAATGCCGCATTCTTCACAAAGTTGCGAAAAGTGTCCATTCTCACTTAAAAATCCAAAGCCAGGATGGATTGCTTCAGCGCCTTTATTAATAGCGGCTGTAATTATGTTCTCCATGTTTAAATAAGAATCTACGGTTTTAGCACCGCCGACACATACACTTTCATCGGCTAACTGAACATGTAAACTTTCTTTATCAGCTTCACTGTAGATAGCTACAGTTTCAATACCCATATATTTACATGTACGTATAATTCTTACAGCTATTTCTCCCCTATTAGCAATTAATATTTTTTGAAACATTATTCTTGTATTTCCATTACAACTTGACCATATTCAACCATAGTTGCAGTTTCGGCATGAATTCTTTTAATAGTCCCTGAAACAGGAGCAGTTATTTCATTCATTACTTTCATAGCTTCAACAATAAATAGTATATCACCTTTGCTAACCCTTTGATTCAGGACCACAAATGAATCACTCTCGGGAGATGGTGAATCATAAAAGGTTCCCACTAGAGGAGCTTTGACAAACACATTGTTATTGACTTCAAGCTTGGCTTGTTTGCCTTGCGTTTGATCATTCGCATCTACTGGTATATATTTAGTTGAATCAAGAGAAACAGGATCATTACCCTTTTTCTCCATCTTCACAGTAAAATCTTTTTCAGTTATTTCTAGCTTATGAATAGTTGATTCCTCAAACTCTTTCATAATGCTTTTTAATTGTCTTAGGTCCATAAAGGTCTCCTCTCGAACATTTAATTATTTATATTTTAAGAATATAAAATTGTAAGATTCGATTTACCTATTACTCTTTGCTTTTAATAAATTCAGCTATTTGACCAACTGTTTTAAATGAT
Source organism: uncultured Candidatus Izemoplasmatales bacterium (assembly GCA_964535005.1). GTDB lineage: Bacteria > Bacillota_I > Bacilli_A > Izemoplasmatales > Hujiaoplasmataceae > 4572-104. Next base: position 17,624 of record CAZHSG010000036.1, read on the forward strand.
TGAGCAACTTCATCATCAATAGTTATATCGAATTCATCTTCGATAGCCATAATTAATTCTACTGCGTCCAGTGAATCTGCGCCTAAATCGGCTGATAAATCTGATTCCATTGTAATTTTTTCTTTTTCAACGCCTAACCCTTCAACGATGATGTCTTGTAATTGTCCAAAATCCATATTTATTTCCTCCTAGTTATTTTAAAATCTAGATAATTTTACCACCTTTTTTAGTTAATGTCAAATTG
>CAZHSG010000037.1:0-17515 GCA_964535005.1 uncultured Candidatus Izemoplasmatales bacterium
TTACTAGGTTGGATTCCCACCAACTATATATGTGCGACCGAACTGGCGCACCACCTTAAAATATTATATCATATAAATCCACAACCCTACAAAAAAAAGCATAGATATTTTATAACTTATCTATGCCTATTATTATTGAAATACTTTGATATCTTTTATTATAAAATCAACTGGAAAAATTGAGTCATCAACATCTCCGCCAAATTTACCACCAATTGCCATATTGATAATCAAGAAAAATTCTTGGTCAAAAGGCCAACCTTTATGACTTGAATCCAATTTATCATACTTAGTATATCTGATGATTTGTTTATCATCAATATAATAAGTAATGCTATCTTCATCCCAGTCAATTGAGTATTTATGGAAATCGTTTGTAGCATTTTCTATTTTTGTCTCAAAATAGTATTGTTCGGAATTTCGATGATTATAGGTTTCTGTGTGTAAGCATAAAAAAACTACGCCTTCATTTCTACCCACGTGTTCCATAATATCTATTTCTCCAGATCTAGGCCAATGTCCATATTTGCCTTCCTGACTCATCATCCATAGTGCAGGCCAAGTACCTATGCCTTTTGGGACCTTCGCAACAATATCTATTCTTCCATATTTGAATGAAAACTTATCTCTAGTATTAATTCTACAACTGCTATATATCCCATCTTCTAATGTAGCTCTAATAACTAATCCATTGTCAAAAAACAAGTTCTTGGATGTATTTACATAGCGCTGCAACTCAAAGTTAGGCCATTTATCGCCAACAGCTATATTCCATTCTGTTTCAGCTAAAGCTGTATCGTTAACAAAATCATAATGTTTTATAAGTTTCTTCATATTTTTCTTACGGTTTCACCTTCCAAGACTGTTGTTTCAACAGTTATAGTTTGACCGTTTTTAGTTTGTTTTTTTGTATTAATCATTCTTAGAATATATTTCGCAGCCATTTTACCCATTTGCTCTGTATCTTGTTTAATCGTTGTTAGTTTTGGAGTAATTATTTGTCCTAATTCAACACCATCAAAACCGATGATACTGTAATCATCAGGTACTTTCTTTCCGTATTGATTAATAGCTTGCATCGCTCCTATGGCTAACATATCTGATGCACATACAATCGCTGTTGGTTGTTCTTTAAGTTTTAACAGTTCATTCATAGCTTCAAATCCATTTTCTCTTGAGAAGAACTCACCGTTTACTAGATAATCTTCATTCACAACTAGGTTATTCTCTTCCATAGCTTCAATAAAATAATCCCTTCTAATACCACCAATATATGTTTCTAAAGACCCATGGATATGAGCTATTTTTTTATGGTTTAAATCAACAAGGTGTTTTACAGACTTTTTGATTCCAGACTCATTATTTGAAGTAATATTACAAATTTTTTCATTGGTAAAATCAATATTTACAATTGGCAAATTACAATCATATAACTCGTGCATTTCATCCGAATCAAATTCAGCACAAAGAACAAGTATAGCTTCTACTTGTTTTCTTATACTATGTTGGTAATAAGATCCAGAATTTCCATTGCCTTGAGATTTAGATAAAAACATAATATCATAGCCTAGTTTTTCAACTTCAGTTTTAAAACTTTCAAGAATTTTAGAGAACAGCGGATGTTGTAATCCTACCCCAGACATCTCTTCAAAAATAATTCCGATTGTATATGATTTTTTACTAACTAAACTTTGAGCTTGTGCGTTAGGAATATAACCCACCTCATTACATATCTTTTTAATATGTTTTTTAGTGCTTGTCGCTATGTCTGAATAATTATTTAATGCTTTTGATACAGTTGTTATACTATATCCTGATAATCTTGAAATGTCTTTTATAGTTACCAATTATTCCACCTTCTTGAATTCAAAGTAATTTAAATTGAAACCGTCGATACTAGCTTTAATCTTAAATGTATAAACTCCAGCTGTAAGATTAAATGTATCACTAGTTACGTCTGTCCAAGTTTGCCAACCTCCAGTTACAGGTAATGTAGTTGTTGTTAGTGGTAAACTACTCTTACCATAAAGTTTGATTTCTCCAGCATCACTCAAGCTAGCCACTCTGTAAGTGATGGTATATGTTCCATCTTCAGGAACCATAAGTACATATTCCATATAATCATTAGTACTAATCCAGCCAACGTTTAATCCGCCACCTTCATCAGTACATTCTTGTTTGGATACACCAAGCTGAGAATCGTAGGATTCAGCTTGAATAACACCTAGAATAGTTCTAACTGTTTCGGTTTGAATATTAATGGTTATTGCTTCACTTCTGTTTCCAGCAAAGTCAACCGCAACAACATCAATCTTATACATTGTATCTGGTAATAGATCCTCTATCTTAAAAGCATTTAGTGAAGTTGTCCCCTCTAAAACTTGATCTAAGTAGATTTCATACTCTTTTACCATTATATCATCAGTTGCTTTATCCCAATAGACTTTTATTGAGTCATGTGTAGTTTTCAACATAGATAGTTCAGATATTTCACTTGGATTTTCTTGATCCATACCTGAGTAATCTTTTTGATATACTCTTACATAATCTACTTCTAGTGATTGAGGGAAGATATCATCATCAACACCTTGTACTCCACCCCAAGAACCACCAATTGCTAAATTAAGAATCAAATGGAATCTTTGGTCAAATGGCCAAGCATCTTCGTTATCAGTATCTATATTAAATAAGGGATTGTAGCCGAAGGTACCATATACGACACCATCAACTAAAACTCTCATTTGTCCTGGTTCCCATTCTAATTCATAAACATGAAATTCAGTTTCACAATCAGCTAGGGTTTTTGAATAACCTATTTGAGTACCTAAACTATGGTTATAAGCTCCAGTATGAATAGTTCCATGGATTTGATCTGGATCATAGCCAACGTGCTCCATGATGTCAATTTCTCCACTATCTGGCCATCCGCCATATTTCCAATCAGTTGGTAACATCCAGACTGCTGGCCAAGTACCTTTTCCGCTTGGAAGTTTGGCTTTGACTTGGATTTTTCCATATAGCCATTCACCTTTATATTTAGTGATTAATCTTGCTGAAGTATAATCGCTACCCATATATGATTCTTTAACAGCGGTAATCTTAAGGGTTCCATCGCCAACACTAACATTATCTAGATCTTCTCTAGTATAATACTGCAGTTCGCCGTTACCCCAACCACCGCCACCAACGTCATATGACCAAAGTGTAGAATCAGGTAAGCCATCATAATTGAATTCATCGCACCATACTGGTTGATAATCACCAATATTATCTAAATGAGTGCATGTTTCTGATACAAGTGACCTATCATCATAGACAAACTCTGTAGTTGTTTCTAATGTGGTTGTAGGCAATGTAGTTGTTGCTTCAGTAGTGCCCTGTGTAGTATTTATAACAGTTCCTTCTGTAGCAGTGGTTGTTATTGCTTGAGTAGTTGTAGCTTCAGTAGTTGAATCAAGACCACAACCCACTAAACTAATAATCAAAAGTGCCATAAACACAATAAATATTTTTTTCATAATTTTATTCTCCTGTAATTCCGGTCCTATCAATACTTTCAACGAAGTGACGTTGGAAGATAAAGTAAATAATTAATAATGGTAATAATGTTAAAACATTACCCGCTAACTTAACAGCTTGCATTAATTCTCTGGCTCTACTTCCCTCAGGATAAACACTTGTGAAGCTATTGATGAATTGATTTACTCTTAGCGGTAATGTCATTAAATCACTACCTCTTAGGAATAGACCTGATAAATACGTCTCGTTATAATACCATACTAAACTAAATAAGAAAACGATAATGATTGATGGTAAAGCGAGTGGTAATGCAATTTTAGTAAATATCTTAAAGTTACTAGCTCCATCTAGTTGAGCTGATTCTTCTAGACTCTTTGGAATCATTTTAAAGAATTGATAGAAGATCAGGATAAATATGGCTCCATTTAGTCCTTGTCCTAGAATAGCTGGGTAGATAAATGCTTTAATTGAACCTAATAATCCGTAATCAGAAAACATTCTAAATGTAGGTAACATTGTAATCTGAGGTGGGACAATAAAGGTTATTATCATTAAAACAAATAATAATCTTTTTAATGGAAAATTATATCTAGCAAAACCAAAACCAATAATCGCGGATGAAACAGTTGCGCTCAAGGCTGGTAGCACTGATAAAATGAAAGCATCTTTTAATGCATTAAGATAACCAATGTCTTGCCAAACAATACGATAGTTTTCAAAGTTAAATGATGATGGAATCCATTTAACTGATACATTAATTATATCTTCTACTGTCATAAAACTATTGGTAACCATATATAAAACTGGATACAAGTAGATATAACCTAAACTAATTAGTAAAGAATATATTAATATCTTATAGAACAATCCGTCGGTAAATTTCATTCCGACAAAGACTCTTCTGAGTTTTTGTCCTATTTGTTTATAATCTTTTGCCTTAAGCAAAGTGATCATCTCGCGATTAAACGCTTTTAATTTTTTAAACATTTTCATCGTCTTGACCTCCGCTTCACATTAAGGAGTCCAACAAATATACCAATGATTATAACCATTGTTAAGAAATAAATCCAGGATAGAGCCGCACTGTAACCATAACCAGTGGTTAAGGTTCCTACGGTTGACTCACCAAGCATTACATTCTTAATATAAATTATAACTTCATTTAGGCTGAACACACTCATTGATACAACAGTATAAACTACTGATACAGATATCAATGGCATAATTGAAGGAAGTGTAATCTTCCAAAATGATTCCCATGGACTAGCTCCATCAATCATTGAAGCTTCATAGATAGCTTTATCTATTTTTTGTAAGCCAGCCAATAAGATTAGGATTTGAATTCCTGAGAACCACAATACTAACAATATTGTTTCTAATAGATTTTGAATTGGGTCAGCGATAAAACTACCGACATTCTCTAAAATCAAATTAACTATATTATAATTAGCTATCGAGGGTAAGGTAGTCGCCCCTTGGTTAATTAACTCACCAATAATTGGACCTGATGAAATAATAACTGGGAGGAAGAATATTGTTCTCCAAACTCCTTTTCCTTTAATATCTTGGTTAATAAGCATAGCAATAATTAATGCGAACACCAAAACAACTGGTACATTGATTATTGTACTCATAACATATTCTAATAGGATTTCCACAAAATATGGATCACTAATAAATGCGGCTTTAAAATTATTGAATCCTTCATAAGCCATTTGAATATTAGCACCATCAAGTCTTACTTTAAAGAAACTTAGGTAAAGACTATAAGCCATTGGATAGAGTGAGAATATTAGATATCCAACTATCCAAATGAAAATGAATGTTAACCCTGTAATAGCAGCACGTCTTTTGTTTGTTACTCTAATTTTAATGAAACTAAATACAACAACATGGATGCTTGTATATCTTAGAATAAAGTTATGGGTTAGTGCATATTTGATTTTATCAATTACTTTACTAACTTTTTGGTTGTAGAATTCACCAACATGTTCAAATAACTTTTTCATTAGCTAGCACCTCCTACATAATAATCCATGGCAGGTATTGTAATACCACCATCGTTAAATATATGAGAAGTGTAGTTAATATAGATATCTACACCATTTGAATAACTAACTTTAACAATACCAAAATCTAATACTATACGACTAGTGATATATTCACCATTGACATATTTTAAGGCATTATTGATATACTCGTATTCGGTAGCAATTGTGTCTTTCCACAAATCAAATTCCGTTGTGAAGTAATGTTGTAAATCAGTATCTTTTAACATTGAAGATGGTTGATAGGTTAATACATAGGCTGGATTCATTCCAAAATCAATTAGATTAAGAATTGTTTCCTTACCTAGACTGTTGTAGTTAAGGTATGAAGCATACATATCAATGCTACCTTTTAATACGATTTGAATTAAAGGTACAATATCATCATAATATTTTAGTTGTGAATTATATAGTGGCGCTTCATAGAAACCATTAGCATACTTATATGCATAACTATAAGGATACATGTAATTACCTATTTCTTCATATTTTTGCATGACTTCTAGAAAATCTAAACAGCTATCTTCTCTATTATAATAATCACCATTGTAGTAAGAGAATAGGAAATTACCTAAGCTTTCAAATAATACATTTACATCTTCGCTAATATAATCATCAAAATCATTTAATGCCAATTTGCTAGATACATAAGGGTATAAAACATAAAGTTGATTATAAACTCGATTCTGAAAATTTAATTCAAGTTTAAATTTATTACTACCTTTAGCTACTTCGGTCCGATAATTTATACCATCAGTACTACCTGATGCAAATAGGTAATTGTTTTGTAACATTACTGAGTTTTCTTGATTTATTTGTTCAATCAAGGTCCTAAAACTTTTATTTGAACCTAGTTTGTTTTCAAAATCTACATTACTAGGAAGTTCTCCACTATACCCACCATTATTCCAACCCATTAAACCAACAGATTGGTTAATTAACCCAAGGTCTATAAAATAGTTATACATTTCTAACACTTGGTCTACTGTACTCATTTCTACGAGTTTGTTGCCAAAGAATGAACTTTCTGTATCACTCATAAGATAGTTTAGGAAGATTTCAATATCTCCTGTTTGTATTTGTTTTTCTAATTCTCCTAATGATTCTAGATAGTTGCGATAGTTTTCTCCTATACCAACGTAATTAGCCGCTTCTCCATTGAGAAAATTGTATTTCACTTGGATATCTTGGTAGCTGGTTTGAATATACTTCATTGCTCCACCAGTTCCATCGCTACTAAAACTTTGGCGATAAACTTCTAAAATATCAAATTTTGGGAAGATTAAATTATAATCTAGATTATGAGCTCCATTTGGATAAGCTAATAATCTTGAACTATATTGACCACTTTCAATAATACCAATAAAGGCATTTTGATCCACGCCGTGAACCGCTCCAAATATTGGCATAGATAATGGGTAATTAATCACTGATTGTCTAAAATCTTGAAGACCAATGTTTTGGCCAAAGAATCTTTCTTCAAATGGTGCATTGAATTGCCCTTCATTATCTTCATATCTAATTAAGGCTCCAGCGCCATCAGGTATAACCATATATCCTGGAATTTGATCCATTTCAGTTGCGCCTAGACCCGGAAATAGAATTATAGATGAAAGAATTATTTCTTCCGGTCTACCTTCAACAATTGAATCTAACGGAATATATGCTTGAATTCCAGAATCAGTTAATTTTACTTCTAAATCAAAAGCGATGTCTAATTCGGTATACCCCATATCAAACATTTGTTCGAGGGTTAAATCACCTTCAAGAAATCGGTCATAATTTCTTATACAAGCTCTAGTTGCACAGTAGCCACCTAAATTAAGAGAGACTTTAATACCATCTTGAATTAGCTCTTGTTCAGCAGTAAAAGCAATGTCAGCTAACCCAACATTTTCTTCTACATACATATCTTTTTCGATTAGAATATATTCAATACCTATACCCGAACTTAATAGGGCAGTATATGATCCAGCACTCGCTCTATCAATTGATGTAGACCATACATAGTCTGTTTTTTTATCTAGAACTTTAAACGAAATATTTTCTTCATTATAATATAACTGGAAATTGCTGTTTTCTGCGATTAGTACATCATCACGAACATCTATTTCAATTATTAAATCTGGATTTACAAGACTTAGATCGTCAGGCTTAGTATATCTTGAAGATGCAAGTTTTGCGTCTTCGATAAATTCATAATTATCAAAATTAAATTCGTTATAAATTTCTTCTATTTGTAGAGCTTTTACAGTTGTAAATACAACCAACGAAAGTGTTAGTACTACGATAATCTTTTTAATTATATTAGACACGAGCAACCACCTCCATAATGATATCTTTAATCAGAGTAAAAAACTCACTCAACAAGATATAAATAATTATTGTACTTAGCAACATCATTACCATTGTAAAGAAAGAGATTAAGATTGATCCGATTGATTCTTTTACTTCATAATAATGGATTTCTTTAACCATGATAAAGAAATATATCACAGTTAATCCAACTCCTAAATAGGTAATTAGATTAATAATAAATTCTTCATTGTAAGTTAGAACCTGCGATAATATCGTAAGAATTGGTAATACAATAATTATCGGTGCTAAACTAAACACACTCGATATATAAACGTCTTTAAATCTACCTTCGCCTTCACGGATAGAACTAACTAATGTGTTAGATATAACCCATAAGAAGAATGGCAAGAATATTTTAAGCATTTCTTCTGATATATTAATATCAGCTATTACGCGATTATTGAATAAGAATCCAAGTTTATAAATGTAAATCAGATATATTAGGAAAAATACAACTAACAAAATAGTAGCTGAGAACATTCCTACCCGGTTTTTCCGTTTGATTTCATAGGCTCCATCTGATGGATGTTTTAAATAATAGAATACATATAACATTTCCCTAAAGACTTTAACATTTCTTTTAAGATAAGCGAAGCCTTTCTTAATTGGTTTCATAACGTAACTCATAAAGTGAACTTGCATATTTACAAAATATACAACCAACAGAATAAACCCAACGATTAGAACTGTCTCTATATTTGTAAGTAACCAAGTGTTTCTCACTTCCCAATAAGCATCACTAAAACCAGCTCTATTATAAGAAATATAGTACTCATCTAAGGCTTTTTCGTATTCGCCAACACTAAAATATGCGTTTCCTAATCCACTATGAGCCAAGTCGAACAAATCATTCATCTTAAGAACTTCTTCCCAAGGACCTTGACTATCACTATATTTACCATCTTGATAGAATGATAAAGCCGTATGAACTAATGATGCAAATTCGGTTGGAATAAAAATTTGTAATTCTTGATTCGCTGAATCTAGAACATAGATATTATAGTTATCATCTACTGCTATTGCAGATGGTATATTAAATAAACCTTTGATTTGATTTGAAACGTCTTGACCACCGAATTTAAATAATAGATTTCCTTCGATATCGTACTCAGAAATAAGTCCTGATTTACTGATGGCATAAATATTACCAATTGGTCCTACATAGATATCTGCTAGATCTAATTCGTTCAACATTTCTGGCAATAGATTATCACCACTAATGTTTAACCTTTTAACACCATAGCCTTCAATACCAAGGCTAGTTGTGTGAATTAATCCACGATCATCAATAGCTACATTTGAAACTTCAGGTGGTGCGATGCTAAACAGATTCTCTCTTTGCTCATCAGTAAAGAAGGTATACTGTAATATCGTTCTAAATGATGGAGCTATTGTGTTTGTACCAAAGTATCCGAAGAACTCGCCGCTATTTGAATACTGTATCAAACCTTTTGAACCATTGTTAAGAATGTACACATTTCCACGTGAATCACTTACAATCTTTTTAGGTGAGAACTCATCACCACCATAAAGTGGTGAATCTGGTTTAGAATATTCAAAGAGAATATTACCAGCAGCATCTAATTTATAGGCTTTATGAGCTTCTTTATCTGCAACATAGATTTCTCCATCAGAGTTTACAAAAACCCCAGTTGGATTAATCAAAAAGTCTTGACCAATAACTTCAATATCATCATTTGCTAGGTTAAATTTAATAATCTTACCTGTTGAAGCAAATGTATCAGTTGATGCAATGTATACGTAGTTATTATCATCAATAAATACGTCATTTGGAGTATTAAGAACTTCACCATATACATTATCACTTTCTGATAATGCTATATATGCAGTTTGTGTTCTAACAAGTCTTCCATTACTACTTGTAAAAGTATCGTATCTAACTCCTGATTCTGCACTTACCACTGTACCGAGAGTAACAAGGACTAAAAGAGTTAATACTAAGGTTGTTAATAATCTTCTCATTATTTGATACCTGAATGAGCCATGGTATTCATTACTTTACTTTGTAAGAATATGAAGATAACAATATTCGGTACGAATGTTATCAAACTGGCTGCGGCCATAATACCTTGTCCGGCAACTGTATTACCGGTTTTAGCTCCTAAAGTTGAAAAGTAAAATGCTAGAGTCTTCATACTTTCATCATTTACATATAATGAGGAACCACTAGTATCATTCCATAACAACTGGAATGACAAAATACCTACAGTAGCTAGAGCTGGTGCGATAATTGGAACGATGATTTTTAAGAAAATCTCCATTTCAGATGCACCATCTATTTTAGCTGATTCTATTAATTCATCAGGTACTTGATCGATAAATTGCTTAACCAGGAATAATCCAACTGGCATTGCAATTAGCGGTAATATGAGCACCATATAGGAGTCTATTAATCCAGTATTAGCTATGATTAAATACCTTGGAATCGTAACCGCTATCGGAACGAACATCAAGGCAATTGTATTAATTTCAAATAAGAGTTTTTTTCCTTTAAATTTAAGTTTAGACAAAGCATAAGCTGCTGTGGATGTAAAGAAAACACTTAGGAAAACACCAAACCCAGTAACAATTAAGCTATTGAATAAATATCTACTAAAAGGTATCCCTGACTCAGAAGCTATATTAACTAAATCTCTAAAATTCTGAAATGTAGGTACTCTAACTAAGAACCTAGGAGGGTAAGCAAACAACTCATTTTCAGGTTTAAAAGCATGTGAAATAATAAATAGTATTGGTAAGGCAATAAAGATAGCCACCGGAATCAAAATCAAGAAGAATTTGATTTGACTTTTATGAAATCTTGATGGGTTTATTTTTGTTCCACTAAAACTAGCCATAATCGCACCCCCTTAATCCTTTTCTCCCAGCAATTTAAATGTGGTTCTACTTATGGCATAAACCAATAATAATAGAACTACAGAAATTGCTGAAGCATATCCCATTAGATATCTAATGAAACCAAAGTCTTCGATATGGTTAACAATCAACTGACCAGAGTATTGAGGTGTAGGGTTACCACCTGACAACATAACTCCAATGGCACCAGCCGAGAATGTACCAACCACCGCCATAACAGCACCAAAGAGCATCTGTGGTTTCATAGATGGGATTGTAATATAAAATATTTCTTGCCAACGGTTTTTCAAGCCATCAACATAAGCAGCTTCATATAGAGATTGATCGATATTTAAAATCCCAGCTAACATTGCTAAGAATCCTACACCCATACTTCCCCATAACGAAACTACAATCATAATATTCATCAAATAATCAGGCGAAGATAAGAACTGAATTGGTTCTTCTATCAACCCGATTTGTAACAATATACTGTTTAAATATCCTGTGGAGTCACCACTGAATAAAACTGTCCAAACAACAGTCATAGCAATACCTGCAGTCATTGAAGGACTGTATAAAATGATTGCCAATACTGTTCTTGGTTTTTTAGGAACTTGTGCTAGTAGCCAAGCTAGTATGAAACTCATAAAATATCCAACTGGACCAACTATAAATGCAAATTTAATAGTATTAGGTAAAACATATTGCATAAATACTTCATCTCTAGTAACTAATTCAATAAAGTTCCTTAGACTAACCCATTCAGGTGTTTCTATTGTATTAAAATATGTAAAACCTAAACCTATAGCAACTAAAACAGGAATAATTATAAATACTGCGAAAAGCACTACATATGGTGTTAGAAACCAGATCGGTTTATTTATTTTTTTAATCATTATGATCATGCTCCTTCAACCAGTAATCTATGTTGTAAATTGTTGGAACATTATAATTCTTCTGAACTACTCCATCTATAACATAGTCAAATTCTTCCATTTTGTATAGTATTTCTCGATTAGATGTTTTTACAGCTTCATCTAAAGTTACTCTTGGGTTTGCATCGTCAAATACTATTGTATTCCACGCATTACTTAACTCTCTTTCAACCATATATGAACCAGGGATTCTTGATGCTTCCATTGCATACTCCCATTGTGCAAGAATTACTTCTTTATGTTTTGTTGGTAAAGGAAGTGTAGCGAAAGCTTCTAAATTAGCTGTGTTCCATAAATAAGCTGTTCCATAAGTTGTTTGTAGTCTTTGTGCAAAATTAGACTGAATGTCGGTAGACATCCACCAACTTAGGAAATCCCAAGATTCTTGTTGTAACTCACTATTAGTAAGAATCATTGATGCTTGGGCTCCACTTGCTGCCCATCTAATAACTTCTCCTGTGTCTTCATCTAAAACTCCAGGGTGAGGTGCAATGTCCCATTTGCCGGCGATTTCAGGTGCCGCAACGGTTAATTGAAGATAGGTACCTAGATTACTGATTCCAATTGGTAAAGTTCCATATCTGAAATGGTTATAAAAATTAGGTATTTCTTTAGGTAAATTATAGACAGTAAATAATTCTGTCATTAATTGAATACCTTCTAAAGTTTCTTCAGAATTAATAACAGTACTCATACCATCATCGCTAAATAATGATCCTCCGAATTGATAAATAAAAGGCATAGTTGCCACAAATGGCTTGAATCCTTTAAATAAAGCTAGCGGTTCGTAATAATTCATTCCGTATCTTTGTAATTCAGGCAATATCTCTATAACCTCTTCCCAAGTATCAGGAACAGGTAGGTTTAATGATTCAAAAATATCTGTACGATAGAATGTAACCCAGAAGTCTTGGGTCTCTGGCAACCCATAAATGCCTTCTTCAAAGGCATAGGGTATCATTACTCCCGGACTAAACACCTTAACTAAATCCTCATAACCGACAAATTGTCTTAGATCTACAGAAGCACCTCTAATAGCGAATTCATATGGTATCCAATGGTTAACACCCAATGCTACATCAGGGCTATAATCAGTTGAATTTGCTAAAATTAGTTTATTTTCATCTGGCATAACTGATAACTTCACTTCAATATTTGTATCAGGAGTAAAATCATTATCAATCATAGCCTGCATGATTTCGATATATTGTCTAGGATGGTTAACCCAAACTTCAATTACACCTTCAGGTGTATTAGTAACTGCATAATCATCAGTTGTAAATGAGATAAAGAATCTCTTGATTGATTCCCAATTTCTTGTGAAAAAGCCGGCTTGAGGGGCCGGTAAGTCTTCATTTCCTGATAGATAGATTACTTCAAAGTCTAATCCATTTTCAAGCAATCCTTGAACTGTCGTTCCTAAAAACTGCGAAGCTGAACTACTTCCGTCAGCTAATAAAACCATCTTATTTGGAATATCATCTACATCTTTCCTTAGATCCATAAGTTGGTCTATTGCTAAAGTAATATTTGTAAGCTGACCTGGATTGTTTTGATGAGAATACTCTCCTAATTCCTCAACTATGGTATTAAGCACATTAATCCATTCATCAAATCTTGCTTCAATATCCGGTATATAATCAACCAACTTCCAAGTACGATACTTATCACTAGTATTACCTGTCAGTTTTTTAATTTCTAAACTTAGTGAATTAATCTCATTCATAACGCCAATAATATTTTCATAGGCATTACGATAAGGATCCAATACAACTCTAAATGAGACTTCATGGTCTCCAGCAGTTAAATAGAACTTGAAGTTTTCTTCACCGTCATTTAGAACTATATTCTCGTATGTTGATGTATAACTAAATGGATAGATAGCTACTTCTTCAAAAGGAACTTCTCCATCAATTTTTATTTCTCTAAATACTGGCATTTGCATTAAATAATCTTGTCTGTATTTTAATGCAAGGAAATAATATCCAGTTTCAGGTACTTGTAAGTTATATATGATTTCATCATTTCCTTGTCTAAAACTATAACCATCAATTGAATTAAGTCTTAAATATTGAGTATCATAGCTAGTCGCAGAGGGATCCCTCTCGCTATTTAGTGTAATTGAAGGATTTGATTTGTATAAAATATTTTCTGCACCTTGTGAAACTAATTCATCACTCATTTGACTAGGATTATCAATTAAGTAATCTTCATAGTTTGGAACATCTACTATCGACTTGATATAGATGTTACCTAATAAAATTTCTCCACCTATGCATTCTATCCTCATTGTATTATTTCCATTAAATAAATAGAATTTCAATACTGATGAATTTAACGCGGTTGAATCTCTTAATGGTGTTTCTAAATTCCACATTCCATTTTTGTTTGAGTTTGGCAATATTTCATTACCATATCTATCTTTTTGAAATTCGGGAGTTTCAAATTGCCAATATGTTGGTAATTTTATAACTTCTGACTCATTAAATTGAAATTCTGAATTTATTGACAGAGAAATTTCATTTGGTAAAATGTTTTGACTTGAATCTTTTTGATCAACGAAAATATTGTAAGCACCTGAGGCGGTCAAATTAAAATCAAACTCAATATATTCACCTTCTTGTAAACGAATAATGTTCCCAGTGTATCCAAAAGAAGCACCTGTTAAATGGGTGTCTGACATATCTTCAGCTTTTATTGTTTCTAATGAATCTACATTCACATTATCCCAGGTTTCATTAACATGACTATAGCTATTAATATCATATTCCTGACGTGTAACAGAATATGGATCAATATCTATATAGGCTATGTTTGTAGGCGAACTCAATGATACAACTAAAACAACTATAATTATTAATCCTAGTCCTATTAGTAACCATTTTTTGTTGATTTGTTTTAATTTTTGCAACATATACTTACCTCTTCCGTTGATTAGAAAAAGGGCAAGTCTATTTAGATTTCAAATATATAATTATTCTTAAACTAATAACACTAATTAATTTATCTGTCTCTAAAATCGACTTGCCTATCTAATATTTAATTATTCTTCGTCATCTTGACCGATTAGGCTCATAGCTTCTTGAACCAATTGGTTAAGTTTTGTTTCCCATTCAAGGGCAAATACTTCTGGTGTTACTAAACCGTCTCCGATTCTTGTCCAATAATCATTTTCTTCATTTCCTACCCATTCCCAGAATGCTTTGTACCCAGGTAACCATTTGTCTACATCTGGTTTAGAGAATTCAAGTAAATCAATGCTTTGTTGTAAACCTTCAATATAGAAAGTAAAATCTTCAGCTGCTGCCCAAACTTCAGGATAATCAGCGATTGGATAACGATCTAAGTATAGATCTCCCCTATCTTCCATTAAATCAAGTCTAGTTAACCATCCTTCTTTACCAAATGACATCCATTTAGCTAATAAATATGCTTCAAGTGGATAACTTGTTTGTGAAGATACACATGTATAATCTAGAATTGTTGGAGGAAATTGTCCAGCAGACCCACCAGGGTAAGGCCAGAAACCTACTTCAATATTGTTATCATCATACATATCATCAACCATCCATAAGTCCCATGAACCATCGATTTTCATACCGATTAATCCATCATACCATGGCCAATCAACACCTAGAGCGTTTAACTCTTCTGTAGTATAATCACCTACAACGTCTTGTGCTCTTAAATCAAGTTTTGTGTTATATGCATCAATCCAAGCTTGACTTGAAAAATTGAATTGAGTTCCATCCCATGTTTGATATCCAACATTGACATTGTCAAGAGTAGGGAAGGTTGCTTCAAAATCTAAATCTCCATACCATGGATCAATACCAAATACTGAATCATTTAAACCAGTTTGTCTAATTTCAATTGCTAAATCTATAAAGTCATCATAATCCCAATCATATTCAGGTAAAGGAATATTATATGTATCAAATAAAGTAATATTAATATAAATACCTTTAATGAATTGGAATGAAGGTATTGCTAATCTTAATCCATTATAAACTGCAGTTTGTCGAATATTTGGATAGATTAATTGTGTGTCAGGATCCATATCAAAATATTCACTTACGTCTAACAACATACCATTATTAATTCCTGTAGGTACATTATCAATTGCGAATACATCCGGTAAAATACTAGCTGCTTGAGCATTAATTAAATTACCTGTAAATTCAGCTCCTGCACCAGTAATGTCTTGTCTTAATTCTACTGAAATATTCGGGTATTTTTCCATAAATGAAGCGATTAACGCTAGATTTAGTTCAGCATCTCCCCAGTCCGCATAACTAAGAACTATATTATCTTGAGATATACAACTTGGATCAAATGGATTAGCTACACAAAAGTCAACTTCTTCCGTTGTTGTTTGAGTTGTTGCTTCGACTGTAGTTGTTTCTCCTTCTGTTGTAGTTTGTCCAACTATTGTTGTTGCTTCAGCCGTTGTTGTTATTTCAGCTGTTGTTTGTTCTGCTGTTGTTTGTTCAGCGGTAGTTGTAGCTCCACAGCCAATCAGAATAAAACTTAATAATCCTACGAGAGCTAAAGTTACAATTTTTCTCATATTTATTCTCCTTTTAAATTTTGCGGCAAGTATCCTCTAGAAACAACGTCTCTAAAAGACCAGCCTATATATTTATTTGTTGATTCTTCACTTAACCTATAATTCCAGAAAAACCAACCTTTTGTTCGTCCATAAGTTGTTAATAAACTATCTCCAATTATCTTATAAAATTTATCTTTTGATAAACTATCTTTTAATTGCTTTAAAGTATTTTGGTGAGTTCCTAAAGACCATTCACCAATAATAACATCAACATAGTCTATTTCTTTCAATTCTTTATGTCTTAGAATCCTAACTTTTTCAATGACTTCATCAGGATTTCTTTTAGAATCATTGTGAGAAAATACTTGATACATGTGAGTATCTAGCAAAACATTTTCAAAGTAATTGTTTTTAAAGAAACTTTTCCAAGCATTTAGTCGAAAAGCATCATGAAAGACAATCACAAAATCATGATTCAAATACTTTCTAATTATTTTGTAAGCATCAACATAAAAATTTTGAACAACATCGATATCTAAATCCCACCTAGGTTCATTCAAAACTTGAATTCCCATAAGACCTTTTTCAAACTGAAACTCTTTAGTTAGTTTTTCAATAAACTCGAGAGTTTTTTTTATGTTATCATCTTTTGTCCACTCACAGATTCCACTTAACCCACCATTATCAAAACCATTTTGACAACCAGGTGCAGCATGTAAATCTAGCAGAATTTTAACATCATATAGGTCAGCCCATTTGAATGCTTTTTTTACATATTCATATGCGTTTATATAAGGATATTTATCCTCAAATAACCAATGACCTACTGGTAATCTTACGGTGTTTAATCCGTAATCATTTATCCATTTAAAATCGGTTTCCTGTATAAAGTTGTCTCGATGTTTTTTCAAAATATCAAATCTAGTCTGATTCATTTGTAGTAATAAGTTGTATTCATCTTCTGCTTTGTAATCTTGATATAATTCAGGCGTCATCCATTTTTCTAGAACTAACCAACCACCTAAATTTACACCTTTAATATTTTTAATCATCTTTAATCCCCCCCCAAGAGAGGGGGCATAGTTCGTCTATGCCCTTAAAACGAAAATCAAATCATTTTCTTCTTGCAAATATTTATTTCTTTATATTTTCTATTTATTCAACAATTACGTAATCCCAACCTTCAACTACAAATGTACCACTTGCAGCTTCTGTTTGAGCGAACACAATGACTAGATTTAATG
>CAZHSG010000038.1:0-16283 GCA_964535005.1 uncultured Candidatus Izemoplasmatales bacterium
GGCGACCCGGAAGGGATTCGAACCCCCGACCGACGGCTTAGGAAGCCGTTGCTCTATCCTGCTGAGCTACCGGGTCAAAATAAAAAGCCAGAGTAAACTGACTTTAGAAATCAAATGGCGACCCGGAAGGGATTCGAACCCCCGACCGACGGCTTAGAAAGCCGTTGCTCTATCCTGCTGAGCTACCGGGTCACACGCACATAATATTATAATATGTGATAGCCAGTTTGTAAAGAAGAAAATAACAAAATTTGAAAATAATTTTGTTTTTTTTACTTAGTTACAATATATATCTATTTTTTAAATTTTTTATTTATTGCATCTTTAACGACTTCTGGAACGAATGGTGTTACATCTCCGCCAAATTCAGCCAATTCTCTTACTGACGATGACGATAGAAAAGAGTATTTTCCTTGGGTCATCAAGAAGACTGTATCAATGTCCTTACTTATCTGACGATTGAAGTTTGTTAACTGAAATTCATAGTCATAATCAGTTACAGCTCTTAAACCTCTTAAAATATGAGCAGCTCCAAGTATTTTGCAATGCTCAACTGTCAACATGTCTGATTGAACAACTTCAATATTTGAGAATTCTTTGGTTACTTTTTTGACTAACTCAACTCTTTCTTCAGTAGTAAAGAGTGTATTTTTGTTTTTATTAACAGATACTGAGACATAGAGCTTATCAAATAATTGAGCTCCTCTAGTCATGATATCTACATGACCAAATGTAATAGGGTCAAAACTTCCTGGGTAATATCCAATTTTCATAATCATTCCTCCGTACTATAGAAAGCAAATTTTGTATTACCAAATACCTTTTCTTTGTACTTAATAATATTCCTTTTTCCTTCTAGTAATTCTGTATTTTTATTAGCTTCAAATACAATTATACCATCATTATTGAGTAATTGTCTAGATACAATTAATTCTAGTAGTTTATCATACTGATTTAATGTATATGGTGGGTCTGCAATTATTAAGTCATAGTTCTTAGTAGTTGTATTTAGATAATCAAAGACATCTTGTTTTATAACAAACACATTTTCAATAATTTTTAATGTGTTTAGATTATCTTTGATAGTTTTTATTGCTAAACTGTTACTCTCTATAAAATCAACCTCATCAATTCCTCGACTAATTGCCTCAATTCCTAATGCTCCACTACCAGCGAATAGATCAAGCATAACCCCTCCATCAAAATACTGACCTAGGATATTAAAGATAGCCTCTTTATTCCGGTCAGTAGTTGGTCTGGTTAATTCTGAATTAACTTCTTTTATTTTTCTGGATTTGTGAAATCCACCTATTATTCTTAACATTTTTAGCTCCAAACATAAAAATAATACTTAATTACTTGGAAATCACCCTGGCAGACTTCTCTACCTCTAAGTGGGCATCTCTTATCCAATCGTTAGGATTCCTAAACTAATAGGTATTCAACACAGAAAGAACATCAATTCCCTATAATACATTGGAGCCGCGGATGAGTGATTTCCAACTAACTAAGTATACCTTTATTATATATACAAAAGGAAAACTTGTCAACAAGGCTACCTATATTTCTTAATAAAAAATATACGTGAATATACATTTTGCTTTTCATTCATAAAATAAAAAAATGAGTCTGAAAATTCAGGCTCATTTTTATTGTTTTTATGTTATTATCTTGGGTTTTTGATATTTGCTTGTGCCGCAGCAAGTTTAGCTATTGGCACTCTAAATGGTGAACAAGAAACATAAGATAAACCAATGTTATGACAGAAATCTACAGATATAGGATCTCCACCGTGTTCTCCACAGATACCACATTTTAATCCAGGTCTAGTAGCTCTACCTAAATCAACAGCGATTTTCATAAGTTTACCAACACCTTTTTCATCAACGTGAGCAAATGGATCAGATTCAAATATTTTTTTAGCATAATAATCAGCTAAGAATGTACCAGCATCATCTCTAGAGAATCCGAAAGTCATTTGAGTTAAATCATTAGTACCAAAACTAAAGAATTCAGCTTCTTCAGCGATTTCGTCAGCTAATAAAGCAGCACGAGGAATTTCAATCATAGTACCAACAGAGTAATCTAATTTAACTCCAGCTTCTTTAATGATTGAATCAGCTGTAGCTACAACGATTTCTTTAACATATTTTAACTCTTTGATTTCACCAACAAGTGGAATCATGATTTCAGGTGCTATTTTCATACCTCTTTTGTTAACAATAATAGCAGCTTCGATTACAGCTCTTGTTTGCATTCTAGCAATTTCAGGATATGTAATTGATAAACGAACACCACGATGACCTAACATAGGGTTAGTTTCATGTAATGATTCAACTTTAGCTTTTAATGTAGCGAATGTAATATTCATTTCTTTTGCTAAAGCAGCGATGTCATCATCTTCAGATGGTAAGAATTCATGTAAAGGTGGGTCCAAGTATCTAATAGTTACTGGATAACCTTGCATAGCTTCATATAAACCAACGAAGTCTTCTCTTTGCATTGGAAGAATTTTATCTAAAGCGTTAGCTCTTTCTTCTTCTGTATCAGAAACAATCATTTCTCTCATAGCCATGATTCTTTCGCTATCAAAGAACATGTGTTCAGTACGGCATAAACCAATACCTTCAGCTCCAAATTCGTATGCAACTTTAGCATCTTTTGGATTGTCAGCGTTAGTTCTTACTTTTAATGATCTGTATTTGTCAGCCCAAGCCATCAATGTAGCGAAATCTCCACTAACTGTAGCGTCTTGAGTTTTAATTTTTGCTCCATAAATATTTCCTGATGTTCCATCTAATGAGATATAATCACCTTCATTAAATTTAACTCCTTCAACTTCGAAGTATTTTTTGTCTTCGTATACTTTTACAGTTCCAGCACCAGCAACACAGCAAGTACCCATACCTCTAGCAACAACTGCAGCATGACTTGTCATACCACCACGGCTAGTTAATACACCAGCAGCAACTGCCATACCTTCGATATCTTCAGGGCTAGTTTCTTGTCTAACAAGAATTACTGGTAATCCATCAGCAACCATTTCAGCAGCTCTTTCAGCAGTAAATACTGTTCTACCTGTTGCTGCACCTGGAGATGCATTTAATCCTGAAGCAATAATTTTAGCTTCTGCTAAAGCTTTAGGGTCAAATGTAGGATGTAGTAAAGCATCTAATTGAGCAGGATCTACTTTTAATAAAGCTTCTTTCTCAGTTAATAATCCTTCGCTAACCATATCAATAGCTATTTTTAAAGCTGCTTGAGCGGTTCTTTTACCATTTCTTGTTTGTAACATGAATAATTCACCTTTTTCAATTGTGAATTCCATATCTTGCATATCATGGTAATGTTGTTCTAATTTATCACTAATTTCTCTAAATTGTTTGTAAATTGCAGGATTGTCTTTTTGTAATTCAGAAATAGGTTTTGGAGTTCTAATACCAGCAACTACATCTTCACCTTGAGCATTGAATAGGTATTCACCATAAAATTCATTTTCTCCAGTTGAAGGGTTTCTAGTAAATGCAACACCAGTACCTGATGTCTCTCCCATGTTACCAAATACCATAGATTGAATATTAACTGCAGTACCCCATTCGTAAGGGATATTATTCATTCTTCTGTAATAATTAGCTCTTGTGTTATCCCATGATCTAAATACAGCTTGAACAGATAAGATAAGTTGTTCCTTAGGATCTTGAGGGAATGGTTTTCCAGAAAGTTCTTTAAATTTAGCTAAGAATCCAGCAACGATTTCTTTTAGGTCATCAGCTGTTAAATCAGTATCTAATTCAATACCTTTTTCTTCTTTTTTCGCATCGAAGATTGCTTCGTAATTACTTTTTGATATTTCCATAACAACATCCGAGAACATTGTAATGAAACGGCGGTATGAATCGTAAGCAAAACGTGGGTTATTAGTTAATTTAGCTAATCCCTCCACAGCTACATCATTTAAACCTAAGTTTAAGATTGTGTCCATCATACCAGGCATTGAAGCCCTTGCTCCAGATCTAACTGATACTAAAAACGGATTTTCGTTGTCTCCGAAAGTTTTTCCTACTATTTTTTCAGTTTCCTGAAGTGCATCGTAAATTTGTGCAATAATTTCATCATTGATACGTTGTCCATCATCATAAAACTTTGTACAAGCTTCTGTAGATACAGTAAACCCTTGAGGGACTGGCATACCAAGATTTGTCATTTCAGCAAGGTTAGCACCCTTGCCTCCGAGAAGATTCTTCATTGATTGATTAGCTTCTCTAAATAAATAAACATACTTTGTCATTTTAAGTTTCCTTCCTAAAATATAATATATATTAAAAATATCACTAAAATTATATCATAATTATTGAAAAATTAAAACAAAAATGACCATAAAAAAGAGGTGTTTTACACCTCGAATTTTATGAAAAGGCTTTCTGTCTTCTTATTTACTAAAATCAATAATCCTGAAAACAATAGGATATTAAAGATTGAAGCTAGTATTAGAGCGATTTCCACACTCATTGATTTAGTAACTAGATAATATATCAACCCATTTAATATTAGTATTATAAAAGAACCAAATAATCCTAATAAAGTTCCCGCACTTTGTTTAACAACTTCAGCTGGATTTCTGTATTCAAATTTTGGCACAAATAGATTTACTATAGATCCATAAACTGTAATTGCAAAAGAGAAGGTAATTATTAATAATAACATTATAAATATCACTAGAGTATTTACTTCAATGCTATATGAAAACAGTAATAAAGCAAATATAGCTGGAGGTAAACCTAATAGTACATTAAACATCATCTTTCCATGCATAATTGTTTTGGGCTTAATAGGAAGAGACTTCAAAATCCAAAAGTTTTTCCCTTCTAACGACAATGAAATAGCTGTTGTATAGGTCATTGTTAAACTGAATCCAATTATAATTAATATCAGCATTTCATAACCGATATTAATACCACTTGTTTGGAAGGTTAATATATAACTCTTAATCTCATCACCATAGAATAAACTAGCAATACCTAAAACAAGTAAAAGAACTGGTCCTAAGCCCATATTTAGCGCATAAATTGGGGTGCTGAAAAACCTTCTAGATTCTTTAACACAAATACTTGTTATAATACTTCTTTGTTTACTTACAACTTTTTTATTATTTTTTCTAGTTATTTTAGTTAATCCTCTTTGGTTAGTTGAAACTACTAGTTTTTGAATGCCAATTGTAAAAGCAGCAAATAAGGCTCCATTACTTAGAATTAACCAAACAAAACTTAGAATATTATGGTCATTAACAGCTTCAACAAACCATTTTACAGGTGGGTAATACTTACCCAAAGCATTCATGAACTCCTGTTGATTAACAAGTGGATTAGCATCACCAACCGTATTCATAGAAAATGATAGGTACATAATCCCTATAAAAACAATAAATAGAAATATTATGTTTAACAAATTACTTTTTCTAAATTTAGATGTAATTCTAGAAATAAGTAAAGAAATGAATGAAAAAATAATTACTGGAATTAAAGGTATAGTAAGACAACCCAGTAAGAATATTAGTAAACTTAAAATATTAAATCCTGAATGGTAAAAATATGAAAAAGCGATTGGAGCTAAAAAGACTAGTATACCTAAATATATAAAAACTAACATTACTGTAGTTTTTGCTAAAACTACAGTTTTAGTCTTAAGCGGTAACGGTTCTAATATTTCGTAGTCTTTGTAATTAAATATATATCCGTTTGCTCTAAATAAAACAAACATTATTGATAAAAAAGTAGCGTAAATAAAGGCATAAATTAGTAATAAATTAATTAGACCTACTTGATTGAATATATCTCCTAGATCAAAGAACAATAGGCCGAAAGCCGCTTCTATACTGACTAATCCATATAGGATAGCTACACCAATTAGAATTGCTTTTCCTTTGTTATTCTTAATGTCAAGTCCAAATAGACGTCTTAGAGAGAAGTTTTCTTTGAAAAAGACTTTTAATAATTTAAAGTACATTTTCTTCATTCAGTAGTTCTAGGAATATATGTTCTAGAGACTGATCCTTTATAACGTTTTCAGTAGATCCATTTGCGACAATTTTACCTTTTTGAATTATAGCTACTTTAGTACATAGTTTTTCCGCTACTTCTAATACATGAGTTGAAAAGAATATTAATGATCCTTTATCACAGAGTTTCTTAAAGACTTCCTTTAATAAGTAACTTGCTTTTGGGTCTAAGCCAACAAAAGGCTCATCTAGCAACAAGACTTTAGGTTCGTGGATTAAAGCACCCATAATAACTATTTTTTGTTTCATCCCATGAGAATAGGATGAAATTAGATTATTAAGTACTTCGTTCATTTCAAACATAACAGAGTACTTATCAATTATGATTTTTCTTATGTTCGTTTCAATATTAAAAACATCAGATATGAAGTCCAAATATTGTATCCCAGTAAGTGATTCATAGATATCTGGGTTATCAGGTATGTAAGCAATTAGCTTTTTAGCTTCTAAGGCATTTGTTTTAATAGAATGACCAAAAATATTAATTTCACCTGAGTCGAAATTAATAATTCCAGCTATAGATTTTAATAGAGTTGTTTTCCCTGCCCCATTATGGCCAATAAATCCATAAATATCACCTGGCATAATTTCTAGACTAATATCGTTGCAAGCTTTTATTTTGTTGTTGTATGTCTTAGACATATTTTTAATTTCTAACATTTTAATACCCCCATATTCATATTATAACATAATCATATATAATATTCAATAATCTAAAATAATTAAAAGTAATTACTTGGTTATGTATTGCTTTTTTGATTAAGATAAAATATAATATTATATATTGCTCCTATAGTTTAATGGTAAAACACAGCAATGGTAATGCTGAAATTCAAGTTCGATTCTCGGTAGGAGCACCAGATTATAAAAAAACGGGTTTTTAACCCGTTTTTATTTTAATGTAGTACCTGAATAAACTAAATTCTCTTTTACTTCATCTAATTTAGCTGACCTAAAGATACGGCAGTTTCTACCTATCACCATGTTTTTAGGAATATTAAGTGATTTCCCTAATACTGTTATTCCATTTGATAGTAAATCTGGTCGTTCTTCATTTGGAGTATAATCTTCTCCAAAACCAATCATTGCGTTTTCACCAATAACTGTGTGTTTGTCAATGATACAGTTATCAATGATTGCACCTGACTTAACTTCAACATCATTTAATAATATTGAGTTAGTTACTTTGGCAAACGGATGGATTACAACGCCAGGGCTCAATACACACCTCTCTGCGTGTCCGGCAACTATTGATCCATTAGATAATAGCGCTTGTTTTATAAATGCTTTAGAACCGATTTTAACCGCTGGTTTTTCTTCGGATCTTGTATATACTTTCCAATCATCATCATACATATCTAATTGAATTTTATCTACTGTTTCAATTAATTCTAAATTTGTTTCTAGATATGATTCATAGGTACCAACATCTTTCCAATAGCCAAAGAACTTGTAGGCATAAACTGGGCTATTTTTAATCATGCTAGGAATTATATGTTTACCAAAATCTAAATCATCAATACTATCGTCTTTTAATAGTTTCAACAGAATATCTGTATTAAACACATAGATACCCATAGAAGCTAAAGTTAAATTAGTTTCTTTTGGTTTTTCTACAAATTCAGTAACTCTTAATTCTGAATCAGTTGCTAACATACCAAAACGAAAAGCTTCTTTTGGTGGTATTACATTACAACCAACTGTTAATTCTGCATTTTTTTTGATGTGGTGATTAATCATTTTTTGATAATCCATTTTGTAAATATGGTCTCCAGATAATATTAGAACTACATCAGGATTAACCTGTTCAATATAATGGATGTTTTTTCTAACAGCGTCAGCTGTACCATTGTACCACTGGCTATGCGGTTGTAATAAAGTAACTTTAGTATCTCTTCTATCTAAATCCCATGGTTTTCCTGAACCGATATGATCGTTTAAAGAAAACGGTAAATATTGAGTTAAGATAGCTATGTCATATATGTTTGAATTGCAACAGTTACTTAGTGTAAAATCAATGATGCGATACTTGCCTGCAAAAGGTACTGAAGGTTTAACTCGATTTTCTGATAGTATATCTAACCTAGATCCTCTTCCGCCAGCTAAAATTAGCGCTAATACTTTCATAAATTCCTCCTATTTTTTTAATAAATCCTTATAAGCTTTACGATAAGTCTTGGCAGATTGAGCCCAAGAGAAATCTGCATTCATTGCGTGTTGCATTAAAATGTTCCAAGAAACAGGATTGTGATAGAATAAATGCATTGCATATCTAATAACATGCATCATATCATGAGCATTAAAATTAGTAAAACTAAAGCCGTTACCTGCTTTTTCATACTCATTGTATGGATCAACAGTGTCAACTAAACCACCAGTTTCTCTAACAATCGGAATCGTTCCGTATTTTAGAGCTATAATTTGTCCCAAACCACAAGGTTCAAACTTAGAAGGCATTAAGAACATATCAGCTCCGCTGTAAATCATATGAGCAATTTTATTAGAATACCCTATATATGCTTTTACTTTTTTAGGATAACGTTTTTCTAGAGTTTCAAAATATTCTTCATATTCCGTTGTTCCAGATCCAAGGATTATAAAATAGAAATCATCCATTTCTAACATTTCATCAAATACTCTTTTTATTAGGTCGATTCCTTTTTGACTTACTAGTCTAGAAATAATTGCTAGAACTGGTTTGTCTAAACCAAAATCTACTTTAAGCTCTTTAAATAGGGCTTTTTTATTTTCAAGTTTTCCTTCTACTACATTCTCTAAACTGTAATTATAAGAAATAAGTTTGTCTGTTTCAGGACTAAACTCTTTGTAATCAATACCATTTAAGATTCCACAAAGGTCTTTACTTCTCTGTTTTAATAGATTCTGCATACCATAGCCAAAATAATCAGTTAGAATTTCAGCTGCGTAGGTATTTGATACGGTAGTAACTAAGTCCGCTGATATAATTCCGGCTTTTAAGAAATTTAAGAAACCTTCGAATTCTAGTTTTGAATTGTATTTAATATTAAATAAATTGAAGTCTTCTAAAGGAAAGATTCCTTGATAGGCTAAATTATGTATTGTTAAAACTGATTTAGCATTCAAATTTTTATATTTAGTTTTTAATAGAAAAGGTATCATACCTGTATGCCAATCATGAGCATGTATGATATCAGGCTTAAAATCCATTTTTTTTAATGATTCTAATACTGCTTTTTGGTAAAACGCAAATCTTTTTGATTCATCTGCATAACCATATACATTTTTTCTAGAGCCAAAAAAGAACTCATTATCAATAAAATAATATTGAATATTTGCTTTTTTTAAGGTTTTAACACCTACATAGACTGCTTTTTCATCACCTAAGGTTATGGTGAAGTCCAAAACATCCGTAGCTTTTTTTCTAAATTTGTTTGGTATCGCTTTATAGAAAGGTAAAAAGACTCTAACATCTGACCCTCTTAGTCTTTTTATTTCGCTAGGTAATGATCCTACAACATCTGCCAATCCACCAATCTTAATGAACGGTGTACATTCTGCACTTACATGTAAAATATTTATCATAACATGCCTCCTAATGATAATTATATCAAAATTAACACTTTAATACTATAAAATCAGAAATATTACAAAATTCTACCATGAAATACAGCTAAAATTATATAAGTAGATTCCATCAGCAGCAACATTAGCAAGACTGCTGGTATAGATAGTGGTGAAATCATAAATATGCCACTAAACAGTGTGAAACAAATGGCCGCTGTAGTAAATGAAAAGACCAGAAGTATCCGTTTTAGTTTAGTTAATGGGAAACAAGAATAGGCTAGAATAAGCCAATAAGCGAATGTAGCTGCTGAAATACCTACTGTTGATATCTCAGTATCACTTAATCCATAAAAAGCACCTGAGAAGATATATACACCCAATAGGTTAGCTATAATAATCAAAGCCCCTGGAACAACATCCTTCATAACGTTTTTAAAGAAATTACCTTTAAACATCTTGTTGTTTGGTTCTATTGCGAGGAAGAATGTAGGAATACCTACGATAAATGTTTCAATAACAAACATTTGAATTGGTTCGAATGGGTAGATTCTTGAAGTAAGTAATAGTATGAATGTTAACAGAATAGTATATAGCGTTTTTACTAGATACAATACCGAAGCTTTTTCCATATTACATACAATTTGTCTACCTTCCTTCACTACGTGAGGGAGGTTAGCGAAATCGTCATCAAGTAAAACAATATGACTGATATTTCTCGTCGCATCTGTAGCACTTGCAAGTGATACAGATACATCTGCTTGTTTTAAAGCTAAGATATCATTTACACCATCACCAATCATACAAACCTTATGCTTGTTAGCTTGGAGATAGATAACTAGTTGTTTCTTTTGTTCAGGAGTTACTCGACCAAAAACATTGTATTCTTTAGCAACTCTCTCTAAGTCTTCATCAGCTACTGTATCTAATGATATATATTTGTCAGCGTCTAGGACACCAGCTCTTTTTGAAACCTCGGATACGGTTAAAGCATTATCACCACTGATAACTTTAATGTTTACACCAGCTTCAATAAATTGCGCAATTGTGCTAGGAGCGCTTTTTCTAATGTGATCATTGATGATTATTAGCGCTATTGCTCTTGGCTTTCCAGAGAATTTTCCTTTTACAATGCCGTCAACTTCTGCTAATAATAATACCCTTTTACCTTTACTAGCATAGGCATCTACTCGTTTTTTAATTTCTTTATATTGTCCACGATAGATAACTTCAGGGGCACCTATTGTAAAGGTACCATTTTCGAGTTCACAAACTGAATATTTATTTTTAGAGTTAAAATCAACTGTTTTAATTGCCTTAAATTTATCTTGTTTTTTGAAGAAGTCATTTAAAGCTTTTGCTGTTTGATTATTGTCTTTTAAAGCATAATTCATCGATGTCATTACGTCTTTAATGTCTATATTTGAATAGGTTTTTTCAGTTAATCCTTTGAAACTAACGAATTTATCAATTTTCATAGTTCCATCAGTTATTGTTCCGGTTTTATCTAGGCAAAGTATGTCAACTCTGGCTAAGGTTTCTATTGAATAGATTTCTTGTACTAGCGTGTTTTTCTTTGAGAGTCTGATTACGGATATTGAGAAGGTCATCGTTGTTAGTAAGACTAGCCCAGATGGAACCATCGCAACCATGGCGCCAGCCATGCTCTTTACAGCCACTTCAAAGATAGCTTGATTAGCTATAAAATCAGGTAAGTAATCATAGCTTGATCCCCTAAAAACATTAAAAAATGTCATTAACCCTAATGGGATAATTAAAATACCAATTACTTTAAGTATTGATCTTAATGTATTTAAAATAACTGATTGCGGTTTATTAAGCGTTTTAGCTTGGTTTTGTAAAGATGCTATGTAGTTGTCATTACCAACAGCTATAACTTTGGAATAGGCTTCTCCAGAAATTACAAAACTACCTGAATACAACTTGTCTCCAGATTTTTTAATTATACTTCTTGATTCACCGCTAATATTGGCTTCATTAACGTTTAATTCACCATTCTCAATTATAGAGTCAGATACAATCTGTTTTCCAGATTTGAATATTACTAGGTCATCTATTACAATTGATTCAATATCGATTTCTATAAACAAACCTTCTCTAATTACAGTTATTTTGTTCTCTGTAATTAATGAAAGTTTTTTTACGGTCGCTCTTGCTCTAAATTCTTGAAAGATACCAATTGAAGTATTGATAATCGCAATTACCATAAACCAAAGATTCTTATAACTTTCGATAGATATCAGAAGCACACCCAAAAGAAGCAGAATTAAATTAAAAAATGTAAATAGGTTACTGCTTATAATTTCCCAGCCGGTCTTTAAGTTTGATTGTTTTTTTATATTGCTTTTACCCAATGAATATCTGTCGTTAACTTGCTCGATATTTAAACCATATGGGGCATATTTTTTTCTCGCCATTTTTAATCACCATTAACATTATATCAAATTAGCATTTCCTTTACAATAAGCCATTTCCACAAAAAAAGAACACTTTATCAGTGTTCAAATATGCTTCCGCCAATGAATTCTCTAAGTAAAGAATTTTGTGGTACGAAAGATGCGTCTATTTCATCAAAATATTTAAGGAACTTCAACAATCTATTTGCTTGAACAAAATATTCTGATTCAGCTTTAATATGTTTTAATGCGTTTTCAGCGAATTTTTTCAATACTGAGAACTCATAGGTTAATTCAGAATTAAAAATGTAGTCTGAATTTTCTAGATAAGGATAGATCCACTTGTATTCACCTCTTCTTACTGAAGGCCACATTGAAAGTGTTCTTTCAGGTGAAGTGTTTCTAAACTGTAAATCTCTAACAATACGTCTCAATAACCTTAAATCAGTTAAATTGATAGGATTATTATTATCAATATTTATTTGTGCGAATGGTGAAATATAGACTTTATACTTATTATCTGCAGGAATGATTTCTGTTAACTGATTATTTAAAGCATGGATTCCTTCTACAATGATAAGCGTTTTAGAGTCGATTTTAATCGGTTCTTTCCAAGTTCTATCTTTAGTTGTGAAGTCAAATATAGGAAGAGATACTTCCTTACCATTGATTAAATCTAAGATGTTTTGATTAAACAAGTCAATATCAAGGGATTCAATATGTTCTAGGTCAGCTTTTCCATATTCATCTTTAGGAGCTAAATCTGGATGAAGATAATAATTGTCAATTGAAATCATTATCGGATGGATACCTAAATCATTTAAAGTTATACTTAATCTGTTTGAGAAAGTTGTTTTTCCTGAACTACTCGGCCCAGCAATAGCGATCAAACGCGTTTTTTCTCTTGATATAATATCATGAGCTAATTCATTTAGTTGTTGATTATGTCTGGCTTCACATTTATAAACAAAATCTTCGGCGTCTCCAGATTCGATCATTTGATTAATCTTATAAATCATATCAGCATTTAATTTACCAGCAAAATTTTCTGATTCGTTTAAAACATCAAAGAATTTAGGTGAGTCTTCAAATTCAGGAATTTCACCCTTTTCTTCTCGTCTTGGGTATTGAACTAAAAAGCCATTTTCTAAATAATGGATTTCGTATTCTTGCAAATATTGGGTTGATGGGATCATATAACCATACATATAGTTACGATATCCATAACATTCGTACACATTAACTCTTTCTTTACGGTACTTTAATGTATTTACTTTATCTAGTATATTAAGCTTTCTATAATAGTTGATTGCGTCATGAATAGATATTTGTCTTCTTACTATAGGATAGTCTTGACCAATTATTCTTTCCATCTCTACTACTACTTTTTCTAACATCGATCTTGTTATGGGATGTTTAATACCTCTACCATAAATTCCCATTGAAATGCTATTTGTGAATTTTATTTGGATATCTGGATATACTCTTCTAAAAGCCATACAAATCAAATATCTCATACTTGTTGCATATATTCTTGTTGAATCATAAAAAGAATAATCTAAGAATTCTACTTCTGCATCACAGTTTACTCTATATGTTAGTTCTCTTAATCTATTATTAACTAGAGCCGCGTAAAAAACTCCCTCGTAGTTTTTAGAGAGATCTTCTAGTCTTATGTATGAGTCAAAATTATATACATCTTTACCTACTTTTACTATAATAATATCACCTTTCCTTTTTTTTAGTGTATTTCTATTTTACTACAAAATCCCATAAATACAAGCGTTTTCATGTTTCTGCGAACTATTTATTTCGAAAAAAACTAAAAAACGAAAGAAATATAGTATAATTAATTCGACACAAAAAAAGGAGGATTATATGTTACTAGCAAGTTTTTTCTCGACTGCAGGCATGGATGAGCAACCAGGTAACTATTTTTTTAATACCCCACATCTTATCTACCTATTGTTTAACATAGTACTGTTCATAGTTTTATGGAAAATATTAAAAAGCAGAACGAAACGCACTCAAGATATTATTATAACAGCATTTTTAATCCTTATTTTAGTTTTGAAATACGCAGGAGATATTTTGTTTATATATGAATATTATAATGTTATACCACACGTATCAAGTTATCCTCATGCTTTTTGGGATGTAGATACATTTATTTCTTTTCAAATGTGTGGAGTCACCAATATACTCTTACCGTTGACTATCTGGTTTAAATTAAAAGGCTTAAGGGAGTTTGTCTTTCTATCATCAATCCTTGGCGGTATTGCTGTTATTCTTTATCCAGTAACAGTTTTATATGGACATCCATACGTTTTAACCTTGCCAATCATTAGAAGTACATTTGTTCACTTCTTCTTGCTGTTTATACCAATATTCTTAATCAACCGTGGTGATTTCAAGCCTAATCCTAAACATTGGTGGCACATAGCTCTTGGAATATTCTTCTTAACAATGTGGGCAACATTTGGTAATTTAGTCATAGATAAAGGTAATAACAATCTTTACCTAATGGACAATCCATTCTTTGGTGGACCTATACCATTACTTAATCAAGTTTCAAATGGATGGCATATTCTATTAATGTTAGCATTAATAACTATAGGATATTCTCTTATCTATATATTAACTAGTCTAATAGCACCTGGTGGATTCAAAAAATTTATCAGCAAATTTAAAAAAGCCTAAAATGGATTTTTTTGTCCATAATAGGCTTTTCTTTTTTTACAATTTACTTGATACTATTATATTCGTTCATCAATTCTTCAATGGGTAGATTAGCTAAATCATCTAGTTGTTCTATGGTGTTATACTCGCTATTTGAATTAAATACTTCAATAGCTATAATTAATCTAGCCTGAGAAACTCCTAGTTCATCAGCGTAGGAAGCTAATTGAATATTTGATGTAAAGTCTATCCTATAACTATCTTCTATCATTTCAGGTAGTATATCTACTGAATCAACTTCTCCTAGGACAGCATTTTCAGCGCTACTTCCTGAAGAATATGTAGCGTCAGAAATTCTTGCTTCCGAAGGAGATAAATATACCTGTTCCAATTCTAAATGTTGGAAAACAGTTAGAAAAGTTACTTCAGTGAAATCAGCTAATAAATCGCCTATTTTGAGTTCTGACTCATAATCGGAACTAAATACCCCAACTAACATAAAAGCTTCATTTTCAGCGAAATACCCCTTTTCAATACCCTTTTCATAGATTACATCAACTAAATTCCCAACTTTTTTGTTTTTAACGTTGATTTCTTTTAAAAATGTATCAGCTTCGGTATTTGAACCTGTAATACTAACAACTCGATCAAAAGCATTTAGTTCAACTACAAATGAAGGATTAATATCAATGGTTAGAGTAGTAACTGGTGTCATTCTTAGAAAGATATAAAATGATAATAGGAAAACAAGAACTAAAGACACCATTGAATAGGCAATCTTGCCTAAATAACTTTTCCTAGTTATAGTTTCCTTTTGCATTATAAAATCATTAACAGGAATGTTTCCACTATGATTTCTAATATTAAATTGTGCAGAATCTTTTAAGATTCCGTTAAATTCTTTAATTTTCATATTGATCATCCCTTAAATGCTTGCGCATTTTTCTTATTGCCTGTTGGTAGGTCCAGGTAACTGTACCAAGAGGTATATTTAGAATCAAAGCTATCTCTCTATGAGTCAAATTTTCGATGTTATGTAATAGAAAGATGTTTCTTTCCTTTTTCTTTAGTATTTTCAAAGCTGACTTGATAAGCTCTTCGTTAGCAGCGCTGATCTCTAAATATTCATCATAGGAGAACGCATCCATATCGGAGTCGACAACCTTAACTTCTCTTTTCCTTTTGTTATATTCATTAATCGCTAGGTTTTTGGCTATTGTAAGTATATACGCAAGAGAATTCTTGGTTTTATAGTCATAGAGTTTTTCTAAAAACTTCAGATAAGTATCTTGCATAATATCTTCGGTTAATGCTTTATCTCTAAGTATTGGTAATACAATAAAGAAGATTTTTCGATAGGTTAATTCATAAATCTTATCGAAGGCTTCATTGTCACCAGATTTTAGCTTTTGAATATAGTTTTCAAGATTAAAATCCAAGTTGCTCACCCCTTTTATAATATTTTAACATTTTAAAAGGGTTTTACAAATGGTTTCATTAATATAAACAATTTAGCCCTTGTTTTTATTGGAAAAAAAAAGGGCCTGTAAAGAATTAAGAATCTGAGAAGATTTTTAAGAACTACAGGT
>CAZHSG010000039.1:0-15960 GCA_964535005.1 uncultured Candidatus Izemoplasmatales bacterium
ACTTTAAAAAGCGATGGAAATTTCTACGTAGTAAGAACGTTAGGACTAATAATTAATGGTGAGTCGATCGAACCGTTGACAGAGAGTGTTGATAACTCGATTGTTCCATATTTGGAAGAAAATTTAGTTATGAGTGTTGAACATCAAATTGATAAAACTAACTACTTATTGTCTGTCTCTCCAATTGATATTACTTTTGATTCAGATTTAATTATATTTGGAGGAAGTTATGATTCTGATGGCCATACTCAAGGTAATCTTGGAGAAGGTTGGAGCGTAATTTATCTAATAGATCGAGATGAGGTTTTGAGTAACACAAATACTTTATATCTTTCTGTTACGTATATAGGATTATTTGGCATTTTATTTGTATCTGTTATTGGATTAATAGTAGGCGGATCATTAAGTAAGCCGATTTCGAAGCTAAACAAATATGTATTAAAAGTTGGTTCTGGTGATTTAACTAAGGAAAATCTTAAAATATATAAAGATGAAATCGGTGAATTGACTGGATCATTTAATAAAATGTTAGATCACTTAAATGCAACTTTAGTTTCAAAAAACAAATTAGTGGAGAGTGAAGAAAGATTTAGAACTCTATTTGAAAAAGCACCTTTTGGATATCAATCGCTTGATGATTCTGGGCACTTTCTAGAAGTGAACAGTAAATGGTTAGAAATATTTGGTTATAAAAGGGATGAAGTTATTGGTAAATGGTTTGGTGATTTCATGAACCCTGAATTTCAAAAGAAATTTAAGAAGAGATTTGAAGTATTTAAGAAGGATGGATCAATTCAATCAGAATTTCGAATGATAACAAAAAACGGAAAAACAATAGAAGTAGGATTTGATGGGAATATTGGATACGGATTAAAGCAAACATTTAAGCAAACCCATTGTACTGTTACAGATATTACTGAAATAAATATCGCAAATGAAAAACTAAAGTACGAAACAGAACTTGCTCAAAAATATCTGAACCTAGCTGGAGTAATGATAGTAGTTTTAGATTCGTCAGGATCAGTTACTTTGATTAATAAACATGGTTGCGATATTATTGGTCTAGAAGAAAATGATATTATTGGAAAAAATTGGTTTGAAAATTTTGTTCCAAAATTTATTATAGAAGAAGTAAAACAAGTATTTGCCAATGTTTTTGAAAAAAAATCAGTGCTATCAGAACACTTTGAAAACATAATAATTAATTCTCATGGTGAAGAAAGACTTATGTCCTGGTACAACTCAATATTATATGATGCTAATAAAAATGTTGTTGGTATCATAAGTTCTGGAGAGGACATAACGGATATAAGGCTTGAACAAAATGTATTGATTGAAAGTGAAGATAGATTAAACAGATCTCAAGTTATAGCTCAGGTAGGATCCTGGGAACTAAATCTAAAAACAAATGAGATTTGGGCTTCAAAAGAAGCTTTTGAAATTTATGAACTACCAAGAGATTCTGAATTTATAAATTTACTGAAGGTTCAAAAAATGATTAATAATTCAGATAGAAAAATGATGGATGTCGCTCTAACAAACTTAATTCAAAAAGGCCAAGAATATGATGTGAAATTCGGTTTGAATACCTTACATAAAAAGAAGTGGATACATTCAAAAGCAGAGCTCTCTTATGATGCTTCGGGGAAACCAAATAAAGTTCTAGGTGTTATTAGAGATATCAGTGAGATAGTTGTATATGAAGAATCACTTGTTAACATAAGTAATCATGATTTCTTGACAGGATTATATAACAGGCGCTTCTTTGTTGAAGAGTATAAAAAAATGGACAATCCAGCATTTTATCCATTGGGTATTATGATGATTGATGTTAATGGTTTAAAAATCATAAATGATGCTTTTGGACATGATGTTGGGGATTTAGCACTTAAAAAAATAGCTAGAATACTAGAAAAATCATTGAGAAAACAAGATATTATCACAAGAATTGGTGGCGATGAGTTTGCAGTAATCTTACCTAAAATTAGCATAGACAATATGGAAATCATAAAAGATAAAATCAAGAAAGAAGCACAGAAAGAAACGGTTGAAAATGTAGTTTTATCATTGGCAACTGGCTATGAGATTAAAACAATTAAGCTAAAAGGTAACCTTGATGAAATCTTAAAACTGGCAGAAAATCAAATGTATAGGCACAAACTCGTTGAAGGAGTTAGTGTTAGAAATCGCGCAATTAAGGCGATTTTGAA
Source organism: uncultured Candidatus Izemoplasmatales bacterium (assembly GCA_964535005.1). GTDB lineage: Bacteria > Bacillota_I > Bacilli_A > Izemoplasmatales > Hujiaoplasmataceae > 4572-104. Next base: position 2,211 of record CAZHSG010000039.1, read on the forward strand.
AACTCTTACTGACAAGTATGCTGAAGAAAGAATTCACTCTGCCAAAGTAAGTCAACTAAGTAAAAAAGTCGGTGAAGCACTTGGATTAACCGAAGAAGATTTAAAAGAACTAGAACTGGCTGGAATGTATCATGACATTGGGAAAATATCAATTCCTGACGCTATTTTAAATAAACCTGGCAGATTAACGGAAGAGGAATTTGAAGTTATCAAAACTCATCCTGAAATTTCTTATCAAATACTAAGGGCAGCTGATGAATATTCTGATCTAGCAATACATGCGCTTTACCATCATGAAAGATGGGATGGCAAAGGCTATCCAAGTGGTAAAAAGGGTGAAGATATTCCACTATTTTCGAGAATTATTTCTGTGGTTGATGCTTATGAAGCAATGACAGCTGTAAGAGTATACAAAGATAAAGTATCTGAAGACGATGCTGTCAAAGAAATTATAAGATGTTCAGGCACACAATTTGATCAACGTATAGCAAAAATATTTGTTGAGAAAGTTTTAGCAAAAAAATGGAAAAACTAGGTTTATGAATAATTAATGAAACACCTAAAAAAACAGATTCGTATAAATCTAGACGATTATCAACTAAGATAATCGTCTTTGTTTTAATAAAACTTTGTATTATTATTTAAGTTGTGTACTGTTTTAAGATTGGTTTAAGGTTGATTATGTAAAATATTAGTATGATAAATTAAAAAGGAGAAATACGTGTGAATAGACTAACAAAATTATCAATCGGATTAATATTTTTACTGATGATTAGTATCTTTACTATTTCGTGTGATGAAGAATATATAGATACAACAGAAACTACTTTAAATGAAGAGACATCTGAAAGTGATATAATCGAAAGTGATATGATCGAAAGTGAAAGTATAATATATCCTCATGATGAAGTGGTAGAAGTGAATATTGATATTAGTGACACTAATTACCAAGACCTGATTGAAAATGCTTTAGATGAAAAATATTACTCATGTGATATTACCTATAATGGATACACTCTATCTAATGTGGCTATTCGTACAAAAGGGAATTCAAGTTTGAGAGATGTATTCAATTCAGGAGTTGACCGCTTTAGTTACAATATTGATCTAAATTATTATGAAAACCAAGATTTATTTGGTATAGACAAATTAATCTTAAATAATCTATTCGAAGACCCTACAATGATGGTGGAGTATTTTACTTATGAAGCTTTAGAGTCTTTAGATGTAGTTTCTTCAAGAACAACATTTGTTGAATTGTATATAAATGGCATTTATTACGGGTTATATCTATCTGTGGAACATGTAGGCAATGAATTTTTAGATGCTTATTTTGGTGATTCTGATGGTGAAATGTATAAGCCCGAAATTGGGGTAGGCGCTAATTTAAACTATCTGACAGATTATACAGATTATAACGCTTTAATAAATAAAAATTCAGATGACATGAGTAATGAAAACATCATAGAGTTAATGGAAAGGATTGAATCAGGTGAAAATTTAGATGAAATCTTCAATGTAGAAAGTTATTTGAAATATTTAGCTGTATCTACATATACAGTTAACCTTGATTCATACCAAGGAGGTATGTTTCATAATTATTACTTATATAACTATGACGGAGTATTTCAATGGATTACCTGGGATATTAATATGGCCTTTAATGGATTTCCAGGTGCAGCAATGCCTGACTCAAAAGCCGTACAATATTTAATAGACGAACCAGTTGTTAATAGTATGAGTAGCTATCCGCTGATTGAAACAATTCTAGCAAATGAAACATATTTAGAACTATATCATTCATATTTACAAGAACTAATCACAGGTTATTTTGACTATGCTACTTTCGAGCAGAGGGTTTTAGAAGTATATGAACTGATTGATGAATATGTTGCTAATGATACAAATAGCTTCTATACATACACAGAATTTCAAAGCGCAGTACTCACATCTTCATCAACCTCATATAGTATTTTACAATTTGTGGAAGAACGCAATTTAAATGTTGCATCACAGTTATCTGGCGATTTACCAAGTACCAATAGTGGTCTTGGTAATATAGTTGATGGGCAAAAGCCAAATCAGCCACCTAGACGATAACGGAATTGAGTACAACTAAAATAGTTATAGACTTTATTAAATTAATAGCCCTTTCGTAGGGCTTTTTTTTGATTTGAATACAATTGATAATCTGTATATTTTGGATGTTTCACATAATGTTCATATAAAAAATTAACATTTTAGTGTAAAATTAGATTAATGAAACCTCAAAAGCAGGTGATTAGATGTTACAAGTAGGAATTGATATCGGCTCAACTACGATTAAATGTGTTGTTATGAATGATAAAACGGAAATCCTTTATAAAGATTATATGCGTCATAAAAGCAGTATCACAAAATCATTAATTACATTATTAAAGGGTATTAGAAAAACATTTGATAGTAGTCAAATGTATTTTAACTTTACTGGTAGTGCGGGAATGTTACTAGCTAGTAATATTGGCGTTCAATTTACCCAGGAAGTTATAAGCGCAACCAAAGCTATTAAAAAACAAGATAAATCAATTGATTGTTGTATCGAATTAGGTGGAGAAGATGCGAAAATCATTTTTTTTGATGGAAACAATGTAGAACAAAGAATGAATGGAACCTGTGCCGGGGGTACCGGAGCTTTTATTGACCAAATGGCTACACTATTGGATGTGAACGTAATCCAATTAAATGAATTAGCTAAGACCTATGAAAAAATATATCCTATCGCATCTCGTTGCGGTGTTTTTGCGAAAAGCGATATTCAACCACTATTAAACCAAGGTGCTAATCACAACGATATCGCTGTTAGTATCTATCAAGCAATTGTTAATCAAACTATAGCTGGACTAAGCCAAGGTCGTAAAATTAAAGGGAACGTTGCTTTTCTAGGAGGACCATTAACTTTCTCTAGTGAATTGCGTAAAAGGTTTATTGAAACTTTAAACCTAGAAAATGTATTAGTTCCTAAAAGTGGTGAAGTCTTCGTTGCCTATGGAGCGGCTTTAACTGCTAATGAAACGTTTATTAGTACGGAAGGCCTGCTTAAAAGAGTAACTGACTATGAAAATAGCGGGCACAAAAAGGTCAAAAAGACTTTAGGCGCTTTATTTAATAACAATCAAGAATTAGAAGAATTTAAAGAAAGACATTCTACCGCTAAGATACAGGAAATTGACATGAAAACATATGCAGGTAATGCCTATCTAGGTATTGATGCCGGTAGTACAACCACAAAATTAGTTCTTCTAAGTGAAGATAATAAAATATTATATTATTTCTATTCTCATAATAAAGGTAATCCTGTTGATATGGTAAAAAAAGCCTTATATGAAATATATGAAATCAAAAATGACAAAACAAATATTATAAGTTCATATAGCACTGGCTATGGGGAAGATTTAATTAAGTATGCTTTCAATTTAGATAATAGTGAAGTAGAAACGATTTGTCATTATAAAGCCGCATTTTTCTTTAATAGAGATGTTGATTTTATTATTGATATTGGCGGCCAAGATATGAAATGCTTCAAAATATCCAACGGTGTAATATCATCAATTATCTTAAATGAAGCCTGTAGTAGTGGCTGTGGGAGTTTCTTAGAAACATTTAGTACAGGACTTGGCTATGAAATTAAAGATTTCGCAGCCCTAGCTTTAGAATCAAGAGAACCAGTTGATTTAGGAAGTAGATGTACAGTCTTTATGAATAGTGGCGTTAAACAAGCACAAGCTGAAGCTGCTAAAACAGAAGACATTAGTGCGGGTTTAGCCTACAGTGTAGTTAAAAACGCCTTATATAAAGTGATTCGCACCGTGGATGCACGTCATGATTTAGGTGAGAACATTATTGTTCAAGGTGGAACGTTTTATAATAACGCTGTACTAAGAGCTTTTGAAAAAGAAATAGGAATGGAAGTTGTAAGACCAAATATTGCCGGACTTATGGGTGCTTTTGGAGCGGCATTACTCGCAAAAGAAAACGCAAAGCTAAGCTCTACCTTATTATCCAAAGAAGAGTTAGACAATTTCAGTTATACTACTAAAAAAGCTGTTTGCCGTAAATGCAGTAATTATTGTGGGTTAACAATTAATATTTTTAACAAGAATAGGTATATATCTGGTAACCGTTGTGAAAAGGGAGCGGGATTAAATTCTGATAAGGATCAGATACCTAACCTCTATTTATATAAATATAAAAAGATTATGAGTTATCAATCAAAAAAAGATAAAACATATAAAGCTAAAGTAGGTATACCTTTAGCAATGAATATGTACGAAAATATACCGTTTTGGTTCACTTTCTTTGATTCATTGGGAATGGAAGTTGTGTATAGTGATCGTTCTACGAAAGCAGTCTACGAATTAGGACAAGATAGTATTCCGAGTGATACGGCTTGTTACCCTGCAAAAATAGCTCATGGGCATATTGAAAACCTAATAACAAAAGATATAGATAAAATATTCTATCCAAATATGCCATTTAATTTTATCGAAAAAGACTATCGTGACAATGAATATAACTGTCCTGTAGTGGCTTTTTATCCTGAGGTTATCGGTGCTAATATGGAAAATCTTGATTTACAAAAATACCTTAAACCATATTTAAGTTTAAATAAGAAAAAGTATTTTTTACAAAATCTAATAGCATCATTTAAAAAAGGTAATCGGATTTCAATAAAAAAAGCTGGGAAAGCCTATGATAAAGCTATCCAAGCCTATAATGATTATCGTAAAGATATCCTAAACCAAGGTCAAATAGCTATAAAATACGCCGAGGATAATAATAAAAAAGTTATTCTACTTGCGGGTAGACCATATCACATAGATCCCGAGATTAATCATGGGATACCCAAACTTCTACAAAGTCTAGATGTTGTAGTTTTAAGTGAGGATTCTGTTAATACACTTGCGGATCAAGAGCAAGTGAAAGTTTTAAATCAATGGACCTTTCCTACAAGGTTATATGATAGTGCTAAATTTATAAGCACTATGCCTAATGCTAACCTAATTCAATTGATTTCATTTGGATGTGGGCTTGATGCAATTACTAGTGATGAAGTTAAAGATATTCTAGAAGTAAATGGAAAAATATATACTGGAATCAAAATTGATGAGGCCAGTAATTTAGGAACAGCTAATATTCGCATTAGAAGCTTACTTTCAACAATGAAAGGAGTGAGATAAATGGCAGAGTTATTATATGATGAAACAGGTCGCTTACTATTTACCGAAGAAATGCGAAAAGAGTATAAGATTTTAATACCAGCAATGGCACCCTATCATTTTGAATACTTCGTTCACATGCTAAAAAGTGAAGGTTATGATGCGGAAGTATTGGAAAACACAAGTTTCGACGTAATTCACGAAGGAATGAAATATTCCCATAATGATATTTGTGTTCCAGCAATGCTTGTTATTGGACAGTTCATAGATGCCATCAAAAATGGCGGCTATGACGTTAACAAGGTAGCCCTTATAATTACTCAAACTGGAGGCGGATGTCGAGCTAGCAACTATTTAGCCCTTATACGTAAAGCATTTAAGAACGCTGGCTATGAATACATTCCTATCATCAGTGTAAATGCGGTTGGTTTAGAAAATAACCCTGGGTTTAAAATCACAACTAATGTTTTATTAAAACTTGTTACAGGGTTAATGATGGGTGATTTGTTAATGCAATTATATAATGAAATCATTCCCTATGAAGTTAACAAAGGTGAAACTGAGAGAGTATACCAAGAAGTCAATAAATATTTGAATGAATATTTTTATTTGCCATCAAGAAAAGTATTTTATCACCCAACTAGATTATTTGAAAAAGTTGTTAAGAGATTTAGTGAAATTGAAGTAGACAAATCAATCAAAAAACCGAAAGTGGGAATTGTTGGAGAAATCTATGTTAAGTATAGTCCGCTTGGAAATAATAATCTTGAAGAAACGTTACGAAGAGAAGGCTGTGAAGTAATTACACCTAATCTACTAGATTTTATTCAATATACGTTTGATTCATCTCGCCATGATATATATAAATATGGTGGAAGAAGAATAGTAGCGTTAATTTACCGTTTCCTAATTCGCTTTATAGAGTATCGCCGTAATAGAGTCAGAAGACAATGTAAAAAATACGGGTTTAGAGTATTCACTAATTATTACGACCTTCGCAAAATGGCTAAAGACTATATGCCTCACGCTATGCATGTGGGTGAAGGGTGGTTACTAACAGCTGAAATGATTGAATTAATCAATATTGGCTCTCCTAACATAGTGTGTGCACAGCCATTTGGTTGTTTACCTAATCATATCGCAGGAAAAGCAATGATTTCTAAACTTAAACGTAATTACAGAGAAAGCAATATTGTCGCAATTGACTACGATACAAGTGCCACAGAAATTAACCAGTTAAACCGTATAAAACTAATGATTAGTAATGCCCAAAGTAACCTAAAATAAAACCCTTATCGAAAAATAAGGGTTTTTGTTCACTTAGAAGGTTCATTACTTTATAACTAAATATTGGAGTTTAATTTGTTTGACAAACAATTATAAACAAACTATAATAATAATTAGTTATTAATGCTTTTTATTTGGAGGGAAAAAATGCGAAAACTATTTTTAGTAATCACACTATTAACTGTAACTTTTCTTGTGATTTCTTGTGATTCAAATCGTACAACAGAAGCGTTAACAACTACCGAAGCATCAACAACTATAGAAACAACAAATGAGTTATATTCGGGGTTAAACATTGATTCTGAAACTTATGCTGGACTAATTAATTATATTAATGTTTTTGATTTGAGTAATGTGTCGATTATTGATATTAATGAAAAGTACTCACTTTTTAGAGGTGTGAAAAGCAGTTATTATTTATTTGATAAAGATAATCAAATTTTAACTGATTTAGCTGGAACTCTCAATCCAACTATAGACAGTAGAGGAAATTACAATATTGGCTTCAGATATAATTCAGATTTAAAAATTGCTTTTGTTTACAGTGATACTGTTTGGGTCAAAATAACTGAAACTGAAGTTGGAGAACCGAATATTATAGAAACCGGTGAACAAATTGAATTTTTGAATCTAATAAATGATGATACCTATCATATACAAAAATACAATGTAGATGCTGGATACCAAGAATCTAGATATCTGGAAATAAGAAATATATCTGATAATCAAATTATTGCACAAATGGATAAGCTGAGCTATATTAACCATGGCTTATATATGTTGTTCGGAGAATATTTCACAGAATTTTATCAGCTATTGGATGGTGAATTTATATATATAACTTCTACTCTGATAGCAACTCATGGGTTTAGTAATTCAATTCAAGAAAATATCCTAATGATTGAGGGAACGACCACAATGAATTATAATACCTACTACTTTTTTGAAATAGCTGGAAACGGTGAACTTACCTATCTAAAATCTATGAATGCAATGGATGGATACTTTCTTTCAGATTACATAGTTCTCGACAAAGGAACTGAATATCAGATATATAACCTTGCATTTGATTTATTAAATACATTACCTATATCTGAGGATGAAACTGTAAATTGTTTCCCGATTGATGGATCCTATTATTTAAAATTGACTCCAGACAAGATTGGAATATATCAATATGATGGACAGTTAGTTAATGAATTTGATTTAATTCTTGAGCAATACCTTAAATCTATCCGCGCACAATTGGACGGTAGTTATTATATACAAACTCGCGGTAGGTATTCTATACAAACCTATGAATTAGTATATTTATTTGATGGAGAAACATTATCAGAAGCAGAAAAGGTATATACAGTTAACCCATACAAATGTATATCCTTAGTTGAAGAAGATGGTGAAATTAAAACATATAGATATGATGGGGAAGAAACAACCGAGTTGTTTCTTAATGAAGTAATTGAATTAGTTGAAGAAGAGAATATTGACTTTGATAACGTAATTATTAAATATTTTGACGGAGTGGTCACTGTATTCATATTCGGTCTACAAGAAGGAGACTCAAATATCTTCATATACAAAGATAATGAACTTTTATTATCTGGACAAATACTTGGTCACATATTTGATATAGACATATTAATATTGACAGAAGCAGGGAAGGTTGTCTGTTTTGATTCAGAAGAACCGAATAGAGTTGATTAATACTACAATATGCATGGTAGCCATTATATATAACATACACAAACAGGAGGAATCAATGAAAAAAATATTTATTTCTATTATGATTTTAACTTTAACTCTTATAATCTTTTCTTGCGGGTTAAACCAAACTACAGTAACATCAACGATAACGACTACTTTAGAAACAACAACAGAAGAATTAACCCCAATAGAAACAACAGAAGAATTATATTTGAAATTAAATGTTGATTTAGAAACCTATGCTGAATTAATTAACTATCTAGATGTTTTTGAATATAATGTGGAAATGCTAGATATTAATGATAAGTTCTCACTTTTACGTGATGGTAATGGTAATTACTTTTTGTTTGACAAAGAGAATCATACATTAACCGATTTATCTGTAACGCTCAATGCAACTCAAGACAGTCTTGGGACTTTCATTATTAGAAACGTTTATAACCCAGTTTTAAAAGTTGCCTTTGTATATAGTGAGACTGTTTGGATCAAAATAACTGAAACCGCGGTTGGTGAACCTAATATTACTGAGACTGGCGAAATAATTGGTAGTATGTACTTAACAAATGATAATACAAGTTATTATATAAAGAAATACAATAAAGAAGCTGGATATAAAGAATCAATGTATATGGAGATAAGAAATATATTTGATGACCAAGTTATTACACAAATGGATAATCTTAACTATGTTAACCATGGCTTATATGTTGTTCCAGGCGAATATTTCGCAGAGTTTTATCAGTTGTTGAATGGTGAATTACAAAAAATAACTTCTACAACTATACCGATAAATGGTTGGAAGAACTCAATTAAAAACGATATTTTGATGATTGAGGGAATAACAGACACTTTTTACAATACGTTCTATTTTTTCAAAATTCTAGAAACTGGTGAAATTACCTATCTTAAATCAAATATTGGAATTGATGGATACTTTCTTTCTGATAATATAATCCTCAAAAAGGATACTCAATATAAGGTATATAATCTTTCTTTGGAACTGCTAAAAACTTTGGATATCCCTGAAGAAGCTGAAAATGCAGAATGTATGCCAATTGATGGAACCTATTATGTAAAATTGACTTCAGACAAGATTGGAATATATCATTATGGTGGACAATTAGTTAGTGAACTTGATTTAGAATTTGAGGAACACCTTAAATTTGTTCAGGTACTAATGGAAGGTAGCGATGCATTACAAACCTACGGTAGTTATTCTATACAAACTTCTGATTCAAAATACAAATTTAATGGAGTTATATTATTAAAAGTTGAAGAGGTTTTAATACCACACAGGTACATATCCTTAGTTGAAGAAGCTGGAGAAATTAAAATATACAGCCACTTTTTTGAAACTCCAGAGGAATTGTTTCTTGCTGAAGTAATTGAAATAGTTAAAAATGAGGATATTAACTTTGATAACGTGTATTTCAAATATTTCGACGGGATGGTAACTGTATTAATAGTTGGCCGACAAGAAGATAAATCTAATATATTTATATATATAGATAATGAACTTCAATTATCTGGACAAATGCTGGGTCATATTTTTGAAAGAGACATATTAATATTGACAGAAGCAGGGAAGGTTGTCTGTTTTGATTCAGAAGAACCAAATAAGAATTGATTAAAACCTTAAAATACTAGATAAATAGTTGATTAAGTATTAACTCGCAATAAAATTTAAGTCGCACCTCTATTTCATTGTGGATTTGCGACTTCATCTTATAAATGTGGTAATTTATCGCCATATATAAGTGATTTAGAGTAAAACATAAAATAAATCAACAAAAACCTTGCAATTCTCGGAAAATAGTGTAATATAAGTATGATATATAAATGTGAAATGTGATTAAGATAACGGAGTTACCTCAATTATTGTTAAACAATTTGTAAAATCAAAAATAATAAATGGAGGTAACAAAACATGACTGGTAAAGTTAAATGGTTCAATTCTGAAAAAGGATTCGGATTCATCACAGCTGAAAACGGAGAAGATGTATTCGCTCATTTCTCTCAAATTCAAAAAGATGGATACAAATCTTTAGAAGAAGGAGAAGCTGTAAGTTTCGACGTAGTTGAAGGCCAAAAAGGTCCTCAAGCTTCAAACATCGTAAGTTTATAATTTCGAACTAAAAGCCGTTATCGGCTTTTTTTTTACTTTTTTTTACTAGATATATTGTAATAAAGCAAAAAATATTCTTAAATAACCAATGAACTATCAAAAAATATTAAATTTGTTATAATATATATGACATACTTAAAAATGGAGGATTTTTATGAAACGTATAAATATTTTTATTTCACTATTATTGGTTTTATTATTAATTTCTTGTTCGGATGGAAGAAAAGTTAGACGCTCTGGATATGATATTTCTGATTTAGAAACATGCATGCTATCATTATCTGATAATGACCAAGATAACAATTGTACACAGGAAAACAGGGTATTATATCTTACAGACTATGCGGAATACTTTATATCTGATATAGACGACTCATTAAAATCAACATCAGTAGAACTTCTTGGCGTTGATATTGTTGGTCAGGAAGATATACTTTTGACTATAAATTATTCAGACATTTCAATGGTTGATGACTTTGATTATGATATATACCAACAAATATTCGAAGAGATATCATATGATATATCTGAGTTAACAGACGTGGAAACATTTATTTTGATAGAATTTGAGTTTTCCAACTATTTGACTCTAAGGTTTATAAGTTCAAATAACACCCAAGATAATGATGATTATCACGCTCGTGATTTCTCATTTTACACCCAGGACCAACTAGCACAAGAAATGTTCGATGATTCTTTCGAAGATTTTATCGATATTTTAGATGACGAAGCATACAAAGCCACAAATTTGATTATTGAGTCTGATGATTACAACGTTATAGTAGGGATATGGCCAATTGAAATGAGCTATGTTTTAACCATTACATCAAAAACAAGTGGTTATTTTATGTCAAAATCTGAAATTAGCACATATGTTGGCGACTTTTTGAAAGACTATAATATTCCAACTCCAAAGGAATTCTAAAACACACATATATATTGTAAGAGGAGATATCCTATGAATAAAAGAAAAATAATATTGGATTGTGATCCAGGACACGATGACGCAATTGCCATCCTATTAGCTGGAAATAATCCAAAAATAGAGTTATTGGGAATTACCGTTGAATCTGGGAACCAAACATTGGAGAAAACCGGAAGAAACGCTTTAAACCTATGTCAATATTTAAATCTTCACGTTCCTGTTTGTTTAGGTTCTTCAAATCCTATTATCAAGGAAGTCGAAGTTTGTGAAGCTATTCATGGCGAATCAGGTTTAGATGGTTTTGAATTTCCTAGTTTAACCAAAAAAATTGATAAAAGAAACGCAGTTGAGTTTATAATTCAAACTATCTTAGAAAGCGAAGAAAAAATTACAATGGTAACTACTGGACCAATGACTAATCTAGCATTGGCTATCAGAGTAGAGCCTAAAATTCTAGAAAACATTAAAGAAGTAATTCTTATGGGCGGATCATATACAAACGGAAATGTTTCGCCGGCAGCTGAATTCAATATCTTTTTTGATCCAGAAGCAGCATATATTGTTTTCTCTTCTGGATGCAAAATAACTATGATAGGTCTTGATGTAACTAGAAAAGTTCTAGTTTTACCAGAAATAGTAAGCAGAATGGAAAAAATCAAGAGCAAAGGCTCAGACTTATTTACTAAATTAATGAAAGTATTTAATGAGAATCAAGGAAAGGTATTTGGCTTTAAAGGTGGACCATTGCATGATCCAGTAACAATTGCTTATTTACTTAATCCTTCTCTTCTAAAAATAAACTATGTTCATTGTGATATAGACATTTCTCATGGTACAAGTTATGGAAGAACAAATTGTGATATGTTTGATTATATGCATTTAGAAAAGAACACCTATGTAGCTACTGACATTGATGTAGAAAAGTTTTGGAATATAATAGAATCAGGATTAAAAAGTTATTAATTATAAAAAATTACTTATTAAAAAATAAAAATACCAATAAATTAACGAACTAGATTGTTTACATTAATAGAAACATAAAATGTTAACAATATAAGGAGTGATTAAGTATGACAGGATTTATGAAAAAGTTTTTGACAGGATTTTTATTAATAAGCATATTAACAATAACTGGATGTGCAGAAAACCGAATTGAAGATTTAGAAGGTGGAGAAACAGGAGAAGCCGCTTTAGTAGGAGATGTTTCTTACGTCGAAGGTGATAGTATATATTATTCGATAGCAAGTGAAGCTACAGGTAAAGCTTCAGGTGACGTTGCCGGGGAATTTACTGGCGATGTTCAAGTTACAGTACCTGATGCTGGTCAATTGACAGCTAGCGAGTGGAACGATTTAGAAAACTATGACTTCTATTTATCTTTGTTTGAACCTACGCAGGATCAATTGCCAGGGATATTTGAACAATATTTTAACAAAGGTTACCTTGATACAAAAAACATGATTAGCATTCATTTTCATAACGATGAAGTCTTATTATTTGGTGGCAAGGTAGAGTTGTACAACTCTAGCCAAGAAGTAATATATACAGCTTTTACAGATGTATTTGGAAATGCCTACTTATTCCCTAAAACAGGAGAAACAGATTCAATATCAAGAGTTGAAGTAACCTATAATGGAGTAAATACAGTTGTCAATTACACTTATACTACAGAAACTAATACTGTAGATATTGACGTAGATACCACAAATTCTCATGAAGATGTGATTGAGATTATGTTTGTTGTTGATACAACTGGATCAATGGGTGATGAAATAACATTTTTGAAAGTTGAATTAGATAATGTAATTAGTGAGGTCAGTAGATTAAACCCTAATTCTGTAATTAAACTAGCTTTGTTATTCTATCGTGATACAGGTGATACATATGTAACAAGGTATTTCGATTTTACAACCGATATAGAAGCTCAACAAATTATATTAGGAATTCAAAACGCAATAGGCGGAGGCGACTTCCCCGAAGCAGTATCAACGGCTTTATATGAAGCTGTTAATAAAAATTGGAGTGATGAGAATTCAACTAAACTAATATTTCATGTATTAGATGCACCTCCACACGATACTCAAGAATCTATGACAAAATATACTGAAGCTTTAAAAATAGCTAGTGAAAATGGAATAAGTATTATTCCAGTTGCTTCTAGCGGCATAGATAAATATACAGAATATTTACTAAGAAATGAAGCAATGTTAACTGGTGGAACCTATATATTTTTGACTAACGATTCAGGTATTGGTGGCGATCATATAGATGCTACAGTTGATGAAGTAGATGTTGAATTACTAAATCAATTATTAGTTAGAGTTATAATTGAATACCATACTGGCGTTTTAATTGATGTTATACCTTTTGTTCAAGATGACCAACAACAATAACTATATAATGTAATTTAATGTAAAGTATTTTTAAAATAATATAATTAATAAAGAGACAAAATAGAAATAAACTATACCCTATAAAACGGACACTCTAAAAAAGAGACTCGAAGTTTTATAG
>CAZHSG010000040.1:0-15192 GCA_964535005.1 uncultured Candidatus Izemoplasmatales bacterium
TGCTGTTACTTCTGTATCTGTAACAACTATATCCATTCCGTATCCAACCCATTCATCAGTTGGTTCTATAACAACACCAACAAATATTTTAGAGAAGTAAGCACCAATAATTTCAAATTCTCCAGTGCCAACTGCACTACCTGGTCCACCAAAAACTAATATCTTAGTTAACGCGTCAAGTTGTTCATCAGTCCAAGTAGTTAAGTCTAAACATAATGTAATTTCCTCATCGATAGCAAATGACCCTTCTATTTCAGCTTTCACAGATGCGCTTAATTCAGCTTTCAACATAACCGACCCAGCTGTAATACCCTTGACTGTTAAGACTACATAATCGAAGTCAGAAAAATCACCTTTAACAGTGGAAATCATATATGCCCATTCAAATCCCGCTGCTTTTGTGTAAGTAGCCACTGGATTAACTCCAGATTTATCAATTACATATGCTCCATCCCCATTATCAACAAAACCAGCACTGAAATCAAATGTTTCACCTGTACCATTATATTCTTGTTCATTTTGAGGGATATTATTATCACCGTTTTCTAAAACAGTTCCATATGCAGTACCTTCATCGAAAGTGAAATTAGTAATTGTATAATTACCAGTATCACTTACTTTACCAGGTCCGGCAAATATGAACACTCCTGTAACACCACCTAGGAAATCATCGTAATCACGAAGATTTAGTTGATATGTTACTGCTCCAGCAGTTAATTGAATAGATACTTCAAAAGCTTCTGTTGCACCTTGTATTTTCACAAGCATTGTTCCTGAACCGCTTATTGTAAGTACTAATTTATTAAATGCTGATAAATCTTGATCAATTGTATATACCATATTAGCCCATGAAAAATTGTTTTTATCATAAGTAACACCAAGCTCTATATCGCTTTGTGTAATCGTATATACCGAATCGCCTGAATCAACCCAACCATTTAATATATTTAATGTTTGAGATTGAACAACCGTTGTTGTTTCTGTTGTTGTAACTTCTTCTGTTGTTGTAACTTCTTCTGTTGTTGTAACTTCTTCTGTTGTAGTAACTTCTTCTGTTGTTGTAGCCTCTGTTGTTACAACAGTTGTTGCAGCTGTTGTTGCTTCAGTTGTCGTAACTTCATTACAAGCTATTAAAACAAATGTAAAGCTCAAAACTACTAAAAACGTTAAAACTTTTTTGAATTTCATTTTAATGAATTCCTCCTTTTATATTTATTATCTTATTTATATTTAAAACAATTCTTGAAAATTGATTTTTAACTTAAAATTGTAAACCCTAATTCTGCATACCCTTTTTGAATAATCTCACTTCTCATAAAATATTCCCAAATTAACCCTGAACGATAGTTCTCGATCATTAACATGGTAATTCCCTTGTCAATTCCAATTACATCTGTATCAAACCAACCGTTTAATGGAATTAATCTATTAGGTCTAATTATTACATCACTCGCTGATTCAGTCACACCTAAATTAAATGAATCAAGAAGTCCATATTTGCTTTGTAGGGAATCTAATGAACTATAGTATGCCATCGCTGGCAAAACTAGTTCTGGCACAAATACTATCGATCCAATAGCTCCAGATGGAGCTAAAGTCCCATCTAATTGAATTGTACCTAAAGATGGTAAGTTACCATAAGCTTTATATCCATCGGGTCCATCACATGCCGTATTTCCCCAAGCAGTTTCACTATATGTCTTGTAGTTTTGCGATTGAAAAATCGCAAAATCATGGGCCGCAATTGAGGCTTCTATTGAATTAGTAAACCAATTAATATAATCACCATCTAAGGCTGTTCTAAAATCAAAGAAAGCATGAGAATATTGATAGGTAAATAATGTTCCTGGATAGGCAACATAGAAATAATCGCTTGTTCCATAGAATTTTCTCTCAGCACGAGTTTTCATCATATTATAAGCTTCAATGCCAACTGAATAATCATCTGAAGCAGCTGCTAAGAAATACAGCATCAATTGTTCGGCATAACCATTCCAACTTCCAAAATGACCTTCTTCAGGAGAATACCCCATGTAGAACATTTTTGTAACAGGATTATAATACCAGTCCCATTCGACAGCTTGATATATTTCATTAGCTAGAGTTTTAACTTCACCGCCAAAATATTCTCCAGCTAAAATCGTCCCACAAATCATAATCGCAGTGTCAATAATGGATACTTCTGTTGTTCCAACACGAGTAGCGTCTTCCATAGTTACAAAATGATAGAAAAACCCATGAGTAGATTCCATATTTTGAATAGTTTTTAAAGTACCTAAAGCACGATTGTACCCCTCATTAAAAGATATCCAATTATTCTCTACTCCTGCTGGCAATCCAGCTAACCCATATCCTACTGAAGCTATTGAAGCTGAATAGTATTCTTTGGTAACTGTATTGTATCTATCAGCTATCATTCCAAAACCATCAGATGTTGGATTACCATTTACAATTTCCCAAAAGAACTTAAACGATAATCTTTCTTCTTCTAATACATAGTCAGGGACATCAATTGGTGAATATATATATTCTTCACCAGTTGTAGCCATAGTTGTTGCTATATCTGTTGTCAACGTTGTTAATGTTGTTGATTGTGACGTTGATGTTTCTGAAGTTGTAGATGTAGATGTTACCTCTGAAGTAGTACCTGTTGTAACTTCAGTACTACTTGTCGACTCTCCACATGAAACAACTCCAAAAAGAATTAGTAACATCACTAATATAACCATTTGTTTTTTTATCATAATATACTCCTATTCTCCTGTAATTCCAGATCTGTCGACTCCTTCAACAAACCATTTTTGCATAATAATATATACAATTAACACTGGTAAGATAATTAAAATAGTTGCACTATACTTAATTGCCTCATTAACAGCTTGTTGAGTTAAACCATCGGATAAATTAAATTGTGATGAAAAATTTAATAGTTTTAATTGTAAAGTATATAAATCACTACCTATAAATAAAGAAGATATATAGGTTTCGTTCCAATACCAGACAAATGAAAACAAAAATGCTGTAATATAGGCTGGCGCTGCAAGTGGTACACCTATCTTTAAGAAAATTTGATAATTACTCGCTCCATCAATTTCAGCAGATTCATCTAAAGCTTTAGGTTGCATTCTAAAGAATTGATAAAAAATCAAAATGAATATAGCTGAAGATAACCCTTGTCCAAATGTGGCAGGGAATATAATTGACCAAGCAGACTCTAAAATTCCTAATTTATCAAATAAAACAAATCTTGGAATCATATATACCTGTTGAGGAACTAAATAAGTGATTAAAATAAGTCCAAAAATAAGTGCTTTTCCTCTAAATTTATATTTAGCTAATGCATACCCTGTCAAACTTGTTGTAATTGTTTGCAAGATAGCTGGAACTAAAGTTACTGCCAAACTGAACAATAATGTTTTTCCATAACTTAAAACAATCCAACTAGTACGATAGTTTTGTAAATATATCTTAGTAGGTATCCATTGAACTGTTGGATTAACTAAATCCTCTAAGTCTTTCATAGAATAAGCAAACATTTTAATTATTGGATATAGATAAACAAATCCAATTATCAACAATAATAAATATATTGCGGTTTTTCCTAATAACCCCTCATTAATGTTTTTGCCTAGGATAACGTGTTTTATCTTTTGTTTAGTTATTTTTTTCATCATCTTCTACCTCGCTCTCTAGTAAATAGCTTAAAGGTTAAGAAGAAGACTGCCAAGATAACAGCTAAAGCAATAAAATATAACCACGCTATAGCTGATGAAAATCCAAATCCAGTTTCTAAAGCAAACATATTGTTTTTAATATGTAGAATAGCTTCATTCTCTGAAAATGTTGCTAAATTAATAATTGTAAATATAACTGATACTAAAACCATTGATTTTAAAGCAGGTATGGTAATCTTCCAAAAAGATTCCCATGGACCAGCCCCATCAATCATCGCTGCCTCATAAGTATGTTTATCAATTTTTTGTAAAGCCGCAATAAATAATAATATTTGTACTCCAGAGAACCACAAAATAACAATTAACTCTGAAAAAATATTTGATATTGGTCTAGCTAAAGTTTCTGTAAAGGTGGAATTAATAAATCCTAATATTCCCATTTCTTCAATAATCGGTATTGTTGCAGCCCCTTGATATATCAATTGATTGATTACCGGACCTGAAGCAATGATTACTGGTAGGAAATATATTGCTCTAAAGAATCCTCTACCTTTAATGTTTTGATTTAACATTACAGCTATAATAATAGCGAAAACAATAATAATTGGTACTTTAAATATAATTTCAATTGCGAAATCACTTACTGATTTCAAAAAGTTAAATCCCTCTGGTGATGAAAATACTTGTTTGTAATTTTCAAACCAAACGAAACTTACTTTGATACCTTCCCCATCAAGAACAACATCAGACATCGAATAATATAATGATGTAAATAAAGGAATCATTGTGAATACTAGAAACCCGATTACCCAAATAGATAGGAATGACCAAGCAACCAGTGTTTCTCTTTTCTTACGTTTTAAAGGTCTAGCAGCCATATTAATTCACCACCTTATAAGAAAGAGGTTCAATAACAAATCCAGGATAAGTTATTTGATCATTTGTATAATTCACATAAACATCTATGCCATTACCATAGGAAACTTTATAAACTCCAATATCCTCATAACTTCTTGATATGACCTTTGCATTTACAACACTATTAAGTGCTCCATAAACAAAATTATAATCACTTATTATTTTAGTTTTCCAAGTGTTATATGAAGATGAATAAATTTGTTTAAGTTCAGTGTTTTGTAAAGTGTATGCAGTTTCGTAAGTTAAAATATATGATGGATAAACGCCATAATCAACCATTTTCAATAATTCGACTCTTGAAGAAGAACTAAAGTTTTGGTATGGCGAATAAATATCTAATAATCCACTAAGAACATAAGAACTGAATGGAACTGTGTCTGAATATATACGATATCTTGATGATGTCAAAGGCATCATTAAATATGAATCTGTATAACGTAAAAGATAAAGATTATTTTGATACATTAAAGTATTTTGAGTAATAGTTTCAAGCTTTGTTTGATAGATATCAATTGCTTCACTTCTATCAATAGCGTTTTCTTCATCACTGTAATCAGAATACAAAGAGTTTCCTAAACTACCAATGGCGAAGTTTTCTAAATTATTTTCTATCAATTCGCTAATTGAATCTCCTAACGCCTCGACGACTCTTTCCGGTGTTATATAATATTGCCCCTTTGTATATCCAGTTTCATAATATAAATTTTGATTAATTCTTCTGGCAATATCTTTATAAAGGTTAAATGAAGCATCTTGATAAACCATCATTGGATCAAAATAGAAATACAAATCAATATCATTATTGTCTGTAAAATCGATTAAACTATTTAATTCTGATTTTGTTCCAAGTTTATTTGAAATGGACCCAGTTACCAACCCTGAACTAGTGAAACCATCACTACTAAAACCTTTATATACAACTTTTGTTTTAATTGATTGATTGTTTAAGTCTTCTAAAATAACTTGTAATTGTGATAGAGTAGTCATTTTTAAATACTCATCAAAAATAAAACCATTTTTAGTTTCGGACCCAATTATATCTAAGAAAATTGAAACAATACTTGAATCATCTACGTTATCAACTACTAAATCATTTGCTAATAAGTAATCTTGATAATTGTTAGCCATCCCAACATAATTGGCATTCATTCCAGCTAGGAATTTATACTTAAGTACTACATTACAAGAATTAGTATCTTCCTCAATAACCAATCTCCCCGAAGCAGATTCAGCATCTGATTCTGATAGAGGAGTTTGATATAAACTACGATATACAAACTCATTATAAGTATAATAATATTTCAAGTTTCTCTTTGCTGGTGAAACAGTTAAACTAGCAAATTCAGCTCCGTCTTCAACAATAGATATAAACCCATGTTGATTAATTCCTAAAACTATACCTGAAACAGGGAAAGCTAAAATTGGCTCACTATCCAAAGTGTTTTGAATAGCATTATCTTGACCATAATAACGGAACTCATAAATATCTTTATTTACATCTATTTCTTCATATCTTATTAAAGCTCCTGATCCATCAGGCACTAAAATATAACCAGGAACAGAGTTCCCATATACAGCGCCTAAGAAAGGATAGGTCTTAATACTTCTTAATTTATATATTTCTCCCTCTTGAATTGAATCATTAGGCACTTCTACTACTAAATAATCATCATCTAAGTAAACTCTTAACGTCAGAGAAATATCAGATTCACCAAAAGTTAAACTAACTTCAAATCCATCTTCAATCAGCTCATAGCTTGCAATTGATTCAGGGTTGTTTAAAAAGCTCTCTTCAACGGTAGTATAAATACCAGTTGTTTCATTATAAGAATAATATTTAATAGTCACACAAGAATTTACGATACCTTCCCATGTTGTATTAAAATTACTTAAATTCTCATTCATTGTAGAAATACTTGATCCATAGATAAATCCATCAACTTTATTTAAAACTCTAATAGCAAAAGATCCTGCTTCCATATATAAAACATATAAATCACTTTCGCCTACTTTCAAATAACTAGCTGGAATATCTAAAAAATTGTTTACGACAGATAAATCATCAACTTGCGTAAATTGATTACTAGATAGATAAGTTTCATCTAACAAGTTATCTTGTTGAGGTAGTATATCAATATCATAACTACTATTAAAACTTCCAAATACGGTGAATGATAACATTCCAAATATACTGATTACAATAACAATAACAAATCTTTTTATATATTTACTTGAATACACGGAAGAACACCTCCTTCACCCAAGAAACCAAGAAATCAATTAATTGAGAACCAAATACGTAAACTATAAAACAAATTAATACAATTAAAAACATAGTAAAAACAGTCAGAAGAATATTCTTAAAAGTTTCTTTAATCTCATAATTATGAACTTCTCTAACACCAATAAATACTAGTATTAAAGTGTAGCTGACAATAAAGAATGATAATACTTGTAAAAGAATTACTTCATTTAATGTTAGAAAATTACTTAAAATAATATAAAAAGGTAAAAATACAATAATTGGTGACAAAGCATAAATTATAACTACAAAGACTTGTTTTAGCCATCCTTCACCATCATATAAAGTTGATATCAAGTAATTGGAGAAGATAAATAATAATACAACTCCAAAGAATTTACTCATCTCTATACCTAAATTAATATTTTCATTATTAACATTGAAAATATAACCAGTATAGTTAAGCAATATCAGATACTCAACAAATAAAACTAATAACAAGATTAAAGCTGTGGGTACATTAGATCGTTTTTCTCTCTTGATTTCATATACAGCATCGATTGGATGTTTTAAGATATAAAACACAAGTGAAAAGCGCCTTACTGACTTCTTCTTTTTAAAACTAGAAACTGAGCTATTAATACCACTAAAAATTGGTGTTCTTTGATTGACTTGTTTGACTAAAACCGTTATAGCTAATAGTGATAACATCAAAATAAATATTAAACTAAGGTTATCCTTTAGCCAAATGTCTCTAATTTTCCAAAATGTTAAAGAATAGCCATCAATATTATTAGCCATATGATATTCATCTAGAGATTCTTCATATTGGCCTTCTTGATAATATGATTTCCCTAGAGCACTATGAGCCAAAGCGAAATTATCATTTTGCTTTAGAATAGCTTCAAAAAGCACTTTTGATTCTTCATAATTACCTTCATTGTATAAATCAATAGCACTATGTACTAAATTAGTGAAACTAGAAGGTTGGTACGTTATAATCTCAGAATTTCCCATATCTAAAACAAAGATATTTTGGTAATCATCAACTTGTATACTTGATGGATATTGAATTAATCCTAAAATATTAGAACTACTTGACATCACATCAAAGGCAAATAATAAATTCCCATTAGGATCGTATTCTGCGATAAATCCATCATCATAAATCGCATAAAGATATCCATTTTTATCTACAGAGATATCTACTATGCTCTGTTCGTCATTATAGTTAACTGATGTTAAGATATTATTCCCATTTACATCTAGTTTTTTTAAAGCATTAATTGTATTTGGTGTTGATGTATAAACTAATGATTTATTACTAATTGTTATATTAGTTGGTGAAGGTGGTGTGTTTTTTGCAAACTCACCTTTGACAACGAATATATCAGCTACTTTTTCTAAAAATGATTTGTCAGAAAGATTAACTCCAAAATATCCAAGGAATGACCCATCATAGTTAAGTTGGATTACACCACTAGTAGAACCATCACCGATAACATAGATATTTTCACCACTACCTACTACTACTTTAATCGGAGTATAAGGTGAGTTTTGACCAAATAAAGGTTCACCTGGTCTACCAAAAGTATTAATTAAATTACCAGTTAAATCGTACTTATATACTAATTGATTTCCTTTATCAGCTACATAGACAAAATCAGTTTCTGAAACAAAAACTCCAGTTGGTTTATCTAATTCATCTAAACCAATTTCTCTTACTAAATTACCAGAGTAATCCAAAACAGCTATTCGATGATTTCCAGTATCAGCAACATATACTAAATCATCTTTAATGTATAGATCTTCAGGATTGAAGAGTTCTACATTTCTATTTAATATACCAACAGGTGTATAAGCAGTTTGTGTGAAAGTAAGGTTACCTTCATAATCAACTGTATAAGTATCATAAGGATACTCATTTTCATAAAAATCATTCTCAGCATTAACTTGAACCATTGGGATGGAGATAAATGTAATTAAGCTTAGGATAGCGATTATCATCATTTTTTTCATACAATCACCTACTTAATTCCCGAATGAGCCATTGTATCCATAACTTTAGACTGCATAATCATAAAGATTATTAGATTTGGCAAAAACATTATAAGTGAAGCGGCTGCGGCCATCCCTTGCCCAGCAACTCCATTTGTGTTCGTAGTTAAAGTGTTCATATAAAACGCAAAGGTTTTTAATGAATCGTTATTTATATAGGTAACCGATGTATCAGCTGAATTCCAAACAGATTGGAACGATAAAATCACTGTAGTTGCGATTGCTGGCTTAATTAGTGGCAAGATAATCTTGGTATAGATTTGCCACTCATTCGCTCCATCAATCCTCGATGCATCAAGTAATTCATTAGGAATTTGATCAATAAATTGCTTAACTAAAAACAATCCAACAGGTATAGCTAAGTAAGGTAATACATGAATAAAGAAATTATCAATTAATCCCAATTTTTCAATGATTAAATATCTTGGAATCATTACCGCTACACCTACAAACATTAGGGCTAATGTGTTAATCTCATTCATTAGTTTTTTACCTCTGAAATTCAACTTAGATAACGCATAACCAGCTAAAGTGCTAATAATAACTGATGTTACTATAACTAAAACGGTAACAATAATTGAATTAAATAGGTACCTACTCATAGGTATACCCGAAGTTCCTGTTACAGAAAATAATCTTACAAAGTTTTGAAGTGTAAATTTTTCAACCAAAAATCTTGGTGGGTAATAAAACATTTCTTCTAATGGTTTAAATGCATAGTTAAAGATATATACTAAAGGTAATAGCATAAATAAAGCTACTGGAGTAATAATCAAGATATATTTGATTTGGCTTCGGTTAAATCTTGTCGGGCTTATTTTAGTTCCTAGGAACTTAATTTTACCCATTAGTCTTTACTCCCAAACACTTTGAAAGCTACTCTACTCAAAAGATAGATACCTATTAATAGTAATACAGACAAAGCTGCAGCATAACCCATCTCGAATTTATTGAAGCCATAATATTCGATATGATTAACAATTAACTGCCCCGCATATTGTGGTGTTGGATTTGACCCCGACAAGGCAACACCAATTCCCGCACTAGCAAATGTTCCTACAATCGCCATTACGGCACCAAATAGCATCTGTGGTTTAATTGAAGGGATTGTAATATAGATAACTTCTTGAAACTTATTCTTAATTCCATCAATGTATCCTGCTTCATACATTTCTGTATCAACATTTAAAATACCTGCAAGCATCGCCAGGAATCCAACTCCCATTGATGACCATAAAGTAACAAGTATCATAATTAGCAATAAAAACTCTTGTGATTGTAAATATATTATCGGTTCGACAATTAATCCTAATTTCATCAATAAAGTATTTAAATAACCTGAATTATCTCCAGCGAAAATGACTTTCCATAATACAGCCATTGTAATACCACCAGTAAGTGAAGGAGAATATATTATTAAAGCATAAATAGTTCTTAACTTTGGTGTTAATTGCGCTAACATCCAAGCTAAAAGGAAAGATAATAAATATCCACCTGGTCCAACAATAATTGCATACTTAATTGTATTTGGTAATACTTTTTGCATAAATATTTCATCATTAGTTAAAATGTTTATATAGTTTTCAAAACCAACCCAAAATGGTTCTCTTACTGTATCAAAATATGTTAAAGATAACAAAATAGCGATAACCACAGGAATGATAATGAAAATTGAAAACATTAAAAAGTATGGAAATATGAACATATACGCGGTGCGTTGTTGTTTTCTTCTTTTTCTGGATTTTTTAGGTTTATTTAATATTAAAGGTTTAATCATCAAAATCACCCGACTTCCATTTCCTAATTACTGAAATAGAAGCTAGATTATATGGCTTAAGGATATTTTCATATTTATCCATATAACTAAATTCTGACATTTTCTTGTGAATCTCTTTATCCATTCTAATAATACTGTCATTTAATAATACTCTTAGATTTTCTCTGTCAATAACTACGCTGTTCCAAAGATTGGATATCTCAAGTTCTACTTGATATGATCCAGGAACCTTAGGAATCTCACGTAAGTATGTCCATTGTTCTAAGATAATATCTAAATCATCTTCATTTATACTCAAAGACTCAAAAGCTTCTAAATTGGCGCTATTCCATAAATACTCTTTTCCTAAAGTTGATAATAACATACCTGCAAAAGTTGATTGAGTTTCAGTTGAAGACCACCATTTTAAAAACTTCCATGATTCAGTTTTTTTATCTGTATTAGAAAAAATCATGTTAGCAGTTTGAGCACCAGGAGCTGATCTATCAATGGTAGTCCCATTGTCAACCCCAGGTAAAAGAGCTATCTTCCATAACCCTTGAATGTCTGGTGCGGCATTTAGTAATAAACTGTACATTCCAAAATCGGCAACACCTATTGGTGACAGTCCTAAACGGAAGTCATTGTAAAAAGATGATACCTGAGTATCTAAAGAATATATCGTATATAGTTCTGTCATCATTTCTAAAGCTTCAACTGATTCTTTATTGTCCAGATCAACATAAAAGCCATTGTCTTGATATACACTTGAACCATATTGGAATAAGAATGGCAAGGTAGAATCAAATGATTTTAATGAAGCAGAGCTTGATAATGGCAAATAGAAATTGAACCCATATCTTCTTAGAGCTGGCATGATTTCAGTAACATCTTCCCATGTATTAGGAACAGCTATATCTAAGCTTTCTAGAATATCACTTCTATAATATAAAACATAAAAGTTCTCCGTATCAGGTAATCCATATAATCCATCATCGTAAATTAAAGGAATAAGTGATTGTTCTTGATAATAATTTAATACATCAAGAAATTCAGGATCACTACTAAATTCTGTTAAATCTAAAATTGCACCTCTTAACCCTAAATCATAGGGCATCCATGATGACACACCTACGGCAACATCAGGATTAGTTCCAGCCGAGTTAGCTAAGATTAACTTACTCTCCGCTGCCATAACTGATATTGATACATTTATACCTGATTCTTTTGAAAATGAATCGTCTACCATTTTTTGAATTAGATCTGTATATTGTTTAGAACGATTCACCCAGACAACAAGTTCGTCTTCTTCTGGTTTAATATTATACCTTTCATCAAAAAATGAGATAAAGAATCTCTTAATACCTACCCACATTCTAGAGAAAATATTGCCTATAGCATTATCAATCTCAACGTCAGTATGAATATAGAATTTATCAATATCCAAAGGACTATTTAAAAGCATTGAAATTGTATTTCCCAATGTGGATGCTATTGATTGTGTGGAAGTTGATAATAGGCTCATGTTTTTTGGTATTTCATTTGGTTCTTCAGCTAAAAATCTTAAATTTCTAATTGCTATTTTTAATGAAGAAGCTGTTTCAGAAAGGTTTTCCTTTTCAGTTAAACTATTCAAGTAATCAAATATAACTTGTAATTTATCAGCTGCTTCAATCAAATCATCGGCAATATTAGGAATATATTCAGTTATCTCCCAATCTCTAAACTCATCAACTTGATTACCTGTTAATTTTTTTATCTCTAAAGACAAATCATTAACATAATCTAATATCAGACTTATTTCATTATAAGGTACCATATACATACTTAAATCAACTGACAATGAAATTTCGTTAATACCTTCAGATAGATAGAATAAATAGGGAGTATCACCAGATAAGGTAACATTTTGCCATTTTGTATTATAGTAAAAACTCAATGAAGTAGCTTCTTGGAAAGGAACTTCCCCATTAATTTTTAAAGTTCGATAAACATTGCTGTTAGTCCCCGTTGATTGTAGTACTTTAAAAGTTAAATTGTAATATCCAGCATTTTCTACATCTACAAAATACCCAACAGATTCTCGTTCAGAATTGTAAGTTGATCCTGCTAGGGTATTTAATTTAAGATATCTAACTGAAAATGGTGTTATTCCAACATTTCTCGAAACTCCTGCTTGAATGCTTGAAGCATTCTTAAAACTTGGTGTTTCAGCTTCAACTGTACTTAATACTTCTTCACTATAAAGTAAAGCTCCATTAGTGTACTCTTGATATGTAGGTAGTACTTCTCTACCAGAAACTGTAATATCTCCTAGCAACATATCACCCTTAGATTTTATGAAAGCAAAAGTATTAATTCCCTCTTCAAGTTTAAATAATAGTGGACTACTAAACAATCCCATAGGATCATAAAAGCTTTGATTGTTCCAAGAATAGTCTTGTTCCTGCGATCCAAAGAAATCATTACCATATCTATCTAAGCTAAATTCTTCTTGTTGAATCCAAAGTTTATATAGAATTATCTGTGATGATTCACTATATTGTAATTTTTCGTTAACTAGAACAGATAATTCCATATCTAAATAATCTGTTGACAAAGAATAGAAATCAAGTTCTATTTGGTATAAACCTTCACTTGGTGCGTTTACAGTAAACTCTACTATATCATCACTATTCCATTCATATACTTGATGATTATATCCAAAACTTTCGGATGTTTCTAATATATTTTCATTTGAAAAAGTTGATGGTGTAACTATTTGACTAAAATTATGGTTATCTGAAAAATCTTCATTTTCCCATGAAGATAGTGCATCACTATAGTTTCCAGATAATATCACCGGTGTATCATTATTAGACACTGAAACATCCGCATAAACAGTATGCGTAGACAGTGATACAATTGAAATTAATAATAGCGATATTATAATCAAATATTTTTTTATCATCAACTTTTTCCTCTTATCATTTTCAAATATTAATCTTCTGCATTAACTCCTAATTTTTCCAAAACAGCTTCAATAGCTAATCTTAAAGCATTATTAGATATATCATTCCATTCTGTTTTGACATCTGCATAATTTACTTGACCACTTCTAACTAAGTCAAATAATTGTCCAACCGTAGTTTCAGCATCATAGTCTTCATTCCACCTTGCTTTAACATAGCCTGGTAAATATTTGTTAGGTTCAATAATATAACTATCATGAGAAACAACTTTTCTAAATTCAGTAAAAGTTGTATAGATTCCAAAGAATGCATCTAATAATTCTTCATCAGATTGTAATGGAGTCATATTTAAAGGGTCCATATCATCTGTATCGGGATCATCATCATCACCATATAATTCTGATAATCTAATTCTTTCTAAATATCCAGCTTTACCAAAGGACATCCATTTAGCTAATAAGTACGCTTCATCTAAATGTTGTGTTGTACTAGATATACACATTAAATCAAGTAT
Source organism: uncultured Candidatus Izemoplasmatales bacterium (assembly GCA_964535005.1). Classification (GTDB taxonomy): domain Bacteria; phylum Bacillota_I; class Bacilli_A; order Izemoplasmatales; family Hujiaoplasmataceae; genus 4572-104. The sequence continues at coordinate 14,114 of CAZHSG010000040.1, forward strand.
TACAGGAATTTGATGAGCTGCATCTGTTCCTGGTGTACCGATAAAATCTACTTCAAAATCATAAGCAAGCATTGATCCAATACTTGGTGTATATTCAAAGTATGCGGCTAATTGACTTGATTCCCAAGCATTATCAGTCCCAAAAGCAGCAAATTGTTCTTCTGGAGTCATTGCGTCATATATCAAAGATTTATCTTGCATAAGAGTTTGATATAAGTTTAGTGTTGTTTCAAATTCTTCACTATCTAAATTAAGTTTTTCACCATCAAATGTATACCAACCTAATTCAGAATTTAATTGAGCTGGATACCATTCTAACAATCTATCTATACCAACTATACCAGCTATTCCTGTACCATTAGTAACTGTTTGATTGGCAACATCTGAAACCTTATCCATAAATTCATCAAATGTATCTTCAAATACTGGTGCGTCACCGTTATTATCTTCAAAGATTGTTTTATTAATATAATAACCGAAGTAATAAACTGCATATGGTAAAGCCATTAGTTTTCCACCATAATTAGCTGCTTCTCTTAGGTCTTCAGGAATATTCATAAATTCAGGATCATTATGAGCTATTTCATAAACATCTCTTGCCCAATTATTCATAATTGTTGTTTCTGTTGAGTCAGTAAAATATACATCTGGAAGCGTTCCTTGTGCTGCTCTAGCTCCTAAGAACTCATTCCAGTTTTGGTCAATCTCAGATGTGCCTGTTGGATCAGTTACAGTAGGTCTTTCTATAATCTCTACTGTTATCCATGGGTATTCTTCCATAAATGATTCAATCATATATCTTTCTAAATTTAGTGATCCAGTTGTACCTAAATTCCAAGCAGCGTAGGTAATGGTTACTGGCTCATGGTATTCAGTAGTCCCTTCAGTTGTTGTTGCATCAGTACTTGTTAATGAAGTTGTTACTTCATCTGAAGAAGTTGTAGTTCCATCATTAGTAGTTGCAGTAGTCAGAGTAGTTTCTTCTCCACAACTAACAAAACCAAATCCTACTAAAGCAATAAATATTAAACTTATTATTTTTTTCATCTTAAATTCCCCTTTGTTATTATATTGTAACC
>CAZHSG010000041.1:0-15109 GCA_964535005.1 uncultured Candidatus Izemoplasmatales bacterium
AGAAGTGCAAGGAGAATAAGCAGATTCTTCTGGTTACATCTTGATTTAATTATAAACTAGTCCGTTTAAAAAACATTAAAAGAAAGAGATATAATATATATTGTGGGACTACACATATATATTAGGAGATTGACTATGAAATCGTTAAAACAAGCTAAGTATGATTTAGTGCTTGAAAACATCAAAAACATAATGCTCCGAAATGGGATTAACAATCTAACTATATCAGATATTGCTAAGGAACTTGAAATTGGAGAAGCGACTATATATCGGTATTTTGGGACTAAACTAAATTTAGTTATTCAAGTTGGTATATCACTTTGGAATGATATCCTTATTCAACTTCGTGCTAAACCAAGAAAAGAAACTGGCTATGATTCAGTTAAAGATTTCTTTAATTATTTTATTGAGGGGTTTAATTCACAAAAAAAAGCTTTTATATTTCTGAATCAATTTGATTCTTTAATGATCAAAGAGAAGATTTCAAAAGACAGTTTAGCTAATTATGATAAAACACTATATCAAATCAAACAAATTTTTGATAAATTGTTTTTACAAGGAATCAACGATTCATCAATTAAAGATAATATTGAAAGAGATACTTACTACTATACAACTACACATATGATTTTAGGTATCTGCAAAAGATTAGCTTCAGATGGAAATATACTCTCGTCTGATGATATTGTTGGGGACATAGCACAAATCAAGTTAGCCCTTGATATGTGTTTAAAATACATAAAACGAAAGTGAGATTACAATGAAAAAAGTTACTAAAGGGACGATGTGGATATTTGCAATAGGTCAACTAGGTTGGTCGATATTAAGTGGGATTATTGTTAACTGGTTAGTATATTTCTACCAACCAGCTGATGAAATTCTATCTGCGGGACATATTGTATATGTTTCACAGGGTAAAGTTATATTAGGTGTATTAACGCTTGTTGGAGCGATTGTGGCTTTAGGTAGAATCTTTGATGCCTTTACAGACCCAATAATTGCATCTAAGTCAGATAGATCAAAACATAAACTGGGTAGAAGAATTCCGTTTATGAGATATGCTGCACTACCATTTGCTTTATTTACAGTACTGATATTTGTTATGCCAAATAGCGGAGTATCTGCTTTAAATAATATCTGGTTAGTAGTTACAGTATTATTATTCTATTTGTTCATGACAATGTATTGTACTCCATACAATGCACTTATTCCTGAATTAGGAAAAACTCAAAATGATAAGATTAATATATCAACATATATATCAATTACTTTCATTTTAGGACAAGCATTAGCATTTTCTTCACCTTATATCTGGGGGATTTTCATTAATGGTGGTATGGACAGAATGTTAGCTATAAAATTAACATTTGGGATCCTTTCTGCATTGGCATTAATATTTATGTTAATACCTGCTTTCTTAATTAGAGAAAAAGACTATTCAGATACTAAGCCAAGTGACACTAAGACTTGGGATTCTTTGGTAAAAACATTTAAGAATAAAAACTTTAGAATATTTATTGCTTCTGATATATCATACTGGTTAGCTTTAACTATTTTCCAAACTGGATTATCATTCTTTGTTGTAGATCTTCTAAAACTTGAAGAAAGCATGATTTCGACATTGTTCTTAACAATGACATTTGTATCATTCTTATTCTATATGCCAGTTAATATTTTGGCTAAGAAATTCGGTAAGAAAAATTTAGTTATTGGAGCGTTCATATTATTTGCTCTTGTATTTGTATTTACAAGTTTCTCTGGCTTAATGAGCTTTTCAAATACTATTCAAGGATTTATTATTGCAGTAGGTGCAGCGGTTCCGATGGCTGTGTTAGGTATCTTACCACAAGCGATAGTCGCAGATATTGCTCAAGCTGAAAGTAAAACAACTGGTGAAAATCGTGAAGGTATGTTTTTTGCAGCTAGAACATTTTCATTTAAACTAGGACAATCAATTGCGATTTTAGTATTTACATCTTTAGCAACAATAGGTGCTGATACTGGTTCAGGATTAGGATATAGATTAGCTATATATGTAGCGGTAGGATTTACTATTTTAGGAGCTATATTACTTTCTAAATATGATGAAAAGAAAATAATTAACATTTTGGAAGTGAAGTAATAATATGGATAGAACAAGTGTAATATTTGGGAATAGAATCAGCGATAAAATAATTAAAAAGGCTGATAAATCAAAAGCTAAATTTTATAAAAAATTTGGTGATGATTCTGAAGCAATCTATCATATAGGATTAGAAACTATTAATACCCTAGATAATATAAATGTATCAAATCTAGTTCAAAGCGATAAACCATTAAAACCCATTGAGAAATCTATAGTTATTGGCAATATCAGAATGGGATTTGGTCACTACCGCATCGCTATTGCTTTAGCATCATGCGCCAATGCTCTAGGCTATAAACCTTTATGGTTTGATTTGAGTAGTTTTTCTAAATCAACTGGCTCAAAAGTTATAAAACATCAAAATGATTTATATAGTATGGGATCACGTTGGTCTCAAAAATACAAACTGTTTAACAAACTATATTGGGAACCATTAAATAGTGAGGGATTTAGAAAACTTGATTATAATGCAGTCGATCAAAGAAATGCTGAAATATTCAAACCTATCTACGCGGACTTTCCAAAGGATATTCCTTTTGTGGGAACCCATGCATGGCCTTCACAAGGAGCTGTTCAAGGAGGTTTGACTAATGTAGTTAATGCAATACCTGATAATTGGCCAATGGCCTTACATCTAGCAGAAGGTTGTATTCACACAGTTCAAACACCATTTGCGTATCTAGGTTACAAAAACCTAAATGGCATGGCTAAAAAGCAATTAAAACCAATGCCTGAAGGCAGTATTTGTGAAACAGGATATTATGTAGACCATGAATTAGTAAGTAATCTAAAAGCTGATACTGAAGCGAGATTATCAAGAATCAAAAATAATGAAGCTTTAAGAATACTATTACCGGTTGGTGGAGCTGGCGCGGGTAAAGAAATCTTTAAAGCTATGATTGAGTATCTTATGCCTTATATAAAAGAAAATAAAGTTCAGTTATTCTTAAACTTTGGAGATCATTTAAATGTTTGGGAATATTTAAAAACTAATATGGCAAGTCTAGATGATATGACAGAAAAAGTATTTGATTCTTTTTCTGAATATAAGAAACTAGTAGAAGATGTGGACAAACTAGATAAAGGCATCTATGCTTTCTATCATAAAGACATCTTTGAGGCTGTGTATTCAACAAATCTGATAATGAGATTTATGGATGTAATTGCGACCAAACCAAGTGAACTTTCATATTATCCGATTCCTAAATTCTTTATTAAGAGAGTCGGTGGGCATGAAGCCTATGGAGCTATTCATTCAAGTGAAATGGGTGATGGCACCTATGAGTGTGGTACAATTGCCAAAATAGAAGCCATGTTAAACTCACTGATAAACCAAAAGGATATATTGGTTTCAATGAACCATAACATTTTAAGACTAAATGAAATAAATAGATACAGTGGTGGTTACGAAGTAATCAAACTAGCAACTAAATAAATTGAAGCCTCCAAATAATTTGGGGGTTTTTTTTTGATGAAAGTATGAATTCGAACTAATTATGTTGACAAAGCAGTTAGAAGAGCATATAATATGTTTGAATTCGAACTAAAAGGAGGGATTTATGAAAGATTTTTTTGAAATACATTTATTTGAAAAATTTACAAGAGACATTCTAAAAGAGTTTAAACCAGAAACAGAAAAACGGTTTAATAGAAGTGAAGTAGAACTATTAACAGTATTGGCTAAAGAGAAGGGAAAACCATTTAGACACTATGGAAAACGCGTAAAACTAGAAAAAGGTTCTTTTACCTACTTAGTAGACCTGTTAGTAGAAAAAGGATTAGTGCTCAAAATAATTGATCAATTTGATAGACGTAAAAAAACACTAGATTTAACAGAAAAAGGTAATAAAATGGTTGAAGATGTAAATAGACAATTTGTTGAATATATTGAGAAAAAGTTTGAAGTATTTAATGAAGAAGATTTAAAAAGTTTGGACTTGGCTTTTAACATTATTGAGAGACTAGATAAAAAATATATGGAAAACGAAAAAAAGCCTAGACAAATTGATGATAAACCCTATGAATAGAGAATTAAACGCAACTACGAAAAAACAAAGTTGTTTAGAATATTCTAATTAAGTAGTATAAAATAGCAAATTAGTTTCGATAATGATATAATAACCTAAAAATATATGGTAAAGGAAATTATTATGAAGCTAAAAAAGAATCATCCTTATTTATTTCAATTTATAGCTCCTGTCTACGGTTGGTTTTTTAAATCGCAGCAGCAAAGGTATAAAAAAGATTTAGAATTGATTATGAAAAAAACCATTTTATCAAATTCTAAATCTATCATAGATATAGGTTGTGGTACTGGAGCTTTAGCTTCAGCTTTAACTGAATATGGATTTCAAACAACGGGTATGGACCCTGTATTAGGCATGCTCAGGATTGCCAAGAAGAAAACAAAAAATCAGAATATTAGTTTTATACAAGGCAATATCCTAAATAGTGTTAGTATTAATGATAATACTTTCGATGTTTCGGTTGCTTCCTACGTAGCTCATGGATTAAAACAACCAGATAGAATTATAATGTACAAAGAAATGAAAAGAATAACAAAACAAAAGGTTATCTTTTTTGAATACAATCAAAACCGAAATATTTTCTCTGATATCATAGAATTTATTGAGGGTGGAGACTATTTTAAATATATTAAAAACGTTGAGTCAGAACTTAAAGATAACTTTAGCAAACTCACAATATTACCTTTAAGTAAAAGAGGTTCCCTATATATTTGTGAAATATAGAAAATAAAACATTCAATTTTTTGAATGTTTTTTTAATGGGGATATTTAATCATTTGTTCAATAAGCGTATAATGAATAATTGAATAGGAGCTGATTACATGGAACATCTAATAACTAAGAAACAACCATTACTTAACGAAAAGGGATATTTGAATGAGCCTGGTTATTCTTTAAAACCAGTATTTGATTATGACAGAGACATGATAAAGTCAAGTAAATGGAGAATTAAAGAGTGGGATTATTATGCATGCATCAATGATGATTTCGCAGTTTCATTTACTGTGGCTGATTTAGGATATTTAGGCATGTTAACAGCTTCATTTCTAGATTTTAAAACTGGGGAAGAAACCAAGAAAGTAATAATGAAACCATTTGTATTTGGTAAATATAATCTACCAAATGGAGCTGATGTTGGTAATACTAGTTTTAGCAATAAAGATGCTAGTTTTGACTTCATAGTAAATGAAGACCATAGGTTATTGAGAGTTAAAGTCAAAAACTTTGTTAAAGGTAAAAACTTTAAAGCAGATTTAAAATTAGCAGATTATAAAGATGATAGAATGATAATAGCTACACCATGGAAGAATAAATTAGCTTTCTATTACAATCAAAAGATTAACTGTATGCCTACTAGCGGTAAGGTTTCTCTTGGTGAAACTGAATATGTGTTTGATGAGAAGAAGCATTTTTCAGTTTTAGATTGGGGTAGAGGTGTTTGGACATATAAGAATACTTGGTACTGGGGAAGTTTATCTGGTTTAGTAAATGGAAAACGCTTTGGTTTTAACATCGGCTATGGGTTTGGTGATACAAGTGCAGCCTCAGAAAATATGCTATTTTACGATGGAAAAGCGCATAAACTAGATAAAATCAACTTTGAGTTAAATCATGAAGATTTTATGAAATCGTGGAAGTTCACATCAAATGAAAATAGATTTGAATTAGTTATGACTCCAGTTCTTGATCGAGTTGATCATACTAATTTACTGATTATAAAGAACTTTGGACACCAAGTTTTTGGAAAGTTTAATGGCTATGTAGTATTAGATGATGGAACAAGATTAGAGATTAAAGATATGATTGGATTCGCAGAGAAAATCACAAATCATTATTAAGAAAAATACGTTGTGAGTTAAGGTGTGCTTAACTAAAATATTTCTCGGTTCATCGCGGTTAGTCCTAACAATACTAAAAGTTAAGTGATAACGGTTTGTATTTATTTCATTTTAGTTTTATAATGATTTCAAAGGGGGGGTAATATGCCAGAGATAATAGACAATATAGAAGTTGGTAAATTCATTAAGACTTTATTAAAGAGAAATAATATGACTCAAGACGCTTTAGCAAGTAAGTTAATGATATCTAAATCAGCTGTTTCACAAAATTTGAACGGTAAATCATCTTTTGATATACAAAATCTAATGACAATTGCCAAAATATTTAATATTTCTTTGGATGATATTCTGAATTGTAGATACAATGAGGAAGAAGATAATTACATTTCAGAATATGTTAAATTCGCAACCAAGGGTTTGAAAGAAATAGAAAAGCATAAAGCATCCGATTTACAAATACAGGATCCAGATATATATGGAAAAGTATTAGTTGATTACTTAATTGACCAAGATATAGAAGACGTTTTTGTTTATTTGCATCAAAATGAGGTTAATTTTGTTAGAGATTATTATCACAGAGCTGAGGAAATATATCTTAAAATTATTATCTATATGTTAAGAAAGAATATTGATAATGTTATAAGTTATATTAAAAAATACTCAGAAATACACAATTCCTTTGACATAACCCAAACATATAATGGGCTTGAGGTATGGAGCTTATTAAATAAGCTTGAGAACAAATCCATTATTATCGAAATAATGAATTTAGAGATCAGTCAACATTATACAGTAATGGGTATTAAAAGGAATAAAATGGTACAGGTTATGACCAAGGATTTATGGCTGGAGTGTATAGGCACATATAAACTTGATTATGTTTTAGATTGTTATCTGGAGAGTTACGCAAGCGAAGAGGACTTATTAATGTTTAATAAAGCTATGCTTCTCTATGAGTATTCTGATGGTGTTGAAAAATTTATTAACAAATTTTACAATGAAGAAATTAATAGCAATGCAAAATCTTATTATAATTTCCAAAAATCAATCTTACTTGTTGTTAAAAAAGGAGATATTAAATTATTTAAAAAATATATTGAAATGGGGATTTTTGAGAGCTTAACTGGGGTAATTGTAAACTCAATTAATGAAGATAAAAAATTGTTTTATGAGTACTGTCTTAACGGCAATGAACAAAAGATCTTAAATAATATAGATTATTCTAAAGTTGGAGTGGCGGCTGTTAAAAAATCTAATACCTATATTCTAAACTTAATTAAGCAGAATCTTAACAAAAGTAGCCTAGATTATTTATTAAGCGAGGTTTTAGCAGAAGATATTGAAATGCTTTACTATTTAGTTTCAAATGGTGCCAGATATGATTTTAAATATTATAATTCTAACACTATGAAAAATTCAAACGCTATAATAGATTTTTTATATAAAAAGGATGTGAATTAAGATGGTATTTATTGAAGAAAATTTTGAATATGTTGTAACTAGTTTATTAATATTCATTACTGTTTTAATTCTTATTATTTTTAGATATAATATATATTTAACAAAATTTTTCTCGAACAAGAAGTTTAGAGTTAATAGCAAGTATGAATTGGAACCATTAACTGGACAAAAATCCTTTACATTAAATATTTTCAATAATAATGTTAATGATAGTAGAATTATAGCTTTTGGGTATATATACAATAATCACAATATTGATTACTATAAAACATACCTAAAGAATAACAATCTAACTGAAACAACAAAAATAATTATTCCATCAAGAGACTGTGTTATAGGGAAAATTGATGCATTAAATTTAAAAACGATTATTTCTGATATGAATAAAGGAAGAAAGCGCGTTAAAAGGATTAAATCTTTCGTTTCAGATTCACAAGGTTTAACCTACAAATCAAAAGCATCGATGGTTTCAAAACAACTATCTTGTTTGCTTGATCAAGACTATCTTAAAGCGCAAGAAGAAAAGAAACAAATCAGATTAAAACTAAAGGCAGAGAAATTGGAATTAAAGAGAAAAATTAGTATTGACAGGAAACTTAAACGCAAAGAAAAAATAAATAAAATCAAATTAAAAATAAAAAGTTTTAGAAAAAATAAAAAATAATAATATATAAAAGTATAAAAGTGACTGCTTAAAAAGTAGCCACTTTTTTATTGCTTTCTCAAGATAAAAAGTTTTCAGAAATAACTCTTGCATTTTGTTTAAGACAGCGTTAAAATATAGGTGAATAAATATTCACATTTACTATACTAATTTGATGGTTTTATAAAACCACCTAGAATATACATTAGGAGATGAAACAATGGAGTTTGGATTTAGGAAGGAACACTTACTATTAAAACAAATGTTAGAAGAGTTTACGGTGAATGAAGTGTATCCTTTGGCAGGAGAAATTGATGAACTTGAAAGGTTCCCAACAGAGACTGTCAAGAAAATGAAAGAAGCCGGAATACTTGGTATACCTTTCCCCACAAAATATGGTGGTGAAGGTGGAGATACGATGGGTTATACCATTGCAGTAGAAGAAATCTCAAAAGCCTGTGCTACTACAGGAGTTATATTATCAGGTCATACATCATTATGTGCTCAACCTATATATGATTACGGCACCGAAGAACAAAAACAGAAGTATTTGGTTCCGCTAGCTAAAGGTGAAAAGCTAGGAGCTTTTGCTTTAACTGAACCAAATGCAGGTACTGACGCATCTAAACAAGAAACAATTGCGATTCCTGATGGGGATGATTACATTATTAACGGTTCAAAAATATTTATAACTAATGCTGGATATGCAGAAGTATACATTGTATTCGCTATGACTGATAAGTCTAAGGGTACTCGTGGTATTACAGCTTTTATTCTAGAAAAAGATATGCCTGGTTTTTCAGTAGGTCCAAAAGAAAAGAAATTAGGTATTAGAGGTTCATCAACATGTGAATTAATTTTTGACAATGTTAGAGTACCAAAGGGAAACATGTTAGGTAAAGTAGGTTACGGATTTAAAATCGCTATGAAGACTCTAGATGGTGGTCGTATCGGTATCGCTGCTCAAGCATGTGGTATTGCTCAAGGAGCTCTAAATGAAACGATTAAATATGTAAAGGAAAGAAAACAATTTAACCGTCCAATAGCAGCGTTCCAAAACACACAATTTGTTATAGCTGATTTAGCTACAAAAGTTGATGCGGCTAGAATGTTACTATACAGAGCGGCATATAAAAAAGATCTAAAAGTACCTTTCTCAAAAGAAGCAGCCATGGCGAAACTATTTGCTTCTGAAGTAGCTATGGAAGTTACTTCAAAAGCAGTACAATTGCATGGTGGTTATGGTTATTCAAGAGACTATCCGGTTGAAAGAATGATGCGCGATGCAAAAATAACGGAAATCTATGAAGGGACTTCAGAAGTTCAAAAAATGGTAATTTCTGCAAGCATATTGAGGTAATTATATGAAAATAGTTGTATGTGTAAAACAAGTGCCAGACACTTCAGAAGTTAGAATTGATCCTATCACAGGAACAATGATTCGTGAAGGTGTAAAATCAATCATAAATCCAGACGATTTAAGTGGTTTAGAAGCTGCCCTAAGAATCAAAGAACAAAACAATGCAGAAGTCATCGCGATTTCAATGGGACCTAAACAAGCAGACAACGCTTTAAGAGAATGTTTAGCTATGGGAGTCAACCAAGCAATACTACTAAATGATAGAGCATTTGCTGGTGCAGACACATGGGCAACAAGCCTTTCTCTTTCAAAAGCAATCGCTAAAGTTAACCCAGATTTAATTATCGCAGGTAGACAAGCCATTGATGGGGATACCGCTCAAGTTGGTCCACAAATCGCTGAACACCTAAACATTCCATCTGTTGCTTATGTAAATGAAATTAAAGTGTCGGGTAACGCTTTTGTAGTTAAGAGAATGTTTGAAGATGGGTATCAAAGTATCAGAGTAAAAACTCCATGTTTATTAACAGTACTTAAAGAAATAAATGATGTTAGATACATGCGAGTATCTAAAATATATAATGCTTACAAAGAAGGTTTAGTAGATGTTTGGGATGCAAAAATGTTAAACTTAGACCCTTCTGAATTAGGCTTGAAAGGTTCTCCAACCAAGGTTAAAAAATCTTATACAAAAGGTGTAAAAACCGCAGGTAAAATCTTCGAACCAGATACCAAAGAAGAAGCTGCTAAGATCATAATTAATCGGTTGAAAGAGAATTACATCCTTTAGGGGGCTATGATGGATAAATTAAATAATAAAGGTGTATTGATTTACATCGAACAAAGACATAAAGAGATTCAAACAGTTTCATTAGAATTATTAGGTATTGGTAAAATATTAGCTGAAAAACTTAACACAACTTTAGAAGCTTGTATTATAGGTAGTGGTGTAACCAGCCTAGCCAAAGAATTAACTTATTATGGTGCTAACAAAGTTTTTGTGGTTGATAACCCAATGTTAGAACATTATGTTAATGAACCATACACAAAATCTTTGGTTAGTGTAATCAATGAAGTTAAACCAGAAGTTGTATTGGTAGGTGCGACAAGTTTAGGTAGAGATTTAGCTCCTAGAGTATCTTCTAGAGTTCATACAGGACTAACGGCTGATTGTACTAAATTAGATATTGATGCAGAAACTAATAACCTAATTATGACTAGACCAGCGTTTGGTGGTAATCTAATGGCAGAAATTATCTGCCCAAATCATTACCCACAAATGTCAACGGTAAGACCAGGAGTTATGGTTCAATCAAGAAGAGATGAATCACTTATTGGCGAAGTTATTGAATTTGATGCTAAACTTACTGAAAAAGATATGAATGTTGAACTGTTAAAAACAGTTAAAGAAAAAGCTAAAAAGATTAGAATCGAAGATGCTAATGTTTTGGTATCTGCTGGACGTGGTGTAGGGTCTAAAGAAAACATGAAAAGCCTATATGAATTAGCTGATATAATCACCGGTGAAGTTTCTGGTACTAGAGCAGTAGTAGATAATGGTTGGTTAGATAAAGATAGACAAGTTGGTCAAACTGGAAAAACCGTTAGACCTGACTTATATATAGCTTGTGGTATATCAGGTGCTATTCAACATGTTAGTGGTATGGAAGATTCTAACTTGATTATCGCAATAAACAGAAATCCAAACGCTCATATATTTGAAGTATCTGATGTGGGTATAGTTGGAGACGCTACTAAGATTATTCCAGAAGTCATAAAAGAACTAAAATCACTAAATAAATAGAATCAAGAGTGATGCTTAAGCATTGCTCTTTTTAATTTAATATATATAAAAAAAGCACTTTTTTTGACTTTGGGAGTGTTTTTGTTATAAATATATTGATTTTATCATTAAAAATATTTATGACCTCTTTATTTATGCCAAATGGAGTGTTATAATTATTTAATATGCAGATTTAATTAGAGGGGTTACACATATGAAAAAACTCGTTTTAAACTTCTTAATGATTTTATTACTAATTAATATTGTTGCCTGTAGATCAGAAGATCCAGATGATCCTAGGTACACAAGACTTTCAGATTTTGATTATCTACTCGTAAGAGACACAAGTTTAAGATATGGATTTATTGATTCTGAATTTAATGAGGTTATTGAATGCCGATTTTCTAATGCAACATTTTTTGAAAACGGGTTATCAATAGTCAAAGATCCAAATACTAACAAGTATGGATTAATCGATATAAACGGCGATTACGTTGTTGAATCTCAGTATGAAAGCATTACGAGTATAAACGATAGTAACTATTTTATCGTTCAACATGAAGATTTATATGGTCTAATGAATATTCATGGAGTTGAACTAACAGAATTTTTGTACAGTGAAATTAAATACGGAGAATACGAACCTATCGTTGCGATTAAAGACCCGGAAACTGAAAAGTGGGGTTATTTGAGTTTAAGTGGTACTACTCTAACTGACTTTATCTATGATGAAGTATATGCTTTTAATGGTAGACAAATCACCGCTGTTAAAGTGGGGGACGAATGGGGAATAGTTAACTCAACTGGTAACTATCTGATTTCACCTAGATTTTCAAATGTATTTATGTCATCACCAAATAGTTTAATTAGTGTTAGACAAGATGGAGCTTGGGGACTTGTTAATTCATCAGGCACCCTAGTGCTACCGATAGAATATGACTTCTATTTCCGTTTTAATGAAAACGGCATATCAGCTATAAGACAAGATAAGATGTATGGCTTAGTTAATGAGTCTGGAGAAATAGTAGTAGATATGTTATATAAATCAAACGAATATATGTTTTTCCCAATGTTCCTAGAATTTCCAAATAGCGTTACATTTAATAAAGATCAGAAGTACTATATTTTTGATTATGATGGAGACATTATTTTTAGTTCAGTTAGGTATTCTCCTATTATGTATAATGAAAATCTAATTCTAGCCGAAGATATGATAAGGCATGAAGAAGTAGTTATTAATTACAATAGTAGAATCATCGGAGAAGCTGATGAGGATCTTACATATAAAGTTCTACCATACTTTGAAAATTTCTTTTTCGCTGAACATATTCTTACGAGAGATACTGGTTCTTTATTTGTAGCTGACGTGTATAACTTAAAAGGAGATTTACTAACACCTGATCCTACAAAATATGATCGCTATGTAACAAACTATTCACGAAAAGACTATATTCCTGTTGAATATCTAGATTTGGGAGCTTACGGACTAATCGATTCAAAGGGTAATGTAGTATTTGAACCAGAATATTTATGGATAAGAATATTTGATGATGACGTTGTTATGGCTAAAAAAGACAGACTAGTATGTATAATGGATTTAGAAGGTAATATAATTCTAGATTACAAATATGTAGATATAATATATGAGATTGATTGATAAACCAAAAAACAAAATATAATAAAACGCATCCACTAAATTTGGATGCGCTTTTTTTGTATTATTTAGTAAAAATATAGAGCATAAACAACAATAAAAAGTTAGGTTTTCAAACTACTTTACAGTAAACATATGTCTATATAAAGAAATATTAAATTAAATGACATAAAAAATCTGAATGTCATTTAATTTTGTAAACAGAAATGATATAATGAAAAAAGTAAGTTAGTTTTATATATTTAAATATATAAGTTTAATAAGACTATGTAGATAAATTATTATCCTATTTTTTTAATATTTTAATGAAGAATGTATTTGTATAACACATAAGGAGGACGAAAATATGAAAAAGATGTTTCTTGTAGCAACAATTATTGTGGTATGTTTCTTGATGGCTTGTGGAGGGACAGCAACTTCTGAGGATCAAACAACAAATGATGCAAATCCAACAACATTTGCAACAGTTACTACTGAGTCTATAGATACAACGACTATACCAGTTGTAGTAGATGAAGAAAGAGATGAGTTAGTCCAAGTAATTAACACATTTTTTGGCGAAGGTGATATGGATGATTTTAGTTATTCTATAAATAAAAATGTTGTAATTATTGGTGAAGAAGAAATGGCAGAAACCGGAAGTTACGGTTCAAGGTACTCATTAGTTTATGATTTAGATTCGACATTTCTAAGTGTATATAACGAAACTAAAACCCTAACTGGGTTTATAAATTGTGAAAAAAACGATTTTAAAACTGATGGGGAGTTTATTTTCAGATACAATATAAGAAATAATGAAAGAGAAGTTTATAAATCAGTAATAGGATACTATGAAGACAAAGACCTATTGTTTGATAAAACTAAAGCAGATTATTTAGAAAGAACAAGTTTCTACGTGCCTAGCTACTCGTCTGTTGAGCGTGGTAACGATGGTAATTATAATATGACCTACAGTCTAAAAGATTTTTTGACCTATGATCCAGAGTTAGCTGAAGAATTATTAGTTCCCGAAGAACTAATAACCAGTGATTATCAAATGCGAGTAAATATTATGTTTGATCTCGATAACACAATTGGGTTTAATTACAATAGTGACTATTTCTATACAGATGTAGACAGTGTTCAAAAACAAGTATACATAAATATATATGAAGGAATGGAGTTTCAAACTCCATTTGATCCTATAGTCTATGAAAGTAATTCAATTTTCACAGTCTTTAGCACTGCGGCTATGTTCCCTGAGTTTTGTATAACTACTCACGAAGGTACATATGAAACTTTCTCAACAATTTTCCAAGCCGAAGATACTGGCTACATTAAATTCTATTTTGAACCAGGGTTTTACGGTTTTTCATCCGCTGGAATTGCTACTTTATTTAGAGAAAACATTACTTGGCTAGATTCAGAATTAAATCCCCTATCATTTTTTGATGACCTAAGAATAACAGAAGCGGGATTTTACTATTTGTCAGTTCTTAATAATACAGATGAGCCTATTGAAACTGATGTTTTTTGGGGTAGATACTCTGAAACTGATTTGGGGTCTATTGAAAATCCAAATCTAGTTACCAATATAATAGATGATGTATTAGGAACTTGTGAAATTAATGTATATTTTTTAACGGATAATTCACCTATTAACGGTTATATTCAATTAACCATTGGAGAAGTAATAGATGATTTCAGAGTAATATCGAATCTAGGTATCATCGACGTTACAGGTAATCAAACAATTATTATACCTATTCAAGTAGGGGATGTGAGAACAACTGCAATATTAGGTGGTTCATATGAAAATCAAACATTGGATATCCAAATTGATTTTATTGCCTATGATTTACTAGAAACAGAATATAGCGAAATGCCAGAAATAGCTGTAGGTGAAAACACAGTCACTGCTAGCAATCCTGACTATGAAACAAATTATAAATTAGCAATAGACACAGCTGGTAACTACAATTTTACAGACTATATATATCATTTCAATTCAAGAAGTACAACTCAAATTACATTTGAGTTATACACAATTGATAATGTTTTAGTAGGTTCTGATTTAGAATTAGACAGCGTCTATCTAGATGCAGGGTCTTATTACTTGAAAATAGTATGTAACGACATTCAAACAGATGTAATCGTTGATTTTAATATTGTTAAAGAATAACTTATTTTATAAATGATTTGAAAGTGGGTATTATATGAAAAAACTATTTTTAATGAT
>CAZHSG010000042.1:0-15068 GCA_964535005.1 uncultured Candidatus Izemoplasmatales bacterium
ATCATATATTAACTAGATTTCATAAACAATGCATAGGTTATCATGTTGCATTTTTACTTGCATCACTTGGATACAAAAAAACAAAACGAATCTATAGAAAGGATGCGATTATTAAATACGGTTCATTCTTTGAAAAGATTGCACTGTAATGCATAACACAAAACAATGGAAGTAATTATGGAAATAGTAGAAACATATTTAAAGAAAAAGGATAATGCAATTCTTAATGTCAAACCAATAAATGATGCAACTACTGGTGCAAATATATTTAGAGATATGTTTGGAGATAATTCGCAAGAGTGTCTTGGAATAATCTGTTTAGATGTAAAAAATGTCCCAACGCATTTTTCTATAATATATAAAGGGACAACGAATTGCATAGTGATATCTCCTAAAGACATATTAAAAGTTGCAATACTCAGTAATGCGACTTCAATCATTATGGGTCATAATCATCCATCATCAGATTTAACACCTTCAGAACAGGATATATTAACAACAAGGAACATAGCCAAAGCCTGTGTGAGTGTGGGATTAAAACTGTTGGATCATTTGATTGTAAATTCAATAGGAGATCACTATAGTATAAGAGAACATCACAATAAGGAGTTTGGTGAAAACTAAACTCTTTTTTTATTTATATGTTAGTTAGTTCTTAGTTTTCTATGGAACACCTAACAAGCCATTAACGATAATTATATCGAATAAATAATGGAAGGTGTATCATATGGAAAACATGAAAGAAAACAAAATACTAGAATTATTATACGAACTTCTAGTAATGAGATTAAAAAAAAAAGATAAGGAGAAAAACAATGAATAGTAATGATAATAAAAAGATTGGATTGTATATAAGAGTAAGTTCAGAAAAACAACTCAAAGAAGGTTTCTCCTTTGAAGATCAAGAAGAGAAACTGATAGAGGAAGCTAAAAGAGAAAAAAGAGAATATATCCTATATAAAGATGGTGGAATCACTGGAAAGAGTATGGTTGAACGAGAAGGATTAAAACAATTAATGCGCGATGTTGAACTTGGAATTATATCAAAAGTATATGTAACAAAGATATCTCGACTAGCAAGAAATTCAAGAGATTTGGAAAATATGATTTATGAATTTGAAAAGAATAGTGTATATTTTAAAGCAATAGACGATGGTATAGATACATCAACTCCAATAGGCAGCCTTATGATAAAATTACTAGGAATATTCGCTGAGATGGAAAGAGATGTTATTATTGAGCAAACACGTGCTGGAGCAGAAAGAAGAGCGAGAGAAGGTAAGATATATGGCTCAGGTAAAATCCTTGGATATGATCGCGTTCCAGATGGTAAAACAATGAAAATTGTAGTTAATCAAAAAGAGAAGGAAATCATAGAAAAAATATTCAATATGTATATAGGAGGACATGGATACAAAGCAATTGTAAATAGACTAAACAAGGATGGAATCAGAACTAAGTATAATAGATTATTTGCAATTAATACTGTAAAAACAATTTTAGAAAATCCTTTATATGCAGGATATATAAGATATGGTAAGTACAAAGATTGGAATAAGAAAAGAAGAAAAGGATTAGCAACAAGTCCAATATTTGTGGAAGGGAACCATGAAGCGATCATTACATATGAAGATTGGTTAAAGGTACAAGATCGAATGAAAACTAATCAACGAAAAAAACCATCTGTTGGCAAATACTTGTTAGCTGGAGTACTTGCTTGTCCAGAGTGTGGAAGTAAAATGGTTGGCTCGAAATCAGTCTATAAAACCAAAAACGGTAAAGTTGAAAGACTATATTATCAGTGCTCACAATTTCATAATAAGGGTATAACAGCTTGTCATTCAAATGGAGTCAGAGTTGATTTAATTGATCCAATTGCAATAAAGAAAATTGCAAAAAAACTCAACTCAGAAGAATTAGCAAATACTCTATATAATTATATAGCAGAAAACACTATAGACGAACACTCTACTGATGGAAGAAAAAGATTACTTGAAATCGAAATTGCAAAATTTTCATCAAAGAAAATTGAGCTTCGAAAACTATTTTCTGAAGGTATTATTGAGGCGGATGAACTGAAAGAAGATGCAATAAAAATAAGTAATAAAATAGTAGAACTGAATTCACTTCTAAAAGAACTTGATATGAGTGACAAAATCGTTGAATCAGCACCACTTGACATCTCTATTGAAACGGTGAAATTCTTCTTGTCGGATATTACATCTACACTTGAAACGACAGTTGAATCTGAGCGTCTAAAAGTTAAAGAGTTAATTAAACAAATAGTTGAACGCATTGACGTTACCTCTAAGACAAAGCTGACCATGGACATAAATCTGAGGTATGCCGAAATGCTAAATTTAGTCTCAAATGAAAATATCCAATGTAGTTTACAGCCTGACAAAAATACTGCGAAAATATAAATTTCGTGGTATTTGGTTGTTCTGGGCTATATAGATTTCTATAGAATTAGGAACATATAAGTATGATATATTGGCTATATTACTGGATTACAGCGATGTTGACAGTTTAAGGGTGACAATTGTTTGTAAAATGCATTCAGAATTATACTATATGGCTAAATTAAGCCATATATAACTTCCAGTTTAAGGTAATTGGCTTGAACTCCCAAGAATCTTGTGATACAATGGAATTTAGATAAAGGATCTACTAAATAGTATTGTAATTCTTACTGAATTGAGCGATTAGCATCCTAAGGTTGACATATTTGAGGTTATTCATTATTGCTTCCAAAAAAGTGTCAGTTTCAAAAATACAGAGGGTATCATAATTATGACAGCTATAAACTTACAGTAATAGAAAATAAAGACCCGATTCTGAGGAGGCTTATTTATGGGAACAATGGAAAATGGAAAGTATCTAAGAAAACTTAGAGAAAAAAAAGTATTAAAAGGAAATATTAAACTTAGTCAGGCTCAGCTTGGCAAAGTAATCGGTGTGACAAGGCAAACAATATGCGATCATGAAGGCGGTGAAGGCTATTTTTATGCTGAAAAATATCTTAAGCTTTCAAAGTATTTTGATGTATCAATTGATAAACTTTTACATGGGGGTAAAAACAGAGAAACTGAATTAAGAAAATTTGTTAAACAACCCATTGATGATATAGATTTAAACGAAACTATAGTACAGCCTGATAGTCAAGGGAAAACATTATTAGATTATGTGATAGAGTTTAATGATTTTGAAAAGTTTGAATTGTTTTATGATAAGAGATTATTTGTTGAAACATTACATAATAATTTGGAACTAATGAGTTTTTTAGTAAGGAAAAATAAGTTCGAGTTTCTAAAAAAAGTAATTGAATATAACGTTGAAAGTAGTAATGGTAGCTTGAAAAAAGTGTTTGTAGTAAAGAAAAAATTCGAGTTTCCATTTCTTGATAAAGTTTTATATTTTGATGGTGAGAAGCCAGTTTATAGATGGGTGGAATATTATGAGTTAGACAAAAGACATAAAAGATTTTTTGATAGTATTCTTAATTGTAAGTCTAAAGAAATATTGGATATGTTGCCATACGAAAGAATAGGAGAAAAGCAAAACGATTATCCTAAAATATTCTATATGGCTTTGGAACGAAATATAGTTTTTATAGTTGAATATTATTTCATGAAATATGATGGGCTGCTAACTCAGTTTCATTTTGATTATGCTATAAAATACAACTCTACAAAAGTAGCGATATACATTTTTAAAAATGCAGATATACAATCACCAGAAAATCTTAAGCAGATAAACAATCCTCTATATATAAAAGAGATGTCAGAAGAATTGGGCTTTAAGACGGATGAGAAAACAGAGATATAAAAATATCTGCTGAGGAGATTATATTTATTCAGATAGTGGTTTTTTTTGAATCTGTAGAGTCACGAATATTTCGTTTTAATATATTGTATTGAGCTTAATTATATCTAACCAATTAACGGAATCTTATTATAAGATTTTGTTTTTTTATTAAATATATATGGCTTGCTTTAAATATTTATTATTAGTGATATAATTATATTTAGATAATAGAACATCTATAATAAATAACTTAGGAGGAATTTATGGATAAGAAGAAGATAGGTGAATATTTAACGAAAATAATGATTGAGAAGAACGTTACTAGAACAGAACTCGCTGAAACAACTGGTCTTTCTGTACTAACATTGCAAAGGACTGAGGATGGCGAAAGTTTTCCTCATGCAGAAAACATTATTAAAATTATTGAATATTTACATATATCACTGGACCAATTGATATATTGTGGTATGAATAATTTATCGGAATTAAAGAAATTTGTATCACAGGATTTTATGGATATGAAACTAAGAGACATGCCAGTTCAACCGGATGAATTTGGAAAATCATTGCTTGATTATGTTATAGAAGCTAATGATTTTGATAAGTTTCACTTTTTCTACACCAGAAAGTGTTACACTGAAAAATTGCATACTCATCGAAAATTACTTCTGTTTTTAATATCAAATAACAAATATGACTTTTTATCAGAAGGTATAACTTCATATATTCCTAATATATATGGGAATGGACCAAAGTATAGCAAGATTGAAAAAGTTTTTGAGTTTCCCATTTTAGGTAGAGTCCAAACACATAGCGACAAACTTCATTTGAGGGATTATAAAACAATATATAGTGAGTTATCTATAGAACTTAAGCAATATGTTGATACCATTTTTCAAGTAGAGAGTGAAGACATCTTGAAAATAATTCCTAATGAATGTATAAGAAGTGAATTTGGTGAATTTCCCTTGCTTTTATTTCTTGGGTTTCAAAAGGACTGCGTATTCATAGTTGACTATTATCTGAAGGAATTTAATACTATTACTAATGAGATTATTTCCTTGTGCGATCTTTCAGAGAAACAACTTTGTTTTCAGTATATAAATCAAACTTTCGAAGTAGAGGTTGTAGATTCTGTTTATACCCTTGTTAGAAAACAGTTATAGCTTCAATGTCTGTATATAGGTTGAAAAAAAGTATATATTTTTCAAGTTTTTAAATCGTTATTTAGTTGACAAAACATAAAAACTTTTATATTATTCATGTTGAGGTTTAAAACATGAATGAACAGATAGCAATTTATGGAATAAAGTTTGCATGCAAAAAACTTAATATATTAGAGCCGGTAATTGAGTTTTATGAGAATTTCGAAAGCCATCAGCATATTACTTCTATGTATTTACCAGAGTCTAACACCATAATATTTAATCGTAAATGGGTAGATGAAGCAGAAATTAGTGAGGTATTATTAGTTTCATTTCACGAATCCAGACACGCGTATCAAAAAAGGCAAATAGATTTGTTAAATAGTGGAATGAATTATGATGAAGTTAAAAAGAATATATGTATCTGGGACACGGAATTCAAGTGTTATTCTCAGCCAAAGTCGGATGGCATTGATATTGAATATCTTAATCAAGAGATTGAAAAGGACGCGGTAGATTTTTCAAATAGATTACTTAATGAAATCAATGATAAGTAGAAAAATTCTTAACTCATAAGGAGCAAAAATATAATGGATTATTTAACAAAAATAAAAACATTAGATACATCATATAAAGAATATTTTATGTATTACCAAGGTTTCAAGAATTCTTTTCTAGCATATGCTAGCAAAACAAATATGCTTAAGAAATGGGATAAGATGTGTTCTATTCAAGACTGGATAGACTTTTCTATTGAAAGAGTAAATGGATACAGTTTTACTGATTTTAGCATTTACAGAATTAATGATAAAACATTTTTTATTATGGAGTTGATTTCATGTGTAAATTTAATTGTAGATGGCATTGAAGGTTTATCTCATATTGTGTCTTTATCTAAGAAAGAGTATGAAAAAATGATTATAAATTTAGACACATTCATAAATACAAGACTTTCAAATATGAAACATGATGATTTTTTAGGAATAACCAATAAAAGTGATATAGATTATTTTAAACATATACGATCCGTTTTTGGTCAGCATCCAACTAACTTAAAAGTTGATGAAAAATATGTTTTTGCATCTTGGACGCATGATTTTAAATCAGTTGATTCGGATTTATCTGTAAATGTATATGTTAATGATCCAGACAATGCTTGGGGTTATAGGATGAATGTTATAGTATCAGAATTATTAGATTTTTGTAATGATATTTTCAAAATAGGGTATGAGTTACTTGAAATTTTGCAGGGCCAAGTTTTAGAATTTTTTAAAGGTCTGGTAGTTGAAAGTATCTACAATCCATCAGATGATATAAATTTAAAAATTATGAAACTTAAAAAAGCAATTACTGAAAGATATTATAAAACAGAAGAAAGCTATTATTATGAGGTTTTGAAAGAAATAGAAGATGGAATATTTAATGTTACGATTTCTGATTTTCCATCTATATATGAAGATTATGCAGCAAAGCTTGTATTAGCGACTGAAGAGATTCATGAAATAGTTAGAAATGTTAAGGATGACAATTTAACTGTATTTGAAAGCATAGATGTAGACTGGTGGCAAATTTGTAGTTGTGATTATATCCCCAAAAAAGCAGAAGCTTACATGGCAGGAGAAAGTAAACATTACGATAATTATCTAAAAGCTTGTTTTGAAATATCTAAAGTGCTAAATATAAGCAGTTCCGAAATTAAGTGCTACGCTGATTACAGATTTCTGAAATATGTTTTATTTAAGAAGAATAAAAAGTTTTTTACAGAATAATTAGTCTAAATTCCAAATGTTATTCTTGAGGAAAAAATGTGTAAAAATAAAATGAGTGTCATGAAAGTGTTTCCTTAAAACGGACAACAATAAGAAAAGAGACTTTCACTATTAATAATTAGTGTAATAACAATACTAATTTCACTAGGATAAGGAGATTGAATATGAAGATAAATTTACATATGCATTCTACATTAAGTGATGGTAAGAAAACAATTCCCGAATTGTTTCAAATGGCTGAATCTAACGAAATAAAGATAATTTCAATAACTGATCACGATTCATTAGAATCAACTTCTTTATTGTCGTCCTATTCTGGAAAGGTTAAAAAAATAAATGGCATTGAATTCACATCTCAATTAGATTATGAATTGAATTTTTATAATTCAAATTATTCAATACATGTCTTAGGTTATGATTTCGATTCAGATAAATTATCAAGGTTATTCAACGATATTATTATAAAAAGAGAAGATGCTATTAAGGCTTTTTGTTTAAAACTTAAGCAAAACGGTATCGAGTTCGCCGAAAATATATTTTTCTCTTCACGGACCAAACTAGCGCATTACTTACTTAAAAAGGGAATAACTAAAAATTTCATTGATGCTATTCACTTTATTAATGAAGAGTCTAATTTCAGTGTATGCTTACCTACTGTAAAGCAAGTTATCGATATAATTCATAGGTCTGATGGATATGCTATTTGGGCGCACCCGTATGAAATGTTAGATTATAGCAGTAAAATATCTTTAAAAAATCATGAGATTGATTACTTGTGTAGTGAGTTATCATTGCTCAATATAGATGGATTAGAAGCATACTATGGCAAGTATACTATTGAAGAAAATAGATTTCTATTAAGTATGATAGACAAATACAATTTTATTACATCCGCAGGAACAGACTATCATGGCAAAAAAGAGGATGAACAAAAATATATGGATATTAATGATTCTAGGTTAATATCAAATGTTATTTCAAATAATGGTGACTTTCATTTATCTGGAGGAAGAATTACAAAAGAGGTAATAAAAAATCGACAAATTGTGTATAGACAACCCACAAAAAACGACAAGCTTATCAAGGAATTACTACTATATTTTGAAAAGTCGAGATTTATGTCAGCTCCAAAATACATTGGACTAGATGAAAAAGGCAGAAATAAATTTGGTTATATAAGTGGCTATGTTCCTAGTGATATTGGATCAACAACATTGAAACAACTCGAAGAATTTATTAAAATTGTTCGAAAGATGCACGATATATCAAATAATTTCTTAGGGGACAAGGTGATTTGTCATCATGATTTATCACCATGCAATGTAGTATTTCGAAGAAATATGCCTTTTGCTATTATTGATTGGGATTGTGCCTCTATTGGTGAGAGATGGGAAGACATAACCTATATATTATGGTTGTGGTTAAACATTAGTGATGCAAGTAAAAATGCAAATGATTTAATTTCACAAATGCAGCACATGATATTTATATATGGCGATGAAAGTATAGCAAAGGATTTTGCAAAAAAAATGCTAACTACAATGGAACGGGTGTTGGATAGTTTTCCAAAAGAAAATATATATTATTTAAAGACAAAAAACTGGGTCATAGAATCAAAAAACTGGGTTAAACAAAACAAAAATAAAATAAGGAAGATGATAGGTTAATTCAGTAATGAAAGAAACTTTAAAGCATTAATTGATTAGTGATACAATGTGAATAGGAAATTAAGATTTTTGCAAAAATTCACGACAGCACTTTTGATGCTTTTAGTACATATTAAAATCTATCAAGGTTTTGAATTAATGCCATGATATAACATCAAATGAATAAATAATTGAAAAGGAGAGAATTCATGTTAAAAAGTTTAAAGAGATTTGATTATAAATTGTTTCTAGCTATATTTATTACTTGGTTACTACCCACAATTTATACTACTGTGAGATTTAATTTTTTAGGTAATCTTCCAGGAGACTGGGGATATAATATTGCTTCACAATTACAATATGTGAATTTGATTTTTGAAGTTATTCAAGAAGCTTTGATTTTACCTTTGTTCTTCTTAATTGGTAAAACTATTCTAAATATAGAAGAGACGAAAAACAAAATCAAAACCGGATTATTAACTACTTTTGGACTTATATTTGTCTTCAGCTTAATTATGTTTATATTTGCTAGACCAATTGTTGTAGGGATGGCACAAAATCCTGATCTAATAAATGGAACAGTAGGCTATATAAGATATGAGTTAATTGGAATCTTGTTTAGTAATGTTGTTAAATTCTTAATGGTAGTATTTATTCTTAAAGGATATAAGAGAGATATCTATTTTATTCTTCTTATTCAGATGATTCTTACTATATTACTTGATTCTTTATTTATAAGTGAATTAAGAATAAGCTTAAATCTTGGTGTTAATGGGATAGCATACACTAATATCATTGTTAATTTTGTAATGTTAGTATATATGGTCATAAGAACAAATAAAAAGTATTCTATGAAAA
Organism: uncultured Candidatus Izemoplasmatales bacterium; assembly: GCA_964535005.1. Classification (GTDB taxonomy): domain Bacteria; phylum Bacillota_I; class Bacilli_A; order Izemoplasmatales; family Hujiaoplasmataceae; genus 4572-104. The sequence goes on from CAZHSG010000042.1 coordinate 9,226, forward strand.
TCAAAGAATACTTCAGCAACTTAAGTTTTAAATGGCAAAGAGAGTGGATTAAAGTTGGTGGATTTAGTGGTATAGAATCCTTTGTCAGAAATTTTGCCTTTATGATAATGATAATTAGGATGATCAATGTAGTAAATGAGCAGGGCACATTCTGGGTAGCTAATACATTCATTTGGTTCTGGATGTTACTTCCAATACTAGCTCTAGGTGAGTTAATTAAGAAAGAAACATCCGAAGGGGATGAACAAATTAAGAATAAAACAAAAGGGTATTTTACAGTAACTACTATAGTAGTAATAATATGGTTAGTATCTATACCGTTGTGGAAACCATTTTTAAATAATATTATGAATGTGGGAGACTATGATAAAGTATTTAGTTTGATTGTGATACAAATAGTATTTTATATAACATTTGCGTATAACAATGTAATGGATTCTACTTTCTATGGAGTGGGGAGAACAGATTATATGCTCTGGCAATCTCTGATTGTTAATATTATCTTCTATGGTGGAGCGTTCATTCTATTTAAAACTGGAGTATTTGAACCTACATTAAATGGAATTGCTATTATGTTTGGATTAGGAATGTTATTTGACTTCATACCTACAGTGTACTTATACATTAAATTATTAAGAGATAGAAATATTAAAATAGCATAGTTGATTAATATGAGAATATTTGTATTTGGTAATATTAATGCTGGCAAGGGTTATGTTATTCAAAGTCTTTAAGACAGAGTTCTGTCATAAACGATTTGAGTCATTAGAACAATTGAAATTAGAATTATTTGAATATGTTAATTGGTATAACAAATTTAGATTACACAGCAGTCTGTGTTATATGATGTCCATTAATTACAAAATGAATCATGTCTATTCTAGAAGTGTTTAAAAAAGTGTAGACAATCCATTAGTTTAAGCACACTTTACTAACTACTTACAGAGGAGTATAATTTAATTGATATAAGGAATAAAAAGTAGTTCACTTTACAATGAACTAATTTATATTTATTATTTGAGGAGGATGCCTATGAACTGTCCAAAATGTGGTAGCAAAATGGTTATACGTATAGCAAAACAGGGAAAAAATGTAGGAAATAGGTTTTGGGGTTGTTCAACATATCCTAAATGCAAAGCAACAGTAGATATTGGTAAGGTTAATGAAGAAAGAAATCAAAATCATTTAGTGAAAGAGAATATTGAGACAGCGAAAGTTATGACAGCGAAAGTAAATCAATTTAAGCTTAGAAACATTTATGCTAGAGCGATGACAGCAGATCATGAAACGTATTTCTTTAATTCTTTAGGTGTGTCAGAAGCAATATTAAGAGAATTATCTTACACTGAAAAACTAGAAAAGCTGAAACCATTTACTAAATTCAGATTAGATGTATTATCACCTAGAAAACAAGTGGATGATAAGAGTAAGCAAGTTTATTCATTACTTCTTCGTCTATTAAGCAGAGGAAAAATTACATTGAACTCTCTTAAAGTAGAAAAATTGTATATTCAACTAATTGAGTTTGGGAAAGTTAACTCTGAAAATATTGATGTAATTGACAATTTTTTGGAATATACAAATGTGCAAAACTCTACAGACAGTGAACTTGAGGAAAGATTCATTAATGAGGTATTACAAGTTGCCTTGGGCAGTAATTGGGCTTCACATGTAATTACACAAGTACAACTAGGATCCTTAATTAATTCTAACGATTTTGATTTACAATCGCAGAGAATAGATTTCTTGATAAGTAGTAATAATCAAAATATTGTTATTGAACTTGACGGAGATGAACATATTTTACATATAGATAAAGATATCAAAAGGGATGAGGCATTAAGACAAGCTGGTTATATAGTTTGCCGAATAAAAAACAGTGAATTGGATGATGCTAATTCCGAAATTATTAAGAATCTTAAGAATGAACTAAAGACTACAAAGAGTAAAGAAGGGTATTCAACTTTAGAGAAACACCATATAGCAATGAAAGTTGTTCATCAGCTACAAATAGCGATAATGAAATCGATGGAACAGGGGTATATCCTAGGAGAAGACATTATCTATCTTAACATAAATACCAAAGCTTTCAATTCCAGTGAAATCAAAAAAATTGGAAAATTGGCTGTAGCAGAACTTAAGCAATTAGTTGCTTGTTTTAATAGTGTTTACAATTTTGATATTGCTTTCAATATTGAAATATCTGATACTTTGAGTGACGATACAATGGGAATAAGCTTTGCAAACCATATCACTTCAGCTAGGCAAATGATTATCAAAGACATATCATTCAAAGATGATTTTTTCTGTGAAATTGACAGTTTTGATACCTATTCACCGGAAGTTGCACATAGAGAATCTCTAGAATTCTTAATGAATTATGTATTTAGATTTGATGTATTTCAGGAAGGACAATATGAAACAATCGAAAGAGTATTATTGAAAAAGGACTCAATAGTACTTTTGCCAACTGGTAGTGGGAAGTCTTTAATATATCAACTTACTTCTCTGATTGTGCCAGGACAAACGTTTGTAGTTTCTCCAATCACATCATTAATGAATGATCAACTAGACAATTTATCGATAAAGGGTATAGATAATGCAATCGCCATTTATTCTGTGTTTGATAGAAAATTAAGATATGCTAAGCTAGAGTGGATGAGGAGCAATAATGTATCTCTAGTTTATATATCACCAGAAAGACTACAGATGAAGAATTTCAGAAATGAAGTTAAAGCACTACTTGTAACTAATAGTGTATTTACTGTGGCTATTGATGAAGCACATTGCGTATCTGAATGGGGGCATGATTTTAGAACAGCATATCTAAATATAGGAAAGAATTCAAGAGAAGTATTTAAAAAGAATGAAGATTATCCTGTTTTAGTTGCTCTTACAGGAACAGCCTCGACTGCTGTATTAAAAGATGTTCAAAGAGAAATAAGCATATTAGAGTTCGATGCCATTATTACACCTAAAACATTTGATAGAAAGGAATTAAAATATTCTATTCATGATACTTCTAGTGATACTAAAGTTCAATTAATTTCAGAAATTGTAAGGAATAGTTTACCACAAAAATTTGGGGTATCTTCTAATAAATTTCTTAACTCAGAAGATGAGAGTGCTTATTGTGGTATTGTATTTTGTCCACATGTAAATGGAGATTACGGTGTGTTTCCTGTTAGTCAAGAACTTGCTAAAAACCTTGGAACAAAGGTTGGGTTCTATGCGGGATCAGCGCCCAAGGATTTTGATAAAAGAGAATGGAATAAAACGAAAAAGAATACTGCTATGAAATATAAAAGGGACCGACTCAGACTTCTTGTAGCTACAAAAGCTTTTGGAATGGGTATTGATAAACCTAATATAAGATATACTATACATTTTGGTATTCCGAGTTCAATTGAATCTTTTTATCAAGAGGCAGGAAGAGCCGGACGAGATCGTGATGATGCAGAATGTATTATTGTTTTTTCGAATGATAACAGTAGGATAAATAATCACCTTCTAGACGTGAATACAACACTTGACGAAGTAAAAAAATATATTAAGAATCTTCATAGAGAAGATGGAGATGATATATCAAGAATGTTGTTCTTTCATGTTAATTCTTTCAAAGGAATCACAAAGGAGTTAGAGGAAATCCAAAGTATTATAGATAAACTTTATGAAAATGAAGATTCTATTAAGACTCACTTCACAATAACAGTCAAAAAAGGACAGGAAAGAAATGATTTAGAAAAGGCAATTCAAAGATTAGTTGTATTAGGGGTTATCGATGATTATACTGTTGATTATTCTTCGAACGAGTACAATATGACCTTTGCCCATGCTGAAAGAATTGAAATTATAGACAAGTACTGCGACTATATTCGAGGTTATAATGAAGGCCGTGTTAAATCCGAAAGAGTTAAAGCAGAAGAATTCGAAGATTCTGATCCAAAGGGATTTATACTTCACATGGCAAATGTGTTACTTGATTTTATTTATGACACGATTGAGCGAGGAAGAAGAAGGGGTATTAGAGAAATGGTTCAGCTTTCTCAAGCAGCTCTTAAATCGCGAAATAAAGACAAAGAAATAAGACAACGTGTTATTAGATATTTTGAATCAACTTATTCAACATCAATAAATGAGGTATTAGAGAATGAAGATATGGGCTTCAGTAAAATAATTGAATTATTTGATGGACAACTTAATGATTTGGGAGAAAGAATTGGTGGTATCAGGTCTTCTAACGAAGCGGCGGAACTACGTGGCCAAGTTTCAAGAGAATTGGAATCAACACCGGATCATCCAGGGTTACTATTTTTAAGATCAATGTCTGAATTATACTCAAAAAAATATGAAGTATCCGCAATCATTGATGACTTCAAAGCTGCGATCAAATTTTCCAAGGAAAATTATTCAATAGAACAGGACGTGCTATTCGATTTTACATTATTTGTTATGAAGAAGGCATATATTAGAAACCAAGAATTGTATTATACAATGGTAATGTTGGTGGAAGACTTGTTTGATGTTCTCGATACAAACAAGGAAATTAGTGTATCAGATAAGATTGATGATGACATGCGAGATTTTCCAATCTTATTACATATAGATAAACTGACTAAACAAATAGATTACTATATTAAGAAGGAGAAATAAACTATGGAAAAAGAAAAAGTAGTTGATGTGAAAGAAAGAATTGAACTTGCTTTAGAAAACATTACTAGTTTAGAGAGAGAAGTAATTTCATTTTCTAAGGGAAAAGAAGAACTTATTAAGAGTTCTGAGTTATTACGCAATCTTCTGGGAGAAGTGAAAAATTTAACAAATGAAATGAGCACTTTGGTAAAAGATGTAACTGAAGTGACAGTAGATAAAACACTTAAGCGCTTTGAAGAAAATGTAATAAAAATTGAAAACAGTTTAAAAGAAATCAACGATTCTAATTTGAAAATGTCTGAACGGATTGAAGAGACTATTAAAAATTCTGATGATAATTCAGTTCAAAAGATTAATAAAAGTGTAAATGATATCTTAGAATCAAATTTAGATATGATTGGACAGATTAAAAAATCGATTAATAAAAAAATTACAATTTTTGGTATTTTTGTAATTGTGCTCTTTGCAGTTTCTATAGGAATTAATTTCTTAATTTAATAAGTTATATTTGGAAGATTTACCTGGAAATGGAAAAGATATTACAGCAAGTATTCTTATTCAAGAGTCTACACTTTTGATGTGGATTCAAAATTTTATGAAAGGTTGGGAGTAATATAGAAATTATGGATAGTATAATTTTAAGTAAAATAACTTATAATAAGTATTATGAGTTTTCAATTTGTAAGAACATTTTGTCTGATTATATAATGGAAGGTAATCTTAGAAAGAATATTAAGATTAGTTTAAAGAATGATATCAATAAAAATAACATATTATATATTTATGAAATCATTGAAAGACATGTTAATTATCCTAATAAGGATGGGAGCATTATTTATATTGGAGAGACAGAGGCAGAACAAAAACGTTTTTACCATATTATTTCTGAAAAAGGAATGGATAATGCACATGAAACCCAATCAAATTACAGTATCTCAAGTTATTATCATAATGGGTACAAGATCAAATTGACTATTTTCACTTTAGATAGCAATTCTAAAAGAGATTTACTAGAGAAGATTTTGACTTCTACCCATGTTAAAGAGTATGGTGCATTGCCTATATGTTCTGGAGGAGGAGGAAATTATACACCTAAAACACTAAATGAATATAAATAAAGTTTATACTTAAATGCGATACACTGAGCCGTATCATAAATAATTGCAATTAATGGTATGCACATCATAATT
>CAZHSG010000043.1:0-1567 GCA_964535005.1 uncultured Candidatus Izemoplasmatales bacterium
TATTTTATAAATGATTTGAAAGTGGGTATTATATGAAAAAACTATTTTTAATGATACTAATAATTCTTTTAACTTTTAGTTTAATATCTTGTAAAGGCGAAACTATTGATAAAGACCATTTCACTTGGAAATGGTTTTTAGCTATGAATCAAGAAGACAAATATGGTTTTCTTGATGAAACTGGTAAAGAAGTAATACCATTCATCTATGATGAGGCTGAACCATTCTATTATGGCCACGCAATTGTTAGGATTGATGATTTATACGGGGTTATTGATTTTGATGGAGAGTACATTCTAGAACCTAACTATAGATCAATAGATGACTTCAATGCACTTTTTACAGATAGACCTGAAACAGGAGAGTATTTTAAAGCAAGAGAAACTGATGGAACTTTATCAGTATTTAATACAAATGGAAAAAATATACTAAGCATAGACGGGGTTGTAAATTACGAATGGCTAGACTATGAGGACTTATTCAGGTTCACTGAAGATGGTTTGTATGGAATAGTTGATACTAGTGGCAAATATGTTTTAGATTGTATCTATGAAGGTATAAGTCCATTTAGTGAAGGCTTAGCTGTATTTAAGAAGGAAGATAAGTATGGTTATGTAAATGTAAGTGGTGAAATCATAATTGAAAACACCTATGATGATGCTACAGATTTTAAAAATGGCATTGCTTCAGTAAAAACAGATGAATTATGGAGCGCTATAAATCAAGAAGAGGAAGTCTTGTTTGATCAGCAGTTCCCAATCTACTTTAATTTTAACGAAGAAGGAAACTCTATAATCCAAGAAAAGGCTTTGTATGGGATTATTGACTCCGAAGGAAATATCGTTTTAGAACCAATAAATATATTGAGTTCTACTTTTGCATATTATGATTTAGATAAATACACTTTCTATGATGGAGAGCATACAAAGATTATGAATCCATCTGGTTTGATTAAATATCAAACAGATCAATATTCAATTACTAATTTTTCAGATGAAGTAATTTTAGTTAATGACTCTGGTAATGATTTCCAAAATATGGTTATTAACTATGAGGGAGAAGTAATAGTACCTTTATGTTATAACAAATTAGTAATTGTGCCGGATGTCTATGGAAATTCCTTGATTTATGAAGAAATAAGCTCACCAGATATTGATGGAACAGTTGTGGTTAATGTATACAATGTTCTAGGAGAGTTGGTTTGTAACTCACAAACCATATCTAGAAGAGAAATGTTTTATAACTATGAAAAAGAAGTAATACTTATTAAATCCTTAACAACCAGGAACTATGCATTAATTGATTATGATGGTGATATAAAAGTTGAACTAGATTTTGATACTGCGGTTCTATGTCCTGATTATATACATGTTAGTAATGAAGGTTTATATGGAATTTGTGATTATCAAGGAAATATAATTGTAGCACTTGAATATGAATCGATTTTTAGTTATGGCATATTATATGGATACGCGGGAATATTCAGTGGTACTGGAACAAGTAGCTAAACTTAACAAGTAGCTAAACTTAACAAGTAGCTAAACTTAACAAGTAGCTAAACTTAACA
>CAZHSG010000043.1:1667-14894 GCA_964535005.1 uncultured Candidatus Izemoplasmatales bacterium
AACAAGTAGCTAAACTTAACAAGTAGCTAAACTTAACAAGTAGCTAAACTTAACAATCACCTAAAACTTAACAAGTTAATAAACATAAATATAGGGGGATCAGATGAAAAAAATACTAGGATTAATGGTGATGTTGTTACTGACGATGTTAGTATCATGCTCTAACAATAAGAATACTATCGGATACACAGATGATGTTGGGAATCTTTTTAGTGAAGGATTACTAGCAGTACAAACTGAAGATGATTTATGGGGATATATAAACCCAGAAAATGAAATGAAGATTTCAGCCACTTTTTCTCGCGCTTATTCTTTTTCTGCGAATGGATTTGCCAAGGTAGAAAAAACTGGTCATATTTTTAATTATATTGATAAAGAAGGAAATTACTTATTAGATAAAGACTATATATATTTAAGTGGTTTTGTTGGAGATATAAGTGTATTCAAAGAGAATGATAAATATGGAGTGTTGAATGAAAAAGGAGAGATCCTAGTTGAAACAACACATGATTTTTTAAGTTTAACTGAAAATCCAAATCTTATTAAATATAAAAATGATGAATTGTATGGTTTTATAAATAGTGAAGGTGATATTGTTTTAGAAGCCGTCTATGATAAAATTTATTATTTTGAAAAAGATTCTCAACTTATTTTGGTAAAACAGAATGGTAAAAATGGCTTAGTAAGTCCTGAAGGAGAAGTTGTATTAGATACAATTTATGACTCTATTTTAGTTAGTGATTCAAAAAACCTAGCTACAGTTAAACTAGATGATAAATGGGGTCTGGTTAATTCAGACGGTGAATTCCTATTAGATATTGAATATATCGCCCCAATCGACTTTGACCATTCAAAATATGCTACAAATATGGCAGCCATAATAACCAGTGAAAATAAACTAGGTTATGTCAATTTTGAGGGGAAAATAGTTATAGAACCAATATACTTTGTGAATTATGGTTACTATGATTATAAAACATTTTCAAGGGGTGTACAGGAAATTCCACTTAACGATGAATTGGCCCAAATAATAATTAATGAATCAGGCAAAGAGTTATATAGATCTAGTAATAATGACGTTATTATTGACTATGATGACGAGATTATCTGTCTGGTAAATATTGGTGAAAGCTATTACAAAGTAGTTGACTATCATGGCAATGTAATAATTGAAGATTTAGATTACACTGATTTTAATAAAAAGCCTGTAATTTTATCTTTAGATGATAGCGATGTAATTTTTGTAGAGAACTCAGATACTAGTTTTGCAATGTATGACTATGAAGGTAATTTATTGCTTGATAGTTTCTACAATTTTGGTTCTATGTTTATGCTTTTTACCAATGAAATAATGGCAATTAAAAACGAAACCGAAACCATGATTGGATATATAAATACAAAAGGGCAATCTATAACTGATATAATATTTGATTTTGATAAAATGTCATTCTATAATGGATTTATAGGTAACTTTAAGAATGATGGTTATTCAGTTGTAATTAAAGATGGATTATATGGAGTAATAAACTCCAATGGCGAATTAGTAATTGATTGTCAATATATAGATATCTTTATATATGTTTATTAGATTTTAAGTTTGAAGGATATACATTTGATTTATAGATACGCTACAGCTATTGTAGGCATATAGATAGAGACATAACTAAACATGAATAAGGACTTAACGATTTTTATGTGATGTTTTTGAGAAATATATAATTTCTTGTTGAAATAGATATCTAAAAGGGTTATAATGGTATCATATGATACCGGAAAGAGGCGGGTATGCATGAAGGATTAAGTGAATTTCTTAGTAAATTAAAAACATGCAAAATAATAATCTGTAATAATAATAAGAATCGCCAAACTAGACTGGCCGTCGGTATTACTACTGTTGAACAAGAAGAAATTATAAGGTCATTGACTGTCGCTGATTATCATTCTGGTCCAGAAGATGACTTAGACCCAAATAGCAGAGGAAAAGTGTGGGTCTTTAAAAAATGTATTTATAGAAAATATTTTTATATTAAAGCAAAAGAGATTCAAATTAAAGAAAACTATGAATATTCTTTTGTTTATAGTTGCCATATAGATAATATGATTTTTGTCGAAGATTGAAAAGAAGGGGAGAATGATGGAAAGACTATATTGTAATGCATGTATAGATATGAAAGAGATTATAATCAAAAAAGAAAAACATGTATTCGAAGTTAAAGGTGAGAAAATAGAAGCTGAAATCAAAGTTACTTATTGTAAAGAATGTGGAGAAGAAGTATATAACCGAAAACTTGAAATAGAAAATGATAAAATTGTATTTAATTACTATAAAAGAAAAATTGGTTTATTAACTTCTATAGAAGTTAAATCTATAAGAGATAAATATGGTTTGTCCCAAAAAACATTTGCTAAACTTCTAGGGTTTGGTGAAAAAACTATTACACGCTACGAAAGTGGCTCGATTCAAGACGAAACACATGATAGATTGATGAGGTTAATTGATGATGAGGAAAACTTCTTAAGAATTTGGAAGTTATTACCTAAAAAATTTACTCTACACGAAAATAAAAAAGTTAATCAATATTTAGATTCTGCTTTTAATACTTATACACAAAATGAATATAAAGTAGTACGTGATAGGGGTTATTCTTTTAAAACATGTTTGCCTTTAGGGGAGAAACATCATGACCACAGTTAACAGATTAAAACTTAATAAATACGTAGTTAATAAAATAGCTTATACTATAGATACTAAATTTGACTTCAAATCTAAAAAAGCGATAAATATCTGCCCACAATTTAAGAGGGTGGTTAAAAATATCAATAATAATACGTTTTCGTTGAAGATTTCTGTTAAGATATCTGATGAACTTCAAGAAAATGAAGTACCATTTTCAGCAGAAGTTGTAATTACTGGACTTTTTAACTTAACTGATTGGAAAAATACAAGTAACAGAAATTTTGGTATTGATGTAGGGACTACAGTTCTTTATCCATATTTAAGATCATTGTTATCAAACACTGTTAATAACGGAAATTTACCTCCTTATGTTTTACCAATCACTAATACTAAGATGTTATTTGAAAATATAGAAACAAAAAAAGTTTTAAAAACTTAATAAAATAGAGAATTCGTTAAATCGGATAAAGGTGTCTTCGTTTAGAATGCACCTTCTTTTTTTGTTTGTATATCGTTACGAATTGCTTATTTAATTACAATAAATTTTTAAAAAGTCCAACTATTTATCGAAATATTCATTAGAATATGTAAATTCTTACATTTTCTTATAAAATTTGAAATTCTCTTGAATTTTCAAGCATAATATGTAATAGTATAATTATCTTTTAAAATGTAAAAATCAAGGAGAAAAGAATATGAAGTTATCAAAAAGGATATTAGAGTTACAACATTCACCGATTAGAAAGTTTATCCCAATAGCTGATAAAGCTAAAAAAGCTAACAAAAAGGTGTATCATCTAAATATTGGACAACCTGATATAGAAACACCACCAGCATTTATGGATGCTATTAGAAATTACGATAGTAAAGTAATTAAATATTCGAATTCTCGTGGAGAACTATGTCTTATTCATGCTATACAAGATTTTTACAAAAGGGAAGATGTAATCTTTGAAGAAGACGAAATACTTATTACCAATGGTGCTTCAGAAGCTTTAATGTTCTGTTCTATAGCTATGTGTGATGCTGGTGATGAAATATTAGTCCCAGAGCCATTCTATACAAACTATAGTGGATTTACTGGTTCGGGTAGTGTAAATATTGTTCCCATAACCACAAAACCAGAAGATGGGTTCCATCTTCCATCAAAGGAAAAAATTGTTTCATTAATAACACCAAAAACAAAAGTTATTCTATTCTCTAATCCAGGGAATCCAACTGGCAAGATATTATCTATAGAAGAAATGGAAATGATCGCAGAAATCGCAATCGAACATGATCTATATATAATAAGTGATGAAGTTTATAGAGGTATTTCATTTGATGGACTCAAAGCTATATCAATGGCACATATAAAAGGTGTAGAAGATAGAGTAGTAGTGTTAGAAAGTGTATCTAAACGTTATAGCGCTTGTGGTGCTAGAATCGGGAGTATACAATCTAAGAATAAAGAGTTGATTCATCAAATATTAAAACTATGTCAAGCTAGACTATGTGTTGCGACCCTAGAACAAGTTGGAGCCGCAGAACTATATAAATGTGAAAACACTTATATAGAAAAAATAAAAGACGAATATGAAGCAAGGCGTAATATTGTCTTTGATACCCTAGAAAAGATGCCTGGAATCATCTGTAAAAAGCCTACAGGCGCTTTTTACATCATAGCCAAGTTACCAATAGAAGATGCGGAAAAATTCATTATCTGGCTATTAGAAGAGTTTGACCTTGATGGTGAAACTGTTATGGTAACACCAGCAGAAGCGTTTTACGCTACTAAAGGTTTAGGAAGAAATGAGATCAGGATTTCCTATGTATTAAAAACAAGAGATCTTCAAAGAGCGATGAAAATATTAAGGGTTGCTCTAGCAGAGTACATGAATAAATAAGATACATTAAAATAATACTCATATAATGGTAGGTCGTTGATCTACCATTATCTTATATTTTTATAATATGTTACTATATTAATAGATAATTTCAAGGAGAAAAATATGACTTCTAACATTAAAAAAACATTTTTTGCATTTATATGGCATGGTGTGTTTTATGCATTAACTGCAGCAATGCTAGATTTAAATACTGTATTTCCATCATTGATTACTGAACTAACAGAAAATAAAATAATACTAGCTGCAATGATAACGATTCTTTTCGGTACACCCCTAATATTCAATGTAATCTTCAGTCATTTTCTAAGAAGAGCCAAAAGTAAAAAGAAGTTTTTGTTGATAGGCATATACCTAAGAGGATTATCATTTCTAGGTATGGCTATATTTGTGTATTTCTTTGCGAAAGACACACCTTCAATTACGATTTATAGTTTATTCTTTTTTCTTTTAATTTATAGTGTTAGTGCGGGGTTTGCTGGAATAAGTTATTCAGACTTAATCGCAAAAACAATTACAGATTCAAAATTAAGAAATAAATTATTTACATACAAACAATTTCTATCTTCAATTTCAGGATTTCTAGGTGGATTAATTGTTACATATATATTTACTCAAAATATGTTATTTCCAATAAACTATACAATTAATCTTAGTATTGGTTTCATCGGACTGTTCATCGCTTCAATTGGATTCTATTTTATCAAAGAACCTCAAACTGAAGAAGTGCCTGATTCAAATGAATCTTTAAAAACGTTCTTTAAAAAGATACCTAAAATATTAAAGACTGATAATGAATTCCGTAGATTTATCATCATTGAAAACTTATCATCCTTTGGCATAATGGTCATGCCGTTTTATATTATATTTGCTAGAGAAGTTTTATTTATACAAGACAAGCATATTGGCATATACTTATTAATCCTGATTTCAGGAAAAATAACCTCAACTATTATATGGGGATTAATTGGTAAGAAATGGGATGCAAGGACTGTTGTGACAATCTGTATTGTAATTGGTGGGGTTATTCCGATACTAGCAATTCTTTTATCAACTTACTGGCCTTCACTATTTGGGATAGTATTCTTCTTGTTAGGATTTACAATATCAGGTAGACAAATCGGATTTTCACCATATCTTTTGGATATAGCACCAAAAGATAAACGGGTTGAATATTTAGGTATTAGAGGTTCAATGAATATATTTATTGTTGTACTTCCATTATTAGGTGCTATCATCATTAAATCATTTGGATATATACCTACATTTATATTAGTAAGTGTTATCTTGTTATTGACAGCTACTTATCATCGTTTTTCAAAAGTTAAAACAAATAAAATAATATAAATACTAAACGACTTATATCTCCTAACCAGAGATTAAGTCGTTTTTAAGTAATTAAACTTGAAACAAATTATCTACCTTCAATGTAATAAAAAGAGCGTTATAGTTGACAAATGTTCATAATAAGATAAAATATAAGTGGTTAAGAAAAGAGCAAAAGGAGACCTAAATGATAGTTGCATATGCTACAAATGATAAGGAAACCATAATTAAAGACCACTTTGGAGATGCAAAATATTTCAGTTTATATGAAGTTATCGAAGAAGAGGTTAAATTTATAAGGATTATTGAAAACTCCGCAAGATTAGAAGAAGGATCTCATGCTAAAAAAGCGATGAATATTTTAGATTTATTTAAGGTACACAATGTAGAGGTTTTAGTTAATAGATCTTTTGGTACAAATCTAAAAATAGTAGATAAATACTTATTGCCAGTCATTATTAGAAAAAGTTTAATTATCGAAGCCTTAAAAGTTCTTAAATCAAATTACACAAATATATTAGATATATGTACAAGTCAAAAGAATTGTTATGCTTTAATTAATGAAGAAAACGAGGTGAAAGTTGTTGAGACAAAATAGTCGAAGAAGTGGATTAGGTAGTGGTGGTTATTGTATTTGCCCAAAGTGTGGTAATGAAATTAGACATATTGATGGAAAACCATGTACGAACATGATATGCGACCTATGTAAAACAACTATGATAAGAAAAACTAGAAATGTAGATTCTCTTAGTCACAAGAGAATAGCTGTGATTGATAAGAATAAATGTACTGGGTGTGGACGTTGTGTTGAAGTTTGTCCGGTCAACGCTATTAGTTTAGTGAATGGGATAGCAGTAATTGATGAAACAATATGTTTAGGATGTATGAAATGTTCTCGTGTTTGTCCAGTGAATGCGATTAGTAGTTCTAATTAAATTTATACCTACCAAGAAAAGCAGAATTTATAATAAAACATATATAGCAGTAAATAAACTTAATTCCATAAAAATAATGGCATACCACTGATATGTCATTTTCTTATGAAAAATACATTATATATGAATTATAAGAAAAACAAATATTAATATCATTTGAAGGTGTAAGAGAATAGAGGGAGTAGGCTAACTTTTAAAAAAAATATAGAAAATAAAGCGTTTTCACTTGACAAAAAAAATCATAAAACATATAATAAAATTATATTAAGGAAATCGGTTTCCTAAAATGTAATCTTTATAAGAATATTAACTTTTCAAGTAAATCTTTGTATTTGTGATTATTTATATAAGATTGGTTGGTAAGAAGGATTTGTTATAAGTGTAATCGTATTACTTTAAAAGGCCTATTTTAGTTATTTAGCAAACAACAGAACGCATTCTACTTTGGACAGAATCAAACATAACTTGTTTTACTAAGTAGTATCTAAGAGTTTTTGAGTGCGAATGATAAGAAAATAAATAATAAAAATCAAATGAATGAAGGAGAAAATATGAAAAAAATCATGATATTGGTATTGTTGGCAGCTGGTCTTGCGTCATTCATTGGATGTACTGAAACGACGACATCGACGAATACAGAGCAAACGACAATACAAACAACAGACGGGGTGACTACAGTGTCAACAGAAATGACAACAATTGAAAGTACAACTAACGAAACTACATCTCAAACCACACTGGAACCTGTTGATTTGAGTGTATCATCTTCAAAACCATACTTATTTATAAATATCAATGAAACGATATTATTAAGCGAATACGTATACAGAACTCTAGATGGACCGATTACATTAGATCAAGCAGTTATTTCAAATGCTAGTGATGGTTTATTGGTGGAAAGCGGATCTTTAACAGCACTTACAGAAGGCATGCATACTTTTGACTTTGCTTATGGTGAAGAAGGTATTATGGTTTATGTGTTTGCTAAAGCAGTAGAAGACACTGATTACTTAGTGTATTCTAAAAGTTTCACCGATACACCTGATGGAGATTTACCTGACAGTTATACAATAGAAACTGTTGGATTGGGTTCTACAGGTATTGAAAATGGGTATCTTTATGTAGATTCACCTGATATAGGAGATCCTACAAGAGTTTTATTACCTCAGTACTTAGATGGTTTCAAGAATTATATTATTGATGTTGATTTTACGATTCTTACAGCATTAGAAGAAGGTCGTTGGGCATCCGTGATGTATCGATTCTCACCAGCAAACTATTTTCAAATGTGTATTCGCCAAGGAGCAACTGCTACCAATGGCGTAGAATTTGCAAAAGCATTGAATGGTCAATGGAATGTACCAAAGACAGTTGCATATTCTGAAAACATCGATCCTGCATCTATTTATCATTTAACTGTTGATTTATTTGGTGCAACAGCAAAAGAATATATCAATGATGAATTATTGATTGAATATAACAGTGCTCGTGATTTTAGTAATGGATCTATAGGAGTACAATCGAGTGGGGCAAAAGCGATTTTCAATAATTTTGAAATTCGTATCCCAGAATCATATATAGATTACACAACGATTGAATATCAAAATGTACCATCAGTTTATACATCAGAAACAAATATTATCATGGCTCCAACCGTGGTACAAGTAATCGAAACACAAAGTGATATTGATCAATTAGCACAAGAGGTTAGAGGATCAACTGCTTTATTTGATATAAATCCATCATTAGATGCTATTAACGATTCTAGTGAGAAATTATTAAGTTTTATCGATATTTTAGAAGCAACAAAAGATCGTACAATACCTGCTTTTCGAACTACTCTTCCATTTGTGGCTCATAATTTAGCTGTCAAAATAGAAGAACTTGGTTTGCGAGATGTTGTATTAATTTCTACAAATGTTAGTGCAATTCAAAGAGCTAGAGAAGATTACGATTTAATTCGTGGAGTTTTACAAATTAATTATGACTCTGATGTTCCAATACTAAATGATGATGATTTATTAGAAATTCGTAATAATACTAATATTGCTGGAGCTGTAGCTGTATTATTACCAGTTGAATATGGTACTAGATATAATGTAGATTATTTACAACGCAGATTAGTTACTGTTTGGATTAATACAGAAGGTATCAGTGATGTTGGAATTATTCAAAGCATTGTTTCTGGTGCGAACGGTTTAGTAAGCAGTGATGCTCTTAATGTGTATGATATTTTTGACATGTTCCCTGAAAATACTTTATTTAGATTGCCATTGATTATTGGACATCGTGGTATGCCTTCAAAAGGACCTGAAAATACTGTAGAAGGAGCAGCATTAGCGTTAGCAGCTGGAGCAGATATTGTAGAATTGGATATATATTTAACAACAGATAATAAAATTGTTGTAATGCATGATAGAACCACAGAACGTACAACAGATGGAAATTTAATTGTAGAGGATTCCACGTTAGCAGAGTTAAGAGCATTAACAATTCTTGATCATTTCGGAACTTTTCCAAATATCCCTGTACCAACTTTAGAAGAGTATTTCCAAAGATTTAGTGGTGAAGATTTACAATTGTTCATTGAAATTAAAAGTACAAACGCAAATATTGTACCTGTTTTAAAAGCATTGATTGAAGAATATGATTTCTACGATCAAGCTATGGTTATAACATTCCATGTAGCTCAAGCAGAAATAGTGCGTGAATTGATACCTGAAATATCAGTTGGATTATTAAACAGCGGGTTAGTTAATGCTGAAAATCTTTCATCAAGTATTACAGCGACTTTAAATCAAATCGTTCCTTTGAAATCAACATTAAATCCACAGTTTGCAGCAATCACTATGGACTTCATGCTTGCAATGCAACATCGAGGAATTACTTTATGGCCATGGACAACCAATAATGAAATTGATTTTATGGAACAATTGACTAGTGGAATTGGTGGCATTTCTACGGACCATACGTATTGGTATTCAGACGAATTCGTTAAGTTTTGGGTTCCAACAACTGAGTTTGAGTATTCTATTTCAGGTAATAACTTATGTGAGTTAATGGGTAGTTTTGGTAACCCAAGTGGATTTGAATATCCATTTCCAGCAACTCTTGAAATCATAGGTGGAGGAGAAACAGGAATTACCTTCGGGGCTAGAAATTCAATTGCTGGCGCTACAACAACAGGGGATGTTTACATTTTACCTTCATTTACAACAACGTTATCAGATGGGTCAACCATAACACTATATGCTGATGTGATTCACGTTTTAATTACTGAATAATACATGATTTAAGATTCAAAATATAGATATTACGAGAATTTAAGAAAAAATAATAAGGAGGCTTTATGAAAAAGTTATTAATTTTTGCGTTTTTAGCTGTTGCGTCTGTCGCATTAGTAGCTTGTGGAGACACAACTACTGAAGCTACAACTGAAGCAACAACTGTTGAAACTACTGAAGCAACGACTGTTGATACAACGACTGTTGAAACAACTACAGAAGCGACGACAGAAACAACTACAGAAGCTACAACTACAGAAGCTACAACTACAGAAGCTACAACTACAGAAGCTACAACAACAGAAACAACTACCGCTACACCTGATGTTACAGCACCGGTTTTCTTCGGTGTTGATGACAAAGTGATGTTCTTTGGGGAAACATTTAGTTTAACTGAAGGCGTTATGGCTATCGATGATACTGATGGTTCATTGACTGCAAGTATCGTTATTACTGGTACTGTAGACATGGAAACTCAAGGTACTTATCTTATAGTATATACAGTTAGCGATGCAGCTGGTAATGAAACAGTTGTTTCACGTACTATTACCGTTTATGCTTCTAGATGGATAGTTCCAAATGGTGAGTTTGATGTAGACGTTGCATTATCAACCGAAAACAGAAACGATCCAGTAGATTGGGGTTGGCATGGTAATACTGGTACAATGACTGCAGAGATTGTTGATGGCATGGCAAAAATCAATACTCTTACAGTTGGAACTGTATCATATGGTTCTCAGTTCTACTTATTAAATAGAACTATTGAACAAGGAAATACCTATAGAATCACTTTTAAAGTGAAATCAGATATAGCGCGTCCATTACAAGTTGTTTTGGAAAACGGAATCGGCGGAACACGTCCATTTGATATGGTATTCGATATGACAACAGAATGGCAAGAAATTACATTCGATTATTATCAATTTGGTGATACAATGGATGGAACTGGTAAATTTGCTTTCTTCGCAGGGCTTGTTGAAGGTTCTGTAGTAGCTACTACATATTATTTAGATTATGTAAGAGTTGAAGAAATTGAAACACCAGCTGATACAGAAGCACCAACATTAATTGGTGTTGGACCAATTGAAGTATTACTTGATGGTGTATTTGATCCATTATCAGGGTTATCATTCCTTGAAAATCAAGATTATAGTTTATCATTAGATGATTTAGTTATTACTGGTGTAGATGCACTAGACTTAACTACATTAGGAGAATACGTAATAACTTATTCATTAACAGATGCTTCAGGAAATGAAGAGTTAGTGAATAGAACAGTTAGAGTTGTTATAGAAATTATGAATTCATCATTTATAGTTGTGAATGGCGACTTTACAAATGACCAAACTGTTCCTTACTCTCAACCTGCAATGGATGGCTGGGGATGGCACGGAAGCGGTTCATTCATCACTACTATTAAAGATGGAAATGCAATTATTGATGTATACGATACATATAGATTATTCTATGGTACTCAATTCTATCAACAAAACCTTGTGTTTACAGAAGGTCAAGTTTATTCAATTACCTTTATGGCGAAAGCTGATGAACCAAGATTATTGCAAATGCAGTTTGAATCAGGAAGTATGTCTAATGTTGCAGCTGTCTTTGAATTAACGACAGAATGGCAAACATTTACATATGAATATGCACATATGAGTGGAACTATATCAAATGTTAAATTTGGATTCTTCGCTGGTAATATTCATGGTATGTCAGCACCTACATCTGTTTATTTAGATGATATAAATATTGATGTTATTTCTGAATTGTCTCTAGATGCAACTGCACCACAAATCTGGGGTATTGAAGATTACATAATCGTTCAAGGAAATGATTTTGAACCATTACAAGCAGCAAAAGTTTATGATCATATTGATAAATTATTAACAGTAGAAGATGTTGTAATAGTATCAAATGATGTGGATGTTAACACTGTTGGAGTTTATACAGTAGAATATTCATTAACAGATGCTACTGGAAATGTAGCAACTTATACAAGAGAAGTAACTGTAATAGCTGCAATTGATGCAACAACTTCACGCATTGAATTTATCGATGGCGATTTTGAAGCTATGACTCCTATTACTAGTTCTGATAGTAACCAAGGTTGGACCTTAAAAGGTAATGGTGGTTATAACGCAGCTGAGTTTGTTGATGACCGCGCTGGTAAAGTAGTGAAAGTTACTGTTACTGACATAGGAACAATACCTCATAGTGTTCAATTCCATCAATTGAATCAACCAGGATTTGCTTCTGAAGCTGGGTCAATGTATGCATTTACATTCTGGGCTAAAGCTGATGTAGCTAGAGATATCGCAGTTCAACTACAAGAAAATAGTGGTTGGAAAGTCTTAGAAAAAGAAACAGTATCTATTACGGACACATGGGCAGAATATACAGTTATATTAGTAAACCCATATGTTAGTTACGATAAAGTTAAACTTGGTTTCTTCTTCGGTTTAATTAATTCAGATAACCCTGCGAATTCAGTTGCTACATCTATTTATATTGACGATGTAAATATTGAATTGATTGGTTATAATAAAGATGAAGTAGCTCCAAGAATATTAGCAGCTGACGCAACAATTGAATTGGATGGAATATTCAATCCATTATCAGGTGTTAAAGTTGGGGATCAAGCAAAATTACCAACAGTAGTAATTACAAGTGCTACAGTAGGTCTAGTTACTTATGACGCATTAACAGGTTTATATACTGTTGATACAAGTGTTGCAGGTTCTTATGTTCTTACTTACACTGTTACAGATATTTATGGTAATGAAACTGTATTAGAACGTGCTCTTGTAGTTACGGATGGTACAGAAGTTTCTGATTTTGTAGTAACAAACGGTGATTTTGAAGCTGACCAAGAGGCTCCAGATACATTAGCATGGGGATGGCATGGAAGCGGATCTTTCATTACTACAATTGAAGGTGGAGTAGCTACAATAGATGTATTTGATACATATAGATTATTCTATGGTACTCAATTTTATGAAGTAAATCGCACCTTAACAGAAGGTAATTCATACGTAATTACATTTATGGCAAAAGCAGATGAACCAAGATTATTACAAATGAACTTAGAATCAGGTAGTATGTCTAATGTTACTGCA
>CAZHSG010000044.1:0-13393 GCA_964535005.1 uncultured Candidatus Izemoplasmatales bacterium
ACTTCAAAGTTGAAATTTATCTCTTTTTTTATACCTTAGTTTTTCAGTGGCTTCAACAATTAGTCCTTTTTTTTCTATTTAACTTTATACATTGAAATATATATTTACTTATGTTAAAATTGTATTGCAAATCTAATTTAGGGGGAACAAAATGGCTAACATAAATAATGTCTTTAAAAGATTGAGAATAGTTAAAGTATGGCAGATGATGATTTACGATGTTTTCGCTATTTGCTTTACCTATGGACTAGCTATAGGTGCTTTAACTTTGACAAATGTTGCAGATTTTGACCATAAAGTCGCGATCATGATGTTGCCAGGTATTATCCTAATTAAATTTATTTTTTATCTAATTTTTAAAGTATATCGTTTAGTATTTGAAAATGTAGGTTTGGATGAAGTATTTAGAATTGCAGTAGCTGTTGCGGCAACTAATACATTTATAGCTATAATAACTATTGCGGTTCCTGACTTTGTTTTTATTCCAGAGATATATATTATATTTACTACAGTATTTGAAGTATTTCTTATGGTAATACCGCGAATCCTGAAAAGACTTGTTAAATATGTATTGCCTAAGAAAATTTATATGGCAGGAAATAGAACACTTCTTGTTGGGGCTGGAGCTGGCGGTAAATTAGTATTAGATGAAATAAGAAACAACCCCTCTTTATTAAGCAATCCAATAGCTTTTGTTGACGATGATGACTCTAAAATTGGAAGTATTATGTCAGGCTTTCCAATTTTAGGACCAATAAAAGAAATACCATATATAATTGATAATTATGATATCGAAGAAGTTATTATTTGTATAGCAAACATTGATGATAATCACTTTCAAGATATAATCAATATAATTGCTAAAAGACCAGTAAAAATTAAACGATTACCTAAGTTTAAAAATCTAAAAAAAGATGCACCTATAAAAAAATTACAAGAAGTAAAAGTTGAAGATTTATTATCTAGAGATATAGTAGAACTAGATAGTAAAGGTATTAAGGTATTTATTTCAAATAAAAGAGTTTTAGTTACCGGGGCTGGTGGATCTATTGGTTCAGAGTTAGTTAGACAAATAATTAAATATGATCCAGAAGAAATTATGTTATTTGACATCTATGAAAACGGCGTTTATGATTTGCAATCTGAATTAACCCATATGATGAGTAGAAATAAAATGAAAAAAGTGAATTTTCAGATTCAAATTGGTTCGGTATATAACTATAATAGATTACAAGAGATATTTAAGGCATTTAACCCAAACTTAGTATTCCATGCAGCAGCTTATAAACATGTTCCTTTAATGGAAGGTTCTTCAAAAGAAGCTGTTAGGACTAACATTATTGGTACTTTCAACGTTTGTAAACTAGCAGATGAAAATAATGTAGAAAAAGTAGTTTTAGTTTCTTCAGATAAAGCAGTTAGACCTACAAACATTATGGGAGCTACTAAACGCTTTGCTGAAATGATTATTCAATGCAGAAACAGAATCTCTAAAACTAATTATTCAGCCGTTAGATTCGGTAATGTACTTGGTAGTAACGGTTCAGTTGTACCCTTATTTAGAAAACAAATCGAACATGGTGGTCCTGTTACAGTAACTCACAAAGAAATAATTAGATATTTCATGACTATATCAGAAGCTGTAGGGTTGATTCTTCAATCCGGCACCTATGCTGAAGGTGGAGAAATATTCATATTAGATATGGGAGACCCTGTTAAAATATACGATTTAGCGGAAAAAATGATTATGCTATCCGGTAGAAAACCACACGAAGATATTAAAATTAAAATAACCGGATTACGTCCAGGTGAAAAACTTTATGAGGAATTGTTAGTTGATAAAGACAACGGACATATAAAAACAGATAATGAAAAGATCTTTATTGAAAAGTTAGATGCTGAAATCGACGTAAAATGCGATGTAGAAGACATTGCTAAAAGTTTTGAGGCACTATCTAATCTAGAAATTAAGGAATTAGTACAAAAATATGTTACTTCATATACAATTACAGAATAGAGACAGTTTACTGTCTCTTTTTTTTGTCTTTTTCACCTGTTTTCTGTTATAATTAGTGTGGCGGTGATAGGTATGAACCTTGTTGTGGGAGATAAAATAAAATTAGATGTAAGAAAAGTAGGAATTAACGGTGAAGGTATCGGATATTATAATAAAACTTTAATATTTGTCCCTGGAGCAATCTTGAAAGAGAAAATATCATGTGAAATAGTTGTTGTTAAACCCAATTTTGCAATTGGTAAAATATTGGAGATTAATAGAGTATCCACAAAGAGAGTTACACCACCGTGTAAATATTATGATGAATGTGGCGGATGTCATATGCAACATATAGAATACAAAGAACAATTGAAAATCAAACAAAGTATAATTAAACAAGCATTGAATAAGTATACAAAGTTAAAAACTGATGAAGTAGACTTGCGTAAAACTAAAGGAATGGATTATTACTATAAATATAGAAATAGATCACAAATGCCATTTAGAAATGCTAATTTTGGGCTTGTTTTAGGGTTTTATAAACCAGAATCAAATCTGTTTGTTCATGTTGAAGAATGTATGATTCACCATGATACTATTAACAAAATTAATAGTCTTGTATTAAAAGTATTAAGAAAACATAATATAAAAGCCTATGATTCTAAAAATAGAGATGGAATTCTATTTTTTCTAGTTACTAGGTTTTTAGAAAAAACAAATAGTGCTTCGGTTACATTCGTTGTTAATAATTCTACTGAAGGATTAAGAAAAGTTTCTAAAGAAATTATGGAACAGATGCCAGTAATTAAATCTGTATCCTATACAATAAGTGATACAAATAGTAATTTAATAGTTTCGGATAAAATCCATATGCTAGCAGGTGAAACTTGGATTGAAGATAAATTTGGTGATTTAAAAGTTAAGATTTCACCGGACGCATTCCATCAATTAAACACTTCTCAAATGGAAGTTATGTATGATCTAGTTTTAGAAACGGCTAATTTGCAGCCGAACTCTATAGTCTTTGATTTATATTCAGGAATTGGGATAACTTCAATATTATTATCCAAACATGTTAAAAAAGTTTATGGTATAGACTTCTCAAAAGCTTCAATTAAAGATGCGATAGAAAATGCAAAAATTAATAATATCGATAATGTTGAATTTATAAAAGGTAAAGTTGAAATTGCAATGCCTAATCTAATAAAATCTGGAGTGAAACCTAATTTAGTTTTATTAGATCCGCCTAGAAAAGGTTTATCTTTACCTGTTATACAAGCATTGTTGAAATCTTTACCAAAAGAAATCATCTACATATCTTGTAATCCATCAACTTTAGCTAAAAATATCAATGAGTTAAATATGAAATATGATGTTGTTTCAATTCAACCAATAGATATGTTTCCAAATACTGCCTCAGTAGAAAGTATTACTTTGTTAAAATTAAAATAATGATTTGAAAGGATAATATTATGATTGAAAAGAGAGATATTACATCAAGATTAAAAGGTTTAGGTATTGAAATTAGTAATGCAGCTAAGAAAGAGTATGAAGTTGTTGTATCAGGTGCGGAAAAAACATTTCACAAAGAAAAATTAAAGAAAAGGTTTAATTTAGAAAACCCATATAAGTTTGTTTTATTAGATAGCGGAATAAGGGTTAAATTGCTTGATAATTTGTTAGCTAGACATGCAAAAAGATACGATGAAGACGATATTTTAGTTTTCTTTGGCAAGAAAAGAGAAAATAAGTTTAAACCAAAACAAAGAATCAAAGATATAAGCGATAATACAATTATGGAAATAATTGAATTAGTTGATGTATCAATATCTGTAAGTTTAGGAAATAAGGAATATGACGTTCCTTGTACAGCTGTCTATGGCAAGGTGTTGTGATGAAAGAAGAATTTATTGAAATATATAAAAAATACATAAAAAGACCTGGAGCCAGTGATTTGTTAAATTATTTGTTGTCTAGCAAAAGTGATTTTTTTGAAGCGCCAGCTTCCACTAGATATCATTTGTCTAGAAGTAAAGGGCTATTAGAGCATTCCTTGAATGTTTATAAATGTTTAGAGGCCTATTTAAATAGACCTAGAGTCAAAGAGTTATACAAACTAAATGTAAGTGATGAATCAATTGCCATTGTGGCTTTATTACATGACTTATGTAAAGTTAATGTTTATAATAAAACAATGAGAAATAAAAAAGATGAATCCGGAAAATGGGTTCAAGTACCTAGCTATGAGTATTCAGATTCATTACCCTATGGTCATGGTGAAAAATCAGTATATATTATTTCTGGTTTTATGAAACTTTCTAGAGATGAAGCGTTTGCGATAAGATATCATATGGGATTTTCTGACACAGAGAATATTAGAAACGTAGGAGAAGCCTTTAGTAGATTTCCATTAGCTTTTGCTTTGTCTACCGCAGATATGGAAGCAACATATTTTTTAGAAGACTAATTACAACAGAAACTTCTGATGAAGTTTCTTTTTAGAGGACATATATGAAGAAGATTTATGATTTAACAGAAGGATCAATACTTAAAAAATTATTGCTAGTTGCTTTACCAGTGCTATTAACAACCATAGCACAAATGGCATATAATTTAACCGATATGTTTTGGATTGGAAGAGTTGATCAAATAGGAATGATAGAAACAGATGCTATAACAGCGGTTGGAACTGTTTCATATGTAACGTGGTTTGCTTTTGGTTTTATTTTAATAGCTAAAATCGGAGCGAGTGTTAAAATCAGCCACGCAGTTGGAGAGAAAAAACATCATAAAATAGATATTTTCGCTACTAATGGGTTATTTCTTGAATTGATATTTGGTTTATTCTTTTCTGCAATGATTTTTATATTCAAAGAAGAGTTTTTATCAATATTTAATATAGAAAATCAAAGAATTATTGACTATGCACTAATGTACATACCAATTATTGGAGGATTCCTATTCATCCAATTTTTAAGCAATGGTTTTTCTGCTATTAATCAAGGGTTAGGGCAGACAAAAATCAACCTTATAATTTTAGCAATAGGATTTCTGTTAAATATAGTACTTGATCCACTATTAATACTTGGATTAAGAATGGGAATTAGAGGCGCAGCGATTGCGACAGTCTTTTCTCAGGCAGTAACACTTACAATATTCTTCTTAGTATATAAAAGGCACAATCCAAATATTAAATTATTTAGAATAAAAAACATTAATTTCAAAGCGATAAAAGAAATCATTAAAGTTGGGTTCCCTGTAGGAATTCATTCAATGTTATTTACAAGTATTTCTATATATATTGCAATAATTATATTCAAATATGGAGAGAATGTTGTTGCTGCGCAAAGGATAGGCTCTCAAATCGAACAATTAACCTGGATGATTGGTAGTGGTTTCCAAACCGCTATTACGGTTTATGTTGGTCAAAACTTTGGGGCTAGGGCATTTAAACGAATTAAAAAAGGTATTTTGTATATTTCTAGTATTTTAGTGCCGTATTCCTTTTTGGTGGCTGGATTAATATACTTTAAATCAGAATGGTTAATGCGAATATTTATCGATGATCCAATTACCATAGCGAATGGAGTTAAGTATTTAAGGATTATTAGTTTGGCACAAATATTTATGATGTTTGAAGCCATTGGGGCAGGTTTGTTCAATGGGTTAGGGAAAAGCCTCGTGCCTTCACTCACTGGAGTTATTGGAAATTTAGCTAGAATACCAATGGCAATTCTATTTGCAATTAGTTTAAATGAAATAGGTATTTGGTGGGCTCTAAATATTAGTGATATATCTAAAGGTAGCATTATGTTAATAGCATCAATAATTATATTCACTAGATTAGATAAGATTAAATTCAAAAATATAATAGTAAAACAAGAAAGTTTGGGGTAATACAGATGGTAAAAAAATTTATAAGTTATTATGGCAATCATAAAAGAGTATTCTATCTAGATATGCTATCAGCTTTTATGATGTCAGCGATGGATTTGTTATTCCCCTATGCAACAAGTTTAATTTTAGAAGATTTTATTCCTAATGAAAATTTAAAAATGATTATTTATGTAGGGCTAGGATTGTTGTTTATATACATGTTTAGGGCTAGATTGTCTTTTTATGTTACATATAATGGTCATATTATGGGTGCATATATGCAAAGAGATATGCGTAAAGATTTATTTAAAAAGTATGAAGAACTAGACTATGAGTTCTATGATGACTTCCAAACTGGAGTACTAATGAGCTATATAACTACTCATTTAAGAGATATTTCAGAGATGGCACATCATGTACCTGAAGATTTGTTTATATCTGGAATTATGTTTGTGGGTTCTTTCATATTTTTATCAACTATTAATCTATTATTAACTTCTATAATCTTCTGTATTGTAATCTTTATTGTAATCTTCTCTTGGTGGAGAAGAAAGAAGTTATTAGAAGCACAAAGAGGAGTAAGGAAAGTTCATGGAGAACTTAATTCAAAAATAGAAAACTCTATTTCAGGAATTAGGTTAACTAAAGCATATAATAATGAAGAATTTGAAATTGATCGTTTCCAAGATGTTAATGAATCCTATGCAAATTCATCTAAAGAAGCTTATAGACAAATGGGAATTTTTCATGTTGGAAACGAATTCCTATTAAAAGTATTAAGTCTAATACTTATCATTGTAGGAGGTATATTTGTATATTATAAACAAATAACTGGGATTCAACTATTTACATATTATATGTATATTACCCTTTTAACAAGGCCAATTAATCGACTCATTTCTATGATGCAACAAATTCAACAAGGGATGGCTGGGTTCGAAAAATTCTATCAAATAATGCAAATTGAACCGCAAATTAAATCAAAAGAAGGTGCATTGCTATTAGAAAATCCTATTGGAAATATTAGTTTCAAGAAAGTGAATTTCTCATATAATAACGGAGAACTTCAGGTGCTCAAGAATTTTAGTATAGATATTAAGCCAGGAGAAAAAATCGGATTAATTGGCGAAACCGGCGTAGGTAAATCAACCATTTCAAAATTGATTCCTAGATTCTATGACATCGATTCTGGAGCTATTACAATTGATGGGGTAGATGTAAGGGATTATGATATATATTCACTTAGAAGAGCAATAGGGCATGTTCAACAAGAAGTATTCATCTTCTATGGAACTATAAAAGATAATATCCTATATGGTAACCCAGAGGCAGCGGATGAAGAGATAATTGCAGCTGCTAAAAATGCAAATATTCATGAGTACATTGAAAGTTTACCAGATGGGTATATGACATACACTGGAGAAAAAGGTGTTAAACTTTCAGGGGGTCAAAAACAAAGATTGGCTATAGCAAGACTATTCTTGAAGAAACCTAAAATTGTAGTTTTGGATGAAGCAACAAGTGCTTTAGATAATGTTACAGAGAGATTAATTCAATCAGCTTTTGATGATTTAGTAGAAGGAAAAACGTCAATTGTAATTGCACATAGACTATCAACAATTATGAACGCAGATAGAATTATTGTTCTAGGAAAAGATGGGATTGTTGAGATGGGTAACCATCAAGAACTAGTAAATTTAAAAGGTGTGTATTACAAATTGTTGAGTGAATAAACATAGTGGAGGAAGCTTATGCCTATATACGGATGGATACTAATTATAGTTGGAATACTACTTCTAGGAAGTTGTGTTTTGGGTTTGGTCATTGCACTTGGAATAACAAAACCAAAGCGAAGATCATTGCTAGAAACTAGTGTTAATGAAGAGAATTTGAATCCGGGAATTATGAAATTTTATAAAGAAAATAAGACTTGTGAGTATAGTATTAAGTCAAGTTTTGGTTATGATTTACAAGTGTATTTTTTTCAGAATAAAGAAAAATCGAACAAGTTTATGGTAATGGCTCATGGACATACCTACACCCATCATGGTTGTATTAAATATGCAAGGATGATGATGAACCATGGATACAATGTAGTGCTGTTTGATGAGAGGTTCCATGGTGACTCGGGTGGTAAATTCACAAGCTTAGGACACCTTGAAAAGACCGATTTGTATACTGTAGTTACAGATACATTTAACAGATATGGTGAGGATTTATACCTAGGAACTTGTGGTGAATCAATGGGTGCAGTAACTGTTCTGTTAGAAGCAGAAATCGATAACAGAATTAAGTTCATCATAAGCGATTGTGCCTTCTCAAGCCTTGATGTTTTAATGGATGAAATACTAAAAAATGTGTATCATATACCTAAATATCCGTTTAAGTTCTTTGGAAACATGTTTTTTAGAATGATTACTGGAACAATATTCTCTGGAATATCTCCAATTACGGCGCTTAAACAGATAGATGTTCCAATCCTGTTTGTACACGGAAAAAATGATAATTTTATAAATTACAAGCACGCTGAGAAAATGTACGAATCATACACCGGACCAAAGAAAATATTTATTGCAGGTAACGAGTCTTTTCATGCTGGATCATACTCAAAAGACACTGAAAATTATGAACGAAATGTCTCGGAGTTTCTCGATGAGATACTCTCAAAGTAAAAATAAACATATAATAGGAATATCAATATATTAGAATATTTTTCTAAAATCATATTTTTTGAAAGGTAGAAAAATCCAAAAATGAAAAAGTATACTTATGATAGTAAAATAGGGAACATTAGCATTATTTCCTCTGATGAGTACTTAAACCAAATAATACTTAAATCACAATTGATTCATAATGATGAACCTAATTCAATAATTTTAGAAACCAAGAAGCAATTGAACGAATATTTTGATGGTAAGAGAGTAGAATTTGACTTACCTTTTGAAATCACTGGAACTGATTTTGAGAAGAAAATATTAGCGGAAATGATTGCCATCCCTTACGGAGAAACTCACTCATATAAGGAACTTGCAGAGTCCGCTGGCTACCATGGTGCATCACGAGCAACAGGAACTGTTTGCAAGTACAATAGATTACCAATTATCATTCCTTGCCATCGAGTAGTAAAGAGTGATGGGTCTATAGGTGAATACGTTGGTGGTAAGGCATTAAAAAAATACCTAATTGAACTAGAGAAATTCAGCAAAATTAATTGACATAGAAATCAAAAGAAGCTATAATGTTAACGCAGGCTAACAATATAGCTTTATATTTTTGCTTTACTATTTAGTCTAGGTTAACAATTGGAGGTACACATTATGACATTAAAAGATATTTTGCCAGGCGAATATTGTATCGTTAAACAGGTTTTTACAAACAACCTAAGGAAAAGAATTATCGATATGGGTTTAATTACTGGTACAAAAATATTTGTTAAAAAGACAGCTCCTCTTGGTGACCCCATGGAAATAATTGTTAGAGGCTATTCTTTAACTCTAAGAAAATCGGAAGCAAGAACAATCATAGTTGATAGAATTGAGGAATAAAATGCTTAACATTGCTTTGATAGGTAATCCGAACGCTGGTAAGACTACTTTATATAATGAGTTAACAGGTAGTAACCAATCAGTAGGAAATTGGCCTGGTGTTACCGTAGAGAAAAAAACCGGCAAATTAAAATCAAATAATATTGAAGCTAATATTATTGACCTACCTGGAATTTATTCATTGTCAACTATTTCTTTGGAAGAAGAGATAGCTGCTAAGTATATCATTAAAAAAGAAATGGATCTCATAATTAACATTGTAGATGCCTCGAATTTAGAGAGGAATCTTTTTTTAACTTTACAATTACTTGATGCTGGGATACCAATGATTATCGCTTTGAATGCAATGGACATTGTAGAAAAGAAAAAAGAAGAAATTGATTATATTGAATTATCAAATTTAATCGGCGTACCAATTATTCCAATTTCTGCTAGTAAGAAGCAAGGGATAGATGGGCTAATATCAAAAATAGAAACTTTTGATATTAAAACAACCCATAAGCCAAATATATATAACGATGAAATTGAACATACTATTAACATTTTCGACAATTTCATTAAAGACAGGTTTACTTCAGTAAGGTTTTTAGAAGATGGATTAAAAGCTTTGGATGATGTAAGTTTACCTAAGGAAGATACCGCAAAACTCTTAAACGCTTTTTATAGCGAATCAAAAAAACATAAACTAGATTTTGATATGGTTTTACCAAACGCTAGGTATGAAAAAATAATTAAGCTTGTAAATGTAACTCATAAAAAAAGTGATATTATGCAAGAAACTGATACAGATAAAATTGACTCTATATTAACTCATAAATTTTTGGGGTTACCAATATTTGGTTTAATTATGTTTACAGTATTCTTTCTAGCCTTTGGTCCAGTAGGAACATTTATTACTGCTCAATTCGTTTGGCTAATCAATCTATTTTTCACTTTCATTATAAATACTGTAGATGGACTAGGTATGGCACCATACATATCATCATTAATTACCAACGGTATTTTTGGTGGACTAGCTGCGGTTGTAGGATTTTTACCTCAGTTGGCAATTCTCTTCTTTGCTTTAGCAATATTAGAGGATTCTGGATATATGGCAAGAGCGGCGTTTATAATGGATAGAGCGTTAAGAAGATTTGGATTATCTGGTAAGTCATTTATTCCAATGCTAATTGGTTTCGGATGTTCTGTACCTGCTATGGCAAGTACAAGAACATTAGATAATGATGAAGATAGAAAAATTACCACAATGATTATCCCGTTTGTATCCTGTGGAGCAAAAGCTCCAATATATGGGGTGTTTGCAGGAGCGTTATTTGGTGGAGGATCATTCTTAGTAGTATTCTCAATGTATATACTTGGGTTATTAGTAGCTATTTTTTCAGCTATTCTATTCAAAAAGACTATATTCAAGAGTGCTAAAGCAAATTATATTATGGAATTACCAGAGTATAGGAAACCTACGCTAAGAAATATTCTAATGCATACCTGGGAAAGATGTAAAGACTTCCTAGTTAAAGCAGGAACAATCTTATTAGCTGCTTTCATCATAATTTGGTTCTTTAGTTATTTCGGATTTGTTAATGGAGAATTTAGATTGTTAGCTGAATCTGAAATTGGAAACAGTATACTTGCAAGTATCGGTAGATTTGTTCTACCAATCTTCAAACCAATTGGGTTCACCGATTGGCAAGCTACTGTAGCTATGATGACCGGATTGGTAGCTAAAGAATCAGTAGTTGGTACGTTAGGGATATTATATGGAGTTAGTGGTGATGTAGTTCAAAACGGATCTTTATTGTTTGCTTCTATACAAAACAATTTCACAACTGCACAAGCATATTCATTCATGGTCTTTGCTTTATTGAGTACTCCTTGTATAGCTGCAGTTGTGGCTATGAAGAAAGAACTCAAATCATGGAAGTGGTTTACATTTATAATTGCCTATGAAATGATTATTGCTTATCTGGTGGCGATGGCTATCTATCAATTAGCTAGTTTGCCTTCGGGGGATCTGCTAACCTATGTATTTACAGCTATTATGCTTGTCTTTGTGTTCTTTATGGTTAGAAAGTTTATTAAGAACAGAGGAAAAGCCTGTGGAAGTTGTGCTTCTTGCGGCAAAACTTCTAAATGCGATTTAACTCAATTTATTAAATATAAAAAAGAAATAACAAATGAGGATAGAGAGGAAAAAGATAATGAGTAATAAGAAATATTCAGAATCTTTGGAAAATTACTTAGAGGCTATTAATATTTTTGGTGGGACGCATGTAAAATCCATTGATTTAGCTAAACATTTAGATGTTTCTAGAGCGAGTGTCAACAAAGCCATTAACACTTTAATTGAAGAGGGCTTAGTTGAAAAGGAATTATATGGAGATATATCACTAACCGAAGAAGGAAAAGGCCTTGCTAGTAAAGTATTGTGGAAACATAATCTACTAAAGAAATTTTTATTCGAGATTTTAGATGTTTCTCCTAAAATAGCTAATGAAGAGGCTTGTGGAATTGAACACTCTATCTCGGATGATACAGCTTTAAAACTTGAAAAATTATATTATAGTCTAAAAACAGAAGAATAATCTTCTGTTTTTTTTTTTTTAAAATGGCTTGTCATATTTACAGGAAGTTATGTAAATGGTAAGATAAAATTGGAAGATATGCGAATAAGGAGGAGTTTATGCAATATAGAAAAATGCCTAATTCTGATGAAAAACTATCGGTACTTGGATACGGATGTATGAGATTACCAACAAAGAGTGGTGGCTCATATTCGGGATTAATTGACAAAGAAACAGCTAAAAGACAGATTAGACTAGCTATTGACAATGGAGTTAACTATCTAGATACTGCTTTTCCCTATCACATGGGGGCTTCAGAGACATTTTTAGGTGAAGTAGTACTAAAAGACGGATACAGAGAAAAAGTTAAGCTGGCCACTAAATTGCCTTGCTTTTTTATTAAAAAAAAGGAGCAAATAGAAGAGTATTTCCAAAAACAACTTAAGAAACTACAAACAGATTATTTCGATTACTATCTTATGCACGCTTTAAATTATGAAACCTGGAGAAGGATGGTAGATTTTGGAATCATTGAATTTATGGATAAAATTAGAGCCGAGGGTAAAGTTAAACACATTGGGTTCTCATTTCATGATGAACCGGAATCATTTATTAAAATAGTAGATGAATATAATTGGGAGTTTGCTCAAGTTCAATACAATATTATAGATCAACACTATCAAGCTGGGATTGAGGGTATTGAATACGCTCATAAAAAAGGGTTAGGTATCATTATTATGGAACCACTACGTGGTGGAGCCCTTACCAGTAAAACTCCAAAGCGAGTTTTAGATATCTACGATAATCAAGAAATAAGTAGAAGTCCAGCAGAATGGGCTTTAAGGTGGATATGGAATAACCCGATGGTTACACTTATATTATCAGGTATGAATAATGATGATCATATTTTGGAAAATATCAAGGTAGCTAGTGAAACGTTACCCAATAGCCTTACAAAAGCTGATTTGAAAGTTGTAGATAAAGTAAAAGCTGTATATGATGACTTACTTCAAGTAAATTGTACTGGTTGTGGATATTGTATGCCATGTCCAGCGGGAATAAATATACCTCAAGCGTTTAAAAACCTCAACGATTTCCATATGTTTTCTAAACGTGGCGCGGTAATTCAGCATTTACAAAGCGCTGGAATTATGACTAAAGATGGTAAACATCGTTTCACGTCAGTATGTATTGATTGTGGTGCCTGCGAAGCAAAGTGTCCTCAAAATATTGAAATAAGAAAAGAATTTAAACATGTTAGAAAACATTTAGAAGGTCCAGTAATACGAATGTTCGCTTGGGGTGGTAGAGCCTATCTAAGAACTAAAAATCGCAAAAAGAAAACTAAAGAAGCCTAAATAAAAGAGCCTGTAAAGAATTAAGAATCTCACAAGATTTTTAAGAACTACAGGTTC
>CAZHSG010000045.1:0-11768 GCA_964535005.1 uncultured Candidatus Izemoplasmatales bacterium
ATAAAAGTAGATGAAAGCGCTTTACAATTTTTTTATTCAACAACGGGAACGGTCCCGAAAAACAAAATTTTATATTATATGGAGGAAAAAATGAAGAAAGTTTTAAGTTTATTATTAGTTTTAACTGCTGCTTTAAGTTTTGTTGGATGTTCTAACAGCGAAGAAATCCCTGAAGCATGCATAGGAGCACCTGGTAGAATAGGTGAAGAGGTTATTAAAGTTGCTGTTATTAAGAATTTAGGTAATGACGAACATGCCGCACAAATTCTTGCAGGAGCAATTGAAGAGGGTGAAAGCCTTGGATTTGAAGTAACTACAATGGTTACAAAAGATCATGCTGAGTTTGAAGATCAATTCAATCAAGTACTTATTCAAGATTACGATGCAATTTTCTATACACATGCACCGGCTGAAAAAATAGTTGGCTTAGTTGAAAGAGCATTAGAAAAAGGAATGGTAGTTGCTGGATTTGATTCAGCTGAAACACCATATACTTTAGATAATGTTGTATCTACAAAACAAGATGACTATGAAATGGCTAGATTATCTTTACAAGCTTTAGTTGACCACATCGATCCAGATGGAACAAGAACAACAGCTATTCCAATCTTGGAAATGTTAGTTGATGGATTTGGTCCTCAAATAGCTAGAGAAAGTGTTTTGACAGGTCAATTCATTGATACTGACTTATTAACTGTATCTTACAAACAAGGGGAAGTAGGAGACTGGTCAAACGTTGCTGGTATTAACGCTGACTCAATTCCTGGTATTATTTCTGCTAATCAAGAAATAGAAGCTATATGGGCTGCTTGGGATGCATTTGCAACTGGCGCTTACACAGGTTTACCAAACTCATCTAATCCTAACTTACCAATTTTCTCAGTAGACGTTTCAAATGCAGATTTGCAAAAAATGCAAGAAGAAGGATCAAATTGGTTAATGACAGCTGCAGCAGATGCAAAAGCAGTAGGTATCATTAATATGAGAATGATTGCAATTATGTTAGCGGGTGGAGATGTTGAATCAACATTTGAATTACCTATTACAGCAATCTATAGTGTAGATTTAATTGCAGCTGGTGGAGAAATCACAGTCGCAACACTAACCGATGTATATCCAACTTGGGGTTCAAGTGATGTTTACTTAAGAGACTGGATGACTATAATCAAGGATAAAATTCAATAAATGAAATTTGCTGTGCATCTATCTATATTTACTAAAAATTGGGGCGATGATTTATCGCCCCTTATCTTTTTAGCAAAAGAGATTGGTTATGATGGTTGTGAACTACCTATATTGAACCCTTATGAATTAGATATTCAACCTATCAAAAAAGCAATAAAAGAAACGGGCTTAGTTCCTTTATGCTCAACTGGATTAAATCTAGAAAATGATATTAGTTCTACAGATGAAGCTATCAGAAATAAAGGAATTGATTTTTTAAAGAAATGTATTGATATTGCGTATGAAATAGGATCACATTACTTAAATGGTTTAACATACTCACCTTGGGGATTACTACAATCAAAAGAAACTGGAGCTTTAAATATTAAGTGTATTGAGAATTCTTTACGAACAGTTGCAGATTATGCGATGAGTAAAGATGTTCTTCTTAATCTAGAAGTCGTAAATAGATACGAGACTTACGTAATAAATACAGTTAGTGAAGCAATAGATTTAATAAGTAAAGTAAATCATCCTAATTTAGGAATTCACTATGATACATATCATGCAAACATTGAAGAAAAATCACAATATGATGCAATCAAATTAGGTGGCAAAGCAATAAAACATGTTCACTTTGCATCTAATTATCGTGGAACACCAGGAGAAGGAAGTATTGATTTTTTTCAAATTAGTAAAGCGTTAAAAGAAATAAACTATAATCACTTTATTTCACTTGAAAATGCAGTAGAACCAAATTGTGAAGTTGGTAATGGTTTTAATATTTGGAGACCATTAGATATTGATGGTTTAACAGCTGCAAAAAAAGGTTTAGAAGCAATGAAGAAGATTATGAGTTTGGAGGAATAAAATGGCAATTAGTTCAAAACAAATTAGAGAGTTACTTACTGAAGTAGCACAAATGTTTATTGAGAGAAGAGATGAACTTGCAAAACTTGATAGTATGATTGGCGATGGCGATCATGGAATATCAATGGCAAGAGGCGCAAAAGCGGTTTTAGAAGTACTTGACAGAATGGAAGATACAGAAGCTCCAAACGAATACTTTAAAGCATATGGCCGCACCTTAGTTAGAACTATGGGTGGTGCAATTGGGCCTTTATTTGGAATTATATTTACCGAATTCGGGGAATGCATAAAAGTAGAAAACGAATTTAATAAAATTTCTTTTGTAAATGGTATTTCTAATGCCACAAAGAAAATTATGGATTTTGGTGGTGCTAAACCTGGTGATAAAACAATGGTAGATGTAATGTATCCATTATCTGAGAAATTGAATACTTTAGATTTAGATACTTATCTATTTAGTAGTTTAACGAATACAGCACACAAATTTGCTTTAGTGTATTTGGAAGAAACGAAACCGATGATGGCTAGAAAAGGTAGATCTAAATTTTTAATGGAAAAATCTATAGGCTATCAAGATGCAGGTGCTACATCATTTACTTATTTATTAGAAAAAATCAATGATTACATTAGGAGGATTTAACAATGGCTTATGTAAATAAATATATAAATGATCCTGACAATATTGTTGAAGAAACAGTTAGCGGTTATGCAAAAGCATTTTCAGACAGAATAAAAAAAGTTGAATCAACTAATGTTTTAGCTAGAGTTAATCAAACTGCTGGTAAAGTTGGAATTATTATAGGTAATGGTTCAGGACATGAACCAGCTTGTCTAGGCTTTGTTGGTGAGCATATGTTAGATTGTAACGCTTATGGTGGATTATTTGCAGCTCCAGGGCCTTTTGGCATATTAGATGCAATTAAAGAAGCAGATACAGGAAATGGGGTTATAGTGCTTATTTCAGCTCATGCAGGAGATATACTAAATTCTAAAATGGCAATCGATATGGCAGAAGATGATGGATTAATTGTTGATTCTATTTTACTATATGATGACGTTGCTTCTGCACCTAAGGATTATCCTCATGAAGAAAGAAGAGGAAGCGTTGGAACAATATTTGTATATAAAATGGCTGGATCTTATTCAAGTGAGATGAAGTCATTAGCAGAAATAAAAACATTTATAGAAAATGTTAGAGATAACACAAGAACGATATGTTCAGCAAGGCAACCTGGTTCATCACCAATAACTGGAGAAAAAATGTTCGAACTTGAACAAGGAGAAGTGCTTGTAGGACTTGGTGTACATGGTGAAAGTGCAAGAAAAACATATAAAGATAAAGGTTCAGACCGAATTGCTTTTGATATGCTAGAAGAACTAACAAGTGATATCGAACTTAGTGAAGGTGACGAAGTATCTGTTATTGTAAACAATTTAGGTTCTACAACAATGATGGAATTAATGATTTTCTATAATGCAATTGAAACGAAACTTACAGAAAAGGGTATTAAAGTATACAAACCTTTAATCGGAACTTTCACAACAACTCAAGAAATGGCTGGAATTGGGTTATCAATATGTAAAATGGATGAAGAAATGAAGAAACAATGGTCTAAAAAGACCAATGCCCCTCATTTTCCAAATTTATAATGTTAGTATCTACTAATGAATTAGTTCAAAAGGCGTACATAAATCACTATGCAGTACCAGCCATAAACGTTAATGAACTAGACTCGATATTTGCATTATTTAGA
Organism: uncultured Candidatus Izemoplasmatales bacterium; assembly: GCA_964535005.1. GTDB lineage: Bacteria > Bacillota_I > Bacilli_A > Izemoplasmatales > Hujiaoplasmataceae > 4572-104. Next base: position 3,789 of record CAZHSG010000045.1, read on the forward strand.
GCTTGTGAAGAATTACAGTCTCCAGTAATAATACAAATAGCTCCTATTCAAATTAAAAATAGACCATTTGGTTATAAAGAACTAATACAAATCATTAAAACAATTGGTAAAAACTACAATGTTGATTATTCTATACATTTAGATCATGGAGATGATATTTCAAATATTATTTATGCTGGAAAACTTGGGTTTTCTTCAGTAATGTTTGATGGAAGTCATTTACAATTACTTGAAAATATAAAGGGGACAAACGATGTGAAAAAAGAATTACCCGAAACTGTAAATTTGGAAGCTGAATTAGGTGTTCTTGGTGTTAAAGAAGGTGGACAAGGAGAAGAATTAAATCATGTATATACTAATTTAGAAGAAGCTAGAAAATTCTTGTCTGAAACAAATATTGATATGCTAGCTATAGCTATTGGAAATTCACATGGTATATATAAACAAACTCCCAAGTTAAATATTGAGTTACTCAAAATACTTAATAAGAAATTATGTATACCATTAGTCCTTCATGGAGCTTCAGGATTATCAAAAGAAGATATAGGCTCAGCTATCAAAGAAGGTATCGCAAAAATCAATTTTTTTACTGATATTGATTTTAGCTATACAGACTCATTTAAAGACAAATTTAATGATGAAAAAATATATACATTTATGTACCTACAAAATGTATATGAAAATATCGAAGAAAAAATCAAAGAAAAAATAAGAATGTGTAAATCGGAGAATAGAATATGAAATTAAATGTAGGCGTAATATCTATTGGATTTGGTCCATTTAGAACGGACATACCAAACAATTATTTAAAAGAATCAATTGAATATATAGGGAACTTGGATCATAGTGTATTTTCTAACAATCAAATTATAATAGACGAAGAAAGCTTTGCTCAAGATGTTATTGATTTAAAGAAATCTAATTTGGATTTATTAGTAATTCAATTAGGTACTTTTTCAAAAGGTGAGTGGATGGTTAAACTTATTAAGGAGTTTGAACATATTCCATTTTTACTATGGGGATTTAATGATCCTATTGTAAATGATTTTCCTACTGTACCAATGAATTCTTTAACTGCTATTAATATGTTTACTAGTTTCTTATATCAAATGGATAAACAATTTTCTTATATTTATGATACATTTAACCAAGGAAATGATTTTAAAAAATTAGATATAACATTAAAAGCTTTAAAAGTTAGAAAATCTCTAAATAACGCAAAATTCCTAGTTATTGGCTCAAGAGTACCTGGGTTCTATTTATCAGGTGTGGATGAACTAAGATTAAGAAAAGAAATAGGGGTCGAGATTGAATATTATTCAATAGCTACTTTAATAGAAGCGGCTAAAAATGTTTCTTCGGAAGCAGTGGAAGAAAGATTCAATAACTTAGATGTTATTATTGAAGATAAAATAAGTGTTGAAACTGTTAAAAAGAGTTTAAGAATAGAAATAGCATTATTAGATTATGCTAGGCATAATAAAATAGATGGCATGTCTTTAAAATGTTGGCCTGAGTTACAAGAGTTATACGGTGTCTCAGCTTGTGGTGTTATATCTACACTAATAGATGAAGGTATCATGGCTTCTTGTGAAGGAGATATCACAGGTTTAACAACAATGTATATTCTGAATCAAATAACTAATAAGCCAGTATTTTTTGGTGATTTAGTAGGAAAATCAAAAAATGGAAGAATCAAACTATGGCACTGCGGGTTAGGTCCAAAGGGATTAGCTAAAAAAGGGTGTAAAATTATTTACACAGAACAACCTACTATGAGAAATGGTATTGGTGTTGGCGTTCAGTATCTTATGAAAACTGGAAAAGCATCTCTTTGTAAACTATCTCAAGGTAGAGAAAACTTCCGCTTATTCGTGGCTTTAGGTGAATGTTTTGATCCAGATAGAGAATTAGCTGGAGTACAAACAGATATTCAACTAGTATCTGGTTTTGACAAAGTTATCAACATAATATTCAAAGAAGGAATAGAACACCATTTTGCTCTTGTTCATAGTGATGTTGTTGAAGTTTTAGAAGAACTTACAAATCAAATGAATATAGAATTAATTGATGTTGAAAAGAGGTAATCAATGAAACATTTAAAAATGACAAATATCTCAATTGAATTTCCTGGTGTAAAAGCGTTAGATAGTGTTGACTTTAAAGTTCATTCTGGACAAGTTCATGCATTAATTGGTGCGAATGGTGCTGGTAAATCTACATTAATGAAAGTGTTATGTGGTGTTTACAGCCATTGGACGGGATCTATTGAAATTGATGATGAAAAAGTGGAAATTAAATCAGTTAAAGACGCAAAGAAACAAGGTATCGAAATAGTATATCAAGAAGTTGATACGGCATTAGTTCCTGAGCTAAGCGTAGCGGAAAATTTACTTATGAATCAAATAGTATTAATGAAAGGTTCTCGAATAAACTGGAAACAAATTAGAAAAACAGCTAAGAGTTACTTAGATAAACTAAATGTTAATATCGATGTTAGAAGAAAAGTTTCTTCTCTTAAATTGTCTGAAAAGCAAATGATATTGATATCAAGAGCTGTATCACAAAACTGTGACTTCCTTGTTTTAGATGAACCAACAGCACCTTTATCAGATACAGAGACTCAAGAACTATTCAAAGTTGTTAATAATCTTAAAAAACAAGGCATGGCAGTAATATTTATATCTCATAGATTACCGGAAATTTTTGAGATTTGTGATAGCATAACCATTCTTAGAAATGGTAAGTTTATTATTGAAGATGAAGTTAAAAATATTACAATTGAACAAATTGTTAATCATATGTTAGGTAAGAAGTTTACAAATGCTTACTCAAAGAAAAAATCAAAGATACATGATGAATTCCTTATTGAAGTAAATGATTTTACAAGTGATTTATTAAATGGCGTTACATTCTCTGTAAAAAAAGGTGAAGTATATGGTATATCAGGTCTTGTGGGAGCTGGTAAAACAGAACTGTGCAAAGCGTTGTTTGGAAAAGAAAAACTTCACAGTGGAACTGTTAAAGTGAACGGTAAGAATATGAAGATTAAGAGCCCGTATAATTCAGTTAAGGCAGGACTATCTTTAATCCCCGAAGAAAGAAGAAAAGAAGGTGTATTAGTACATGAAACAGTTAGAAATAACTTAACACTACCTTCTTTATCAAAATATTTAAAGCTAGGAACTTTTTTAAGCCCAAAACAAGAAGAAGTAGCGAGTTTAAAACAAATCAAGTACTTAAATATCAAAACTACATCATCACAAGCATTTGTAAAAAACTTATCAGGTGGGAATCAACAAAAAGTAGCCATAGGTAAATGGTTATTAAATGACTCTCATGTATATGTGTTTGATGAACCAACTAAAGGAATTGATGTTGGGGCTAAAGTTGAAGTTTATGAATTAATTTCAGGCTTAGCAGCTGAAGGTAAATCCATTATTTATGCGACATGTGAATTTCCAGAAATACTAGGAATTACTGACCGTGTAGGCGTTATGTATGATGGAAAAATAGTAAAAGAACTTATCACAAATGAAACTAGCGAAGAAGAATTACTTCTTTATTCAGTGGGAGGAACAAAATAATGAAATTATCATCAAAAAAAATGTTTTCAATTTTAAGTAAATACGGAATTATTATTGCATTACTAGCAATTATTGTTATATTCTCAATTGCTACTAATGGATTATTCATATCAAGAGATAATGTTTTTAATATCTTCTTATCAGCATCTATAACAATAATTATTGCGATGGGGGTAACCTTCTCGGTTGCCGTAGGCGGATTTGACTTATCGGCAGGATCTATTGTTTCGCTTACTGCCGTTGTAGTAGCCTCAATGTTTATCTGGTACGAATTTAGTTTACTAACATCTATATTAGTAGCTTTAGGTGTTGTAATTCTTGCCGGGTGTCTAAATGCTTTCATTATTATTAAACTGAAGATTCCTGATATGTTATCAACATTAGGAACACTGTTTATTATCGGTGGATTAGCATTATCGTATTCAAGTGGTAAAATAGTATCTAAAAATATGATTATGGCTAATGGACAAACAGCATCTGGTGAATTCACCGCCGCATTCCTAAAACTAGGACATGAGCCATGGATAATAATAATTATGTTATTTGTTGTTATCTTCTCATACATATTATTGAATCATACAAAACAAGGTCGTTACATTTATGTAATAGGTGGAAACCCAGAAGCAGCTGAATTATCAGGTGTAAACATCAAAAAATATAAAGCTTTAGCTTATATATTATCTGCTGTTTGTGCTGGTATTGGTGGTATTTTACTAGCATCAAAAATGGGACAAGCTAATCCAGGAGCTGGTGCTTCATATTTAATGGAAGCTGTAGCTTCAACGTTTATTGGATTATCTTTCTTAAACGCTAATAAAGCAAATGCAATTGGTACTTTCTTAGGAACAATCATCATTGTATCCTTAATTAGTGGTTTAACAATGATATCTATGCCGTACTATACTGTTAACATTGTAAAAGGTGTGGTATTAGTATTAGCATTAGCACTTAGTTATACAAAAAGACATAATTAGAGGAGAGTAAAATGGAAAAACAAGAATTGTTAAAAGCTTATAAAACAATGAAAACTATTCGTGAATATGAGCTTGAAGTAGAAGACGCAGTTATTAATAGACGCGGACCTTTTATGGGGTTAATGCACACGCATCGTGGTGCTGAAGCGTGGGTTACAGCTGTAATGATGAATTTAACACTTGATGATTATGTTTCATCAACTTATAGAAACCACGCACACTCTATCGCAAGAGGAGTTGATCTAAAAGCACTTACAGCTGAAATCAGTGGTAAAATTACTGGTGTTTGTAAAGGTAATGCAGGTAATATGCATGCTGTTGACCAAAACTTAAACATGATTGCAGGATTTGGAATTATCGGTGCTGGATTGCCAAGTGCTTGTGGCGCAGCTTTTGCAAGTAAATATAAAAATAAAAACAATGTTTCTGCCGTATTCTTCGGAGATGGGGCAATCCCTCAAGGTGCTACACATGAATCAATGAACTTAGCTAGTGTTATGAATTTACCAGTTTTGTTATGTAATGACAACAATCATTATGCAATGAGTACTAGCAGTAAAAACAACTTAGCACATCAATCTACATGTGAATATGCAAAAGCATACAATATTCCCGCAAAAAAAGTATTTGGAATGGACTTCTTTGAATGTTATAATGTAGTAAAAGAAGCTGTTGAATACATTAAAAGCGGTAAAGGACCTTTCTTTATTGAATTTGATAATTACCGTTATGGTGGTCAATGGGTTGGGGATCCTCAAAATTATAAACCAGCTGAAGAAGTTGAATATTATAATAGCCAAGATCCATTAAAAAAATTTGCTGATCGAGTATTATCTCAAAACCTTTTAACTCAAGAAGATTTAAGTAACATTGATGCTTTAGTTAAAAAGGAAATTGAAGAAGCTCTTCAATTTGCATTTGATTCAGATTTACCAAAAATCTCTGATATGTTCTTAAATACATATGCAGATAAGTATTAGGAGAAAAATCATGACTAGAAAATTAATGACAAAAGACGCAATTAATGAAGCAATTTCTCAATCTATGGAAAGAGATGAAAATGTATATATCATGGGTGAAGACCTATCTGGAGGGGCTGGTAATGATTTCGAAGGTGCTGTAGATAGTTTAGGCGGTGCTTATGGTGTTACTAAAGGTTTAGCTACAAAATTTGGTAGAAAAAGAGTAATAGATACACCGATTTCTGAAACAGGATTCATTGGAATGGCTGTTGGAGCTGCTTTTGCAGGTCTAAGACCAATCGTTGAATTAATGTATGTAGATTTTATTGGTGTTTGTTATGACCAATTATATAATCAAGCAGCTAAATTATTCTATCTTTACGGTGGTAAAAAACCTATTTCTATGGTGCTAAGAACACCTGTGGGTGGTGGATACCGTACAGGAGCTGAACATTCACAAGTTTTATACAACATGTTTGTATCAATTCCTGGTTTAAAAGTTGTTATACCTTCAAATGCATATGATGCAAAAGGTTTAATGAATAGAGCAATAAAAGATAACGATCCAGTTGTATTCTTAGAACATAAAAAATCGTATGTAAGAGAAACAGAAGTTCCGGAAGAATATTATGAAATTCCTTTTGGAGAAGCTAAAGTAGTTAGAGAAGGTACTGATGTAACTATTGTAGCTTTACAAAGAATGGTTTGGGAAGCTGAAGCAGCTGCCGTTGAACTAGCAAAAGAAGGTATTTCATGTGAAATAATCGATCCAAGAACGATTTCTCCATTAGATTTAAATACAATCCTTAAATCAGCTAGAAAAACAAAAAGAGTGGTAATTGTAGATGAGTCATATCCAAGATGTGGTATGGCAGCTGATATCTCTGCACAAGTTACAGAAGTTACATTTGGAGAATTAGTAGCGCCTGTAGTAAGAGTTATCCCACCTCACACACACATTCCATATTCAGCATCTTTAGAAGATGCTTGGATTCCTAATGCATCAGATGTTTTCGCTGCTGTAACAAAAATAATGGCATATAAATAATGACAATAAAAGAAATAGCTAAAATCGCTGGAGTATCTAAATCAACTGTATCAAGAGTATTAACTGGAAGTCTAGAAGTAAGTAAAGAAACAAAACGAAAAGTAATGAGGATTATGGATGAAAATAACTATGTTCCTAATCATCTAGCAAAAGGTCTATCAACCTCTAAATCTAAAATAATAGGAATAATTGTTCCAGATATTAAAAATATATTCTATGTCGATATGATTGACCAACTAGAACTTAATTTACAAGTATCAGGATATACAATATTCTTATGTAATACTAGAGGGAAAATTTTTTATTTGGAATATTACTTTGGACTACTAAATTCATTACAAGCAGAAGGTATAATCTATATATCTCCTAGTACTGAAAAAATTAACTTTGAAGCTATAAATCACATACCATTAATTACCATTGATGGTAAGATAGACGAAACTGTTCCAAGTGTGATTTGTAATCACAGAGAAGGTATTAAATTGGTTTTAAATACTCTAATTGAAAAACAGTGTAAAAACATACTCTATATTACTGGCCTTGACTATTTCTACTCAGTCGTTAACAAAAACAAGGGTTATGAACAAATAATCCAAAAAGATAAAGATTTCACAATAACTAAAGTCAAAACAAGCTTAGTACCTCAAGAAAACTATAGAATTATTAAAGAAACTATAGAAAAAGATAAAACTATAGATGGTATCGCATGTATTAATGATGAATTAGCATTTATAACTATTAGAGTCTTAAGAGAATTAAATCTCACACTATCAAAAGACTTACTATTAGTAGGATATGATGATTCTAGTTATATTAGTACATTAGCACCTGAATTATCTAGTGTAAAAATACCTCTTAGTAAAATGGCTAAATCAGCTGCAGATATGATGGTTAATAAACTTGAAAATGGTAAAGACGTTGAATCACAGATATTTGATCTAAAGCTTATTTGTCGAAGCTCGTTAGAAAAACAATAATTTAAAATATCACATGTACGATCTAATATTTTTTCATAAATTCTTTTTATAAACTTTTGCATTATCTAATAGAGATTGATAAAACAATAATTTAGATTTGATATAGAGCAATCCATTGAGGATTGCTCTTTTTGATTTATATAAGTTGAACAATCAATATCAACTGAAAATGAAATAAATATACAAAAGCACTTTAAAATAACTTAATATGATAAGATGAAAATTTGAGTTATAGCAACATAAACATTTTGCTTGGCGTAGTAAGTGATTATAAAAATAGTTAGACTTTTTAATTGACAAAACTTGTGGACATCTGTATACTGTGATAGTGAGCACTAACATTCAAGGAGGAAACATGAAAAAATTATTAAGTAAAGTAATATACAAATGGCCATTTAAGGTGTTGTTTGTAATAGCTATCGCAATTACAGT
>CAZHSG010000046.1:0-11478 GCA_964535005.1 uncultured Candidatus Izemoplasmatales bacterium
AAATATAAAAACTTTATACCAGAAATAGTATTAGATAGATACAATGAAAAAATAGGAGTGAAATAATGTTATACATATTAGCAGCAGTAGTAGGAACTATTGTATTACTTAAACAATCAAAAAGCAGTTCAAAACAATCAAGATATAATAAGAGCACTTACAAAGGCTCTTACAAAAACTATAGGGATTAAAGGAGAATAATATGAAGAAATTAATAGCAATTATACTTATGATATTTATCGCAATAGGTTTTACAAGTTGTGATCTAGCAAGTAGATTACCAGGAGGAAGTTCAGATACAAATGTTTTAACAGATATAGTATCTGATATGCCAATTCAAGATATAGAAACAACAATAGAAGAATTAGATGGATATGAATACTACGGAACAACAGCAATGGTAGTATATGTACCTGATTATGAAGATATAGAAATTATATACTACTACAATCAAGAAGTTATAATGATGACAATCATACTAGAAGAATATACAGGTGATGGAACAATCAATATGGTTAGCGTAAATTTAAATTATGGCAGCTATATAGATGGTTCAACAGTTAGTTTAGATTTAGCAAATACAGATGGAAGTTCAGATTTATATGAATTTAGCTATAAAGTCTTAATGGCAAGATTAGCTGCATTAACGTTTGAAGATTATAGAAATGTATTTGTAGATTTAGGATATATAGAATAACAATATAAAGCCTGAGCATGCGTAGAACTGCTCACTTATATAAAGAAGGTGATGACATGAAAGCATCTATAACATTTAAAGAAAAAGGTAAGTCAGATGTAATCAAAGAGAAAGTCATCAGAGACTTAGAACATCTTGAAGCTCAGAAGAAATATCCAAGAAGAGTTCAAAGAGATAAAACAAAGATAATACCAAGGAAGCAAAAATATAAGAATTAAATAAACAAAATATCAGTGGTTTAAGTACCCAACTGGGAGGAAGTGAATTATGGCAAAACGAGTAGGTCGCAAGAGTAAATATGAATCTAATGTTAAATGTAAATTTACAGAAATACGAGAATGGCGTATAGAAGGTTATACAGAATCTCAAATAGCAAATTTATGTGGTGTTGCATATTCTACATTTATGGTTTATATCAATAAGTATCCGGAATTAAAGGAAGTTTTAAAGCAAACTAAGGCAATACTAAAATCTGAATTAAAACAAAGTTTGTTTCAAGAAGCTATGGGTACAAGAAATAAAGTAGAAACATATGATATTGTATATGAACTAGATAGACGAACTAATACAATGATAGCAGTTAAGAGAACTGATAAATACAGTAACAAAAGAAATATAACATCATTGATATTTGCACTTAAAAATATAGATCCAGATAATTGGCAAGATAGAAGAGATGTAAATGTTAATACAAATGATTCAGTAGATAAAGCACTTGATAATTTCAAGTTGGTATCAGATGAATTAAAGAAAAATATACCAGAAGCTGATTCAAATGATTAAAAGAACTAATACATTTGAATATATAGGAACACCTAAATCATCTAAATGGATAATGAACTCATTAACACATAGATTTAACATATTATGTGGAGCTGTAAGATCCAGCAAAGATTATAATACAACAATAGCATTTATAGAAGCCGTTAAATCAATGAATTATGATTTATTCTTAATTGGCGCAATTGATGTTAAGAATGCAATGAGAATTGTAGGACGATATATAATTGACTACCTAGGTGGTCTTGCTAAAAGAACAACCTATATGGAAGCACCAGCAATTAGTTTTACATATAATGGTATGATAAAGACAATTATATTTGCAGGTGGTAAGAATTCGAATTCAGATGCAGGTATACAAGGTTTAACAATAGGAATAGTATATTTTACTGAAATCAATTTACTTAATCCAGATTTCATTAATCAAGCAATTAAAAGAACATCATCATTTGCAGATGCTAAAATATTTGGAACATATAATCCAAAGAATGAAAGACACTGGTTTGAAACTGACTTTATGAATATATGGAAATCATATCAAGAAGCTAATCCAGATAAACATTGGTTAAACTTTAATAACTTTTCATTATATGATAATCCAATACTAACAGATGATATGATAGATCAAATTAAAGCATCATATGATCCTAACAGTATGGCATATAAAAGAGATATACTAGGTTTATTTGCTGATCCAGCTGGAGCATTATATTTAGTTAGAGACTATAACATATTGAATACTGATATCGATTATACTAATTACAAAAGATATATAACACTTATAGATATAGGAGAATCCGCAAGTAGCACAACGTTTACAATGGCTGCTCCTTTCTTCAATAGAGATAAAGGACAATGGGAATTACATATACTACGAGAATATAATCATATAAATAACAGTGTTAATGAAATGCAAAAGAAATCTTCATTGAATTATATAGATGATTATGTAGTATTTATAAAGGAATGTATATCATTAATGAAAATGCATCCAGAGAAGATATTATTTGATGGCACGGATCAATTTTTTAGAGATCTATATAAGATATTAAAACAAAACAAATTAGGACAACATACTCCAAAGAGAGTAACTAAAGATAAAGACGAAGATCGCATATACAGAGGTCAATCATGGCTATATCAAGGGAAATTAAAATTCCACAAATCCTGTACACTAACAATACAAGATTATAAAGATGCTGAACATGATGAAAAAGTATATGAACGCTCGGGTAAAATAGTAACTAAAGATATATTTAATGATGATGGACATATGGATCGCTTAGACAACGTTAACTATGCGTCAACTTATTATGGAAATCTGATAAAATAAACATAATACAATTCGTGGTGAAAACCCAACGAGAAAGAAGGTATAACATTATGGCAGAACTAAATGCAGAAACAAATGAAACTGTAGATACAGTAAGTAATTCTCCTGCAGAAATACAAAATACACAAGAGGTAAAAGAATGGCAAGCCCCAGAATCTGAAGATGCATTAAATGTATTGATGAATGCATCAGCAAATAAAGCTAAGACAGAAATTCTTAAAGATCTAGGAGTAAAGTCAATCAAAGACTTCAAAGAATCTAAAACCTTGTTTGAAGCTAAACAAGAGGAATTCAATACTATATCAACTGAACGAGATCAATTCTCTAGTAAATATGATAGCGCAGTTAAAGAACTAGATGGCCTTAAAGAAGCAGTGACTCTAGATAAACTTAATATCAGTGACGAGTACAAAGAAGACCTATTAAAACTAGCCAAACCTCAAGTATCAGATGATAAATCTTTAGAAGATATCTTATCTGATATGGTAACAACAAAGTACAAGTATGCTACAACTACTCCAGGTAAATTTAAAGTTGGAATAGAGAAAAGCAATGAAGTACAAAATGTAGCTAATGAACATTTAGCTATGACAAAACTATAAAATAAAACTAGTGGCGGTTATCACTGGGAATACATTTAGTATTTAAAATAATAACACGATATCGTCCAAAGAGACGTTAAAAGGAGATAAAATCAGTGGCAAACACTATCGCAAAAGTCGCAGCTTATTTAAAAGATACAGTTGCTTTAAATGAAGTATTTAAACAAAAATCATTAACTATGGACATTGAATCACCACGTGTACAATTTATTGGTGCTAACGTTATCAAATTACCAAAAATCACATTCGACGCATTAGGTGACTATTCAAGATCAACAGGTCACGTTGCTAATGATATCGTATTAGCTTGGGACACATTAACACTAGCTAAAGACCAAGGAAACAAATTAATGTTAGATGCTATGGACGATGAAGAAGGATTAGCAGCAAACTTAATCCCTTATATGAATCAATATATCCGTACAGTAGTAGTTCCAACAGTAGATACTTATAGATTCACTAAATTAGTATCAGGTGCAGGAACAACTGTAGAATTAACATCAACATCAGCTTTAATCGTTTCTCAAATTGAAACAGCATTTAAAGTTTTAATTGAAGCAGAAGTAGATCAAGAAGGACTAATCTTATACATGAGCCCTACAACTTGGAATCTATTAAACAACGCATCAACTATTACTAAATATTTCACATACGGAACAATGAATGATGGAACATTAGATAATAGAATTGCTTACTTTAATGGAGCTAAAATTGTTGTAGTTCCAGCAGCTCGTTTCGGTGCTGACCAACAATTCCTATTAGTACAACCAACATCAGTAGTTTCAGTAATTAAACATAACCCTGCAACATATTTCGCAGAAAAAACTATCCCTGGATTTGACGGTTCAGAAATAGATTACAGAATGTATCATGACTGCTTTGTTTTAGCAAATAGAAACAAAGGTGTTTACGCACAAGTAGTAACAGGATCATAGAATTATAACCATTAAAGGGGAAGGATTATTTCCTTCCTTTTTTTCTTAGAAAGGAGATATCAAATGAATTATACAAATGATGATAATATGACATATGATTTAACTAAACATAGATATATCTTAGAAGATTATTCATTAGAAAATGAACTAGGGATTAATCTTAATTCAATTCTAACTGAAGCTGGTGAAGATATAGATGATAATGATTCACTACAATGGCGCAATCGTTTATCAAGAGTTTTTTATACATATTTATATTCATATTCACAATCAAGACCACAATCAGAATACTTCCTTAGCTTAGCGTTAAATAGAAGTGCCATTTATGAAGGTATGTTAATGTTAGCCGAAGCATGGGTTATAAATAGAAATGATCCAGGTACAGTATTCGGATCAACAAGTTATATGACACAAGAACTTATAGATTTTACAAGAGGCACAGGAATTGCCACTAGATCATTATTTAACTTTAATGACTTAGATTGGGCAGATGGACGAGGAGTTGATTACTAATGTCAATGTTAGACTTCTTTAAACGTGAACCACAGAAACAACATAACACAGCATATATAATGCCGGATCGCTTACCTTTCGATTATGAAGCAGTAAGCAGACAAGATAGAAGTAACTTAACATTTTCAACTAATTGGGAAATCAATACAGATACAATTCTAATCAAAACTTTAAATACAGATTATACATTTAAGAAAAATGAACAAATACTCGTTCATACTAAACCTTATATGGTAGATGCAATATATACAGACGATGAAGATGTAGATTTAAACAGTGAAATGTTTCAATCAACTAGAACTTATACATATATATCATTAAGATATTAATATGACTAATGAAGAATTTGATATAGATTTAGAAGAGTATTTATATTCATTATTTGAAATAGAAAAGGCGAACCTACCTAGAAGTAGATTTGCTGGGATTAGAAGCGATAAAAAGAATGTTAAGAGAACGAACAATCTAAGGGATAAAGGCTTTCAACTTACTAAAACCAACTATGGCTATTTATTTAAAGTTGATCTAGCTAAAATACCTTATGCACAATATATAGAAGAAAATCCAAAGTACATTACATATCATTACTGGGAAAAAGTAGCGGCAGATATTATGAGTCGCATTGCCAGTAGATATAATGCAGCTTAAGAACGGAGGCAACTATGGCACAAATAAAATTCACTGAGTATTTAGAATACTTCAGGGATAAAATAGAAACAATCGCATCAACGTTGTATACTAGTGAACTAATCACTAATGAATATACATTTAAATGGTTTAATACAAAAGCAGATTACTACTTAGAAAAAGAAGCCGTATACAATTTATCTGATACTGAACTCGAGCCAGTATTGATATTGTTAACAAATGCTGGAACATTAAATGACCCTTCTATTAGTATTGAAACATACTTACAAGGAATTAATTTCAACTTCCTTTATAATGAAGATTACAATGATGAACTAGTATTGATAATCGATACTTTCACCTCAACTTATAAATCATCAATAGATACTTATGATGCTAATACATTTGCATTAAGTATCACACAAGGAGCAATATATACAAGACAACATGTTCACGCAGAGGAATATATGGAAGCAGTATTAAATTTAAATATCGTCATCTTCGCTAATGCAGTATTTAGCAATGACTTAGAGTTTAGACTTAATGATATAGTTATACCGAATTCAATAATCAAGATACATAGAACGACAGAATTGAAGGCTGACCTAAAGAAAACATCAGACACAGTATTCTATCCAGCAACTAGTATTCAATCGGTTACAGTAAGGGGAATCTACTTACTAGAAAATACAGAAATAGGAAACCTTGTAAACGATATATGTACAAATTTCTGGTTTAAACAATTACAATCAATAGAAATAAATAGAGACAAAGATGCAACCACACCAATCAATCTAATATCAGATAACTATTATATTAAAGATAGCGATCTACAATTTCCATATGGATCATTGGCTGCATTTGAAATAACGTTTTATAAAGGAGTTGTATTATAATGGCAGTTATGGAATTAAAAATAGTTTTAGAACATGCAGATACAACCTCTGATCAACAAGAGCAATTAAACAATATAACTAAAGAAGCATCTGCAACGGGATCAACAACAAATACCCAAGCGGATATGCTTAAGAAAGCTGCAGGAGTCGCATTAGCAGTTCAACAAGTTCAAAAGGTAGCAAATCAAGTGGCAACATATGCTTTAACGGCACCTGGAACAATATACAATGATCAAGCAAGACAAAATGAAATAGATAACTTAATGAACGCTAGTTCAATGGCTACAGGGTTAGGAAAATCTGTATTAGCTGGCGCATTAGTGGCAGGACCAGTAGGAGCAGTTGTAGCTGGCATAGGTTCATTAGTAGGAACAGGTTTTGATATGTATAACAATAATGCAACATACCAAAGACTTCAGACAGTGAACAATATAAACAGTGTAAGATCAAGTGAATCACTAGGTATGATATCTAGCGATAACAATAGATAGGGGATGAGATAAATGGCATATTCAGTACCCGGCAGCAACTATTTAGCAATGCTAACAATGAATCCAAATATATTCAACCGAGTTAATACATTTACCTCTGAAGAAAAATACGCTTGTGCTACTCAAACATATAAAACATTATATGAAGATGTATCAAGTATAACATCTTTAGATAGAAAAGGTTATATGATATTATATGCTGATAATGACGATACTTATTCGTTTTATACAAATTATATACAAAGCAGTGAATCATATTATTATATTCCAATAGGACGCTTAAAAGGTGAGGTTGGTGCAGGTACTTTATCATCTTCAACAGTATCAACAAATCCACATCATGAATCAGCACTAACAAATACAGCTAGAGTAGAAATCAGAACTATTGAAGCATATATAGATAAAGGTTTAGGTGATGAAGTATACACTCAATGGGATGTTTTATTACCTGGAAATGCTGTTTATGATGCTAATATACCAGGAGATTTACCAGGAAAATACAATTACAATTCAGCTGGTAACAATTATCTAACATCATATTCTACAGCTGCTCTTATGGGCGTAAGTACAATTGGAACAAATGGTTGGCAACCTTGTGTATATAGATCTACAGATTTTACATATGATAGATATTTAATTACACCATATCTATTAACATTAGATGCTACAATTACATCATCAATGTATCTTGAAGCAAATTACAATAATACAATTACAGTAACTTCACAAAGAACTAACAATGATTATATCAAATGAAGTTATACTAGTACACTTGCAGGTCAATCAACTGTATCAAATGGTGTTGGAAATGATAATACAACTTTATATCCAACTATATTACAATCAAGTTTACCAACTTCATATAGAGTACAACGTACATGGAAATATTCACTTATAAAAAATACACATTCATGGGATAGAATAGCTTCAACGGTTTATTCTTCAACGGCTTATTATCCAATTACGGAAGCAGTAACATATTCATCAACAACAGCAGGTTCTGAATATATTTATCCAGTTTCAGGTGTAGGATATACAAGACCAACAATATCACCTCAAACAATTGATATCGAATGGAATGGTTATACCGCATTTACTCCAACAGGATATCATGTTTATATCTATAAAAATTCAACATTAATAACTGCTACTCCAACAGCAACCTTAGCTTATGGTTTAAATGTAAGAGACGCAACTATAAATTTATACAGCACTTATGGCTCAGGATATTATACAATAGCAATTCAAGCTTATAATTCAAATGAAACGTCATTGATGACTCAAATAGTTTCAACATATTATGTTAATGATGATTTATATGATGTAAGATATTTCACAGAATCTAAATCATCATTAAATAAAGCAACAATATCATGGTCATATCCATCAGGTTTAAGACCATTGCCGGTAGGCTATGTAGTAAGAACATTAAATTCAAGTTATGGAACACTTACAACATCTGCATATCAAGCGGTAACAGGAACGACTCAAACATCTACACAAACAATAGATTTAACTTATGTATCACCACTTGTTAAATATGTTCAAATTACAGCACGATATAATGCTTCATCAACATCAGCATATGATGAAGTTTATACAAGAACAATATATGTTTATGATGTAGATTCAGTAGGCTTATTAACATTTGATAGTCAAGTAACATTAAACAGTGCAAAATTCACATGGAATAGACCTGCCAATTGTTATAGAAGTGAAGATTTAACTTACCAATACAAATTAGTTGCAGGTGGAGTTATTGATGTTGACTGGACAGATATAGGTGCAAATACATATTATACAGTTGAGAATTTAAAATATGGAACCAACTATGTATATATTCGAGCACTATTTACAGATGATTCAGATTTTGATGGAACATCAACATATATGACACGAATAACATCAGCATTAGCAGCTCCAGTATTATCTTGGACAAGTAGATCAACAATTAACAGTGGAGTTATTACATGGACAAGACCAACTAATGCAGTGACCGCAGATGCTTTAACTTATGAATATAAAATAGAATCACCAGCGGGAACAATTATAGATTGGACTAATATATCAAATGTTTTAACTACAACTATATCGGATTTGATTTATGATCTTAATACAGTTTCTATTAGAGCAATATTCACAGCAGATACAGATTATAACAGTTTAATTGATGACATAATAGTATCTGAAACAACGCTTACAAAAATACCAACGCCTTCTTTATCTTTAACTGAGAATTATGAATTAGTTGAAGGAGTTTCAGGTATTACAAGTATAACATTAAACTGGGGAACACTTTCAAATATATACAATATAAATGGTTATCATTTCATAGATTCAAACTACTACTGGGATGTGCCTACACAAGTATATATAACAGATGCTACTGAAACAGATTTAGCAAGCACTGTACACGAGCAATTTTATACTGAATTAACTTCAGCGATAGGAGCCCATACATATACAGTTCAAGCATATTTTGACGATGATACAGATTTCGATAGTTTAGTTTCAACTGAAGAAATAACTACAAGCATTACTTCAACACCTGCAGTAGATGATTTAGCTTGGGATTTAACAACATATCCAAATAAAGAAAACTATGCAAATTGGACTTTGGCAGATGATGAAAACTATTATTTAATCACAATGAATCCATCATATGGTAGTGCAGCTTTAACATTCCAAACAACTGGACTAGAAATAAATGTATTAGATATTACAGGAACACCTCCAAATTATATTGGAGCATCAAGTGAACCCTGGACTGAATTAATCTATACAACAAATATCATATGTAGATCTTACAATGTATTCTATGATAGACCTTCAGTTGAATCAAATAACATATTATATACAATACGAAAGAATGGAACACCTACGAATTTAGCATTTAATTCAGTTACAAATACGTTAACATGGACAGGTGGAACATATAACAATTTATATACAATTTACGAAGTAGGAACTACAACAGCTTTAGGAACATCAACTACAGAAAGCTTTACTTATGCATTTGATGCGAGCATTCATACATTATACGTTGTAGGTTCAACAACATCAATCATTAGTACAGTAGATTACAATATATATGAAAATCCAACATATTTAGATAGTGATCACAGTGAAGAATTACCATTTGGAGTTTTAGAAACTCCTGAGATTAGAAGATCAGGTAAAGATTTAAATTGGAATGGAATAACAAATCCACAAAAATATACAATAAACTATATAGTTGAAGATAATACAGTTGTAAAAGGTCAAGATCCAGCAACTACATTTGATATGACTGGAGCAATTGTAGGGTCTCATAGCTTTAGAATTAGAGCAACAACAACCTCAGGTGGTTTAACATTTTATTCACCTTATTCAAATACAAAAACTTATACAGTAGTTAAAATAGCAACTCCAACAATAGCTTTTAATGCTGGAACTTGTGAATTATATTTTGCAACAGTTTCAAATACTTCAACTTATAAACTATATGTAAATGGTGCAATTACAGAACTATCAACAAATTATACATCAGGTAGTCCATATGTTATTACAAATACGGCAGCAAGTATATATTCAATTTATATGCAGTGTGTTAATGATGATACATTCTTATATAATAGTTCGGATGCATCTACAACTTTAACATACAGTATTTATAATCTACCTAAACCTACGGGAACTTCATATACTGGAGCAACTGCAGTACTTACATGGGATGCTATGGCAAATACAGATACATACGATATTTATCTTAATGATATATTTTATATAAATGTAGCTACAAACTCATATACATTTTCATTAGTAGCTGGTTCATATTCAACTTATGTAATTGGCAAGCATACAGACTCAGTTTCAAATCCAAATCCATTATATTATGATAGTTCAGCAACAGCAGCTTTACCATTTGGAGTTTTAGAAATTCCAGTGATAACAATTGATGACAATGTACTTAGTTGGTCAACAATTGATAATGCAGAGTATTATGAAATATACAATTATGGAACATTGCTTACAACTACCGAGGAATTATCATATACAATGACTAGTTTAGTTCCAACATCATATAGTATTTATATATGGGCAAAAACAGATAGTGATGAAATGGATGACACTTCAAGTATAAGTAATACAATAGGTTATATAATAACAAAACTAAATACACCAGTAATTGAATTAAACAGTTCATTTGTATTAAGCTGGGGTGCAATTTCAAATACAGACTATTATCAAATATATTTAAATGGTGAAGAATTAGCAACAGTTAGTGGAAGTGTTAGTTATAATATAACAGCAGGTTTATCAACTGGAGTAAACATCATAACAATCAAAGCAATTTCAGATTTATATCAATATTTAGATAGTGAAACAAGTAATTCAATTAGATATGTTAAAGAAAGTCCTCAACAATACTTAGCTAAGATAGATGGAACTGATTATGAAGTATGGCTTCCGTTCACATTCTTAACAACAGTAGATGAAACATTAGACAATGCAACTTTAATACTTGCACCAATCACTCGTAAAACACCATTTGAATTAGATATGGATATACAATTTTATGTATTCGGAGAAGATTTAGATACAGTTTTATCACCTTCACCTTA
>CAZHSG010000047.1:0-10625 GCA_964535005.1 uncultured Candidatus Izemoplasmatales bacterium
GCTGCACGGATACTTAACATAAAGACTCCTGATGTGCAGTTTTTTAATGACTTAAATTTGACAAAAAGAGGGATTAATTCTATTTTTCTAAAAGATAGATGGATCATTGCATTTAATAAAGCGTGGATTGAATCAGCAAATCCATTAGAAATTCAAGTCACTTGTTTTCATGAAGCTAGACATGCATTTCAATATTTGGTTATAAAAGGCGAATATAAAGGAAACGAAAAGATAGACCAGGAAACAATCAATTCCTGGAAACAAGATATGGGAAATTATGAGAAACCTTCAGGGATCCTCGAGAATGATGAAGAGTATCTTACACAAGAAATTGAAATTGACGCGATTGCTTTTGCTCATCATAATATGGATAAACTATTTAATGTTAAAACAGTTATTCCTAGATTGATTAGGGATAAAGTAATAGGAAGGATAGGTGGTTTATAATGTATTTAATATTTATGATATTGACTGGGATAAATTTGCTCATCTATATTTATGCGTTCATAAAAGATTTACAGATCATTAAAGAAAATAAATTGTTTAAGAAAGTCTTTGAACATGGAGGCATAATCGGTAAGCAAGTTGAAGATACTTTTGAAGAACAGGACTCGAAAAGCACAAAGATTGCATATATAGTTGGGTTGATTATTGCATTTATTATACTTATAGGTATATATGGTGCAGTTATTTATATTCCAGTATGGGTTGGCTTGAAATTTGGAATCAACAATGCTATCGCTACTTATTTGTTTATTTTAATTGGGACAACAACATTAAGATTGTATAAATACGGATCGAACCCAGATTTTGATGCAAAAATAATGATCCTAATGTCATTAGTAGCTCTCTTCAAATTCCAAGTTATGACATTAATATTGTTTGGATTTAAATTTACTCTAGCGAATATAGCTGAAAATATTTATGTATCTGAATTCTTTTTAAATGACACATTCACATTATTGTTTCCAGTTTTATTCTTTTGCTCTATAATTCTAACTTTATATCTATATTGGATTGGGTTAAAAGTTAACTCTAAGTTGAATGTTGATAATTTGTTCAAACCTAAACTTAGCCACTTTTTTCTAATGCTAATTATATCTTCATTTGCGGGACTTATTTATATTGTGGAATCAGCTTTCGATTTTATTGATAACAGTAGTGGGTCAAGCTTTGACAGAATGCAAAATATATTTATGTTTTTGTTAGCGTCAATATTGATTCCAACTATGCTTAATTTGCTTAGTAATAAGAAAAACAGGTATTCTGAAAAGATAGATACAGGTAAAGATGATGAAAAAAATATAGCTGAATAGTATTATCATTGGGTTGGGATGCATCTTTATGAAAACTAAAGTATAGGAGAGAAAGTATGAAAGACATAATGGAAAAGATAGGAGAACTAATAAAATTGGTTCAATATATTGAATATAATCTTGTGGAAGCCACTAGATTGAGAAGGATATTGCTTGTTTTTGATAAAGTAAACAGAGTATCAGATTCTGTATTCCACAAGGCTAAAAAGGAAGCTGATGAATTAGGACTACAACTTGCAAATAAAACAATGGGGCAAATAATTACTACTGTGAAAAAATACAATGTGATAGATAATGATAAAGTTGATATTTTAGAGGATGTTCTCCGTAAAAGAAACGACTTAATTCATCATTACTTCAAGAGAAAAGATTTTGAAAAACACTCAGACAATTATCCTTTTCTAGATAACGAAAGAGGTTACTTGAATAATTTTTATATACAATCGGACGATTTGAATGACTATTTATGTAACATAATCGATGAATTACAAGAGGAGTACAATGGGATTGAATGATAGAATTCATTGGGAGGTGGCACATTGAAAATATTTATCTGTGGAGCAGGATATGTTGGAACATCAAATGCATTGTTGTTATGTGAACAAAATGATGTATGCATTTTTGACATAGATAAAAAAAAGATTGATTCAGTAGAACATAAAGATTTTGCGTATCTAAATGAAGAATTAATCACCCATATTGATATTGAAAATATCAATATAAGCACCTCTGATAGTCTTGAAAATGTAGTTGATTATGATGTTGCTATTATTGCACTTCCTACAGATAGCGATGAATTTGGTCGATTAAATTACGATTCAATTCGAAACTGCATTAATAGAATAAAACAAATACGTAATGACATAACAATTATAGTTAAGTCTACTATGCCTATTGGAAGTTGTGAAAAACTATTTGATGAATTCGGAGAATTCTTGTACATTCCGGAGTTTTTACGCGAAAGTAAAGCAGTGGAAGATGTTTTGTTCCCTTCAAGAGTTGTTATAGGAGGAAATAGCATTCAACTTGAGTGTGTTTCAAAAATGTTTTTAAAATGTGTTCGAAATAGTCCTGTCATACTATTAACAACATATAGAGAAGCTGAAACCATCAAACTATTTTCTAATACTTATTTGGCTTTAAGGATTGCTTTTTTTAATGAACTTGATTCCTTTATGCTAAAGTATAATCTTAAACAAGATGTTGTTCTTTCAGGTATAGGTCTTGATGAACGTATTGGCAATTTTTATAATAATCCTTCATTTGGATATGGGGGATATTGTTTGCCTAAAGATACGTCAGAAATTGCTGCTAATCTCGACCCTCAAAATTTCCCCATAATTTCAAACATAGAAATGTCTAATTTAAAAAGAATCAGTATAATGGCATATGCGATAGTTTCTACCGGATTTAAAAAAATTGGTATTTATAAATTATCTGCGAAATATGGATCTGATAGTATAAGAAATTCAGCTACCATTAAACTAATAACTGAACTCAAAAATAACAATCTCAATATCTATATATATGATCCGAATGGAAGAACTATTGAGGGCTGCAAAACAATAATGACTATAGAAAAATTATTTGAAACTACAGATATTGTACTTGCAAACAGAATTGACAGTGATGTAGAAAAGTACAGAAACAAGATATTTACTAGAGATGTATTCAATAAAAATTAGGAAGGTGATAGGATGAGGATTCTAATTAGCGGAGGAGACGGATTCATTGGTAAGCATCTAGTAAGAAAGTTGCATTCGGATGGGGAGAGTATCATTGTAATTGATAATCACATTACCAGTTATATTGAGAACACAAATCTTGAAAATGTGACACATATAGAAAAATCAATAGAGACTATCAATTTAAATGATTATCCCGTTGTTGATGTGATTTTTCATATGGCCTCAGTTGCCAGCCCTTTAGTGTACAAAGATGATTTTAAAAATGTATATAACCCAAACGTGAAAGGTACTGAAAAATTAATTGAACTGGCTTCAAGAGACAATGCGAAATTAATATACACTTCTACAAGCGAGGTATATGGAATGCTCACAGATGAGCTGACTTCTGGAGAAGGTATTTCCGAAAATAGTATTTCTATATCACATTTGCTTACAGATAGAAGTATCTATCCGACTTCAAAGCGTATCGGTGAAGAACTTATTTATAACTATATTAAATCGGGAGGCAATGCTATTATATTGAGGTTATTCAATGTTTATGGACCTTCTATGGATGTAAGAAACAATGGTTATGGAAGGGTTATACCAAACTTTATTAATGCAGTAAAAAACAATAAATGTCTAACAATTTTCGGCGATGGAAAACAGGTTAGAAGTTTTGTTTGGATTGAAGATATGGTAAGTGCATTGATTCGAGTTATGAAATCCGGTGAATGCCCAAGTATTATTAATATTGGGAATAACGAATCTCACACAATAAATGAATTAGCACAATTAGTCTTTGAAATATATGGCAAGAATACCGGTATTGAATATAGCCGAATTGATGTTGACGATCCTTTATGGAGAAAACCCAATTGTGATTTAATGAAAACCAACTTTAGCTGGGAACCCAAGACTACATTGTTTGAAGGACTTAGAATAATAATAGATGGTAAAAAAAATGAATAGTTATCCAAAGTCCCTTTATTACATGATAGATATATTGTGTAATGAACGCTGTAGCAAATGTAATCATTGGAAATTTGACAGTCAGAAGAAAGTCGATAGTATTAGGACCATAACTGATTTTGTTAATCAAATAGAAACAATTGATGAATTTATTATTGTAGGAGGAGAACCTTTAATTTATAGAAGAGAAATAATAGAAATTATTTCAAACATATCAAAAAAAATAAGAGTAACTGTAATAACAAATGGAGTTCTTGCTGATAGAAAATTTATTGATAGTATAAAGAGCAAAAACACTCATTTGATATTCTCAATAGATACTCTAGACAAACAATTTTGGAAGTTTGTCAGAGGCAAAGATACTTTTGATATTGTAATGAAAAATTTCGAATATGCTCGATTAAATCTGGATCCCATTCAATTAAGTGTTCAATCTGTTTTATCAAAAGAAACAGCAGATCATGTTAATAATGTTAGTAGATGGTTGGAACCTTTAGGAATATACCACAGTATTCAGGATTACATTTCTGAAGGGTTTGATGGGAATTGGACAGAAATTGTTCAAAAAAGAGTGAAGATAAGTGAGCCATGTATTGCTCATAAATATAACATGTCAATCATGCCAAATGGGGATGTGTATACTTGTTTTCAACAAAATCAAATCAATGAGTGTATGAGTCCAGTTGGAAACGTTAAAATAAATACATTCTCGGAAATTATAGAATCTAAATATCTGCAGTTTGTAATTGAGAAAATGAAAAAATGCTCGTTACCTTGTAAAGTATTAAAATGTAACATAGAAGGGAATGAAATAATTGCATAAACTAAAAGAGTTGATAATTGAGTTAAGTCAAAACTGCAATTTAGACTGTATAATGTGTGGCTTTGGAAAAAGCAATAATGCATCTGACAAATTCATGTCATTTGATAATTTCAAACTTACTTACGAAAAATTGGGGAAATATTCAGAGAAAATTCGTTTGAACGGTAGGGGAGAAAGCACTATACATCCTCAGTTTAAAGATGTATTAAAATATATTGGGGAAAGTAATCAGATAACACTATTTACAAATGGAAATTATAGAGATAAAGAAATAAACGATCTTTTTACGCTGTATAGTGTTCAATTGTTTTTTTCAATGGACAGTCCGGATAAAGATAACTTAGAAAAAATTAGACGAGGGGTTTCATTCGAAATTCTAGACAATAATATAGAAGAGTTGAGGAAACTCGATCCACGACCTTACATCGTGTTTACTTTACAGGAAATCAATATTAATGACATCATCAGTATTGCAAAGTATGCAATTAGTAAAAACTGCAATTTAATTTACAATGTTGTGAGAAGAGATTCTGGCATCGAGGTTTTTCAAGCTTTAGTAAAAGAAAAATATAGTGTAATTGTAAATTCTTTTAATACGGTAAAAACCTTATATAGCTTAACAGGCTTAGAATGTTTAATACCAGATCAAATTTCAGGAATTAATATTTACAGTAATATTCAGACAACGTGTGGAACTAGAAATATTTGTCCAAACATAAATGGTGAGCTCTGTATTTTATATAATGGAGATGTTACTCCATGTAACATGTTCAATCCGTACATATATGGAAATTTATTCATCGATAGCATTGAAAATATACTTAATAGTGACAAAAGAAAATGGTTTGTGCAAAACTACAAAGATTACTACTATTGTAAAAATTGTGCATGTCTAGTGAGGTAAGATGATGAGCTTTGTAATAAACGTTATGGAAAATGACACGCTTAAATATTGGAAAAATAAATTATCTAGAAAATGGTATAGACTACCATTTTTGATGTCTAAAAATCTAGAAATCGAGTCATTTATTAGTAGTTATGATAAATCAATAATTCGTAACTATGAAGGTGACAAAAAATTTAGTATTTCTAGTCGAAAGAATATGATCCATAAATTGTCTAAACTTGCAATTGTAGTACCTATATATGTAAAAGATGATAAAGCAAAGACACAAGTTGAAAGATTGTTAAGATCCATAAAAGAACAAAATAGAAAAGCGGATTTTGTAATTTTAGTTGATGATTGTTCTCCTGTACAATATGATTTTCTTGATTTTAAAGTGTATTCTATGCAAAAAAATGGTGGACCAGCGAAAGCGCGGAACAAAGGAATTGAACTTGCGATTGATCTTGGTGCAGATATTATCTCATTTACAGATTCAGATGTTATTTTACCTGAATCATGGTTGAGTAATGTTCAAAAATTCTTCATGGAGAATCAGTCTTTTCAAGCAGTGTCCGGGAAAACTATTGCTTATGGTAAGACTTGGTATGATTTATATCATAATATCAATGGTACACTTAATGGTAGAGTATTTAAGGATAGTGAACAGTTGCTTTATGGACCAACTTGCAATTTTTCAATAGTTGTGGAATTTATAGGCGAATTGAGATTTAGTGTTGATTTCCCTTTAGCAGCAGGAGAGGATATAGATTTTTGTTTTAACTTTCTAAAAAGCGGAAATAATATAGGATATTCAGAAAAAGTTCAGATTTTTCATGATTTCGGTTACGAAAAATATCATCATTATAGAAATAAAAAAGCATTTATTAGTCTTTTTCAAAAGTATGCTAAAGGTGAAAAGGTATTATTAACCAAAATTCCTGAGTATTATTATTTCCTAAATGAAACTAAAGAGATATCAAGTGCAAGATAGTTGAATAATCGATTCGGAGAATAGAAGAGAGGCCAAAAAATGAGTAAGTTACCAAAAACAGAATTGCAGGAAGCGCTAAAGCATATTGAATTAATGATTAGTGAAGTAATTACAAATGCTAATCAAGAATCAAAACAAGAAAATGCTCTGCTATCAAATAGAAAACTATTCTCTTTGGAAATATCAGCTCAGTTATTAAAAACTCAACTGGATGAATTTCCTCATAATAATATTAAAGATTCCAGAAGTGCTGAAGACCTTTTTACAGAGTTGTATCACAAGTTAGAATGGTGCATTCTCACATTTACAGAACTCAAACAATATAAGATTCTTAACAAAGGCATAATTGGTGAGTATATGAGTTTTATTTACAAAAATTTATATAAATCTGAAAAAGAAATACCTAGTGCGGAATTGTTAATTGGTAGACAAAAAGGCTTTTTTACTGAATCAGTTAATGGTTATTTAGTTACGAATATAATTGAATTGTATAGAGTAGATAAAATCAAAAATTCTGAGGATTCTGTTTTATATACAAAACTTATAAAACTTCTAAGAAAAGACTTTCAAGGAAGAAATGTTGAAGTAAATACAATAAATTCAGCGCTTGTTAATTTTAATGAATCTATAAAATTAAATACTGAACTTATTAATAGATTTGCGATTGCAAGAAATAAGTTATATTCACATCATACGAATTATGATCCGAAAACAATCCAAACAGAATATATAAGAACTTCAACTGGTGTGAGTTCAACATTAAAAAGCGAAACGAATATATCAGATTCAGAAATTAAAGATTTGCTTAATCCATATATTGAAATGATGAACAAGTTATTAAGTGTAATGGAGCATTTAGGACTGCAAAACTATAAGGCGCTTAATTTGATAGACTGAATTTTATATTAAGGTTAATACATTAAATACTACAATACAACAAGAATCGTGTCTAAATTAAAAATGAGCCCTATTGTCTATAGAAATACAGTTTTAAATATAGTAGGTGTAAGTACATTATTATTTTCTTCAACTATAGAGAGTCAGTTCATAAGGTTTCTATATTATATAATAGATACAAAAAATCCAATATAAGAGGTGTTACAGTCATGGTAGATAATAGTTTACAAGAAGTTTTAAAAGAACTTAAAATTACTAAATTGGAAGAACTTGATAAGTTTAGTGCATTACAATTGGCAATTCTCTTTCCCAAGTTAAGTGAATCTGCTTTCGAAACTCTTTTTAAACAAGTTCCTAATTATTTCAAGTTATTAGAAGAAGGGTTAATCGTAGAAAAAGAAGTAATAATCAAATCTTTAGATAACAATGCAGAAAATATGAAATCACTAGATAAGTATTTTGATATTGTTTTGGATACTTTGAGGGAATGCCAAAAAAGGCCGAATTTAACATTTGAAGAATCTAAGTATTATATGGATAAAATGGTTGTTGTTTTAGAAATAGCAAGTCAAAAAGATACATTAAACAAAGGATTTATTGAGAGAAATGTTAAAGTAATATCAGATTCAAAGAATAGCGACAGAGTTTTGGCATTAAGTTTATTAGCTGGGATTGCTGGAGTAGGACTAGTTGCTCTTGGAGTAGTAACTAATAATCCATATATAACAAAACAAGTTACAAAAAAAGCAAGTGATAAAGTTGTTGAAATGATCGATAAGAAAAGACTTATAAAATAAGAGGTTAACACAATTTTATTTAGAATTAAATTTAAGGATAGTGGTGAAATTTTTAAAGAAAACATCACAAAAAAATGATGCAAGAAATCATGAAAGTGGATTGATATGGAAGTTAAACAGTGGGCACTTGTGCTATCATATGCATAGAAAAAGGGTTTTAAAAACATATTTTAGTAACTAATAATGATTAAAACTTGTCAATAGAAATTTTCATATCTAATGCGATTGTGCTAAGAGTTGTAAGCTTATAGTTCAAAAACAGTAAACACGGTATAACTCCAGAGTGAAACACGCTATATTTTTAGTGAAAAACATGATAAACACCGTAATGACAAGACACAAAAAAAACTAAGTTTATTTCTGAAAAGAGATGAACTTTTTTATTTATTTGTGATATAACTTGTAATGCTTATACGTAGGATATTTTCTTTCATTCAATTTACAGGGAAAGGATTAATACTTATAATTAAAGCTGCAGTTAAAATTTTTAAATCTTGCGTTATTGAAACTTATTGGAGCGATGAGACATATATTCTTAATGATGATGAAAAAATTTCTGATCTTATTGATTTCCCTGAGTTTTATGTGGTCTTTCATGATTCGAAATGGACATATATCAATACTCATGAAACAAACTATAGAAATGATCCGTACTTTAAAATAATATATTATTTGCAAACTTTTATAGAGTTATCAAGTTTATAAAACGACTGAAAATCCATGACTCGCTAACTTTCTGTGTATTTGACATTGAGAACACCGAGCCGTATCTTAAATAAGTAAAAGAGATGGAATAAATTATATTACAAAAGGAAATATATATTCTTTCCATTTTTCTTTAGTAAATTAGAGAGTTATTATTTTTGAAATATGTAGTCTTTAGCTTTTGTATAACTGGTAGTAAATAGACAAAGACCAATAAAAAAATATTGTCATATTGTTTGAATATAAAGCTACTATATAATTGTAAACAGCTAGGAATCTATCTTTGCATAAGTGTAATAATATTTGTAGCGGTTTTGCTGGGGTACTCTTAATACAGGATTTATGTTATAATATATAATAAAATATTATATAATATTTACTAAGATTGAATGATAAAGGAGACGATAAATATGCATAATATTAAATATATTAATGACAAAAAATTCGAGTATAGTAAAGACGTTAAGAAAGGATTGCAATCCCATAATAGATCCCAAACTGGATATAGAGAGAAAGATTATCGTGACTTTTATGTTTTTGAAGAAGGAATTTTAGTTGGCGCATGTCATACAAAACAAGCCTCAGATTGGTGTAAAATAAAAGGAATGTATTATAAAGATATAGATATACTCAAAGCGTTAATGAATGATGTAAGAAAGTTTTACCGAGGCAATGTTGAAGGAATTCAATTTGATACTGTTTTAGAACAAAGAGTATTTGATTTTCAAAAAATTGGTTTTAGTGTTCATGGCAAATTAGATGATATGCCTAGTGGTAACGAGAACGTCTTTTTGCTTGATAAAGACTTTGAACATCTTAAAATTAGCGGAGACTATCAAATGGAATCATCTAGCGAACCAATTCTTTCATATGACACAGTATTAAAAGCTGAAATCAAAAAATTTAGAAAAAGTCTTGATTTTTCAACTGAAAAAATTGATTTACAGTACGTTGTGCTTGATAATGATCAATTTGTTGGGGGAATCTATGGGAATTTTCAATTTGAATATTTGTTTATCAATGTATTATTTGTAGACAAAAAATACAGAGGAAAAAGAATAGCATCAAAATTGATGCATATGATTGAATCAGAAGCTGTGAAACAAGGTGTGACAAATATATATTTGACGACATTCGAATTTCAAGCATTAGGGTTTTATATAAAAAGAGGATATGAAGTTGTCATGACAGTAGAAGATTTTCCTAAAGGTTTTGCTGAATACACTCTATATAAAAAAATGAAACATGCGTAAATTACATATTATATACATAGGATTGGTTTGATAATTGATTTGTACCGACCTGTATTATTATATGTATAGAATTACAAGTTGTAACCTAAAATGTTACACCGAGTCATACTACCAATAAGTGATAGCGATGTTATAAACCGCATAAAAAAGGGGCTGTAAAGAAACAGTCTAAGTAAGAATAATTTATAAAAACAAAAACCAGACTCATTTGAGCCTGGTTTTTTGGTATAATTAATGTATGACCAAACACAGTAATTACGGGATAAATTATACAACAAATCAATTGGTTTTACCACTGGATTTAGGAATTATTTTAGA
>CAZHSG010000048.1:0-10445 GCA_964535005.1 uncultured Candidatus Izemoplasmatales bacterium
AGTATTGAATATACCACTCCTAGATCATTTAATCATTAGTGATACGGAGATGATGTCATTACGGAACAAGCAACCAAATTTGTTTGATGAATAAACAATTTAGAAGGGAGATATAATGTTAAACCAAGTAATACTTGTTGGTACGGTGTCCAATATAGATGCTACGCTATCAAAGATAGATTTAACAATTAGTAATACAACCCAAGGTGTAACAGTTACAACAAAAGTACCGGTTTACCTTGGTAAAATCGCGAAATATGCCAGTCAGTACCTATCATTAGATGTAGTAGTAGGCATTAAGGCAAGACTTGAAAATGGAACTGATGGTATTAAGGTAGTAGCAGAGAAAATGACTTTTATTAATAAAGGTGATAGCAATGAGTAAATACAAGTACAAATTTGATACAGGTAAGAGATACAAAAGTAGAGGTATTAATACAAAACTTCCGATACCAATTCAAGTGATACTATGGAGCATTTTAGATCAACATCTTCAAAGCGAGACGGAAATAGATTACTTACAAATATTCAAATTTGTAGAAGAAAATGGAATACTAGCAATCAAACATAGTCAAGAGCAACCTGATTACAAAAAGCAATACACAATGAGAATGTGTGATGAATACCGAGTGCTTACAGGTAGTACGATCTATATCATTGATGATAAGGATCATAGTACTATGCTATTTGCTGAAGAATATTAAAATGCAATATCGGAAGCGTCTATTTATAGACGTTTCCTAACAATTGAATGGAGTTATAATTATGAATATATTAAGAGATATTATTGACTTTGATGAGTATATATATCTAAATGTAATTAACAATGTAATAAATATTAAAGTGGGTGATACAGAAGTTGTACTACCCTTGACTAGTAATAGTAACGTACCACTACTATTTGACGTACTAGAACCATATTTAGGTGATACACCCTATTACGAATCATCAGATATAGAAGGCAGTGACAATAAGCGGGTATTACTGCGCTGTATTAGTAAAGAAGATTATTTGAATCTTAGTAGGGCTGTGATAAATAGTTATGTACCTTATTTAGCTATGGTGGCTTGCGACATGGATGATACTGTACTAATACGCATTACTTATCATGCAAAAAATGAATCTATGGTAATACACGCTGGACTTATGAGTGATTTGCAAGTTGTATTATTTGAAATTCACAGATAGGAGGATGATACAGATAATGATTAATGACCTATTAGATTATTCGAGTAAAATGGTTATGGATTCCATAGAACTTAATTTGACTGCAGAAGGAAATCCTGCTTTATATCATTACTACGAAGACGATAAAATTTGGCAGCTATTTGAAGAAGTGGTTAATGATGAAGGCTTTATGAAAATAGTTATTTATAACAATGATTATTTGAAGATAGCACCAGTCCATACGTTTTGTGCTTACTATTTAGATGGTGGTTTTGAATTAACCCCTTTTGAGAAGAACTCAGTGGGTAGATTATTTAAATATGTGTTTAAGACACTAGGTTACACACAAGATATTAGAGTATCTAGGTCAAATGCCCATATTCAACATGGCAAAGTATTTGTTAAAGAAAATAACACTATTGATGAAGAAAATCAGTAGTGTTTTTTTTATTTTTTTTATTATATATATTTGTACACCCGTTCTAATGGAATACAAACAAGATATATGGAAAGGAGGTGAATTATGTCTATATCGTCAAACATTGAATTTGTAAAAGAATTTGCAAAAGAACATACGTTTTTCGTGTGTCAAAGTCAACTATACTTAGTACATAATAACCAAGTACTTAAATATCATTCAGATAAAACTAAACACATAGTGAATGTAGAATACCAGAATCAATTGAACAAGCTTGCTCCAAGCAATAACTATCTAATGGATAATATTGAGTCCAGAGTGTTGGCGGAAGAACTAATTACTTATGACACATTATATAGGCGTGTGATGAGGATAGACAATGGCATTGCCTATGACTTAGTAGAGGATAATCAAGTAGTTGTAATAACTAAAGATGGGTATCAGATACAGGATAAGATTTCATCTAATATGTTGAACTTATTACCGTCTAATGTAACCAAATCTCAGGTAGTTCCTGTAAAGTCTGATGAATCTTTGACAGATTTAATCGAGTCATTGACTAATTTTGAATCAAAAGATGATTTACTACTATTTACTGTATGGCTTGTATCACTACTAATCCCAGATTTGGGCAGTCCAATACTGATATTACTTGGTGAACAAGGAAGTGGAAAGTCGTTTACTTCAGAAATTGCTAAGCGTATTATCGATCCAACAACAATAGGTAAGCAACATAGTCTTAAATGTGTTCAAGACTTCGCAATACTAGTTAGCCAATCTTATATGTCTATCATTGATAATCTATCAAGAGTAACTGATGAGATGAGTGATGCTATGTGTCAGACTGTATCCAAAGGACAGTTTACTACACGAAAGCTATATACTACAGAAGATGTTTCTACCATTGATATGAAAGCAAAGCTAATTATCAACGGAATTACCATTATGAATACAAAGCCGGACTTATTGGAACGTAGCATTGTAATACATTTAGAAAAGTTGAATCAAGCGAACATTATCGAAGAAGAAGCTTTGATTAAGAAACTTGAAGATACATTACCTAACATATTGAATCATATTTTTCTTGCCGTATCACACGTAGTAGATAAGATAGACTCAGTACAGATTAGTATTAAGCCTAGAATGGCTGATTTTGCTCGCTATGCAACTGTAATAGCTGATTACATAGGTATTACCCAATCTGATATTTTAGGTGCCTACGAGCGAAATATCAAAGATGTGAATGATCTTATTATCGATGATCCAGTTATTCAGGCACTATTTGGTGTGTTGAGTAGTAAGCAAAACAAATTTGTTGGAACAGCAACAGAATTACTAAGTTTAATGACTGAATTGGAATATAAGGACTTACCGAAGGCTGCTAATAGCTTATCAGCAAAGTTGACTAGATTAACCAGTGATTTGTCTAAGGAGTCAATAACAATCAAGAGGACTAAAGACCAAACAGGAAATAGACTACTTGAAATTACCCGAAGTACGGCGATACAGCGATAAATTTACTTAAAAGTTTAAGATTATAATATTAATATAGTTTTTTTTTGTAATTTTTATCGCCGGATTGCCGGTATTAATTCAATGAAAGGGGTGAAAAAGCCATATGGATAATAATAACTCTATTATTTTAGATTTGCTATCACAAATTGTGACAAGCGAATTCAAAAAACAACATGAAATAGAAGAGAATCAATCTAATGATGAAGATACCAATTAATAATTGATATTGGACTATTTGATAGGATTTCTCTTTTTTTTTGCAAAAAATATTAACGAAAGGAGGATACAAATTATGAGTAACAAGTTTTGGGTTTTAGATTTTGTCATTACTGATGTTCAAGAATACGAAGTCAAACAAGGGGCCTATTACATGATAACGTTTAAAGATATCTATAAAAATTTGACAAAAATACAATTTTTACCTGAATCCAAGGAATTAACTACTTTTTGCTTTGAAGCTATAGGTTATAAAGCGAAATTTGATGATATTGAACTTGTGGGTAGAGTAATAAAAGGCACTTTATTTGAAAACGAAAATAGATTAGGTGAACTTGACTATAATATTGCATATTTTAAGGAAGCTGATAATAGTTATCAAGCAGATTTATTTTTTCAAAAGTTCAATAATAACTGGACCGATGAAAGAAAAGCCGCATATGAAAAAAGATTAGACTATGTACAATACTTGGAAGAAACATTTGATTATAAGATACATCAAAGCCTTATTGATCAAGCTATTAATAATAGTAATATGTAATGAAGCAATATTGAGCCTGTTAGTGATTCTACTGACAGGCTTTTTTTATTGAATTATAATGATTAAAAAATATATATTATAATTTTGAAAGGAGAAAGAAAGATGAAAATAGCTATATATGGACGCGTAAGCACCAAAAAGCAGTTAATAGAAGGATCTGGATTAGATGTTCAGATTGAAGAACTTATTAAAGAAGCAGAAAAGAATGGGGATGAATATCAAGAATATATTGATAGTGGTATCAGTGGAACTTCAATTGAGAAACGAGATGGATTACAGAAATTATTAGAAGATATTAAATTAGGCGAGATTAAAGAAGTACATGTTACTAAGCTAAGTAGACTTGGAAGAAATACTCGCGATGTGTTAAATATTCTTCATGAATTTGAGAAGTATAATGTAATATTTAAATCAGTAAGGGATGGCATTGATACGTCAAGTACCATGGGTAAAATTATGGTTCAATTTTTGAGCATAATAGCTGAAATGGAGCGCGATGTAATTATAGAAACAACTAAAGCTGGCTCTGATTTTAGAGCCCAATCAGGAAAAATATATGGATCTCCAGATATTTTTGGATATGATCGAGAAGGTCATGGAAAGAATTCATATCTGAGTATTAATAATAAAGAATCGGAAATAATCAAAAAGATATATGTTCTATATGTAAAAGGACATGGTTACAAAGCAATTGTAACTAGAATAAACGGTGATGGATTCAGAACGAAGCATGGAAATTTATTTGCATTGCCTACTATCAAGACGATATTAAGAAACCCACTATATATAGGAAAGATTCGATATAATCTACATAAAGATTGGTTAAAAAAGCGAAGAAGAGGTAAACAAAGTAAATACATACTTGTTGATGGCTTGCATAAAGCTATTATCGATGAAAAGACCTGGAACATAGTACAAAAAAGAATGGATAATAATGTTAATAAAAGACAACCAGCCACAGGTAAGTTCTTATTGAATGGGATCTTGAAGTGCCCACAATGTGGGTCAGGTATGGTAGGTTCAAACAGACTTAGAAAGACTAAAAATGGTAAAGTAAGCATTCCGTACTATACTTGTGGAGCAAACCACAATAAAGGTAGAGTAGCTTGTTCTGCGAATTCTATGAATGGCCCAAAAGTAGAGGAAATTGTTATTAAACAAATCAGTGAATATTTGAAGGCTGGAGGATTAGCTCAGAAGTTATATGAATATATTATTCAAAATAGTACAGATACAAGCAAATATCCAACTAAATTAAAAGCACTTAATAATGATTTGAACTCTATTGACAATAAGATAGGAAGAATTAGAGATATGTATGTTGAATCTTTTATCAATCATAATGAAATGACACAAAAAATGTCAGAGTATAATATAAAGAAATCAGATATTGAGAGACAAATCAACATTCTACGACAACAATTGACAGAAGACATAGTGCCTGAGATAGATATTACAGTCACAGATATTCAGTCGATTTTAGACAATTTGACTGAAATATTCTCTACTACTGTAGATCGACTTCTTCTTAAGAAGTTTTTACGTACAGTCATAGAGAGTATTGAAGTAGAGAATAGGCTTAAGGTAGATATGAAAGTAAACGTTAAGTTTACAGATGAATTACTAAGATTATTCAATAAGGATATACCAATTAGTCTTAGTTTTAAATATGAAGATAACGCTTAATAAGGCTTCTTAAACAGAAGCCTTTTTTTTGAAAGGAGGTGACAAAGGATGTTACATTTTAAAGACACTAAATTTTCCGAATTATTCTGTATATACGATGTTTTTAGCCAGGCTTGCATTGAAGAAGTGAATACCCAACAATATTTTAGAAGTTTTGTATTCAATATTTTAGGAGCAACAATTTTTTTTATTAGAAACTCATATGAATCTTCTTCAATTACTAATTTTCTTGAAGGAGTAAGTAAATATATTTCGTATATTAATGAAATGGAAGCGAGCACTACTCATATTGTGATAGATACATATAGACGAGATTTAATAGTAAATTTCATATTATCTGTAGGCTTGGAGTGTGGTTATGAGTTAGATGAAGATTATACATTAATATTCAGAAAATTTTAGGTTAGTATAAGGTTGTCTGTGGGAAGCACGACAACACTTAACAATAAAAATATAAAGGAGAGAAATAACAATGAAAATAAACGAAAATGAAGAAATTGAATTTAGTAATGAAAAAACAATGAAATATTGGAAGGATTTTGAACAGATTTTGCGTGAATACAACAAACTTTACGAAATAAATCCAGATGATAAAACTGGAAATCTATCTCAATGTTTAGTTTCTTTGAGTAGTACTGGGAATTTAGACAGTAAAGA
Source organism: uncultured Candidatus Izemoplasmatales bacterium (assembly GCA_964535005.1). Classification (GTDB taxonomy): domain Bacteria; phylum Bacillota_I; class Bacilli_A; order Izemoplasmatales; family Hujiaoplasmataceae; genus 4572-104. The sequence continues at coordinate 6,201 of CAZHSG010000048.1, forward strand.
TATGTGTGACTTCCTAATTAGAACTATTGATAGCGAAATTGATTTTGATGATATCGTAGCATATATGGATATTGAAGAAGATATTGATAAAATTGTTATGATGATGTCTAGAGTAAGGGGAAACTTATTCACTATCTGTGGAGATTATATACCAATTGGGCTAGACATTCCTGCTTATTGTCCCTGGGTGGAACGAAGCTTTTCGTTAAAGTGTATAGACATAAATGGGATTGAACAGTCATTTAATTCGTTTAATGGTTTTAATGGTAGTTTTACTGATAAAGTTTATGGAGGTCGACAAGATTTTCTTGAAGGAAATTTTGTTTTTAGTGGTACGGATTTTCAATTCTTAAAAGCAAAAGTAAAGTTAGTGTTTGACGAAAAATATTGGCTGTCTCTAATATAATATTTTATTAAAAGCTTGTCTTTATTAGTGAAAATAGAGCAATTCTATACAGAGTTGCTCTTTTTTACTATATTTTTTCAATATAATTTTATTCCAAACTCGAAAAATGTACATTATAATTTTATGAAGAGGTGAAATTATGAATAATTGTCAAATAATATATATTGGATTAAACATTGCAGCGAAGGATTTAAATATTAATGTTCCAAATTACGATTTTGTGAGTGGGTGTTTTTTTAGCACCCCCCATATAACAGCAATGTATTTACCGAGTGAAGATACTATTCTATTCAATGAAGATTGGATTAAAAGCGCTGATACTAATGAAGTATTAGCGACAAGTTTTCATGAAGTAAGACATGTATATCAAAAAAAGCAAATAGATTTGTATTTTTCGAATAGAAAAGTAAGTGAATGTGCTGAAACGATATTTAGGTGGAAGAAGGAATTTGATTATTATCATCAACCAAATTCATCTGAGAATGAAAAAAAGTATGTCTATCAGGAAATTGAAAAAGATTCTATTTTTTATGCTAGTAAATTGATAACAAATATATTTAAGTATTAAAAAAAATAAAAATGTATTAAATATATTTCATATTGCATTGTCTTTTGAAATTAATAGAGTTATAATAAATTTAAATGTAATACTAAGTTTAAAACAATTTCTTAAGAATAAAATCAAAGAAGGAATGAGATAATGAATGACATAATAAGTAAGCCATATGATAATTTAATATTGGAAAAAATAAATACCGATATTAAAAGAACTCGAATGTATATATACACTCTTTTAAAAAATATTTAGTTTTGATTCTAAAACACATAATTTTCTAAATATCAATTAAGTATTAGGTGGTTATTGTCATGGTTACAGGGGGAGATAGATATGGAACACTCTACTTGGATTAGAACTGATTTACACATACACTCAAAAAAAAGTAATGAAGTTAAAAAGGGCGACTATAAAGGTCCAGAGTATTCAGCTGAAGAATTAATAAAAACTTTAACTAGTGAAGAGAATTCAGTAGGATTATTTTCTATTACTGATCACAATATAGTTAATGTCTCATTATATAAAGAAATCGATTATTTGGTAAATACTGAAAAGTATAAAGGCAAAATAAACTACGTCATTGGTGTGGAATTTGATATATTTGATGAAAAAATATACAAAGAAGTGTTTCATGTCTTGTGTTTATTTAAGTCAAAAGATGTTGATACTATTGCAACTATGGTTAATTCATTTAATATACAAAAAGAAACTGATTATTTATCTGGTTTGCAAACTCTATTTAATGAAATTCACAATCTTAAATTAGGAAAATTCATTTTGATTCCTCATTTTCATAATAAATCTAAAGGACTACCTACTAGTTTAGATCAAATCGACCAGTTAACAAGACTAGTTTTTGATGCATATGAAGATTCAAATAATGTAACTAACATAAAGGAATCGTTGTCAAAATATTTAAAAAATGGGTATGCAGATTTTCCATTTGTAGCATTCTCTGATTGCCATAATCTAAGATTTTATCCAAGAAGTGCTGAAGAGGCTGACAATATTTTTCTTTGCAGTTTTTTAGGCAATATAAATAATCCGTTTGATACAGTTAAGACTGTTTTTGAAGAGCCTAGATTAAGAATTAGTATACCAACAATAGAACTTATGAGAACAGCTTCCATTGAAAATAGTTTGATATCAAAGTGTTATTATAATGATAACTCATTGGAAATATGTAATTGGTTGAATACAATAATAGGACCATTTGGTTCAGGAAAAAGTCTATTAATTGACAAAATAATCAATGGAGTTGCAGGGGTAAACCTAAAATATAATGATGTAGTTGATAAATTAACAGATAAATTCATGATAGAAATTATGGGTTCCAAATATAGCTCTATTAGAGAAGCACTTTCCATAAAGGCAATTGATCAATTAATTGAAATAGAACAGCATGAAAAAATAAACTATTGCAATGTACTTGAAAACAGATATTTAGTAAAACTATCAAAAAGGTTAGGGTTCAACTTACCCAAACTTAAAGACAGTGAACTAGACTTTAAAATAGATGAATTGTTAACTACAAAAGAGAAATTTGATACTATCTATTCAAAAAAAAGTAATGCATATTCTTTTGATTATGAAAAAGGATTTTCTGAAAGTAATGGGTATCATATTATTACAGATGTTTCATCTCTAGATTTTGAGAAGATTGTCTCTGAAATTGAGAAGTACTTAATAAACATAGATAAATTAGAAACTCTTAATTTGAGTGGAGTAAAATTGTTTTCGCATGATGATTTAGAAACATTAAAAGAATCAAACAAAATACTTAATATTAAGTTGAGTGAAGTAAAACTAATTAAATTACATCTTAGTGCTTTTCAAGAAAAACTACAAAAATCAATTAGTCAGTTTAATATAGATAATGATATTTCATCAGATAAAGAACATGTCAGCTTAGTGTCGAATACTTTCAAGAATTTCTGTAAATCAGTAAAAGATTTAATCAGCATTATCAATACAATTGAGAAAATTTTAACTTGTGAAATATATAATGAATTCATCGAAATGAAAGAACAAGAGACAATTGATACATATATTATTACATGTAAATATAATCTTGATGACCTACAGTATGTTGAATTAAAAAAACATATGTATTCACATCTTACTGATGATGATACTCTCGTTTCTTCGATACTTAGAAGCTATAATAAAGGATTAAAACTAAAAGGAAATAAAGAATTTAACTCAAGCAATATTAAAGCCTTGTTAAGCTCTTATCAAGCCAAATATAAAGGCGGAATAGATTCTAGTAATGTGAAATATGATATATTATTAACTGAGAAATCAAATACGAGTTTACTAGCATTGTCTGCAGGCGGTAGGGCAAAAGAACTTTTGAAATTAGCATTTGCTCAAATAGAAAAAAATATTAAAGCGGGCTTAAAAACTATTGTTATAATAGATCAGCCAGAAAATGATATGGATAATGGCAACATCAAAAAGTTGATTGTAGAAAAAATTAAAGATATAAAGCTTACAGATAGTAAAAGTTCTAGTCAATTTATTGTTGTCACTCATAACGCAAACGTTTGTATTACTTCTGATAGCGAGAACATAATCATTGCCAAGTATGAAGAAAATGAGTTTTCCTACTTAAATGGCTGTATTGAAAATGTTCATTTTGTAAAAGATGTATGTGAAATACTAGAAGGTGGCTCAGATGCGTTAAAAGCAAGAGCAGTAAAATATAATATAAATATATGGAAAGGTATGGAAATAACTAATGAAGGAACTAAAGGCTAGGCTATTTAGAGAAAAGAACGTATGCATTTTCTATTTATATAACGGAGATGAAACATATCAAGAAATTATTGCTAAAAATCATTTAGAAATAAATATTGAAACTAAAGAAGTTCAGAAAATTCATGCTTTTTTCCAAACATTATTGGTTGAATCTACTATTGAAAAAGATTTTGAGAATATTGATATTAATTATGATTTAGTAAAAAGTGAAGATTTTTATAGAGATAAAGGATTTGAAAAATTTAAGATATTTTTAAGTGAGCAAATCACAGTATTTAATACTACAATTTCAGAAATTAAGACTGAATTATCAGATTAATATTAACTATACCTCTTGGAGAAATAGTTCAACATATCAGCAAGGGATATTAGAAGCTCTTTTTAAGGTTTTTTTTAAAACAAAAACTCTAAACTTTCAAAAATATATTATTAATATGTGGATAAATGAAACATAAATCTATATTACATAATATACGAGCCAACTATTCAAGATAAGTCAAGTAAAAAAATTTTAAAATAAGTA
>CAZHSG010000049.1:0-9571 GCA_964535005.1 uncultured Candidatus Izemoplasmatales bacterium
ACTGGATTACAAAAAGACATTTTACATAGGTTTGGCATTTTTTCTTATAACATTGTTCTGGCAAACTTATGACTCAGTGATTACAAAAATATTGATTGATAAATTTGGTATGAACCAAACTTTGTCAGGATTTGTAATGGCGTTTGATAACATTTTAGCTTTATTCTTAATACCTTTATTTGGTACATTATCAGATAAACAAAAATCTAAAAAAGGTAGAAGAACTCCTTATATTATCATAGGTACAATTGTTGCAGCGTTTGCATTTATGGCATTATCATTTTCAGATAGTATTCAAACTTCAAAATTAAAAGCTGAAACAAGCATTACTAGCGATTATGAATTAATTCGAGATGATGAAATCACTAAGGTAGAATGGTTAACTATGCAGGAAGCTATTGAGGATGAGTGGACAATTTTAGTTGATGGTGATATTATTACTCAAGAAAAATATGATGACGTTAACGCTGAAATTATAACTGCTATGGATCAATATCTTGTTGATAATGATATATCGCAGAATGAAGAAGATCAGTTAAAAGAATTATATTATACTCATTTAAATCAAAGAGCCTGGGTTCAAACATCACAGTCTCCAGCGATTTTTATTATATTCGTTTTAAATTTACTCGTTGCTTTATTAGCAATGGCAACATTTAGATCGCCTGCAGTAGCTTTAATGCCTGATATTACAATTAAACCACTAAGGTCTAAAGGTAATGCAGTAATTAACCTTATGGGGACATTTGGTGGTATTTCAGCAATCATTGTCTTAACCATATTTGGATTAGATAATCTATCCTATGTTAACTACACTCCTGCATTTATTACTATAGGGGTATTAATGTTAGTTTTATTAGGAATCTTCTTATGGAAAGTTAATGAACGTAAACTAGTTAAAGAGAGAGAAGAAGAAGATGTAAGACTTGGTTTAACTGAAGAAGCAGAAGCGAAAGAATTACATGAATCTGTAGAAACTCTTAATAAAGATAAACGCAAGTCATTATTCTTGATTTTAGCTTCAGTGTTCTTATGGTTTACTGGTTATAATGCTGTAACTACTAAGTTATCTGATTACGCTCCAAAAGTATTAGATATGGGATTCTCATTACCATTATTAATAGCTCAAGGCGCGGCTTTAATAGCATTTATTCCAATTGGTATTCTAGCAACTAAAATAGGTAGAAGAAAAACTGTAATTGGTGGTATTATTATGCTTACACTTTGTTTTGGTTCAGTGTATTTTTTAACTCCAGATACAGCTTTCATCATGTATATAGTATTTGGATTAACAGGTGTAGCTTGGGCTACAATTAATGTTAACTCATACCCAATGGTTGTTGAATTAGCTAAAGGATCAGATGTTGGTAAATATACAGGGTATTATTATATGTTTAGTATGGCTGCACAAATTTTAACTCCAATTTTATCCGGCTTCTTAATGGATCAATTTGGTAGAAAATTATTATTCCCTTACGCAGCTTTATTCGTTATCGCTTCATTAGTTACTATGTCATTTGTTAAACATGGTGATTCAAAAATTATTAAAAAGGATTCTGTCTTAGAAAGTTTTGATGTAGACATGGATTAATAGAATTTTAAATAATAAAAGTGGACTTCAATTTGAAGTCCACATTTTTATATAAATTATTTCTTAAAACCAACACGACTCATTTTACCCCACTCATGTTTTTTTCCAAAGGAAGTAAAGTAACCTAAACTTCGATAGAGACTCATAAACTGTCTCCACCCCAAGTTCTCAATGATAGCGTTAAATATCAGTACTAATATATCTTTAACTGTTAATGGCTCTGTATATTTTTCTTGTAGATATAAAGAAATTAATGAAACAAACATTCCTAGGAAGGTAGTTAGTACTATTAGAAGCAGAATGAATACACCATCAAATATACCGAAAAATAGCCCAGCAATAATCGAAGTATATATTTGTAATTCTAAAACCGGAGCTAACATCTCAAAAATAAAGAAATAAGGCATCGCAATAGTACCATTTGTACCATACCTGCGATTAAATATCATTTTACGATGGTAGGATAGGGTATCAATTAATCCCTTTTGCCATCTGTTTCGTTGGCTTAATAGCGATTTTGATTCCTCGGGAACTTCGGTATAACACCTAGCCGTTGGAATATAACTAATACGATAATCAAGATTACTTTCAGAAGCTTTTCTTGCTATACGAACAACTAATTCCATATCTTCCCCAACCGTATCTTTTCTAAATGAACTAGCAGTTAAGTATCCGCCAACTTCAACAAGCATCCGTTTTTCAAATAAACCAAAAGCCCCAGATACAATAAGGAAACATTTCATTCTAGAAAAGCCTAATCGACCAGCGTTAAACGCTCTTATGTATTCGATTGTTTGAAAACGAGCTAACTGGGATTTTGGTAAACGATACTTTGTGACTAACCCATGATCAACAGTCGCACCATTAACAGGGACGATTGATCCACCTAATGCTAGGGTTATTGAATCGTAATCTAATACAGACGACATCATTCTAAGCAAACCACTTGGTTCTATTAAAGAATCTGCGTCAATACCACAAACATAGCTGTTTTTAGAGAAATTAATACCAACATTTAATGAATCAGCTTTACCACCATTTTCTTTATCAATGACTGTTAATTTAGTATAAAACTTATTTTTATATACTGCTTTAACAGGCATGGTGTGGATTAATTCATTAAAGTTATAGTTAACTCTTTTAAGTTCAAATTTTTCAACAAGCGTCTTTAGTGTTTGATCGTGTGATCCGTCGTTAACAACTATTACTTCATAGTTTGGATATCGTAAACTTAATAAAGATCTAAGACTCTCAACTATTGTTAATTCCTCATTATAAGCAGGTACAATAATTGATATTGGCGCAATAATACCATTTTCATAAAGAAAGTCTTCATTTTTTATTTTCCATAAAAGATCTTGTTTTTTATATTCAAACAAGGATATAAATGCGAAGAGAATATATAGAAAGTTAACAAATACGTAGTATATGATGAACCATTTATTTAGGGTTACAATATAATTTTTTATAATATCTAGGAAACTTGAATTGAAAATGAAGTTTAGTCGAGTTAATACAAAAAGAATAGGAAGAAAAATAATTAGAAAAACTAAAATGAAGGATAACCACTTTGTTTTATTTGTTTCAGGGTCAGTATTTGGAGCGTTTGCATTTGGAAATTTTGCTTGAGTGAACCCCATTTTTTTGAATATTCTTTTTCTTAAATAGGCATTTAACTCTAGATAAAAATCGTAATTATCATCGGCTATAGGTGTAATTATTTCTAATACCGAATCTTCAAGTTCAATATTCTTATTGGAATTTAACCAATTAATAATATTTATAGAATAACGGCTTCTAACCATAGATGAGATTAACAAACTTAATTCATCTATATTTTTTATGGTTAGAAAAAGGTAATCAATTTTATTTGATAGAATACCAGAAATTAGAAGTTGTTTTCTTTCATCAACTCCAGATTTAAAGAGTTCGTATAAATCCTTATAAAAGTTTCTATTAGTTATACAAATTTTCTCGATAGCTTCGGAAAAGATTACATCTCTTGACGTTTGACTTGCATAGGACAATAAAAATTCTATGGTTTTAAAATCATTTCTAGTTACCATAGAGTTTACGGCTATTTTGACTACTTCGTCATCATTATGAGCTATATACTTGGAAGATGAAAGATCCAAGCCGTAGTATCTAGATAATGCAAGTAGTGTTTGATGATATATACGATCAATTCTATGTTTGGTTAAGTTTTTTAATAGTAGAGAAGTACTATTTTGATAATGTTCTTCAATTTCCTTTAAAGTTTCTTTTAATGGTTCTTCAAATGAAGGGTGAAAAATTTGGGTTGCTAAATCTACAAAAGCTTCTTTTATTTCCATTAGTGGTGAATTAAAATATTTACTAAGGTCGTGGTAGGATTGATTGATATATTTTTTAAGGATTTTTATAACTCTTTCTTGATAATATCTCCTGCTTGTTATTAAACTCGTAACAATTGCTTGCAAGACAGGTTTATTAATGTCATTCTTCAATCCATTAACAATTAAAATTTTTATGTTCTCTTTTTGTTCTAAAAGCAATCTTTCTGTTAACATGTTTTTGGTTTCATCGTTTTTAAAAAGTGACAAATATGTAATTGCTTCAACTCTTTTGTAGTCTTTTGATGAAGTAAGATTTCTATTTAATTTTTTGATTACATTTTTGTCTATAAAGTAAGCATATGCTAGATCAAGAGATTTCTTTCTGAATTTAATTTTCTGAGATAAGACAAAGAAATTTCTAACATAAGCGTTAACACTACATTTGATGACAACTTCTTTATTAAAACTATACCGATCTGTTAAAAGACTTTGAATTAAAACATCGTTTTTATTTTTTCGTATTTGGTGATATTTTTGTGCAATAATAAGAATGATTAACAGCACACAGATAGCAATTAGAGCTATTACTAAAATTAAGACTGTTTTGTATGTCATGATTTAGTACACTCTTTTCTGTTAATCTCTCTTCTAATAACCCCGAGGATTTCTTCAAAAATAATTGGTTTGTCAAAAATGTAATTAACACCAACTAGATTAGATTTAAGAACTATGTCCACATCTTTGTTTTGAACAGTTAATAAATATAAAGTATTCATATTGATGGTTGAATCATTTAGGTGATCTTTAAGTGTAAATCCATCAATTTTATGGGTGTATCTGTCAGCGATAATCGCATCAAAATTTTCTGTTTTTAGAATGCTGAGAGCTAATAAACCATCTATAGCAGTTTGAACTTGGTAATGATTTTTCTCATAAAATGTTTTCATTATCGATAGAGTAAGCGGATCAGAATCAACGATTAATATTTTACCAAAAACTGTTTTTTCAATAATTGTATGTTGGTCAATGAACGCATTGTTACCTAGTTCATGAGATAAATTAATTCTTTGTTTTCCATAGGCGATTAACTTCTTAATTCTGTCCTCTTTTGGTAGAACATCACTTATCTCGTCAAGGGTTACTACAGCAGCTGATATAGTTATTGGTTCTATAAATGCTTCTGATTTTCTAACTGAATTTTGGATTACAGAAGCATATTCTTTCAAACTTCCTTCTTTATGATCATGTAACAACAAAATAAAATTAGGACCTTGAAGTTTAAACAACAAATCATTATCTGAGTGGGCTTGTTTTATTATGTAAGCCAGATTGCTAATAGTTTCGTCTCCAGTAGTATTAGAATATTTAACGTTAATGTCAATAATGTTATCAATTTTAAGATAAACTAACACTAGATTCGTTTTTTCTTTTTGGTGTTCTTGTAAAGTTAAATGATTCAGTAAATATTCATGTAGAAAAAACTCGTTAAAACAACTAGTTAAATGGTCGGTTATGAAAGAATCTAGAGTAGTTTTCAAAGATTCCTTTGTCATTTCTATTTTTTGCAGAATTTCTTGTTTCATTCACTTCACCTCATTATAATTATGTCGAAAATATATATACATTTATTTCATTAAAGATGAAATATAAAAATAGTTATTCTTTTGGAATGAAAAATTCAAATACTGAGTTGTCATAATGTTTTTTAACCATATCAAACTCATCTTGATTTCTTGATGCGTATGCTATGACGCACACACCTTTTCTGTATATGCGATCACAGTATTTGTTAGGTAAATCCCTAAGACCATAATTGATAAAATCAGGTTTAGTAAAAGCATTAAAGAACATACTTCTCATCAAGTATTTTGTGATTCTCTTCATTTTGGGATCATTACTAAAATATTCAGTAATCTGTCCTCTTATTATTTCGGGATGATTTTTTCTAAACCAATTCACAATATATGGGTTAAATGAGTGTATACCATATACACCTTTATAATTTTTAATTGTTTCAATGAATCTTTCACAAAGCATGGTATTATTTCCTAATGGTTTTAATTCAATTAATAAAGGGACTTTACCATTAACCATCTCGAGGGTTTGTTTAAGAGTTGGTATTGATTCGTTCGTACCCAAAATTTTTAAATCTTTTATATCATCATAGTTTAAGTCTTTTAGAAATTCTTCTTTACCAACAAGTCTTTTTAGATTATGGTCATGAAAAACAACGACAGTTCCATCTTTTAATACATTGATATCACATTCAATACCGTAACCTTTTTCGACTGCTAATTTCATAGCGGTCATAGAGTTTTCTGGAATGGTTTTATCCAAAGTATGTAATCCCCTATGCGCTATCTTACTATTTTTTATCCAAGTTAAGTCTTTCATTATGTTCCTTCTTTCCGTCAAATTTATTATATCATTGTTTCTTTAATAAGTCACATTACCTTATAATATTTTTATTCGATATATTTTGTGTTATAATATTTTTGAGGAGATAGATATATGTTAAATTTTAATTATTATAGTCCAACTGAATTTTTGTTTGGGAAGAATACCGAAAATGAAGTTGGTAAGTTATTGAAGAGATATAAAGCAAAGAAGGTTTTAGTACACTATGGTTCTGGATCAATCAAAAGATCTGGGTTGTTTGACAGAGTGATAGAATCTATAAAAAATGAAAAAATAGACTATCTTGAATTAGGTGGTGTTGTACCTAATCCAAGAGATACTTTGGTTTATGAAGGAATAGAATTGTGCAAAACGGAAAAAGTTGATTTTATATTAGCGGTTGGTGGAGGATCTGCAATAGATTCGGCTAAAGCTATTGCTGTAGGAGCAAAATATAAAGGAGATTTTTGGGATTTCTACGATGGAAAAGCAACTGTTAAAAGCGCTTTAAAAATTGGAGTTATTTTAACCATTCCGGCTGCTGGTTCAGAAGGAAGTTCAGGAAGTGTAATCACTAAAACTGATGGAATGTTAAAAAGAGGATCTGGCAGTAGATTTATGAGGCCAACTTTCTCGATCATAAACCCTGAACTTACATATACATTACCAAGTTATCAAACAGCTGCTGGAGTTGTAGATATGATGAGTCATATTTTTGAGAGATACTTTACAAAAACTCAAAATGTTATTCTTACAGACAGATTATCTGAATCAGCTTTGATATCAATCATTGAAGCAATGAAGGTTATTCAAGAAGAACCAACCAACTACGAAGCAAGAGCCACAATCTGCTGGGCTGGAACTATTGCTCACAATGGGTCTTTAGGTGTGGGCAGAGTAGAAGATTGGACTACGCACGGATTAGAGCACGAATTAAGCGCTTTATATGATGTGACTCACGGAGCTGGGTTAGCAGTAATGTTTCCAGCATTTATGAGATATACAGTAAATGAAGATGTACAAAGATATAGAAGGTTAGCTGTTAGAGTTTTTGGTATTAAAGATAAACCTAAAAAGCCATTAAAAATAGCTTTAGCAGGAATTGATGCTTTAGAAGCTTTCTTTAAAAAAATTGGAATGCCTACTACTTTTAAAGAAATTGGTGCTAAGAAGGAAGATATTGACAAGTTACTCGATAAATTAAGGATTAATCTGGGTGAAAAATTTGGGTCATTCAAAGAATTAACTTTAGAAGATGCTAGAAAAATATATGAATTAGCATGTAAATAGTCAAGAGAATTTTTCTTGACTTTTTTTCTTACTTATTACATCTAAGTAAATTAATAAATACAATTGTAGGAGGATTCTATGAAAAAATACTTTATTCTAAGTGATATTCATTCTCAGTTTGATTTGTTTGAATCTGCAATTATTAAAGCTGGGTTTGAAAAATCTAACCCAAATCATATTATGATTATCGCTGGAGATATACTAGATAGAGGTAGCCAAGGCGATTTGCTTATTAGATATCTTGAAGAACTGATAAGAATTGATAGATTGATAGGTGTAATTGGCAATCATGACGCTTTTCTAATTGATATTTTGAACCATAACTACCTGCTAGATAAAGTTGTATTTAATATTGAAAAGAATGGATTCATTGAGACGCTTAAACTAGGTAGCAAAAAGCCGATTACAGACATCAACGAACCAACTCTTGACTTGATTAGAGAAACGTTTGAAAATGAATATGAGGTTTTTACAAAATGGATTAAGGAATTACCACTATACTTAGAATACAATCATCACGTTATTGTTCACGGATTCTTGGATTTTTCTCTAGATGATTGGCATGAAACAAGCAATAGATTTGCGGTTTGGGAAAGAGGATATAATAATTCAGTGCCTAAAAACTTTACCAAAAAGATTATCTTCGGGCATACACCGAATTATTATATTAATAATCAAAACGATATTATCTATAAGGATAAAAAAATAATGATAGATGGCGGTGCGGCCGAAGGATTACAGATTAATGTTTTGATTTTAACTGAATCAGAGATATAAGACTAGTTTTGCTAGTCTTTTTTTGTGATGGTTTTTTGAGTATTGTATCTAAAAAGTGAACAATTGTTTACTTATAGAGAACCATCATATATAATGAAATTGAAAGAAGGGATATTATGAAATGTTTTGTTACTGGAGCTACCGGACATATAGGTAACGTTCTTGTTAAAGAACTGTATCATCTAGGGCATCAGGTTACTTCATTGGTTTTACCAAAGGATGACATTCAAATAATTGATCCATATACCGATATAATCTATGGTAATATATTGGATTATCAATTCCTAAAAGACAATATCGTTGATTATGACATAGTCTTTCATTTGGCTGGAATAGTAGAAATAGGATCAGGAAAAAAGAAATTATTATTTAAAATAAATGTTGAAGGTACAAAAAATATAGTTAAAGCTTGTCAAGAAAATAAGATCAAAAAATTACTCTATACTTCAAGTGTACATGCATTAAGAGAACTCCCTAAGGGAGAAGATATGTTTGAACCAACAATGTTTGATTCAAAACTGGTCAAGGGTAATTATGCAAAATCTAAGGCTTTAGCTACCAACGCTGTTTTTACTCAAAATTGTGAAGATTTAGAAACGATAATAGTTTGTCCATCTGGGGTAATTGGTCCTTATGACTATCAATTATCAAATACTGGACAAATGTTTCTCGATTATTTAATGGGAAGATTAACAGCATACATTAAAGGCAGTTATAACTTTGTTGATGTGAGAGATGTAGTTGATGGAATCATTAAAGCTGCGAATAAAGGCAAAGACAAAAATATCTATTTGTTATCTGGAAATAATATTTCTGTTAAAGAACTTCTTGATATGATAGCTACAATTTCGGGCAGAAAAAAGGTTAAAGCTAGATTGTGGTATTGGTTTATACTAATCATGAGTTACTTCGCAGAGCTATATTACAAAATACGAAGACAAAAACCTCTGTTTACTCATTACAGTATTATGGTGTTGAGATCTAATCACTTATTCTCCTATGAAAAAGCCCAAAAAGAACTTGGGTATATGGTTAGGCCAATCGAAAATACAGTGGTAGATACTTTAAATTTTATGAAGGAACACTACCTAGTAAAAAGAGGCAAAAAGTGGAAAAAACGCGCAATAGATTAAGATAAGACTCAGCTATTAATAGTGAGTCTTTTTTTTTTAAAAACACGAAAACTTATTTATAATGTTTT
>CAZHSG010000050.1:0-7855 GCA_964535005.1 uncultured Candidatus Izemoplasmatales bacterium
ATTAAACTTATTATTTTTTTCATCTTAAATTCCCCTTTGTTATTATATTGTAACCATAACTAAATGGTCTTCATTATCTTGAAAATCAGGAATAATATTGTTTGTATTTACAATATCATCAACTATAATGCCTTTGTTCTTACCTCTTTTAATTTGAATATCGTAATTAGCATTTCTGAACTTACGGAAATATCTAACTTCATTCCAAACAGAAGGTAAATTAGGCAAAATAGATAATCCAGCAAATGTTGCTTTAACTCCGATAATATCTTGGACGGCTACTCTGTGTAACCATTGAGCAGAACCGGTATACCAGCTCCAGCCACCTCTTCCATACATTGGTGAAATCGGCCCATCGGAATTACCACAAGTTACATATGGTTCAGCTAAATATAAATCAGGATCCTTAGTTCTATTAGGTGGACAGATACCTGAATAGGCTTTATAAGCTAAATCAGGATACCCAGCTTTAGCAAAAGCTGTTACAGCCCAAGTGGCTGCATGTGTATACACTCCGCCATTTTCTCTTAAACCAGGAGCATATCTTGTTACATATCCTACGTCTGTTCTTGGTTTAGTAAATGCAGGATAATTTAGTAATGTTCCATGTTTTTTCAATAAATGCTCATTTATTGATTCAATAACTGCTTCTATTCTATTTTCGGGAATAATCTCAGATATAATAGCCCATGAATTAGGCATTAAGAATATCTTTCCTTCTTCATTTTCAATTGAACCTAGTTTTAAGCCATCATCGGTTGTAGCTTGTATATACCAAGCACCATCCCAACCATAATCGTTAAAACTAGCTTTTATCTTCCCAAGATTTTCTTCACAAACTTTTACGAATTCTAAATCTCCTTGTCTTTTAGAGATATCTTTAAATTGTTTCATTACCATATATAAGAAAGATGACATCCAGAAAGATTCGCCTTTCATTTTAAATCCAACCGCGCTTAATCCATCATTCCAATCATGACTTCCCATCAAAGGTACTCCTCTTTCTGAAAATCTTGTTAGAACTTTTTGAATCGCTCTTTTTGAATGTTCATATAAAGTTGCTTCAGAACCATTAACAAATGGTACTACTTCTTCTAAAATACTAAAATCCAACGTTTCCTCCAAATAATAATGAAGAACAAACGGCATCCATAGTAAGTCATCAGAACAATTACCTCGTGGTCCCCATCCTTGATAGGTTACAAACCAATGATATACATCACCTTCTTGGAATTGTTTTGATGCATGTAATAGAAGTTGTTTTTTGGTTAATTCAGGTTTGCTTTCTAAGAATATAAGAGAATCTTGTAATTGATCTCTAAACCCATAGCCGGCACTGGTTTGGTAATATGCAGTCTTTGCCCATAGCCTACAGCTAATTGCTTGATATTTCGCAAATGTATTTGTCATAATATCAAATGCTGGATCTGGAGTTTCAACATAATCACCTGATAAAAGTTCATCCCAAAATAGTTTAACTTGTTCAAATGCTTCGGTAGCACCAACAATATTAGTGTATTTTGTAATTAATTCATCTGGATTTTCATAAACTTGCTCAATCCCTGGAATCTCATTCTTTCCAAGTTGAGTTACACCAATTGTATATATAATAGTTTTCGTTTCATTTGGTTTAAGAACAAACTCAGTTTGAAGTGAACCTGTTGGGTCACCAAAGCGCCCTGAACTATTAGATAATTTATCTTCATTTAAAGCTGAAGGATTTTTTTCGCTATTATACATACCAATAAACTTCTCTTTATCAGTATTAAAAGATTTTACGGGTTCGCTTATTGCATGAAATCCGACAAAATCCCAATCTGCGTTATTTTGTAATCCATCCTTGTCGCCAAATCCCCAGTTATATTTCCATAGTTTAATGGCTTTCAATTTTTCATCGAACGCAGTTTCCATAAATAATTTATGAAACTCACGATGTTCATCAGGATGAATCCCTGCTTCCCATTCAAAATAAGAAGTTAGATCAAGCTTCTTAGTTTCTTCACTTTTATTAGTTACTTTTATCTTTATTATTTCTAATGGTTTATCTGGAACTACAAAAATTTTCATTTCAGATAATACATCATTTACTTTATATTTGAATATTGAATATCCTATACCATGTCTAACTTCAAATTCTTGATATTTAACTTGCATTGGTTGATATGTTATCGACCAAACATCTTTAGCATCTAAATCTCTTAAATAGAAATATTTACCATAATTATCCTTAATTATGTCTTGATACAATCTAGTTAAACGATTTTGTCCCGCATTACCCCGCCATGAACATCCACCACCGGTTTGAGAGATCATCAACGAGTAGTCACTATTTGAGATAACATTAATCCACGGTTTTGGAGTTCTAGGATTTGTTATTACATATTCTTTTTTATCTTCTGAAAAGTAACCATATTTATTTTTTAACACAATTTTCCTCCTGTCGAAACGTTTCGATAATGTTTATAATTAAATTATATCATATGTATTTTTGATATGCAAGCGGTTTCATGATTAATTAATGAACTTGCAAATTAGCAATACTTTTAGTAAGACTCTCTAATAACTATAGTCCCTAATTCTTTTGTGGTTTTAACTGATTCACCTTTTAACAATTTCAACATAGTTTTAGCTACTTTTTGGCCCCAATTACGATGATTAATTTTGACAGATGATAATTTAGGCATAAAATATCTAGATAACTGAATATCATCAAAACCAGAAATACCGATTTTCTCTGGTATTTTTACATTGTTTTCTTGTAGAATCTCCATTACTCCTAACGCCATTTCATCGTTACCACATATCAACATATCTGGTCTTTTTGGTTCAGCTAGAATTTCTAAAGCAACTTCTTCACCTGATTTTTTAGTAAAATTACCTGTATATTCTTTAAATAGCAATAAATTACTTTCTTCTAACGCTTGTATCATTCCTGAAAATCTAGTTTTGTTATCATAGGTGTCTTTTACACCATGAAGATAGGCAATATTTTTGTAACCTTTAGATATAATATCTTTAGTTAACAAATACATTGCATTATGGTTATCAATCGTCATATTTTTTATCTTCTGTTCATCTAGACTTCTATCCAATACTATGATTGGATTAAAATTCTTCGCAAGATGTTTTAATAAATTATCAGATATATGAATATCAGATATAATAGCGCCATCAGCTGTTCTTTGTTTTAAAAGGTTATCAGTTGAAGCTCCAGTGGACACAATCATTGTATAATCAAATTTAGCCAATTCTTGATGGATTCCTTCAAGTAATTCATGATAAACTGGTCCTCCAAAATCTGAAATAGCTACTAAAATAGTATTTGTATTTTGCTTTTTTAAATTTCTAGCAGCCGCTGATGGTAAATAATTGATTTCGTCAGCTATCTTTTTGATTCTACTAGCTGTTACTTCAGGTATTCTTTTATCATTATTAAGCGCATATGAAACAGTTGAAATCGAGCATCCTGCAGCTTTTGCTACATCTTTTATCGTTGCCATTTATTTCACTTCCTTAAAGCCTAATTTTTTTATTGCCTTTTTGATTAATGGATGTTGCATATAATACTTCCAAGTAGTCCCATTTAAGTAATTATCTATCATTAGAACTGTTATTCCTTTATTAATACCTATATAATCATCTGAAATCCAGAGCTTATCTTTCTCAAGAGCAATTCCATCGGTAAACCCATACTCCTTAAAAGCTTCCATATATTTACTTTCAAGTTCTTTTACTACTTCCAATACTTCTTCACTAGCAAAAGGTAAAGATCCAATCGCACCACTTGGTGGTAAGACCCCGAATACATGTTTCTCATCATCGTTAAAATTATTAGGTTCAATGCATTGGTTTCTGTATCCTTTTGGTGTTAGACACGCGGTTAATCCCCAAGCGTTTTTATTTAGTATTGGATATTCTTTTGAATGATCAATACAATATTCACGGTTAGCTAAAGTGGCTATTCTTGAATTTTCGTACCAATTAAATCCAGATTCATCTACTAGATTTCTAAAATCAAGCCAAGCATGTGAATATTGATAAACAAATAAAGCGTTTGTTGGGCAGTACACATAATCAAATTGTTTATACTTGCCTCTATCTCTAATAAAACCTTCATATAATTCTTTAGAGGTTTCACTATCTAGATTATCAGTAGCTGCTGCTATAAAATATATTGATAACTGTTCAGCGTACATATGCCATTGGTATATCCAAGGACTGTCTGTATGACTACGATAATCCCCGTCTTTATTAGGATTATAAGCCATTCTAAGGACCTTTTTGTCTTTAAATCTAGTTATGAATGGTAGAAAATTTAATTGACTAAATAACTTATTAAACAAATCATGAACTTCTGGTTCATCAAAATATGAATCACACGTTAAAGCGCCGTTAAAAAAGATTACTGTATCTATAGTTGAAAACTCACATTTTTTATATTGTTTCGCTGTATCTATATCAAGAAAATGTTGAAAGAATCCATTAAATGTCTCCACATTATTTAGGAAAGTTTTAAAGGTATTTATAACTAATTCTTTTCCCTCATCATAGGTAATATATTTATTTTCTACTCCAACTACATATGCACTTAAACCAAAACCTACAGATGCGATAGATGCTTTAGTTTTCCTCCTTGAATTATCAAGAATCAAACCATATCCCTTAGATGTAAGGTCATGGTTGGCCTCTTTATAAAAGAACAAAAAACTACGATATAATTCTTCTTTTAATATTTCCATTATTACTCCTTTACGAGTTCAAAGTCTTGATTTAATGTATTATCCGATGATCCACCAATCATTACTGAGAATGAACCAAAATCGTATACTTCTCTTCCGGTTTCAGTAATATAGGTCAAGTCTTTTAAAGATGTACTAAATTCTATAGTCTTCTTCTCATTAGCCAAGAAATAGACTTTTTTAAACCTCTTTAACTCTTTAACTGGTCTAGATATTCTAGCGAAGTAATCTCTTAAATATAGTTGAACAATTTCAAAGCCAGTATGAATACTGTTATTTACTATGTCCACTGAGATTTTTATAGTATCGTTTATAGTCATTTTATTTTTACTCAATACTAAATTTGAGTATTGAAATTTGCAATAACTCAAGCCATAACCAAAACAATAGAGTGGTGTGTTTGGTGAATCTAAGTATTTAGATACGTACTCACTGTAAAAATTTTCTCCAAGGTAAGGTCTACCCGTGTTTAGATGATTATAATAAATAGGTATTTGTCCAACACTTCTTGGAAAAGATACAGGTAGCTTGCCAGAAGGATTTACCTTTCCAAAAAGAACATCTCTAATTGCTTTTGAAGATTCACTTCCTAGAAACCAGCATTCTATTAATGCATTACTAGATTTTAGGTTTTCTAGAATTAATGGTCTACCGTTAAACAATAGTACAACTACAGGTACACCTAATTCTTTTGAAATTGTTAATAATTTTTCCTGATTGTCAGGTATAGTTATATAAGTTCTTGAATGAGCTTCACCACTATAAAAATCAGATTCCCCAATTGCTAAAACTATTACATCTGCTTGTTTAATATTTTGCATATCTAAATCTGTATATTTAGTAATGTCTATTTCATCCTTACAAAAAACTAGGTTATTACTTAAAATCGCTTCTAAATTATCATGCGTATCTCTACTTCCATGCCATGACCAAGGCCCGATAATACTTCTAGAAGTTGAATATGGTCCAATTAATGCTATTTTTGTATTTTTATTTAATGGTAATATTCCATCATTCTCTAACAAAACCATTGATTCATGAGCTGCTTCTAAGGTTTTATCTAAGTTTTGTTTAGTTAAAATCTTATTATTATCAAATTCTGCCACACCTTTGTATGGATTTTTAAATAAACCAAGTTCTTTTTTTAGACTCAGAATTCTTAACACTGCTTCATCTAACAATTTAATATCTACGGATGATCGATTAATTAGATTTTCCAAATGATTTGAATAAGTTGATGAAGCCATTTCTATATCTAACCCATTTGTAATACCTTTATAGGCCACTTCTTCAGTATCCTTAGCTACACCATGTGTCATTATTTGTTTTAAAGAGTCATAATCTGAAATAGTGATTGCATCACTTTTCCATTTATCTCTTAAAATTGTCTTTAGAAGAAAAGAGTTAACAGTAGCTGGAACCCCATCTATTGTATTAAAAGAAGTCATAACCATTCTAGCCCCAGCATCTAATGCGACTTTATATGGAGGTAAATACTCTGAATATAATGACAACCTAGATAAATCTACAGTATTATAATCTCTTCCCGCTATGGCAGCACCATAGCCAGCAAAATGTTTAACACATGAAGCAAGTGAGTCGGGTTTATCTAATCCTTCGCCCATATAGCCTTTAACCATAGCTTTACCCATTTCACTAATCAAATAAGGATCTTCACCAAAGCCCTCAACTACTCTTCCCCACCTTGGATCTCTTGCTAAGTCAACCATCGGTGAGAATGTAACATGAATTCCACACGTTGTAGCTTCTATAGCAGATACTCTAGCTGTAATTTCAGCTAGTTTTGGATTAAAAGATGAAGCTAAAGCAATTGGAACTGGAAAAATACTTTTATAGCCATGAATTATATCAGCCATAAATAATAAAGGAATATTATGACTACATTTAGCTAAATACTTTTTTTGTACTTCTATCATTTCTTTAGGAGAACCTATTCCAAGAACAGATCCTGCATTAAAGATTTTCTCTTCGTCTAGTTGAAGATTTCTTACGTGACCAGCAACTTCTACCTTTAAATCTTTGATAAACAAAAAAGGGGGAATTTGTAATAATTGCCCAATTTTTTCTTTAATAGTGAGTTTGTCTAGTAATTCTTGTAAAAACAAATCGTTAGTATTTGACATTTTTTTACCTACTAATTATTAGATTTTTAGTTATGTTGAAACGTTTCTATAATCATATTATATAATAGTTTAAATTAAAAGACAATCACCTTTCAATTTTTTTCTAATATATTTATTCTTAGCAACAAAAAACAAGGAATTTATACCTTGTTTTTGTTATAACTATTATAATTTCCCAAATTTATAGTATAATAATTACGTAATTTAATGAACGAATCTTATATGTGTTTATATTTTGGAATCGATGGTAGTGGAACTAAAACAAAAATTACGATTATTGATAAATCAAAAACGTCATTTTTGAGAGTTTAAGTTGTCCTTCATCTATCGATACAGTTATTAATGATACAATACTTAAAAACATAAAAACTATTAATACTAAGATTAATATTATTAAACCAATAATTGATTATAGTTTAGCAGCGGTTATCGCAGCTAAAAGACTTGGAGGTAAAAAATGATTTTAAAACTTAAACCTCAGTTCTTCAAAAAAGTATGGGGTGGAAACAAACTAAAAAACGTATATAACTATGATTGTTCAGATAAAACTGGAGAAGCCTGGGGTATAAGCGGACATAAAAATGGTTCTTCTACTATTTTAAATGGTATATATAAAGGGAAGACACTAAGAGAGTTATATAATTCCAATCGTGAATTGTTTGGAAATTATAAAACTGACGAATTTCCAATCCTTATTAAAATAATAGACGCTATGGATGATCTAAGCATTCAAGTACATCCTGGTGATGATTATGCTAGAAAATATGAAGATAGTTTAGGAAAAACAGAATGTTGGTATATTTTAGACGCAGATAAAGATACTAATATTATTATTGGTCATAAAACAAAAACCATTGATGAGTTCAAAAAATTCGTCGCTGACAATGATTTTGAATCAGTCCTTAATAAGTTCCCTATTAACAAGGAAGATACATTCTACATATATTCAGGAACTATACACGCTATTTGTAA
>CAZHSG010000050.1:7955-9407 GCA_964535005.1 uncultured Candidatus Izemoplasmatales bacterium
AGTCAAAGTGAAGTGCTTTTATCCATTGCGTAAATTCGGTAAAATCAGGAATTTCAATGGATAAGAGCATTTTTTATATGAAATATATCAGAGGAGATAAATAATGGCATTTAACAAATTACAAATAATAGACCCTATAATAGAGTCAATCAAAACCCAAGGGTACGCTATTCCTACACCAATACAGGAACAAGCTATACCTATTCTACTAGAAAAGAAAGACATAATAGGTAGCGCTCAAACAGGAACAGGTAAAACTGCTGCTTTTGCAATACCAATATTACAAAATATCACCAGTTCCAATAGAAGAGATGGGATTAAAGCCTTAATCATAACTCCAACTAGAGAATTAGCTATGCAAATCAAAGCTAGTTTTGATGCTTACGGAAGTAATCTACCATTAAAAACCGTAGTAATCTTTGGTGGAGTAAAACAAAAATCACAAACAGATAGACTTAGAAAAGGCTGCGATATCTTAGTTGCGACTCCAGGTAGATTATTAGACCTTATGCATCAAAGGATAGTCCTATTAGATAAAGTTGAATACTTTGTATTAGACGAAGCTGATAGAATGTTAGATATGGGATTTATTAAGGATGTTAAAAGAATTATCTCTAGAGTTCCAGAAAAAAGACAAACTATGTTATTTTCAGCTACATTGCCAAAAGCAATTACTAATTTAGCTAACTCAATCTTAAAAGAACCAGTTAGAATCCAAATTACTCCAGTTGAGACTACTTTAGATACAATTAAACAATCAATGTATTATGTTAGAAAAGAAGAGAAAATAAAATTATTAGCATTTATTCTTAAAAATAAAGAATATTCTTCAATATTAGTTTTTACTAGAACCAAAAGAAACGCTAATAAAGTTGTTAAAATTCTTCTAGAAAAGAAAATATCTGCGATTGCAATTCATGGAAACAAATCACAAAGCGCTAGAACTGAAGCTCTTTACTTATTTAAACAAGGTAAAGTAAGAGTATTAGTCGCAACTGATTTAGCATCAAGAGGTTTAGATATTGAAGATTTATCTCTAGTTGTTAACTATAGCTTACCAGATGTATCTGAAACTTATATTCATAGAATTGGTAGAACCGGTAGAGCTAACAAAAATGGAGTTGCGATATCATTCTGTGACAACGAAGAATTTGGATTATTGAAAGATATTCAAAAACACATTAAAATGGAAATTCCACTAGTAAGAGATCATCCGTTTGATGTAGAAATGAGTGATGCTTTCTTAAATAACAGAGGTCCAAAAAAAGAACTTAGATATATGGAACCAAAAAAGAAAAAATCGAATAGAACAGGTTATTCTAAAAAGAAAAGTAGTCAACCGCTAACAGATAAAATCAAAAACTCACAACCTAAAAAAAAGAAGGAAGTAACTAATGCCAAGAAAAGAACTTGGACAAAAGCAAAACCTCAGACATTTAGTTCAACACACGG
>CAZHSG010000051.1:0-8938 GCA_964535005.1 uncultured Candidatus Izemoplasmatales bacterium
GGTAGTAGAAGGTGTTAAGACTTGTAAGAGTGCATATAACCTTTCAAAGGATATGAACTTAAAAACACCAATTATAGATTCTATGTATCATATACTATTTGATAACACGAATCCTACTGAGGAATTAAATAGTTTAATGAGTAGAAGATTGATTGATGAGAACGAATAATGGTAGTACTTATATAAATAATTGAAAGAGCAAGAAAAATCTTGTTCTTTTTTTATATTACGTTACTATTATAAAATGAATGATAAAGCATAGATATATCCTTAATTTTTGTTGTACAAAACAAATCGTTATAAACATATGATATAATGCTAATAATTACTATTTACAATATTTATGAAAAATATATTATATGGAGGAGTAACAAATGAAAAAAATTGCTTTATGCTTGGTTTTATTATTTACGATGGCTTTGGTGGTATCATGTGATTCAGTATCCTTTAGTGTTGACCCCTCAGGTTATCAAGATTTAGATGATTTAAGTGTATGCATTAATAATTATTTAGATCCCGCAGCTGAAGAAGAATTTTGCAGTGCAGAAGATTTAACAATAGAACTGGAAAACTACGTTTTGTTCTTTGCTAATCAATTTGATTATATAGAAGGCTCTTTGAATATTTTAGTAAGTAGCGGTGGAAATGATTTACTAAGATCCAGTTCAAGTAGCGATTTGTTCTATATGAATATAAACATAAATGTAGATACTACATTTTCAAATCAATTCTATAATACTTTAGAATTAATTTACCTACAAATACTTCAGGAAATGGGCGAAGCTACAAATTATTTTACAGGAGTTTCACTAAATATAAATTTCACAGATGTCTCTAACTTATTCTTTAGAGGTACAATCAATGGTAGTAGAAGTGAAAATACTTTGTCTAGAACCATTAAAGCTATTGACTTGTCTAAAACAACAGTTAATCTATACACTGACTACATTGAAACATATATTGGAGAAGACTATGATTACACATTTGATACAACAGTAATCGACTTAACCTCAATGGATTCGAATTATTATCTTGATGTTAATCACGAAGAGAAAGACTACGTGTATCATAGTTTTGATGCACAATATTCATCAGCTGATTTTGAATTATTAACTGCGTCTTTATTACCAGGTTATGATTTATTGGTAGAGGAAGAAGATATATATTTAAAAAACTAATTAACCACATAACTATGTTATTTGGTAATATATTAAATTTTATAGTAAAAAAAGAGGGACTTCATTTGAAGTCCCTTTAGATTATATAAAAGCCAAATATTGTTAGATTACTCCATTAGCAAGTGGCTGATGATGAACGCTCTAAGTTCTTCAGGGACTTCATATACTAATGTACCACCTGCGCTGTTTGAGCTATATGCGTATATGCTTGTATCAACTAAATCGATACTGAAAATATAATAACCATTCTCACCATCCGGGTCTAAATTTCTGAGCATTACGTGAATATCATTATTCCAATCCATATATACATTGGGCGTTTCTGATAATTCAAATGTATTGATTGTTTCAATATCTCTAAAGAACTCTAAGAATTCTTCAATTTCATTCTTATCATTAGATACTCTGTATATTTCCTCTTCACCATAGTAATCTGTTGCATAATATTCGATTCGAATATCATCATTTAAATTACTATACTGATAGGAAAAGTACATAGGATCAGACTTGAAAAAATCATAAGGCATTACAGCGAAATTAAACTGAAAAAACGAGAATATTAATAATAGTATTGTAAACGCTGAATAAAAAATGAATGAAACAGTTACATTTTTATGCTCATTATCTTTGCGTTCTAAAAAAGGTCTAAAAGCAAGGAATAAGAGATTTATTACTACAAATAGAATAATAACAGTTATATAAACTATAATTCTTTCACTTGCGTCATAATACGAATATAAAAGCAACGCTTCAAATAATACAGATAAACCCCATAACAGTTTTTTTAGCATGAAATCCTCCAACTAAAATTAATATATTTATATTATAATATTTTAAAGATGTTTTGTATATATGGTACAGCATATTAAGTCAAGACATGATATATTTTCAAGAAACTATGTTAAAGTCAAATAATATTATTGTTTTTCTCTTCTATAAAGCTTTATCGAAGATAGAGTAGTTTATTATTTGAAGAACTATATTCTAAACTATAGATAATTTATTACTTTTGTGTAGAGAAATATAAAAAAATATATATAAGAAAACAATAATCAGTAGACTATTTAAGGCCCCAAATCTTACTGATTTTCTAATATATATCAAATAAGAAGAATTTATCTATATATATAATCAAAGAAACTTGAATAGGCTATAGAAAACAAGTATAATAATGCAGAAGGATTACAGGTGGGAGAAAAAAATGAAAAAACTATTTTACTTATTATTACTTACGTGCATATTTTCATTAGCAGCATGTGACTCAGCTACAAATACTGTAGAATCTACAACCGCTTTAGAACAAACAACCAATACTGTAGAGACAACTTTCAGTGAAACAACTATTAGTGAAACTACTACAGAGGAATTTACCACAATTGAACAAATCATCCCTACAATTGAAATTATAAATATATCTAGTACATATGAAACTATAGATTTTGAAGTGACTGAAAACGATCCTTCTAATATAGGTAGTATCATATCAATAAGTCTATATTTTGAAAATCAAAAACAATATGAGTTAATTGATTTAGAACAAAGACAATTTATAGGTTTAACGTCAGAAACTAATTATACAATTAAACTTGTATATGAATATGAGTACAATAATGTAATGAATCAACTTTTAGTTTCTTCCTCTAAAGAAACTAAAGTGTTAAGAACACCTAATGTTTCATTAGATTCATTAGATACTACAGTTTCTAGTGTACAAGTATCTTTATCAGTCACTGATGAAGATATTACTTATACAGTTACTGAAATAGGTATATACTTGAATAGTATTTTAATAAATAAACATGAAAATACAAATACAGCTATTTTTTATGACTTATTAAGTGATACCGAATATGAAATACAAGTGTTAATAGAATATGATTTCAATGATGGGTTAGGAATACATTTATATGAGTATTCCCTTACAGAAAGAACTTATCCTATATATGTATCAGATCATGAATACTGTATCATTAATATAGTATCAACTTCTAATTCAATTATATTTGAATTAAATGATTACTATCCAATTCAATATATTGTTAAGCTTGAGTTATTATTAGATGAAGAAGTAGTTGCGACTATCACTGATTACTCAAACCTTATATTCGAAGGCTTACAAACTAATACTGAATATGTGATTCATCTTGTATATGAAGCTGAATACCCATATCCTCATGGTATATCTTCAATGGAATCACAGGCTATGGTTGTTACACTTGTAGAAGTGAATGAAGAATAAAATAATTGATATTATAATAGTTAACAATGAGTATAACTAAACATTTTTTTTTAATAAAAGGAATGAAAAACATAAATCATTTTTACGTTTTAATATTTTTAAGTATATACCACTGCTGAGTTTTACTTAACACTAGGAAATAGTTGATATTTAATGCCCTAGATTTTTGAAGGAGATTAGAAAATGAGTAAAAACAAAATAATATTAACGCAAAAGCAAATAAACGAAATCAATATAATTGGTGACTTTTTAGCAATGCGTGATGAAGTTCCTGGTAAAGTGGATGCTGTTATTTTGTTAGGTAGTTCCTTGATTAGTCATCTTGAAATGGTTTCAGATATGTATCATTTAGGACGTTTTAAAAAATTACTAATTGTAGGTGGTTTCGGACATTCGACAAAATTTCTCTATGAAAACATTGAAACATTTACGTCTTTTAAAAAATACTTAGATAAAAATCAGTCAGAGGCGGATATTTACAGTAAAATACTTATGTCGTTTTATCATATTCCTGAGGAGAGCATAATGATTGAGAACCAATCTAGCAATTGTGGGAATAATGCGTCATATTCATATAAAATGTTTTCCAATCATGGTCTTTCATACAAGCGTATTTTGCTGATTCAAGATCCTACCATGCAAAGAAGAAGTTATGCTTCTTTTTTAAAAGAATGGAAAACTGAGCAGGTAGAATTTTTCAATTATGCACCTATAGCACCTGAATTAGCTATGGATTGTAAAGGACAGCTATACTTCAAAGAATTGTTAAATCCCCCCTGGACCATAGAACGATATGTTGAGCTTGTTATGGGCGAGATACCACGATTAAGAGATGATGTTAATGGCTATGGGCCCAAAGGCGCAGGATATATAGTACACGTTGATATTCCTGATAAAGTAGAGCAAGCTTATCAATTCTTACAGAAAAGTCTTTTAAAAGATTGTTCGAAAAGACTTGTCTAGCAGATTTTTTTTATATCAATTTAAAACTTTCGAATACAATATTTGTTATAAAATAATAATGTATAAAAAAATACCCCGAATTTCATTATATTGAAATTCAGGTTTTATTATGTGTGTATTTCAGTGTTTGTTTGTTGAAACTTTTTCTCATTTGTAAGTGGGAATCATTTTCTTTTACAATGATTATATACTCTAATATAGCCATATCCCAGCTTTTATTCTTTTCTATTGATTTGTTATATAGTACCGAAAATTACAAATATACCACGAAAATCAATGCATACTACACAAATCAAAAATATATATTTGTAAAA
Source organism: uncultured Candidatus Izemoplasmatales bacterium (assembly GCA_964535005.1). Lineage (GTDB taxonomy): Bacteria > Bacillota_I > Bacilli_A > Izemoplasmatales > Hujiaoplasmataceae > 4572-104. The sequence goes on from CAZHSG010000051.1 coordinate 4,695, forward strand.
TAATTTTATTTTGGTATAATAACTATGGTGAAAGAATGATTGCTATTATTTATGAAATAATTGATATAGAGTAATAGATTTAATTAATTCTTCGTATATTTTATCTGATGTTTTTGAAACCTTATAAAACATTAAACATATTTACAAAACGAATAAAAAAAATGTAGGAGTACTGATATGTCTCAAATAAAAAAATTCTTTATGAATGAAAATACTGTAATAGTTAATCTAACTTCTAATCTTTGTGTAACAAGTTCAGAGATTCTAGATAGTAGTGGGTTTAAAAAGGTTGTTTCTAAATTCTTACTGACAATTGGAGATAACTCAAGGAGACCTTTACAAACAATTAAAACAATCAATAAGTCACCTGATGAAATGGTAGAGTTATTTAAATTATTAGTTGTTTTTCAGTTTGATGAAATTATCTCTAAACATAGTAGATTTAAAAAATATCTTACATACCGAAAAGAAATCGCAGAATTTATTGAGGCCTTATATAGTTACTGGTTAAACCTTGAAAGATATGGTATAGTCCAAAGACGTCTGGTTGAAATAAATACTGACAATTCTATTATGATAGAATCTACGGATAGCTTTTCAAAAAATATATTATCATTATATCGATTTTTCTTAAAGAAATTGTTAGATAAACCAATAAGAATTAATAGGCAAACTCCCGCTGGATTTAGCGCAGGGTTTATTGTTACTCCTGAATTCTATCAATTTCCACCAAAGTATAAATTCTTTAAAGGTATCAATATTGTTAGTGGTGTAGTAATGAGAACACCCTTCATTGGGCATTCTAGTTCCAATAGTAGAACTGGAACTTTCCAAGAAATTGATTATAATCCACTCAACTACCTAAGAATGACCAAAAGACATTGGTTCTGTTTTCCAATTAAAGTAGGAGAACTTCTAGCGTATGTCTTTTTCCATAGAACATTGATGCATCATGGAGTTGCTTTATGTAATACTTTTGAGCCTGGAATAGAAGACTATTATAAAGGCAGAAAGCCAGATTTAGTTTACGTTTATGGTGGGTTAAAACAAGAAGAAGATAGTACTTACTACATAGACAAAGAGAATGATTTTTATCTTGGTTATGTTGCAAGAAATGAAAAAAATGATTACTTTGGCTATATGAAAGATATGATTCTTAATTTACATAATGTATATATGATCAAACATAATATATTGCCAATACATGGGGCGATGGTTAATATCGTCACTAAAGGTAATCACGAAAAAAATATTGTTGTCATTGGTGACAACAATGCAGGTAAATCTGAAATATTTAAAGCCTTAAAATTTATAGACAATCAGAAAATAGTGGAGATGAATGTAATTTTTGATAATATGGGTATTTTCTGTTTAAAAGATGGGTCTGTATGTGCTAAAGGGACTGAAATTGGAGCATATATGATGTTAGATGATTTAAAAACTGGATATGCATATGAGGAATTAGATCGAGCAATATTCATAAATCCGGAAAGTAATGTACCTAAAATTATACTGTCAAATACAAGGTATGAATTTATTTCGAGAGAAAATAAGATTGATTATGTATTTTATGCAAATAATTCTAAAGATAGTGACGTATCAATAAGAATATTTAATGACATTAATGAAATGCTAAAGGTATTCCAAGAAATAGAATTAACAGATATAACTGGTTCTTCAGAATCTAAAACTTTGTTAGAAGATGTATTCTCAGTCATGTTCAAGAATAAAATCAGTTTTGGAGAATTATACACGAAACCAGGAATATCCGAAGAAGAGAACAAAGGCAATATAACTGCTGCTAGAAGTATAGTAGATTTATTGTAGACTCAAAGAAAAAACCTATTACATGCCCTGTTTATCTAGCTTATTCATCAAATACAGTAATTAAAATTATTATTTTATTTCTTCAATTTGATTAGCTTTATTATGGCACTTTTTGTTAAAAAAACAGAATTATATTTAAGATGTTAATGTGATTTTAGATCATTTAGCATCTTTTTTTGTTGGGAAAAATGTAATATCCATAGATGAAATTTGTATCATAAAAAAAGACGATAATACTAAGATTAGAAATTGATGAAAGTCAAACAACATTGCCCAAAACATGCAGTGAAATAATTATATTTATAAATATTAAATCAGCATTTAATTGTGAATAATAATACATATTTAAGATTTGAGATCTTATATGCAACTAAATGAACAAACTTACTACAGAAAGCAGGTTTTTACTAAATTGACAGCTGTAAAAGACGTTTAATTGTTCGAAAAAAATAACAAGCATTTCATAGTAAAAACATAGCTATTTGCCAATTTAGTACAGTTTTGAAGAACTTAAAAAAAATTTATAAAAAAATCCCTTTATTATATAAAGGGCGATTTTTGACTATAAAATTAGATTGTTTTTTTTAAAAATAAAAAGTATAATGGGCATTGTTTCAAAAATGAATAGTTAACTTAGGAGGAATTTATGTCATTAGTTACAAGTAAAGAAATATTTAAGAAAGCATATCATGGCGGATATGCAATAGGGGCTTTTAATGTAGATAATTTAGAAACCTTTCAAGCTGTCATTAGCGCAGCTGATCGTGCTAAATCACCTGTTATTATAGCAATCACAGCGAATGTTAGAAAATATTTTCATCCTGTGTATTTAAAAAACATGATTAAAGCAGCTACAACGGAGACAGATGTTCCAATCGTATTGCATTTAGATCATGGACAAACAGTAGCGGATTGTAAAGAAGTTATCGATGATGGATTTACATCAGTTATGATCGATGGGTCTGCACACGATTTCGAAACTAATATAGCAATGACTAAAGAAGTTGTTGAGTATGCTCATGCAAGAGGAGTTGTTGTTGAAGGTGAACTTGGTGCTATAGCAGGAATGGAAGAAGATATCGTAGTTGAAGACCAATATGGACAATTCACTCATCCTGATGATGCAGTTGAATTTGTTAAGAGAACTGGAATCGATAGTTTAGCAATTGCAATTGGTACTGCACATGGTGCATTTAAGTATCGTCCTGATCAAACACCTTTACTAAGATTCGACATCTTGGAAGAAATAAGTAGTAAATTACCTGGCTTTCCACTAGTACTTCATGGTTCATCATCTGTTCCACAAGATAAAATTGATATTATCAATAAATTTGGTGGTCAAATGGCTGACGCAAAAGGAATACCTGAAGGAATATTAACAAAAGCAGCAGGAATGACTATTTGTAAAATCAATGTCGGAAGCGACTTGAGAATTGTATTCACAGGAGCAATTAGAAAATATTTTTCAGAAGTTCCAGAAGAATTCATGATTAGAAAGTATCTTGTTCCAGCTAGAAAAGAAGTTGAAGATTTTGTAGTAGACAAGATGACTAGAGTTTTTAAATCTGCAAATCAAGCTTAGTTATATTTGTACAACACTAGATGATTTTTACATAAGCGAATATAGTATAAGTTTTTCGGTAAGATGATTGTCGTAATGGCAATCATCTTTTTCTTTAAAATTTTACCATTTTATTTAAAAAAACAGATGGTAATTTTTACTGAAAAACCTTAAACTTATTTAGAATAATACTTAGAAAAAACGGCAAAATACGGCTAAAAAAACGCGTATTTTTCGCGTTTTATATGTAACAAATTAATTTTTATGTAAAAAAAATATATAAGCAAAAAATAATGTAAGCGTTAAATAAACCCTAAAAACAGGTTGATAAAGTGATTTGCCTATGTTATAATATCGGTGGTTGAACAAAATAAAAATTATATAACAAATAAATAATCGCGAAAAAAAATAAATAACTAAAAATAATTAAAAAAGATAAATTGCCCATATTTTTCTAATATGGTCTAAAATTAGACGAGAACAGCAAGCGCTTACAAAAATAACTGAAATTATATGTGATATTCAAATTCAAACTATGGTATTATTGTTTGAGTTAAATAAATATTTAGGAGGAAGAAAATGAAAAGAATTATTGTATTTTTAGGAGCTATATTTATTGCCTTTTCTGTTTTAGCATGTGGCAATGATACAACTTCAGTAACAACAGCTGTAACTACATTTGAAGAAGGAAGTTTACAACAAATACTTCAAGATTCAGGTGATCTATCTCTTTCCGGGTTAGTCACTCTAGCACAAGCTGAAGCAAATGCATCAGATGCAGGAGCTTTTAAGTTTTATGGAGCATCTAGTAGAATTTCAAAAGGTGCAGTATTTTTTACAGAACGCTACGGAATTG
>CAZHSG010000052.1:0-2630 GCA_964535005.1 uncultured Candidatus Izemoplasmatales bacterium
CACCATTACAATTTACCCCATCATTAATATTAGGAGCCCAAGAAATCAACTTATCTTTTATTGATGTCATTTGTCTTGTTGTAACTTCTGTTGTATACCACTCACCTTCTTTGAGTTTAAGCCTGTAAGCATGACTAACATCAAGATTAAAGGCTTGCTTCCATTCTCCTACTAGATAAACTTCTAAATTATCCATATTTACATTTTGAAATAACTCATCCTCTTCAGCTGAAAGCAGCCCGTAAATTCTACCCTTCGAGTTTAACATATTCATTTTCTTATTCCTTTTTTTGGTGGATTAAATGATTCTTGATATCTATGTTCCATTAAATCATCCCATCGCTCAAATCTCGTACATCGGCCTCTAAAGGCAATGGACTTATTTATATTTTGCTGATCTCTTGCTTTGGGAGTATACATCAGTGTTTTTAAAACTTCCTTTTTCCAATCATCTGGCTTTATATTACGATGCAGAAAGATAATTAGACTTGCGATATTCTCAATTTTTGAGCTTCCTTTTAGGTTAGTCATTTCTGGCATTTTATTATCATTGTTTTTAGTATCGCGGTTAATTTGACACATCACCACACATGCACAATCTATGGACTGTATCGCATCTTTAATACCCTGTATGTTAGAGGCTATACTTTCTGTTTCGTTACCTTTACACAGTGCTGGTTGCTTCATATCTTGTAAATAATCAACATAAACCATATCTATTTCACCGTACTGATCTAAAATATCTTGTGTTTTAAGTGATATTCCACTTACTGAATGCTCGTAGTCACCAGCACCGTATATGTGAAAGTTATCAGCATGTAATTCAAGTATCTCAGATATTTCTTTTAGTCTATTCTTTTGATCGTTACTAAGTGTATCTAATTTTAACAGTAAATCAGTGAAAGCACATTCAACATGCTGACACATTAATTTCGCCATTAACTTTTTCTTATCACTTTCATTACAAAAATACACAACATGCAGACCAGCCTGTAACTGATTGAAAATGCAACTTAAGCCTAGTGACGTTTTACCAACACCAGAATTAGCACCTATTACAACCACTTCTTTTCTATAGGCTATTAAGCACTCATCCATGATAGATGTGTGAAACATAACTCTAAGCTTGTTATCGCCATCAACACCAGCCTTGAACATTTTAAGTGTATCACGAATCGTTTCTTTAGTAGATAGCAAATCTCCTGTTGTCTTTGATTTTGAAATATCATTGATCTTAGTAATAAATGCCATCGCTTCTTCACGAGGATTAGTCGTGGCATTCATTATACCTTGAATTTCAAACGCTTCCTTTATTATAGCTCTTTTAATTGAATGCTCTTTTAATAACGCGATATGTTGTTTCATATTCGCCTTACTAACACTTGCTCCAAGAATAGGCTGTAACTCAGTTTGTGTTATAAATCCTGTTGAAAGCAATGTGCCTACATCTGGTATTCTATCTTTATTAAGACAGACTCTTATTCCCGATAATGCCCTCCTGCACGAATCGTTAAACAAATCGTCTTCATCGAGAATATTACTCCAAGTCTTTAGTCTTTTTATATTATTAGTTGATAGAAACTTTTGTATTGCATTGCATTCCACATTTATGTCATTTGGTGGAATGTCCATTGTCTACTCCTCCTTCCTAGAATAGTTCAGAATGTTCATTGTCGAATAGCGAATTATTATCATCAACCTCATCACCCTCAATCTTTCCACACTGCAAATACACATCGAATTTATTACCGAATAATGTTTTTGGCATGAAATAGGCTGGAGTTTTCACAAACCATGGATCATCTTTTTTGTTAGCTATAACTTTTGCAAAATCGTGAAACTTATATCCTTCATTTAGTCTTGCTAATATTGGTACTCTATGAGCTTTAGAAGTTGTTTTTATATCCTTACCAAATTTTTCATTCCAGTAAGAGATAATTTCATCAACTTTTATCTCAATAGCTTTGTCAGCTTGTTTTTTCTCTGAGATTTTACGAACTTTCTTAGTCGTATTTTCTTCGATATTATTAAGCTGATCCTTCATTTCACGCAAAAGTTGAAATACTTCTGCGTGAAAGTTTTGGGACTCAGTCATTTTTACTCCTATTATCGTTTAATTAATTCAAAAGGGCATTACATCTGGGTCATTGCTTACATCAAAACTGCCTTGTGGAGGATTCTGAGAGACTTGTTGATTTTGTGGCATAGACGGCTGTGTTTGAGCTAATTGTGTCTGCACTTGTTGCTGTGAGCCAAATTGAGGTACTTCAGCGTTTTCCGCTTTCTTACTACCCAAGAATTGAATCTTTTCTGCCACCACTCCCATTTTTGAACGTTTCTTACCAGTTGTAGCATCATCCCATGTATCAGTTTTGAGACGACCTTCTACTAATATTGAAGAACCTTTTCCTTGATACTTAGATAGATTCTCGGCTGATTTATTCCAAACTGTAACTTCTACGAACGTTGTTTCTTCAACTTTCACTCCATCTTTGGTATAGTTATTATTAATTGCTAGTCCAACATCGGTCACACAAGATCCAGTTGGTGTATATCTTAGTTCAATATCCCTTGTGATTGTGCCTACAATTATTACTTTATTAAATGATGACATATTTTATTTTTCCTCT
>CAZHSG010000052.1:2730-8588 GCA_964535005.1 uncultured Candidatus Izemoplasmatales bacterium
CATATTTTATTTTTCCTCTTTATTTACTATTTCACTTTTATTTTCTACTATTGGTTCTGAATCTGATCCGAATATATCTGTAAACGCTGAACTAACTTCCTCTTCATTTTTTACGGGTGGAGCTTCGACTTTGATTCCTGCCTTTTCATATGCTGTTTCCATAAATTGAGGACGACCGATAGCCATTGCTTCATCATTAGCAAGCAATTCCACTGTCTCATTTGAGATGTTAGGAAGGAGCTTACATTGTCTTCTTGTTACTGATTTTAGAGCCATGCTTTCAAACCATTTAGTCCATGGTGAATATTCAGAAGCACCACCCTTACTTGCATCTCTACATTTTTGAACCTCCTCTTTAGTCATCCTTTCATACATTATTTCTCCATCTGGCAATTTTGCGAGAGAAAAGGCATACATAAAATCGCCTCGTTCACTTTCTGGCAGTGGAGTATGTTTATATACTTGATCAAAACCATTACTGTAAAATTCAAATGGTTCTTTTGAATAAACACATTCACCACGCATCTTGATCCCAGTATCACGGGTAATAATGTTCCTTAATCCAAGGTAACTTATATTAGTTTGTGCTACAAATTTTTGACCTTCCCTATATGGTATTAAGTATGCCAATTTTTTGTCTGGATTCAATGACACACCCATTGAGGCACATGTTATCATACACCCTAATATAGATTCTGGTGAACATTCAGCTAATGAAGTTCCTTTATTCTGTCCTGTAGATTTTGCAATACACATTCTAACTTCTTGAACTAACGTTTCAATCTTATGATTTGGTAATTGTTTTTCTAAATAACTCCTGCTTGAATTAGCTAAATTAGCAACCGCTATTTGTGTTTGCACGACTAATGCATTGTTTACTTTTTCTTTTGCTTGATAAGCCATCTATTTATTCTCCTTTTATTTTAACCTGTAAAAACTATTAAATCAGCCTTAACTCGAAATAAGCTTCTCGAAGTCTCTGAACATTGAACTAATTTATTTGTAACGAATGAAAAATACTGGTCGTAACTAACTTTAACACGAACATCATCTGGCGACCATTCATAGACAAACGTTTTTCCGATTTCAATATCACTAAAACGAACTGGAAGTGATATTCTTTTCTTTTCAAACTTAATTTTCATTATTTTTCATCTCCTTCAATAATTTGATTCATTATATATTCTTGATGTTTCCCGTTTAACTCATCAAAATCTACTTCATGTATTGATGTAGCTCCATAATTAACATGATCAAACGCGACAAGAACATTATAAATATCTACGTCAACTATACACTCGGTATTCCAAGCTACCCAATAGTCTAATTTGTCATAAAACGGAACATATTGTACGGTTATAGCTAAATCCCAATCTCCAATTGTGAATTGTGCTATTTTAAGTTTTGGTTCTGATTTATTCATCTTAAAAACTCGGCTAATTCTTCTGGCACGAACCAGCCTGCTTTAGTTCGGAAGGCTCGGAAACGTCTTGAGTATTCTACAAGTATTGTCTTAGTATTCCAAGAGCAAATACATTTTTCCAAATTAAAGGCACGATCCCCCCCAGCATCAATATAAGCTTTGATTTCATCTCTATTAAATATCCGAATTGTATCACCTACTTCTAAAAAACCATTACTCATTTTTACTTCCCTCCAGTTTTAATTAATTTATCATATCCTTCTGAATAAGTTAATAGTGGTGAAACTCTAACCTTAAATGCATCATTCAAACTTTTCTTAGTGTTTTCTCCCTTTACATAATTTGCTTCAACGTATGCTTTTGCTAATGCCGTTTTACTTACAGTTGCGTACTTCCTTATCGTATGTTCTGGCGCAATTCGATAAGCTTGTTCGACTGTTATTGCTTTTGATTTCCCTTTTGTTTTAATAATTTTATATTTACCATCAATATTTCTTCCATTAGCTTGGCAGTAATCAAATACTTGATTTTCCATATCCTTAATTATACCCTTAAATACACCTACTTTATCCATCATTATTGCAACCTCAGATGGAGTCCATGCTGAAATATCATTGCGAGAAGCAACTACCACTTCAGCTTGAATTTCATTTCTAAATTCGCAATCATGTCGAGCTTTACAATATTTACAAGCAATAGAATCTGGCTTTGCTACAGGGTGTTCTGAATGACAAGCAGTGTCTACATCAATGATACGCTTTAAAGGCACTGATACGTCTTCAAATGTCTCACAGGCGCAATACTCAAGAGCTGGCTGGACAATATAATAATCACAACTTATGGCATTGAATTTTTGGCAAGCACCTACACCATAACATTGTAATTGTATATTATTGCTAACTGACACTGGACAATAACCAAATTTATAATCAACAACAACAACATGTCTTTCACCATCAACTTTTTCAACCACCAGTAGAACATCTGACGTTCCGAATGTTATTACTTTATTTTCATTATCTCTTATTGATAAACGTATTTCTTTGTGTGCTTCAAGTACTTTATATTCTCCACAAATATTAACAATCTGTTCTACAGCCCACATACATTGTTGCCTATCGTCTTCATCTAAGTGATCAAACTTATTTTTCTCACACGCATCATGTAACTTAGTTCCCCTTTCACTGGCTGGATTTGATGTATCTACTATTCCGTGTTCTGCCAAAAATGAATACGGGCATATTTCCCTTCGAGCCATACTTGATGGACTTAGCGGATGGTGGTCTGATTGACCTATTATTTTATCATCATCAAAAAGTGTTATTTGAGTCATTGTCATTATTCATACCCTCTTTCTAAAAGTTTTAAGAAATCTTTAATATCTTCGTCATTTAATATTCTTGACACCTCCTCTATTTCCAGCATTTCATCATCATTATCTTCCATCCATCGTAAAAATTCACGATCATTTTCACCTACTGTAATACCCGATGCAGTTTCTTCTATTTCAGCTCTTAGAGCGGTAACTACTTCCTCAATCTCATGTGGTGATCTATTAAATCCTATTTCATTATAGTACATTATTAGCTGTCCTTCTTGTTATTTTTTTAATACGGCTTTTGTCTTTCTTCTTTTTCATAAATTCAATAAATTCCAACTTGTCTTTTGTCTCAATATATAATGATTTAACAGTTTTTTTAATTTGTTCTAAATTCTCCTCAAGAATATTAATTTCATTTTCTTTTACTTTTTCTATTTGCTCATAGAGTATTACGTTACCTCCAGACTTTGAACTGTAGTTCAACATACGATTAAACCCGTGGATAGCTCCTTTTATGAAGCTTATTTTCATTGCAAAGTCAATACTGCTACTACTGTGTATTTTTAATTGCGTATCGTTTATTAAATTTTCATCATCAGTCGAATGGGTTTTCATTATCATTATCCTTTTTTGGTTTTTCATTCAGCTTATATTTAGAAGCGTTATCCCAATCACTTGACAAATCGCACGTACAATTGTCTCCTGCAAAGAGATGCCCCCCTGTACCGCTTAATATTCTTCTAAGTAATGATTTTGCATGAATTGGATCACTACATTTGAAAACAAATTCATCACCCATTGAACTCATTAAAATAATTTCACTTTCCTTTAGAGTTATGTCCATTACGAAATCCGTATTCCATATTCTATTTACACCTTCGATTTGAAATAACATTTTTCTTATCTCCTTCAATTAATTTAAATACAAAATATTTATGTTTTTTAAAATCACTACATTCGGGTATTTCTTTTCTGCACCGCTTTCCGACACAACTTTTACCACAAAAGAAGCATTCAGCACAGGAGTTGCTATTTATTATTTCTACAGCCTCGAATGTTTTATTTTCAAATTCAAATGGTTCAATCATATTTTTCTCCAGCTTTTAAAAACATACCGACTTCTTTTATCTTTTCATATAAGCCTCTACATGTCTCGAATAGGGCCTTACGTTCGTCTTTATCAAGCTTTGAGTACGTGTTCAGCTTTTCACATAACGTGCCCGTATCATTGATTATATCGCTTGCATTGTACTCTACAAATAATTTTGCTCGATCAACAATAGCCAATTCTTCTTTTGGAATACTCATTCTGTTCTCTCCCTAAATTTATCTAGTTTACATCGTCCTACCGCTTGCAGTGCAGGTTTTCCGTAATGACAACACCATGAGTTATATTTATCCCTTTTTTGTGTTGCCCTAATCCTTCTACCTGCACTATGATGAAATTTACAGCCATTGCAATGTTTTGGTTTTTGTATTTTCATTATTTTACAATAGTTTTATTGACGTTCTTATTAACATTGCTATTAGAATTATCAACATTAATATTTGTGGAATCTGGATTATGTTCAAACGTTTGACTTACACCATCAAGTTGTAATTTGTATGAATAAAAACCACCATAGTAGACAGTTCTTACACTTACTTTCTTATCATAACGATTCAATACAAGTGTTTGAGCTACTAATACTTTCCCAAATCGAGAATATTGAACCTTAACTTTGACTTCATTGAACCGCACCGACTTAGATTTTGGCACAATTTTTAGTTTAAAATCGCTGGCATTTTGTTTTATAATTTTATTTACCAGCTTTAAACCCTTTCTCTTAAACTTTAAACTACTTATTTTTCTTGAGTGAAAGTTGACTTTATACGATTCAGTTTCAACGTTTTCAATTTTACGAGCTGAAACTATTGTTGAGAATGCGACTAGTAGTACTGCTATTAGAGTTTTCATTTTATTTTTCCTTTGTTTTAATTAATTTAATTATTATCGAGTCTCATTGTAAATATTCATTGCTTTATTCGCTTGACTTTCATTATCAAAATACGGATTCCAGTTTTCCCTCTTTCCGTAATGTAATTGATTGTCATCATATAAAAACACAATATCACGTTCATCTGATACTACGAATTTACCACCGCTTACCGAATGTACTTGTAATTTTAATCTCTTCATTTCCTTATTCCTCCATTCTTTTGTTTAAAAACTTTATTATTCGATTGATGTTCTGCTTGATAGCTTGGGGTGATACACCGTTTTCGTTCCCAATTATTATTAGACTCATTTCCTTGAAATATCTTTTATCAATTATTGACTTCCAGCTCATTGGCATTTCTTTTAATAACTCATATAAGTATTCTTCTAAGTCCTTACGTTCATACATTTCAGAAGGATTTTTGAACTTTTGAAAGTCTAAGATATCCATCACGCATGAATCAGAATCTAACAACTGTTTATCTAATCTAAGTAAATTTTGGCTCCTATATTTAAGTATTAAGTTTTTCGCATTATACCTTGTAGTTTGATATTTTGCAATAATTTGATAAGCTTCTGGCATCGTACCGTTTGAATCATATACTATTTTTCTTAATAATCCCTCACTTTTACTGTCACTTCCACAACTTACCACACTTTGGAATTGAGCATAGAACCTATTTAAGCCTCGCCTGATAATAGTACTTACATACACTGTAAATGGTATGCCTAATGTATCATTATACCCTTCAGAAGCTTTTATTAGCCTATAGTAAGACTCCTGTTCAACGTCCTCGTATTCCACAACGCGAGAATGTGTTTTAAAATACTTTTTAGCAATTATTCTTGCTAATTTCATGTGGTTCTCAATAAGTTTTAATTCATTCATTTTCTCCAGCATCATCAAAAGCCTGTTCTACTGCATCAAATCCAACACCATTTTTCCGTATTTTAGACTGTTCCTTTCTATCGGCCTTTCTTTTTTTATACGCTTCAGTTTTAGCCTTACCTTTTGCTATTTTAGCGTCACGTACTACTTGTTGCCTTTTCCATAATTCAACATTTCTTTTTATAAAATCTTCCATTTTTCAACCCTCGTTGTTAATTAATTGCTATTGTGAATTTATTGTCTTTTA
>CAZHSG010000053.1:0-8418 GCA_964535005.1 uncultured Candidatus Izemoplasmatales bacterium
ACCTGTAGTTCTTAAAAATCTTCTCAGATTCTTAATTCTTTACAGGCCCTTTTTTATTTTAATAATATCTATTTAGTATTTTTAATAAAAAGAAAGTGTTATCACTCGCATTCTTCTTGCAATTTATTTATATTGTGATAGTATATTCAAGGCAAAGGAGTTGATACAATGATTACAGTATCTAATTTAGATTTAATCTTCCCGGATAGAAAGATATTTGAGGATGTGAATATCCAATTCAAATCAGGAAATTGTTATGGTGTTATAGGTGCTAACGGTGCTGGTAAATCGACTTTTCTACAAATATTATCTGGAGAAAAGGAATCAACAAGAGGAAACGTATCTATAGAAAAAGGAAATAGAATGGCAGTGTTAAAACAGGACCATTTTAAATATGATCAACATAGCGTTATAGAAACAGTTATTATGGGACATAAAAGATTGTTTAAAATAATGCAAGAAAAAGAAGTTTTATATAATAAGGAACCATTCACGGATGCAGATGGATTGCTTCTTGCAAATCTAGAAGTTGAATTTGTAGAACTAGACGGATGGAATGCTGAAACAGCTGCAGAAAAACTACTAAACGGACTTGGAGTTCCAAAAGAGACGTTTGAAAAGAAAATGAGTGAAGTCCTAGCTAAAGACAAAGTTAAAGTATTGTTAGCTCAAGCTTTATTTGGAAACCCAAATATCTTATTATTGGATGAACCTACAAACCATTTAGATTTTACCGCAATAAAATGGTTTGAAAATTTCTTACTGGACTATGATCAAACGGTGATAACAGTATCTCATGATAGACACTTTTTAAATAAAGTTTGTACCCATACAGTGGATATTGATTACAGCAAAGTAAAACTATATAGTGGTAACTATGATTTTTGGAGGGAATCTTCAGAATTAGCGAAAAAACTTATGTTAGATTCAAACAAGAAAAAAGAAGAAAAAATGAAACACCTTCAAGCCTTTATTGCTAGATTTAGTGCGAATGCATCTAAATCTTCACAAGCAACATCAAGGAAAAAATCGCTAGAAAAAATTAATCTTGATGAAATTGTTCCTTCAAGCAGAAGATATCCGTTTGTAGGTTTTGACATAGCTCGTAATTTAGGTAAAGATGTTTTAGAAGTTACAAAACTATCTGCTTCTTATAAAGGCGAAAAGGTATTTAATAATGTTTCATTCATAGTAAATCGTAATGACAAAGTAGCAATTACAGGAAAAAGTGATTTAGCACGAACGCTATTATTAAAAATACTGGCAGGAGAAGCAGAACCTGACAGCGGTACTATAAAATGGGGACAAACAGTTATAAAGGCGAGTCTTCCAACAGATAATACTATTTTCTTCAATAATAACGATTTAAATCTTATTGAGTGGCTTAGACAATATTCTAAAGACCCGGCTGATTCTTATTTAAGAGGATTCTTGGGAAGAATGTTATTTTCAGGCGATCAACCACTGAAAAAAGTAAAAGTACTTAGTGGTGGAGAAAAAATGAGGTGTATGCTTTCAAGACTAATGTTAGCAGAGGCAAATACATTAATTATTGATCAACCAACTAACCATTTAGATCTTGAAGCAATACAATCTGTGAATCAAGGGTTGAGAGACTATAAAGGTTCTCTACTTCTATCATCACATGATCATTCTTTGTTGGCAAGTGTCACAAACAAAGTAGTTGAAGTCTATGAAAATGGCGCCTATGTTTTTGAAGGCCCGTTTGATGACTTTCTCTCAAATGAAAAAATTCAACAAAAAGTATCTGACTTATATAAATAATTTATACAATATAAAAAACAAAGCTAATCAATAGCTTTGTTTTTATTAGGTATTTTCCGTTAGGATGGACCCTAAATTATATTTTCTTGGTTACAGATATATTCTACAATTCCTACCTTAAATCAATCTTAAGATTTTCAAAATATTTTCAAAAGAATTCTTTTATGGTTGATTAAATACTCTTAAACTAAAGTTTGCCCTAGATTTATTGCGAAAATTTGGTGATAATTCAGTCATAGTATATCTTTTTAAGTCATTTTAATATAAAATAATTATAGACATAAATATTGGATGTGGGAAATATGGAATATTTAATTCAGTTTCAATTGAATATATTTGCGGCGCTTATATTGGTTATACTATACGTTACACTCAATGTTAAATCACGAGTGAATCATATAGCTAAACAATTATTTAAGGCAACAATAATTTTTAGTGCAGCAGCTATAATAATAGAACCGTTTTCGTGGATATTTGATGGAACTCATTTTTTCGGTTCTTACTTCCTAGAGTATTTTACTAATGTTTTGCTAATTTTAATTGCTCCAATTATTTGCGGGTTAATGATATCCTATGTTGATTACTTTATCTTTAAAAATCGCAAACGTTTATTTAAAAGGCAATTCTATTTATTACCTACTTTACTCACTTTAGTTATGGTAATTATTAATATCTTCTACCCAATATATTTTAGTGTAGATAAAGTTACAAACATCTATAATACTGAAAGTTTTCTGTGGATACAAAATCTTATACTGGGATTATGTTACCTGTACATGTTTGCATTCGTGATAACCCATCGTAAAAAAACATTTAAATATGCTGTGATTATATTCATTGTATTTTTCTCATTACCATTTATTGGAATGATTTTACAATTATTTACTTTAAAATTATTTTTCTCTTGGACATCAATAGCGCTTAGCTTGCTCGTTATTTATATATTTTTGGAATCTATTACGGGGGAAAAAGATTATCTCACAAAACTATATAGTCGTCGAAGCTATGAAAAATATGTTTCAAATCTAATAGAAATAGAAAAACCATTCTCAATTCTTTTCATTGATTTGGATGATTTTAAAGCTATTAATGATAAATTTGGTCACTTTAAAGGAGATCAAGTACTTGTCGAATTTAGTCTTAAACTAGAGAAAGCTTTTCAAACCAGTTCATTAATTTCAAGGTTGGCTGGGGATGAATTTATGATTGTTTTTGAAAGTGAATTAGATATTGAAGCTAGTATTAGTAATACTTATATAATATTGAAAAACTCTTCTGATTCTGTGGTAAAGAAATTAAGATTTAGTTATGGATATGAACAACATAGTGAAGGAATGACTATTGATCAAATATATATTAACGTAGACAAAAAGATGTATAAGAATAAGGTAAAAAATAAATTAAATTAAATGTATAGTATAAAGAAAACAGAAGGAAAATTAATCCTTCTGTTTTTATATATTTGTTGTGAATACATTTTTTACATGAACACCACTTTTTTTGAACTTAATACAAACATCATATTTGTGTGATTGTCCCATATACATATATCTGTATACATTAAGTAATTAGGAAGATTCAAAGTGTTATTTGATGCAATGCCTAATAAGTAATCATCTGAAGTACCCCAAATGAGTTCTACAAGTTCTGGCCTATCTATAAATGGATTTCTATTACCTTGATAAGTATATATTACTTGATTTCTTAGTATCTCTTTTTCATTTACAGGGTCTTCTAGGTGCCAACGCAATAGGTCATCTATATCACCATAAACTGGTAGTTTTAAACTTTTATCTTCTTCAGGGTCGTTAATAACCTCTAAATCTAGAGAGGAATCCTCATAACGTACTGACATATAAAAAATCATTCTTGCAACGTCACCCTTAACTTCATCTCTAGGCTCAAACTCCCAAACATTACAAGTGTAATTACCATAGCCTCTATCTACAATATTAGTGTCATCACCATCGTGACAATCCTCAAAGAAACGATTGTTTTTAATAGAGTTCATGACTCGTTCAACCGCGACTAAATGATGAGCATCTGTATGGGCACCTAAATCTGCGGCATCAGAGAAATCGCCTCTTGATTTAGACCATATATGCTCTCTGTTCCATTCGACAATTTTTGTTTCTTCATAGGCTTCTATTAAACAATAGTCTGGTGGATAGGTTGTATCCTGACAGTCTTTTTGAATTGATAATCCTGTATAAAAACCTAAAATGCTTTCAGTGCTAGCTGGGTTTTCATCAGCTTCCCTTAATATATCCCATAAGTCTGTACTTGTAGATGTATAGGGAAACTCAGTGTGGTCAGATATAATAAGATTAAGAGCGGTTTTGAGTGCTTCGCCTTCTAAAGACGTAATACTATTATAATAACCTAAAGGGATATACATTGATCCATCAACGTTTTCAACTATTTCATAGGTGTATAAATACGTTGATTTATTTCCAGCATTATCGACAGCTTTTAAAGTTATGGTTTGTAATCCCAATATTGATGTATCAAACGTTCCTATAGTTTCAACTATACAAACATCATCGACATTATCATTACATGTTACTTCTAAAACATATTCAGAGTCAATAAGATATTTGTTTTGTAATCCTTCAGTATCAATTACTGGACCTTCTTGGTCATCAACTTTAGTTATTGCAGCCATAATGCCCAGCTCAAAATATGAGTCAATTGCGATAAATCCACCAATTACTATTCCGATGATTATTATGATAAGTTTTATTTTTTTCTGCATCAAATCACTCCCTTTAACATATTCTAACATATATATATAGTTATACAGTATTATATGTAGCTTTTATACTATAATATATACGAGGTGAATTTCATGACATTGAAAGAAAATCTATTTAACAATAAAACCGTATCTATTCTTGCGAGTAATATACATAAGGTTTATCCAGATTTTGACAAGGAAGGTTTTATAAAAGCGGTGCTGCTAAGGTTTCCTAATGAGGAATTGAAAGAGAGAATGACATCTGTGAGACTCCTTCTAGAAAAGTTTTTACCAGATGATTATATTGAAGCAGTTACTGTCTTAACTGATTCATTTAAATACTTTGAAGAAAGTCTTTTTGTGTACGGATCAGTATTAGAATATATTGAATATAATGGTCTATCAGACGAACACCTTAAATTATCATTAAATAAGCTGGGTGAATTCACTAAATATTTTAGCGCTGAATTTGCGATTAGACCATTTATTAATCACTGCCCCAAATCCGCATTAGCCAAAGTGTTAAAATGGTCTCATAGCTCTAATGCACACCAAAGACGACTTGCTAGTGAAGGCGTCAGACCTTCTTTACCGTGGGGAATGAATATAAATATAGATTATATCGATGGAGCTAAGTCTCTAGAGTATTTATTCTATGATAAAGAAAGATACGTTACGAGAAGTGTAGCTAACCATTTAAATGATATTTCTAAGAAAGATCCTGAGTATGTTCTAGCTACTCTTAGTCGTTGGAAGAATTCCCAGAAACAAGAAGCTAAAGAGATGGATTATATCATTAAACATAGCCTTAGAACCTTAATAAAAAAAGGACATGAAAAGACGCTTGAGTTCCTAGGATATAATCTAAATCCAAGAGTAGACTACTCTAAATTAGAATTATCTGCAAAAGAAGTAAATATCGGTGAAAAACTTAGTTTCTATTTTGAAGCAATAGCCAAAGAAGAAGTAACACTTATTATAGATTACAATGTTGTTTATCCAACAAAACACGGAAAAATAACTAAAAAGACTTATAAGCTAAAAACAATTACTGTAAAGGATAATGAAAAAATACTAGTTAAAGGGTCAAGATCATTTAAAGAAATCTCTACTAGAAATTTATATCCTGGAAGTCATCAAATAGAAATTCAGGTTAATGGTAGGGTTATATTAACGGATTCATTCAAATTAAATTAATAGCCGCTTAAAAAGGTGCGATTGAATGTCAATTGCATTTTTTTAAGAAAATATATATAGTATGACATAAGTCCTATTTTTATATATTGAATTATAATATACTATATATATACTAGGAGGATAGTCTATGAGAAAGTTAACCTATAAAGAAAATCTCAATATACTGTATAACAAGTTTTTGATAAATTGTGATGAAAGTAAATTAGTCCATCAAGAATACAGTAAGGGACAATTTATAATCAACGAGGGTGATAAACTTGATAGTTTCTTTTTTGTCCTGTCAGGTAAATTAAAAGTCTATAAGAACTATGAAAATGGTAAGACCCTTCTATTAATAATTTATGACAGTTTTACTATACTTGGTGATGTGGAATATTTCTTAAAAAAAGAAGCTCAATGTAGTGTAGAAGTTTTATCTACAGTTAGAATAGTAAAAGTACCATTTAGTTATATAGAATCAAACTATAGAAGGAATATTGATTTTCTAGATAACATATTATTACAATTAAGTGAAAAGATATTAAGTACTAATGATCAAGCAACTCTAAACCTAATGTATCCATTAGAAACGCGGCTTGCTAGTTATATATTATCATTATCAGAAGATACCATAGATGATATAGTGTTACCTAATTTAGTTGATGTCAGTAACCATCTAGGAACCAGTTATAGACACCTTCATCGAACCATTAGGAAGTTGATTGACAAAAAAGCCATCATAAAAAACAAATCAAATATTAGGATATTAAATAAAAAGCTACTTTTAGAAATAGCTAGAGGGAATGTATATGAAGACCAAAACGAAAGCTTCATTAAGGTTTAAAAAAATGATATTATTATTAATACCAGTTGTTGCTGGATTATCGATAGCTTTACAAAATGTATTTTATAACAAAGTAAGTAAAGATGTCGGTATTATGGGTACAGTTTTGATGATACATTTCTTTGGTTTTATTGTGGCTTTAATTATTTATATATTTACTAAGGGAAGTTTTAGTAATTTACTATCAAATATCAGTGTTTTAATGGTTCTTTCTGGAGTGCTGGGAGTTATTGTGGTCTCGACAATCACTAAGAGCGTTTCAGTTAATGGTGTTTTATCAACTGTTATGTTATCAATTTTAGCTCAAATGGTTTTAGCTAAAATTATTGGCCACTTTGGCTGGTTTGGAATAGAACAAAACCCCATCAACATATATCAAATAGTAGCGATATTGTTTATGTTTATTGGAGTTTTTATATACCAAAAGAATTAAAGAATAAATATATACAAATTAAAAGCAGTAATTTGGGTTTTCCAAAAAACTGCTTTTTTAATTTTAGTATTTATCTTGAACAATTCTTAAAAATGAAGCACCATATTGTTCAAGTTTTATTAGATAATGTTTGTTATTATACAGAAAGCCAAAATCTCTCCTTAAAGTTATGGTTGCATTTTGGATTTCAGATACAGGAATAACAAGTTCGTGCGCTCCTGAAATTGTGATTTTGTCATTCTTATAGACCATGGTTATCCTACCTAAAGGAACTTGTTCTTCATTCTCAACTTTCATATAGCTTAAGAGTCCCTGGGTTTTAATAACTGATTTACGTAGTTTGTCTGTAAAATTTCTTTGATAAGCATTCCATTCAAAAAGATTATCATATTTAAATCCTTGAATGAAACCAAATTTATCCATAAAACCTTCGTTTTTACAAGCTGTACATTTAATTCTGTTATGATCTGAAACAATTGTATTAATAGCTTCACAATGAGGGCATACGTAAATTACATTTTCTATTCCCTCTGCTAAATATTTTCCTGGATGAGGGACCATATTTTCTCTTTGATATGCATAATCATTATGATAAAGAGCTTTATTAACAACTTCACTTATTTCATCTACTGACATATCAAGCAGTTTTTCTTTTTTTATTGTTAAGTTATAAAATAGTTCAATTTTATGATTTCTTCTCTTGCCAGTAGCCCAACGTGGTTTTGATAAGTAACCACCTTTGACATTGCAAGTTATAACGTCTAATTTGAGCTTTTTGATTAATTTCATAGTAGATGATTCAATATGCCCAGTTTCTCCGTAAAAAGTTGTATCTCCCTCAGGGAATATAAGTACTGGATAACCTTTGCTAATAACATTAAAAATTTTCTTTATTGTCAGAAAGTCGCTACGTCCCTTTGATTTTGGAATAACATGAGCGACTTGAGTAACTAAAAATTTAGCGGGTTGTTTTGTGAATAATGTTTGTGAAGCAATGATAAAGGGCACTTTCCTAAATCTTAGAGGAACATGAACTACATCAAACATAAATGTATGGTTCGCTAGCATAATAAAAGGTTCTTTTCGATTAAAATCAATTCCATCACCTTTATGAACTTTTCTTTTTGAATCTATTATCATCCATATGTATACAAAAGGCTTTAATAATGTGAGTAGAATGTTTTGTTGGATATCTCTAAGTGTTTTTTTCATATAAACTCCTTCACACATTTGTTCTATTAATCCAAAAATTCTATCGGCTATCAGTTTTAGTGTAGTCTAATTATATATAATATATATCGGTAATACAATAGCTTTTCTAATATCTTAACTATAATGTATCACTTAAATAATAATGTCAGTGGTATCGAATCCTTGTAGTATTTGTTATGGTTTGGCAACCCTTTTTTAAACAATTTTTATAAAGAGTAGTTTAATCTATAG
>CAZHSG010000054.1:0-8300 GCA_964535005.1 uncultured Candidatus Izemoplasmatales bacterium
AACCGCTGACCTCCTGCGTGCAAGGCAGGCGCTCTCCCAGCTGAGCTAATGCCCCCTAAGAAATGGTGGGCCTAAATGGACTTGAACCATCGACCTCACGCTTATCAGGCGTGCGCTCTAACCACCTGAGCTATAGGCCCCTAAAAAATAATATCTCTTAGTAATGCGAATAATATTTTACTATTTATAGATTAGAAAGTCAATTATTATTTTCCATAATTGGCAAAAAAATTTATATTTCCATTATAATTGGCAAAACATAGCCAATTATCGCCTCAAAATTACTTTTCTGGGTACTTAATCTTGTTTTTTTCAAGTTTCTCTCTTATTATCGTTTCTGGGTTTAATCCAAGATCATGAACCATTGCTAAAGAATAGATCAAAACATCCGCTAATTCTTCCTTAACATTCTCTAAATCAGGATTACTATCTGGCCACTGATAATTTTCTAATAATTCCGCAGCTTCAATGATAATAGATTTAGCTAACGCTGATGGAGTATCATGTTCTTTCCATCCCCTTATATCTCTAAAATTTATGATTTCATCAAGAATTTTCTTCATTATTTTTAACTACCTTCTTTATTCTTTTTTTTAAGTCAGTTCTGTCAATGATAACTATTCTACCACAACCAAGACATTTAATCTTACAAATAACTCCAAAGCTTGTAATCTCCCAAAGATTCTCTCCACAAGGGTGACCTTTTTTTAATATAAGAACACTTCCTAATTGGATTTGAAAATCCGGTTTACTCATTGTTATCCGCCAAAGCTTGTTGGAATTTTTCTAATTCCTTTTCATCCTGGAAAGTAATTACAATTTTATTAGATGATACTTTTATCGGTGATTTAAAAGCAATTTGTTTATTTAAAAATTCTTTGGTTGTATTTAGGTTAGTTTGAAAGGTTGAACTTAGTGTCTTTCTTTTGATTTTGACTTTCTTTTCTTCACTTTTTACCAAAGCTTCAATATCTCTTACGGTTAGTCGTTCTTCAATTATCATATTGCAGATTTTTTTAATTCTGTTTACATCTTTTAGTTTGCTTAATGACCTAGCGTGACCCATAGTAATATTACCTTTATTGATTTCACTTAATACATCTTCTGGTAATGATAATATTCCTAATGCATTTGAAACATATGAACGACTTTTTCCAATTTTAGTAGCGAGTTCTAAATGAGTAAGATTCATCGCTTTTATTGCGTTTTGATAAGCTTCTGCTTCTTCAACTATTGTTAAATCTTCTCTTTGAATGTTTTCTAACAAAGCTAATTCAGCTAAATATTGATTATTGTAGTCTCTTACTATCGCAGGCACTGTAGAAAAGCCTGCGATTTTAGATGCCCTGCATCTTCTTTCGCCAGTGACTAACATATAGCCGTTAGAGACTCTTTTAACTATAACGGGCTGTAATACTCCATTACTTCTAATAGACTCAGCCAACTCATTTAAAGCCTGCTTATCGAAGTGTCTTCTTGGTTGAAAAGGGTTGGCTTCGATGTTTCTTAACTCGATATCTACAACTTCTTCTTTTTCGATGTCGATAATTTCATTTTCTTTAAGAAGGTCACCTAACCCTCTTCTAATAAATTCATCTTTATTCATTACGCAAAATCACCTCTTTAGCTAGTTTTTTATATCCTAATGAGGATTTACTTTTTGGAGAAAACACCGTTACTGGAACCCCATAAAACGTTGCGTTTGAACAAGTAATGTTACGTGGGATGATGGTTTGGAATACTTTCTCATTGAAGTATGTTTTAATTTCATTAGCTACTTGATAACCCGAGTTAACTCGAGAATCAAGCATCGTAAGTAAAACCCCAAATATTGTTAAAGTTTCATGGTTAACTTTTTTCTTAGTTTGAACTAATCTGATTGTATTTAGTAATTGTGTTAGTCCGTCCATAGCTAAAAACTCACATTGTACTGGAACAATAACACCATCAGATGCCATTAGGGCATTTAATGTAATATATCCTAGTGATGGTGGGCAATCGATTAATACATAATCGTACTCTTTTTTTACTTCTTTTAACAATGAATGTAAGATAAAATCACGGTTAGAATCCAAGATGATTTTTTCTTCAATTCCTTGCACCAAGGTTTTAGCTGGTAGAACGTCAACTAATTCATTCTTGGTTTTTAGTAATACTTCTTCAAAACTCGCTTCTCTTGTGAAGCAATCAAAAATAGACAAATCAAAACTACCTCTATTTATTCCCATACAGGTAGTAGCGTTTGCTTGGTAATCTAAATCAATCAATAATATTTTATTGCCTAAATCAGAAAGTGAACTTGCTAGATTAATAGCTGTAGTTGTTTTACCAACTCCACCTTTTTGATTAGCTATCGATAATACTAAACTCATATATATACTCTTCCTTATTTCTTCTCATTAAGATATTTGACAATCATTTCATAGTTGTCATTGTAAAAAGCAATTACTTTTGAAGAGAAAAATTCACTTAATTCAATATTAGTGAAAATATCTTCTTCTTGTTTTTCTTCAGTTCTTTCTATTTGATTCCATTCTCTATTTTTCTCTATTTCATGTGATAAATTACAGTAAATCAAACAAAAAGCAATTATTTGTTCGTCATTATACTTAGTTAAATCGTTTATCTTATAACTATAACGATTTTCTTGGTACTCATCAGTTTCTTGGAATCTGATGTAAAAATTAATTATCATTGAAAACATGTCTGTGTTTTCATTTAATAAATACTTGCCTAACATATTAGATATCTTCTTCATTGCGACCGAGATTTCTGTGTTTTCTAATATCTGTTCTAATCCTCTTTCGTGAATATAAACGTAAAGGTCCATTAAATTAATAATCTCTTTACCATCTTTTAATATCTGTTCGGCAATAAACTGACTCAACTCATTAGCGGCTTTTTGGAACTCTAAATCCTCGTACATTGGCGATACATGAGCGTCTTGTCTGATATCTTCTAGGTAATATAGGATATCATCCTGATAATTGCGGATTACGTAGTTCATCTTCACCCATTCGTAGTTTAAATCAGTGTAGACTTTTTCATTATGTAACATTATTATCAGGTTAACTATATAGAATAGTATCAATACAGTCATATAAACATAAACAGATCCTGTAATGTCCGTTGCAGTTACTAGTCCTTCTTGGAAAGCTAGAGTATAATAGACACCCAAAACTAGTACTATGGTTCCATAAACCAAATACGAGAACAATTCTTGATAAAAGATGATTATAGTTAGTGAGATATAAAAGAATATATATGCATAGAAACTACTTACACCTTGTGTATAATAAAGCATTATTAGAATTGAATATATCATCGATATTTGAATAGCACCAATTAGTTTTTCAAATCTAACCAGTAAAACCATAACACCATATAGAACAAACAACCCTGATATCGTTATAATCTTCATCGCTAATGAGTAATCAAAGAATGTTGAATATGGAATGGTGATTATTGTTAGGAATAACAAAAATCCCATTACCAACCAGACTTTAATCTTTCTTACTTCACTCATCGGTAAAAACTCAGTATTGAAGACTTTTCTTATGAACTCTTTCATGATTTACCTCCTTTGCTAAAAGCATCTGAGATAATAGCATCAAAAACTTCAGAGTTATCTTGGTAAATTTTCATAACTCTTGAATCTATGTAATAAAAATAATCTGTATTAGTAATGGTATTGTAGATATCTTCAGCAGAAATCTTATCAATACCTAAAAGACCTTTTTTAAGAGAAACATAGAATATTACAAAAGCAATAATCTTTGTTTCCGTGGTATCTGCTTGTTTGTTAAAACTCTTAAAATGCGTTGCCGAGAATATTTCTCTTTTTTTAACATCAGCTTCTTTGGTTTTACTAACCTTGACAGCTGTTCGACTTAATATATTTCTATTGCTAATCAATAGTTTCTTCAATCTAGCAAAATCTTCTCTAGTATAGTCGGGATACTTCTCTAACAAAGCTGATTCTTCAATCTCAGCCTCCAAATCCTTTAGTATAGAGATTTTTTCTTCGAAAATGTTAGGTAGTTCTATCTTCTCACTAAAAGCCTTTAAAAACTCATTTGTGCGATCATAATATTTCAATATCTCTTTGTCTTCTTTGTTGGTTTGATGTTTAAGTTTTATTAATAAATCAATATTACGATACTCTACTTCTTTAGACTTAGATATTTGATTGTAGAAGAAGGATTTTTCTTTCATAATAATATAGGCTGATATTGATAACATTATCAAAAACAGAATTGAAAATAAGGTGATACTAAAATAATTTCCGGTTGTTGAATTTTGTACAAGTAATAAATCTGGATAGTTTATTACAATCAAAACAATTGTAAAAAGGAAATATATATCACTAATAATCATTACATTTATATCTTGATATATCGCACAAACACAATAGGCAACAAATAATAATGGAATTACCGATGGTGATTGGAAAACCATAATCATTGCGGTAGCTATTGAAAAAACTCCTAGGGTTGAGATGTATTTATTTATTTTTAAATATGAATAATCCTTATCCCCATAAGAAATCAGAACAAAATTAATAATCAATAGCAATACATAGCCCAAAGCTACTGGAATTATTGTCGTCGTAGCGAATTTAGTTATTATCATATAAACAACTGTTAAAATAAGCATTACAAAAAATACTCCGGAAACAATATAATTTTTTCCACGAAGATTTTTAATTTCTAAATATTCACGATATTGTTCAATTTCAGAAAATGCATATTTCTTTTTGCTTTGCAAGATAGCCTCCTATAGAGGTGCTTTTTTTATTTTCCCAAAATGCCTTGGATATATTGAGTCTGTCTTTTTAATTTTCTTTATTAATATAAATACTCGTTTTTCATCATCATTAATTTCATATTCTACTACTTTATCGACTTTACCACCGAGTTTAGCTATCCCTGGTAGTGCTTCATTTAGTTCTTCTTTATAATTAACCGATTTAAAAGCTATAAAATAACCCCCAACTTTTACATAGGGTATTGTGATTTCTGCTAGAATGTTTAATTTCGCTACAGCTCTAGCAGTAACGATATCATAGGATTCTTTGGATTTTAATTCTTCAACTCTTGAATGAATTAAAGTTACATTACTTAAATCCAATTTAATCATCAAATCATTTAGAAAGTTAATTCTTTTATTTAGGGAATCAACTATTGTTACTTTAAGGGAATCTTCAATAATTTTTAGTGGAATTGAAGGAAATCCAGCTCCGGCTCCTACATCTAAAAATTTTTTATTTTTGATATCAATATATTTTGATAAAATAATAGAATCATAAAAATGTTTATAGTAGACTGAGTCCTCTTCAGTTATTCTAGTGAGGTTAGTTATTTTATTCACTTCCATTAAATACTCATAGTAGGTATTAAATTTGGGATTTTTTAATAACTGATTCATATCTTTATCAAGATTTTCTCTTACATTAAACATTATTTTGTTCTCCTCTTTACATCAATATATTTTATCATAATATTAAAGATTTATGTTAAAAATCATGAAACTTATGTTTCATACTTTCTTTTCATGTAAATCAATAACATTTGAATATCCGTTGGATTAACTCCGCTAATTCTAGTTGCTTGTGAAATTGTTAGTGGTTTTATTTGATTTAATTTACTTCTAGCTTCAAGTGCTAGATTGTTTACTTCTAAGTAATTAATATCTAGAGGAATCTTAATGTTTTCCTCTTTTTTTAGTTTATTAGCTTCTCTAATTGCTTTATCAATGTATCCAGAGTACTTAATATTTATTTCAACTTGTTCTTCAACTTCTTTTGCTATTTCATGTTCATAATTAAATAATTCTTTGATTGAATTAAATGTTACATCAGGCCTTTTTAATAGATCGTATAATGATAATTTTCCTTTAATACTTGTCGTATTATGTTCGGCTAAATATTCATTAATTTCTTTTTTAGGCGTTACATAAAAAGTTCCTAGTTTTTCAATTATTGTGTTGATTTCTTGACGTTTTTTTGTGAATTTTTTGTATCTTACATCAGAAATCAAACCAATACCATGACCATATTCAGTCAATCTTAGATCCGCATTATCATGTCTTAATAAAAGCCTAAATTCAGCTCTAGACGTCAACATTCTATAGGGTTCTTTTGTTCCTTTTGTTACTAGATCGTCGATTAACACTCCTATATATGCTTCATCTCTTCTTAAAATTAGCGGCTCTTGATTATCAAGTTTTTTACTTGCGTTTATTCCAGCCATTAACCCTTGAGCTGCGGCTTCTTCATAGCCACTAGTTCCATTTACTTGGCCAGCAAGAAATAGGTTTTTAATTATTTTTGATTCTAGTGAAGGCCATAGAGTTTTTGAATCAATTGCATCATATTCTATTGCATAAGCATATTTAGAAATTACAGCATTTTCTAAGCCTGGTAATGAATGAACCATCTCATCTTGAACATCAAATGGCATAGAATTTGAGAATCCTTGTAAATACACTTCATCAATTGAAGCTGATTCAGGTTCAATAAATAATTGATGTCTTTCTTTATCCTTAAACCTCACTAATTTAGTTTCTATTGATGGGCAATATCTAGGACCTACCCCTTCAACCGCTCCACTGTACATTGATGACTTGTTCATATTGGCATATATAATATTATGAGTTTCTGGCTTTGTATGTATTAGGTAACAAGGCCATTCTTCTTCTAATACTCTTAGGTATTCTGGTTCAAAGCTAAATGAATATGCAAAGTTATCTCCAGGAGATAATTCCATTTTAGTAAAATCAACTGTGTCTCTTTTGATTCTAGCTGGAGTTCCAGTTTTTAATCTAAAGGTTTGATGACCTAGTTGGCGTAGATGTTCACTTAGTCCAACCGAAGCTTTTTGTTTATCTGGGCCTTCAACTTTTACAGTGCTACCGACTAAAATTTTCGCACCCATAAAAGTCCCGGTAGTAATGATCACATTTTTACCAAGAATTATTTCTCCACTTTCCAATTCAATACCTTTTACTTCGTTATCTTCCACAACTAACTTTTTAACATAGGATTCTAGTAAATCTAAGTTAGCTTGTTTTTTTAAAGTGTTTAGCATTTCTTTAGGGTATTCAAGTTTATCAGACTGTGCTCTTAGTGCTCTTACAGCTGGCCCTTTAGATTTATTAAGCATTTTCATTTGGAGACAGGTTTTATCTGTGTTTTTACCCATTTCTCCACCTAACGCATCAATTTCTCTAACCAAAGTTCCTTTGGCTGGTCCACCTATAGATGGATTACACGGCATAAAAGAAACCATTTCAAGGTTTCCGGTTATTAGTATTGTTTTTTTATTCAATCTAGCTGGAGCTAAAGCTGCCTCAGTCCCGGCATGCCCTCCACCAACAACTATAACATCATACATTTCATCACTTACTTTCAATAATATTTTATCAAATATTAGGTCTTTAGTAAATTAAATTAATTATATTAGTTTGTAATGTTTAAGTGCATTCATAATTCCATAATCATTTACATCCGTAGTTACAAAATCCGCTACGTCTTTTAATTCTTGAACTGCATTACCCATTGCTATCCCGTATTTCGCGGATTTAATCATGGTAATATCATTAAATCCATCACCAATAGCATAGACTTCATCTTCTGGATATTTTAGATGTTTAACTAATTCTTTTACGCCCTTGGCTTTTAGTTCACCTCTAAGATTT
Source organism: uncultured Candidatus Izemoplasmatales bacterium (assembly GCA_964535005.1). Classification (GTDB taxonomy): domain Bacteria; phylum Bacillota_I; class Bacilli_A; order Izemoplasmatales; family Hujiaoplasmataceae; genus 4572-104. Next base: position 7,699 of record CAZHSG010000054.1, read on the forward strand.
ACATCATATCCCAAAGCATGAGTCTTATTAAACTCTAATTCGGGGAAAGCATCTATCATTTGATCAATTCTTTCGTTATCAAAAACCACCATCGAAAAAACTTTTCTGTTTGGATAGTGATTATTGTCGAAAATTGGTTTTTCAATTTGAAATATATCTGAAAATCGATCAGCTACATCAGTATCTTTTCGATATGAAACATAGATATCTAAATATTCTATTACCAAATCTGTTTCTATTTCATCAACAAAATTCATAATTCTTTTTACAATATTATTTGGGATATATCTTTCGTAGATAATATCTCCTTTGGATATCACATAACCTCCATTAGCTAAGACTAGATGATCAATTCCTAATAATTTGCCTTTATCATATAAAACTACCGGACTTCTTCCAGTCGCAATAGCTACTTTATGATTGTTTTTTCTTAAAGCCTTAATGCTTTCTATTACTCCAACGGCTGGCTGTCCTTTATTTAAGGCAGTTCCGTCTAAATCTATAAATACTAGTGCCATTTTTTTCCTCCAATATAAAAGAATCTCAACTGAAGCATCTCCACCCACATAAACACCTTACTTAAGGCTGCTTCCGTCAAGACC
>CAZHSG010000055.1:0-8227 GCA_964535005.1 uncultured Candidatus Izemoplasmatales bacterium
ATCATGGTCCTACTCTCTATAAGTATTTTCTAGATAATTCTTTGGATGGCGATTATGAAGAATTAAAACTATTCTTACAAGCTCTATATCGTGAATATAAAGATGAAGTTGTATCACTCAGCGAATTACTTAACTTACTTGAAGATACAACTGGTGTTGATGGTACAGTTGTTTGGTTTATGGATAATTTAAACTCAATGACACAAATAGATAATTAGAATAAAATTGCAGTTTGGTTCACGATGAACTAGACTGCTTTTTTTTGGTTAAGTGTAAAAAAAATCACTATGAAAACGACACCTAGATTTTCAGTCGTTTCAAGTATCAAATATTACTTAAGAACTAAACTGAAACAAAATAGCAATCTCATTCGTTTCTAAATTGCTTTAGACTGAATATTATTATGATTTAAAAGAAAATATTTTCATTGTTAATGGTTTAAATTTATATATATTCTTAATTTAGAAAATAATATAAGATACATGTTATCTTATTGATTTTTAATATACTATACTGTAAACTAATTATATTACATCTGAGATTACAATAATTAGATGTATTTTTTGTTTAAAATACTGAATATATACAAAATCTCTTTGGAAATACAAAAATATTGTCTAAGAAAGGACAAAACACTATGAAAAAGAGCTTATTTTTTATAATTACAGCACTTTTAATGTTTTCGTCATCTTTATTGTTAGGGTGTCAATCCGCAACTACTGCTACTACTCAAACTACAGTAGCTACAACAGATGCTACTACTCAAACTACTGCTACTACTCAAGCTGCTATTACAACAGATGCTACTACTCAAACTACCGCTACTACTCAAGCTGCTATTACAACAGATGCTACTACTCAAACTACTGCTTCTACAGCTGAGGTTGATTATCATCTAGTATACATAAGTTTATTTGAAGAAGTCACTATTATTGGATATAATGGGCTTTCGACTAATGTTATTATACCGGATGAAATCGAAGGTTATCCAGTTACAAAAATTTACGATGAAGCGTTTAGCCCCGCAAATATTACATCAGTTATCATCCCTGCTTCTGTCACTTACATTGGTGATGGTGCTTTTAGATCTACCCAATTAAGAACTGTTACTTTTGAAGAAGGCTCAATGTTAAACTATATTGGTAAGAGTGCTTTTAGTGGTACAGGTCTTATATCAATTGTAATCCCAGCTTCTGTCACTTATATTGGTAGGAATGCTTTTGCAAGGTCTGCCTTAACAATGATTTCTTTTGAAGAAGGGTCTTTGTTAGAAGAGATTAATAAATCCACTTTTGCCAATACAAATTTTACATCGATTGTCATCCCTGCTTCTGTCACCTCTATTGGTGAGGAAGCTTTTGCAGATTCTTCGTTAACAACAGTTACTTTTGAAGAAGGCTCAATGCTAGGTTTTATTGATGATTATGCTTTTGGGGATACAGATCTTACATCGATTATAGTCCCCGCTTCTGTCACTTCTATTGGTGAGTATGCTTTTTATAATACACCATGGTTAAATCAAATGACTGATGATAATCCTGTTTTTGTTATCAATAATATATTAATAGATGTCCAAAAAGCTACAGGTGATATTATTATTCCTAATGGTGTAAAAGTAATCCCTAACTATACATTTAACGAAGCCAATATTACAAGTATATATATCCCTGCTTCTGTCACTTATATTGGTAGGAGTGCTTTTGCAGATTCTTCATTAACAACAGTTGCTTTTGAAGAAGGGGCTTTATTAGAAGAGATTGGTAGTTTCGTTTTTAGTAATACAAATCTTTCATCAATTATTATCCCAGCTTCTGTCATCGCCATCGGTTATCAAGCTTTTGCAGATTCTTCATTAACAACAGTTACTTTTGAAGAAGGGGCTATACTAGATGTTATTGATGACCGTGCTTTTGAGAATACAAATCTTTCATCAATTATCATTCCTGATTCTGTCACCTCTATTGGTGATAATGCTTTTGCAGATTCTTCATTAACAACTATTACTTTTGAAGATGGATCTTTGTTAGAATATATCAATAGTTATGTATTTAACAATACATATCTTACATCAATTATTATCCCTGCTTCTGTCACTTATATTGGTGAATTTGCTTTTGCAGGTTCTTCATTAACAACAGTTACTTTTGAAGAAGGAACTATGCTAGATTTTATCGATAATTATGCTTTTGCCAGTACAAATCTTACTTCAATTATTATCCCTGCTTCTGTCACTTATATTGGTAATAGTTCTTTTAGCAACACCCCGTGGTTAGATCAAATGACTGATGAAAATCCTGTTTTTATTATTAACAATATATTATTAGATGGTCAAAAAGCCACAGGTGATATTACTATTCCTGATGGTGTAAAAACAATCAACCACTATGCTTTTTATGGAGCGAATATTAGATTATTATTTATTCCTGCTTCTGTCACTTATATTGGTGAGTATGCTTTTGCAGATTCTTTATTATTAGTAATGATTCTTGAAGAAGGGTCTTTGTTAGAGGAGTTTGGTAGTTACGTTTTTAGTAATACATATATTTCATCAATTACTATCCCTGCTTCTGTCACTTCTATTGGTGAGTTTGCTTTTGCAGGTTCTTTATTAACAATGATTTCTTTTGAAGAAGGGTCAATGCTAGATTATATTGGTAATAGTGCTTTTTCGAATACAAATATTTTATCAATTACCATCCCTTCATCTGTAACTTATATTGGTATTGGTGCCTTTTCACAGTCTTCATTAACAACAATCATTTTTGAAGAAGGGTCTTTAATAGAAGAGCTTTCCAATCATGCATTTGAGAGTACAAATATTACATCAATTATTATTCCCGCTTCTGTCACCTACATTGGAGCTTACACTTTTGGATGGTCTTCATTAACAACGGTTACTTTTGAAGAAGGGTCATTGTTAGAAAATATTGGCTGGGGTGCTTTTAGCAACACAAATCTTACATCAATTATTATCCCCGCTTCTGTCTTATATATTGATGAAGTCGCTTTTATAAATAATCCTAACCTAACAATATATGCTGAAGCGTCTGAAAAACCTAGCGGATGGAATGAGAATTGGAATCCAGATGATAGACCTGTCACCTGGGGTTATACAGAAGAATAAATCCACAAATTTTAAATATAATGCATCAAAATAATATGTAACTTCACTCTAGAGGTTGCATTTTCTTTTGCTACACATATATTGCTCCTTATTAAAACAAAATAAAAATCCGCGTCTTCAAGGCGCGGTTTTTCGCCTTTGCCTATAAGGCCGGTTACTGGCAGCACCGATTTCGGTGCTTTTTTGTTTGCCAATTGCCATTGACACTCTTACTTACCCGTAAACGGGTCTTTATATTCTTTTAAACTTCGTTTGTCCTTGATTTGATCTTCTAAATCTTGATTTCTTATATAGTTCTGTACAGTTTTTTTGTTTAGACCTACGGTCGAAACATAGTAGCCCTCTGCCCAAAAGTGCCGAGAGCCATAGTTATACTTCAGGTTCGCATGCTCTTCAAATATCATTGAGACTGCATTTACCCTTAAGATATCCCATAAATGATGATACAGCTAACTTAGGCGGTATTCTTACGAGCATGTGAATATGATCTATCGCAGCATGAGCTTCTACAATTTCTACTCCCTTGTACTGGCATAGCCTTCTTATATATTTTCCTATATCTCCTCTTAATTTACCAAAAATAGCTTTTCTTCTGTACTTAGGAACAAATACAATGTGGTACTGACAATTCCATCTAGTATGTGATAAACTACTAGTGTCATCGTTTCTTTTAGGTGACATTCTTTGAATTCCTCCTTTTTGTGTAATGGCAATCGACATGTCCATTATATCATCTGGGAGGAATTCTTTTTTAACGCCACGGCTTTTATGTGCTCACCCGCATAGCGGGTGGTTTTAGTAGCCGACCACAGAGGTCGTCTATAATAAAAAAGCCACTAAATGGCTTTATATCTATCTTTATAGTGAATCGAGGGATAATTGAAACCTCGACTCATGGATTTTCAGTCGTTTCATACACAAAACATACTAATCAGTAAGTCATTTTAACTTCTTTTTTTATTGTTAAAACAGTTTTGGAGGCTGAAAAACAATATTGTAATATTGATTAAAATTACAACGGAGAAAGTAGTATATATTGGATTTTTTTATATATTTAAGGATTCTAAAAAAGATTAATACACCAAAAACAATTAGAATAAATGATTTAGATAACTTTATAAAAATGCATACATTAAAAAAAATAATCCCAATAAATACTTCAAATTCTCATCATCATTTGTTTATATTCATTTAATATAAACATTCAAAAATTAAATATTTTATAATTTATCAAAAATTATCTTTATTTCCCCATTTTTTTAGTCATTCTTCGATAAGAAAAGAATAGCAGTAAAAAGGCAAGAAGTGTTGTAACTGCCATGATAACTAGCATCGAGACATCATAACCTAAGACGCCAATTTCTTTTGTTCCAAACACAATATCATTAATTTCCATCGCCGAAGGTGTAATGCGTTGTGATAAAAGCTCATACGGTCCCTTAAGTAGTACACCTTTTAAAATAATTGCCATATGGGTAAAAGGGATTAGAGAAGCCACTTTCGTCATAGTGTTACCTAAGATGAATAATGGTAGATAAATACCACTCGTAAAGCCAATAAATGTTCCTAAGATACCAGATAGTCCTCCAAATGCACTGTTGGATTTTAATAAGGTTGTTATATAAATCATCACCGATGATGAGATAAATGTAAAGAAGATGATGAGAAGTGATGTGTAAATGATTGTTTCAAATGAATACCAATATCCAGAAAAAATACCCACATATAAATATGTTAAGATCCACATTAATAGCGAAAGAATAGCTGTAACAATAATTGCCGCAATATAATAACTTAAAATGATTTTATACCTTTTAACTGGAGTCACTAGAAATCCATCCAGTTTTCTCTGAACTAAATCAGTATTTAAATTACCCATCATGCCTAAAGATAAGGATATAGTATTAATGACGAGAAGACCACCCATCATAATTCCAGCAGTTAAGTATATTTTCATTTGAGGATCTAAAAAAGCTAAATTCTGTTCATTTACAAACTGTCTTCCTATAAATAGAATATACAAAGCAAAGAGGATAATAACTGACAGAAATGAAAAGAACACAGCTGTTTTATCTCTTAGAAAATTTAGAATATGTCTTTTGATCAGCGAGGTTAAATCATACATGATTTTTACCTCCAATAACATTAATAAATACATCATCCATTGAGCCCATTAAAACTTCATATTGCTTAATATTATCTTTTAATTTATAGATTAAATTAATTGAATCTTTTGGATTAGCAACAGAAATGATATATTGATCAGCAACTTTTTCATATGCTATATTTAGTAAGCCCAAAGACTCAATGAGTTTTGCTTTATTAATCGGAACTATTTTTAATCGGTCATAACTATATTTGTCTTTAAGTTCTGCTGGTGTGCCTTGCACAATAATTTTACCCTTATTAATAATAACAACATGATCAGCGTTAGCTGCTTCTTCCATATAATGCGTTGTTAAAAAGATGGTTAATCCTTCTCTTTTTTTGAGATCATCGATTACACTCCAAACAACCTGTCTCGTCTCAGGATCTAGTCCTGTTGTAGGTTCATCTAAAAGTAGAATTTCAGGATTTGCAAATAATGCTCTAGCAATTTCAGCTCTTCTTTTTTGGCCGCCCGAAAGCGTATTAAATCTTTGATTTTCAAATTCATCTAAATGAAGAAAGTCTTTGAGTTCTTCATATCTGTTTATAACTTCATCTTTCGTATTTTGATAAAGTGATCCACGATACAATAAGTTTTCTTTAACAGTTAAAAAATCATCTAAAACATTCTCTTGAAAAACAATACCTATTTTATTTCTAATATACATATCATCTGTGTGTTCATTTAAGTAAACCTGTCCACTATTAGCTTCAAGTAAAGTTGTCATGATATTAATTGTTGTTGTTTTGCCAGCTCCATTAGGGCCCAAAAAAGCAAAAAGGCTGCCTCTTTTTACTGAAAATGAAATATCGTCTACAGCTAAAATTTCTCCATAAGATTTTACTAAGTTTTCAACTCTTACAATCCAATCCATAATACACTCCTTATCAATTCTGTCTATTTTATCTAATTATTTTCTTGCTTATTTGGAGTTTAATAACATACCAAAAATACGGGCATTTATTGATACTCTCATTAAGATATGAATCGAAAAGTTACTAGTTACTAAGAACAAAGCGATTAGTAAAATCATATTGGTTTTAGATATACTATATATACCACCTATCAACAAAGGGAAAATTCCAACGATAAGTAATGTAACACTAATTATAATGCCTCGTCTATATGTTTCTTTGTATTTTTCTTTTCTTTCTTCTACCATTTTTTTGTCAGATTCACATAAGTATGATATACAATCTCTTACCCCATATTTAATTATGGTTTTAGATATAAATCCTTTCGCAAATATCCGTATTGCATTAACAGTAAGAAAAAACATGAATACCAATCCAATTACGAGAGCCAATGTAGATGAAATATCAAATAACGGGTTTAATGGCACTACTGATGTCAATGTCAATATTGTAACTCCTAAAATAATTAAAGATACTCCTGTTGCAGTATATCTAGATGATTTGCTAGATTCCTTAAAATACATGTCCACTTCTTGACTGCTTAAAATAGCATTCTCTGATTTAGGTAGATCAACTTCTTCTTTACCATTGCAGTCCTCATTCAAATCTTCTTGCAATAAATAATCAGTTGTTACATTAAAAACATTACTTAATAATACAATTTTTTCTATTTCAGGCACAGCACTTTCATTTTCCCATTTCGATACGGATTGTCTGGATACATTCATTCTATTTGCTAGTTCTTCTTGTGACCAGCCCTTCTTTTTTCTTAAGCACATTATTTTATCAGCTAATATCATTTTAATTCCCTCTCTTTCATAAATAGAATATAACACACCTTGGTTGCTAACCACCAACCGAGCATTGAAATTTGACAACTAGTGGTTGCCTTTACATGAATTATGCTATTAATCGCTAATAAAGCCAATAGTTTGTGATAGGTTTACAGGATTAGTATAATCTCGACGTTTAAAATTATAAATACCGATTTGCTAGATTTTTTGACTTATGGTATAGCTCGGTGTAACATTTTTAGTTGCAACTTGTTATAATGCTGAACCAATATACAAATTATATTAATCTCTTAGTATACTTGATTTCATATTCTTCTTCTTTAAGAGTACAAAATATAAGACAATATCAAATACCAACATAAATCCAAATAAATAGTATCTTCCTTCCGACGTAGTCCAATACAAGAATATAGCACTAGATAAATTTGAGAACCAATGAAGTAACAATATAGGTTTAAACCCTACATTAAACTCATACATGAATGTATACCTAAATGTTGTTAGAATTGTAATCAGAATAAATTCGATAATCGGAATTTCTATTTGTACAGTTCCTTCAAGAAAGTGTAATGGTATATGCCATAATCCATGAATGATCCCAACAGTTAAAGTTGTTATTAAAATTCCGTATTTTTTTCTTATAGATGGTTGTAAGATTCCTCTCCAACCAAATTCTTCTACTGGCCCGCCTACAAAAAGAATAATCAAAGCAACCGGTACAACCATTTGAATCGATAACCCTAAAACAAATTCTTCATTATTTAGTATTACAACTAATATGTACGCTAAAAAACTTAAAACAAATGGAGAAATTGCAGCAAACCAAAATAACCATTTCTCTGATTTTGATTTAAGAAGTCTTTTGATTTCAAGCAAATTTCCTTTATTATCAAGTTTATTTACCACTAAGAATCCGACAAGTGGACCAAAAATAGCCAAATTACCTAACAAACCAAATATTGTAGAAATATACTCCTCTTGACTAAGATAATCAATTCCCCAAAATAGCCAAGAAAATTCAAATGTTACAAGTAAATAGATAAGAACTCTTTTCAAAATATTCTCATTTCATTCTTTTTTAATTAAATAATTATATCATATAATAAATCACAAGTAAATTTGCTGTTTTTTCATATCTTATTTCTATTCGCCATTTAACCACAATATGTTTACTTTGTTTTGATTGTTTGGATTAGTTGTATTTTAAACATAATGGTGAAGCTGAAAAGAATTGAATCCTTGGACT
>CAZHSG010000056.1:0-7190 GCA_964535005.1 uncultured Candidatus Izemoplasmatales bacterium
CTGGTTTTTGTTTTTATAAACTTTTTATCTTTGGGCTATTTCTTTACAGCCCCTTATTTTTTATTTTGTGGTATCTCTTTCAATTAATTCCACATCAATTTTTCTATGAAAATACTCTAATTCTTCTTTGTTTATTAGTTTCATAAGTGATGTAACAGCGTATTCGCCAATTTTCTTTCTTGATTGGGAAATAGTAGTAAGATTAGGTTTTAAAACACTGGCTAATTCAATATCATCAAAGCCGATAATTTGCACATCCTCAGGGATTTTTTTGCCGGAACTTTGAAGGGCTTGTATAGCTAGTACTGCCATATAGTCTGAATCACAGAAAACTCCATCACAATCTAGATTTGATTTAATTACATTTTCGATATCATCTGCACTTGGAGCTTTAAAGTCTAAATCATAGGAAAAATTGTATATTTCCTTTTCCTGGAGGACTGATTTGAATCCTTCAGTTCTTTCTCTAACAGTTACTAAATCTGATGGGCCTCTAAAGTGGATTATTTTTTTGCAACCACCATTTATAAGTTTTTCAGCGGCTAGTTTTCCACCTAGGAAATTGTTTGATGTAATTGATGGAATATCTTCAGCTAGATTGTGGTCAATTTCAACAATTGGGATACCAAGTTTTTTATAATCGTCTATACGATGAGTATTGGAGATTAGAATTAACCCATCAATATTGTATTGGTCAAATATTTTTAAGTATTTTGATTCTTTTTCAGGATTATCCTGGGTAACACACATCATTATACGATAGTTTATGTTAACTGTTAAGTCCTCAATGAATTCTAATAGTTCCGCAAAATAATCTGAAGTAAGATGAGGCACTACTACAGCTATAATACTAGATTTTTTTTGAAATAAGGATCTAGCTAACTCATTGGGTACATAGTTAAGTTCTTTAATAGCTACTAAAACCATAGCTCTTGTTTCGGAATTGACATATCCTTTTTGATTTATTACTCTAGAAACTGTCGCAACACTTACATGAGATAATTTAGCAACATCTTTAATAGTAGACATAAATACCACCTCTTTATATGTAAAATTATACATACATTAAGCTGGTTTTCAAAGAGTTTTCTATATTTATATGTAACTTTTTACATAAAAACCCCATTTTTTGATGATTTATCCCTAAAAATGCCTAAAAATGTGTAAACTATTTCATAAAAGTAATTGTCTCTATGTAGTATACAAAACGTTACATATATAGTAAACTAATGATTAAATACAAAATCTATTGGAGGAAACATGAAAAAAACTAATATTAAACTAAGAAATCTAGTAATATATCAAATATATGTACGCAATTTTTCTGAAGCCGGGACATTTAAAGCTGTTATAGAAGAACTAGATAGAATTAAATCACTGGGAGTTGATGTTGTATATTTATTACCTATCCACCCAGTAGGTGTTAAAGGCAGAAAAGGTAAACTAGGTTGTCCTTACTCAATTAAAGACTATCGTGCTATTCGTGAAGAACTAGGAACGAAAGCTGATTTTCAAGTATTGATTAATGAAGTTCATAATCGTAAGATGAAAATCATGATGGATATAGTATTTAATCATACATCTAAAGATTCGGTATTATTAGAAACTCGTCCTGAATACTTCTATAAAAATGAAGCCGGTGAATTTATCACTAAAGTAGGCGATTGGTCAGATGTAACTGACTTTGATTTTTCAAACGACAAAGGCTTATGGGAAGAATTATCAGATACATTGGTAAGTTACTCAAAAATGGGTGTTGATGCCTATAGATGTGACGTTGCTTCTGTGGTTCCTGTTGATTTTTGGAAAGCAGCGAGAAAAAAAGTTAATAAAATCAATAGAAACACATTTTGGCTAAGTGAATCAGTTCACGGTGGTTTTACTAAATGGTTTAGAGACATGGGACATTACTGTGCTAGTGAATCTGAAATCTATGAAGTGTTTGATCTAGCTTATGATTATGATATTCAACCATACTATGAAGAGTATTTGTTTGGACAAAGACCTTTAAAGGATTATCTAGAAGCGATTAAAAGACAAGAAGAGATCTATCCAAGTAATTACGTGAAAATGAAAAACCTAGAAAATCATGACTATGATCGTATAGCTAAATACGTTAATAACGATTTAAGTAAAATCAAAAACTGGACAGCTCTTAACTATTTCCAAAAAGGCGCTGTTATGTTATATGCTGGTGAGGAATACTGTGCAGACATCAAACCGACGCTTTTTGACAAAGAATTGTTTAACCGTAATGGTGATATTTCAGATTTAATCACTAAATTAGGTAAATTGAAGAAGAAAAGCATATTCGCTAAAGGAATATTTAATGTAAACATACCTGAAATTGATGGAGTTGCTTATAATACCGTAGAAAATGACGTTGATAAGTTCTTTGGAATCTTCAATGTTGGTCAAGTTGAAGCTGAATTACCAGTTGATATGGCAGATGGACATTATAGAAACTTTTTGAATGGTAGAATTGTTAAAGTGCTAGCAGGTAAAGTTAAATTAAGTAAAGAACCTATTATTTTAAGAATTAAGAAATCTTTATAAAACTATTTAAAACTATATTGTTTGAATTAAAGGCAGACTATTCTGCCCTTTTATTCTTATGCTAATTTAATACATGTGTTATAATACAAATGAGGATGTGTTAAATTTGGATAGAATAGTTAATGTAATAGGAGCTGGTTTAGCTGGCTGCGAAGCGGCTTATCAATTAGCCAAAAGAGGGATAGAAGTAAATTTATTTGAAATGAAAAAAATCAAGAAAAACGATGTTCAAAACAGCGAATTCTTCGCAGAACTCGTTTGTTCTAATTCACTTAGATCCAATGATGTATTAAACGCAGCTGGATTGATGAAAGCAGAACTAAGAGAACTTGATTCTTTAATAGTTAAAACAGCTGATTTATATAAGGTTCCGGCTGGAAGCGCATTGGCTGTTGATAGAGATATGTTTTCTAAACACATCACAGATGAAATGACCAAGAATCCTTTAATAAATATAATCGATGCAGAAGTGAAAAATATAGATTTTAATCACTACACAATTATAGCTTCAGGACCATTAACTAGTGATAGTTTAATGGCTGAAATCAAGACTTTTTTAGGGGAAGACACCCTATACTTTTTTGATGCTATAGCTCCGATAATTGAATTTGATTCAATTAATATGGATGTAGCGTATTTTAAGAGTCGCTATGATAAAGGGTCAGCGGACTATATTAACTGTCCAATGACGAAAGAACAATACGATATTTGGTATAATGAAGTTATAAATGCTAAAACTGTAGATATAAAAGAACATGAACTAAAAGTTTTTGAAGGTTGTATGCCTTTTGAAGAAATAGCCAGAAGAGGTTATCAAACTTTACTCTTTGGACCGATGAAACCTGTTGGTTTAGAAAAAACCGGCGAAAGAAGAGCTTTCGCAGTGGTACAATTAAGACAGGATAACCTAATAAAGACTATGTTTAATATAGTGGGGTTCCAAACTCATCTAACATTTTCTGAACAAAAACGCGTTATCAGAATGATTCCAGGATTAGAGAAAGCTAATATCATTAGATATGGAATAATGCATAGAAATGCTTTTATTAACGCACCTAAAGCCATAAATCAATATTACCAATCTAAAAAAATACCACATATCTTCTTTGCTGGGCAACTAAGTGGAGTAGAAGGTTATGTGGAATCAATCGGTTCTGGGTTAGTTGCCGGAATAAATATGTCAAGACTTATCAGAGACCTTGATTTATTTAAATTTTCACATTTTACAGCATTAGGATCTCAAAGTTATTATATTTCCTCAGCTGGAGAAAAATATTTTCAACCAATGAATACTAATTTTGGTATATTCCCATCATTAGAAGCTAAACATCATAAAAAAGAACGTAAGGCTTTATATGCAAAAAGAAGTCTTGAAGCAATTGAAGCAATGATAGGAAGTGGTGTGCTTGACTAATGTCGAAATCGTCATAATGTACCAAGATTATTTAACTCATCAAAGGAAGTACGCAGAAAACACTCTTAAATCTTATACCAATGATATAAGTAATTTAGAAGCTTTTTTAGATAGAGAAGATTTAGGTGATATATTGCATCTGACTAATCGAATTGCTAAATTCTATGTGTCTTATCTATATAACCAGTACACTCCGAAGTCAATTTTAAGGAAAATTAGTGCTGTTAGAAGTCTGTATGATTTTTTGATTGAAGAAGAAATGATTATAGAAAATCCATTTAAGTTTGTGGTGCTACCCAAAATCAATAGAAAATTACCTAAGTTTATCTATCCTCGAGAAATGATAGATTTCCTAGATAATATTAATACACAAACTGCTCTTGGCAAAAGAAATAAAGCAATATTTGAAGTTCTTTATGGTTGTGGATTAAGAGCACAAGAACTTACAACTATAAAATTACAAGAGATAGATTATGTAAATAGAACTATTTTAATTCATGGGAAAGGTTCTAAGGATAGAATAGTTCCAGTACATGAAACTGCAGTTATGACAATAAATCAATATGTAATGTCTGCTAGGCCAGAGTTAGCGCTAAGAAATACTGAAAGCACTGATTATGTTTTTCTTAACTTTAGAGGTGGAAAAATATCAAGTCGAGGGATTAATCTAATCCTTGATAAAGAATTAGAACATCAATCATCGACGTTAAAGATTTCTCCACATTCATTTAGACATTCATTTGCGACTCATCTAATAAATAATGGCGTAGATCTAAGAGTAGTTCAAGAGTTATTAGGACATGCATCACTATCTTCAACACAAATCTATACCAAAGTATCAAAAGAAAAACTAAAATCTGAATATTTAAACACACACCCACGAGCTAAGAGAAAAATATAGGGGGATATTATGGATAAATTAAGTTTTAAAAAAGCAGTTAAGTTTGACGGATATTTAAGATCCGCATTTATTTCGGCTATTGTTACTATATTGGTCGGCATTGTTTTATATTTCAGTAGACCAGAAGATCAGACCTACTTGATTTTTGGGTCCATTGCTTTAGTGGCGGTTTTTATATTTGCCATAAGGTATATTTTATTAACTACTCAAGTAGTAGATTGTCGTGAAGTTCAAGGCACAATAACTAGAGCTTTCTACTATAGAGGAGCTAAAAGACTTACCTATACCTATATAGTAGATGGAGCTACCTATAAAGGGAAAGCATTTATTAATATAACTAATGCATCCAGGGGATTAGAAAAAGATGAAACTGTTGATTTATTGGTTAAAAACAACAATCCTAAAAGCTCTTTAATAGCTGAGTTTTATGTTGCTACAGGAAACCATTTAGAAAACTAAAAAAACACTCGTTGAGTGTTTTTTTTATGATTATGTACTTTTTTTAAATTTCTTGTAGTAAAATAATAATAACGAGGAGGAATAGAAAATGGAAAAAAAATTTATTAAACTCAGTAATGGTGAGAAATTGGCTTACCTAGATATAGGTGAGGGGAAAGAAACTTTTGTATTAGTTCATGGTAATATGAGTAGTGGGATTCACTTCAAAACTTTAATTGAAAGGTTAAAATCTGACTATCGTATTATCGCACCAGATATGAGAGGTTTTGGAGATTCTTCATATAACGGAAGATTTGATGATTTAGAAGTGCTAAGTGATGATCTTATTCTATTGTTGGACGCACTTAATATTAATAAATATTTTGTAGCAGGTTGGAGTACTGGTGGTGCAGTAGCCTTAAAAATGGCAGGGAAACGTCCAGATGACGTTAAGAAAGTGGTTTTAATTGAATCGTGTTCTTACCGAGGTTATCCTATATTTAAAAAGGACGCAACTGGTCAAGCAATAGTAGGTAATTACTATGAGTCTAAAGAAGCATTAGGATTAGATCCTATTCAAGTTAAACCAATGATTGATGTATTTGAATCAGGGAACTCAGCTGTTATGGGAGCCGTATGGGACCAAGCAATTTATTCTGTTAATAAACCTTCAAAAGCAGATAATGATTTATATTTAAGTGAAACTATGAAACAAAAGAATCTATTGGATATTGATTGGGCATTAACTAGATTTAATATGTCTAATACATCTAATGGAGTTACTCCAGGAGATAATTCTATTAATGATGTTGTTTGTCCAGTATTATCATTATGGAGTGATACAGATTACGTAGTGTTACAATATATGGTTGATGAAACTGTTAATGCACTTAAAGACGCTAAGAAAGTTGTATTAGAAAAATCAGGACACAGTCCTCTTATAGATTGTCCCGACAAATTAGTTGAAGAAATAAAAAAATTCTTATAAATAAAATAAGCGCAAGAAATCGGGTTTAATTGATAAAGTGTTAGTAGACACATAAAAAAATTATGTGTAATACTAGCATCTTTTTTATATATAGAAGCATTTATGATATCTTAAAGACTTTAGAAAGACTTTTTGACTGGAGAGAAGACTAAAGGTAATAATAAAACATTATTAAAACCATGGGTTCTAACTAATTGAATCGCTGTTTCTTCACTATTACTACTCTGAAGTCCTTGCTACCCAATTCTAATCATTTCATCTACTTACTAAACATTTTTAATTTAATAACATAGATTGATTAAAAGTTAAATGTATTGACTAAATTCAACACTTGAGGAAACGATTATATGATACAATGTGAGTAATTAACGATTTAGGATGGTGATTATATGAAACTAACTGAGAAACAACTTACGCATAAATTAGTTTA
The DNA here is from genome assembly GCA_964535005.1 of uncultured Candidatus Izemoplasmatales bacterium. Lineage (GTDB taxonomy): Bacteria > Bacillota_I > Bacilli_A > Izemoplasmatales > Hujiaoplasmataceae > 4572-104. The sequence goes on from CAZHSG010000056.1 coordinate 6,728, forward strand.
TGAATGCTTTTTTATGAAACTATATGAAGATGAAGTGTTACTACCCAATGATGAGATAAGTAAAAGAATATATTTGAAGCATGAAGGAGCCGCAGCTGTGCTACCTATCACAAGTGATGGGAAGATTATTTTAATAAAACAGTTTCGATATCCTGTAAATAAAGTATTAATTGAAATACCAGCTGGTAAAAAAGATTATATAAATGAAAAAGGCTATGATTGTGCATCAAGAGAGTTAGAAGAAGAAACTGGTTATGTATCATCAAATGTCAAAAAAATGACAGATTTACACAGTTGTGTTGGATATAGTAGTGAAATGATTGAAATATTTATTGCTAGAGACTGTATTAAAATAGAAAACCCTAGAACCGGAGATGATGATGAATTCATCGAATTAATGGTTTTAACAGAAGCAGAAGTAAAGGAACTTATCAAAAATGGAAAGATTACAGACGGAAAAACT
>CAZHSG010000057.1:0-6942 GCA_964535005.1 uncultured Candidatus Izemoplasmatales bacterium
AGAACCTGTAGTTCTTAAAAATCTTGTGGGATTCTTAATTCTTTACAGGCTCTTTGATTATTATACAAGTTCTTTAATAATTTTAGCTTTTATTTCCTCAAACATTGCTTTACTAGTATTACCTTTATTGTTGATGAAATCAATATCTACACCATCTTGATAATATCTAGGAATAATATGTAAATGGAAGTGAAAAACAGTTTGTAGTGGCTTTTCGGTGTTAATAATTACATTTAAACCGATAGGATTAAATGCTTTCTTAATTGCATTGGCAATTTTAGGCACTACTCTGAAAATATTACCAGCTAACTCCTCATCAATATCATAGAGATTCTTGTAGTGTTCTTTGGCAATAACTAAAGTGTGCCCCTTAGTTGCTTGCGAGATGTCTAGAATGGCTACTACGTTCTCATCTTCATAAATTTTGTAGGTTGGAATTTCTCCACTAGCAATTTGACAAAAAATACAGTTCATTTTTTATTCCTCCTTATTAAAATCATTAATTATTTTTATTAAATCAGAAAAATCATTTATCCAAAAATCAGGATTTAATGATTTAATTAAATCTTTCTTAATTGACCAATTTACGCCGCAGGTTAAAGCTGAAGCGTTTCTTCCTGCAAGGATATCAGAAGAGTTATCCCCAACCATAATGACATTGTTGTAGTCTTTAAATTGATTTAAAGCGAAAAAAATTGGTTCTGGGTGTGGTTTGTGTTCGGATATATCATCCAAAAAGCAGTATGAGGTGATATATTTGTCTAATCCATAGTGTTTTATCGATGGCATAGCTGAACGCTTGAATTTAGTTGTGACAATACCTAAATTGAAGTTATTTTCAGACAAAGTTTTTAACATCTCAATGGTATTAGGATATATTTTCACATAATCGAATTCTAACCTAACATAAACTTCTCTGTAATACACTATCATTTCATCAATAACGGCTTGATTAGTACTCGCAATACTAAAAGTCTCCTGCAAAGGAGGCCCAATCATTTCTATTAGTTCCATTCGTGAAAACTCACGTTCTGGCAGATATTTTTTCATTGTTTCATCAAATGATTTAATTATTAGTTCATTTGAGTCTACTAAAGTACCATCGAGATCAAATAATACTGTATCTATTTTGTGCATTTTTATCACCATAAGTATTATAACAAATTTTATTTTAAAAATGTCCATATAACTTATAATTCTTTGTTTGTTAATAAAAAAATCATATGTTTAATTTTAAAATAGACTATGCTATAATTAGTTAGGTGATTTTTTGAAAAAAGTAATGGTCATTTACAACCCTAAGAGTGGTAACCAAAAATTTGAAGACAAATTGGATTTCGTCGTAAATTTATTAAAAGATAAATACGACGATGTTTTTGTATGCAAAACAAATAATCCAGGGCACGCAACTGATTTAGCTAGTACAGCCTGTGAGGGAAATTATGATCTATTGGTTATTGTTGGTGGGGATGGGACTTTTAACGAATGCGTTAACGGTATGATGGAATATGAGCATCGACCAAGAATTGGTTATATACCATCTGGGACTTGTTGCGACATAGGCATGAGCCTAGGTTTATCAAAAAATGTAGAAAAAGCTATGAATAATATTTTGAATAATGTATCAGCCAAGATGGATGTAGTTAAATCAAATAATAGGTATTTTTGTTATGTTTCAGGTAATGGTGCTTTTATTGATATTAGCTATGTTACAGATTCTAATTTAAAGAGGAGAATTGGTTATTTAGCATATGTAATTAGAGGTGCGGTTGAGTTATTTACAATTCCTAAAATGAAAATGAAAATTAGACATGATAACGGTGATGAAAGAGGAAAATATTCTTTAGTTCTTATTATTAATTCTAAACGAGTAGCTGGTATAAATATGATATATAAGCCTTGTTTAGATGATGGCTTAGTAGATGTTGTGTTGTATAAAAGCGTTACACCATTCAATGGTTTAATATATTTGATCTCATTTATTGTGCCATTTTGGTCGACTCCGTTAGTAAAAAGATTAAAATCTAAAAAATTAGAAATTAAAACTAACACTAAAGCCACTTGGAATATCGATGGTGAATTGGGTGGTACCGGAAATCAATATGTAGAAGTCTGTCAAAAAGCTATAGAAATAATTATTCCTGAAAAAATAAAAAAACGTTATTTTCATCACCAAGAGGATAAAGATGTATAATCAAGTTATAGTAGTCGAAGGAAAACATGATGAACAGAAAATCAAAAGTATATTTCCTGATGTTGAATGTATAGTAACTGGGGGAAGTAGTGTTTCCGAAGAGACTTTGAACCTAATTTATCAAACCAGTTTAAAAAGAGAAGTGATACTTTTTTTAGATCCTGATTTTCCCGGGAAACAAATTACAAATAAAATACTTGAAACAAAAGGTATTTATAAAATTGCATTTATAAACAAAGAAAAAGCTATAAGTAAGAACAAAAGAAAAGTTGGTATTGAACACGCAAGTAAAGCAGATATAACTGAGAGCCTTGAATCATATTTCACCGTTAATAAAACTGTTAGCGAAATATGCGTTCAGGACCTAATGGAAAGAAAATTAATCAATTATCAATTATCAAGAATAAAAAGAAGTAAGTTATGTAAAGCGCTAAATATACCGTTTTTAAATGGTAAAGCATTATTAAAAACATTAAATATATTGGGTATCACTCTAGAAAGGGTTGACGAATTAATTGGCTGATAATAAAATGAAACCAGATAGAAAATCAATCGTCAATCAAGATGATTTTTTGATAAAGAAAAGGTTTAGTCAAAACTTTTTGTTGGACGAAAACATCATAAATAACATAATTGAAAAATCTGGAGTTGATGAAAACACTGGAGTTATAGAAATTGGTCCTGGATTAGGAGCGTTGACTAAAAAACTAGTTCTCAAAGCTAAAAAATTATTGGTTTATGAAGTAGATAATGACTTGATTCCTTATTTAAATACATTCTTTGCTAGCTATGACAATTTTAAGTTACTTCATAAAGATGTTTTAAAAGCTGATATCAATTCAGATATTGAATCATATTTTAAAGATGTTAACAAAATAATTATGATTAGTAATCTACCATATCATATAACAACACCAATTATAATGAGGTTTTTAGAAGAAATTAACCATGTAGATTCGTTAACTATGATGATGCAACTGGAAGTTGCGAGGAGAATTACCTCTAAATCAAACACAAAAGATTATAATGCTTTAAGTGTAATTGTTCAACATCAAACTAATGCAAAATACCTTTTCAAAGTACCAAAAACTGTATTTTACCCTAGACCAAATGTTGATTCTGCAGTTATTAAATTAGAAATTAAAAAAGAAATCAATAATAAAGAAAACAAAGATTTCTATAGGTTCGTACATAATTGTTTTACACATAGAAGAAAGACGCTTGTGAACAATTTAAACTTTAATTATAATACTTTCTCTAAAGAGTACTTCTCAAACCTCTTAGAGAATAACCAAGTAAAACCATTAGCGAGAGCTGAATCATTAGAATTAACTGATTTCACTAATATTTACCAAGAATTTAGAAAGTGATTAACGAGTCAATACTCGAATAATATAGGAGAGAATATAATGAAACTAGAAAACGTTGATAATGACCTTTTTCAAGTCATTCAAAAAGAACTAAACAGACAACAGACTCATATTGAGTTAATTGCTTCAGAAAACTTCGTGTCAAAAGCGGTTTTAGAAGCTGATGGAAGCGTATTAACAAATAAATACGCTGAAGGGTATCCTGCCAAAAGATATTATGGTGGATGTGAATTTGTAGACGAGGCTGAAAATTTAGCTATTGAGAGAATCAAAAAGCTATTTAACGTTGGTTATGCCAATGTACAACCACATTCAGGATCTTCGGCAAATATGGGAGCTTATAGAGCGATATTAGAGCCAGGAGATAAAGTAATGGGTATGGCTCTTGATCAAGGTGGACATTTAACCCATGGTCATCCACTAAGTTTTAGTGGGATAGATTATGAGTTTCATCCATATTTCGTTGATAGAGAAACTGAAATGATTGACTACGATGATTTAGAAAAACAAGCACTAGAAATTAAACCTAAACTTATTGTTGCTGGAGCTAGTGCATATCCAAGAATATTGGATTTCAAGCGTTTCAAAGAAATCTGTGATAAAATTGGAGCCTTATTAATGGTAGATATGGCACATATTGCAGGATTAATAGCTGCTAAATTGCATCCAAATCCTTGTGAATATGCTGATATAGTCACTTCAACAACTCATAAAACCCTTAGAGGACCTAGAGGTGGAATAATTCTTACTAATAATGAAGATATCGCTAAAAAAGTAAACAGAGTTATCTTCCCTGGTATTCAAGGTGGACCATTAATGCATATCATAGCTGCTAAAGCAGTTGCTTTTCATGAAGCATTATCTGAAGAATTTAATGCCTACCAAGTCCAAGTTGTAAAAAATGCAAAAGTATTTTCTGAAAAATTCTTAGAATTAGGATATCATGTAGTATCTGGAGGAACTGATAATCATTTATTATTACTAGATGTTTTGTCAAAAGCTAAAATAAGTGGTAAAAAAGCTGAAAAGCTATTAGATAAAGCTAATATTACTTGTAATAAGAATACAATTCCTTATGATACTAAAAAGCCATTCGTTACTAGTGGTATTAGATTAGGAACACCAGCTATGACAACTAGAGGATTCAAAGAAGAAGACTTTGCAGAAGTTGCTATCCTGGTAGATATGATTCTTAGTAATCCAACAGACGAATTAATTTATGATGAAGTAAAATTAAGAGTTAAAAAATTAACAGATAAATATCCTTTGCCTTATTAAAATGATAAAGATATTAGTTTGTATTAATGACGGATTACTAAAACTAAGAATTAATCGAATTTTATCAGAAAAGAATTATTCTTTCACTCTAACTAACAAACCAATTAGACGAGATGACCTGATTAGGTATGACTTAATCATTATTCACTCATCTTATAAGCTAGCTAACTTGTATAATTTTATTGAAAATGCAGTAATTCAAAAGCTAGCTACTATTTTCTATGTTACGACTAATATTAACTCAAGTCCTTTTGGCAAATTTAAGGAGCATACTAATTTAGTTTATATTGATGAAAATAAAATGGATGTTGAATTAGCAATATCAATATCATTGTATGAAAAATATAATATTCAAATTGAAAAGTTGAGTAGTGAGAATATTAAATTGTCTAAATCACTAAAAGAAAAGAACTTAATGAACAAATGTAAGAGATTATTAATGAAAAAAGGCTATTCAGAAGAAGAAGCCCATAGGTACATTTTAAAATACGCTATGAATAATCATCTGGATAAAATAGAATGTTGTAATAGGTTACTCGCAATTAATAGCGAGTAACCTATTGATTTTTTTACTAGATAAGTTTATAATTCTTCGAGAAGCAATGGCGCTTCAATAAAAAGAAAGGTTATAATTTGCTCAAAGATGCTCTGTATCGATTTGAGGGATTATAAGAAAAAAGAAAATGAAGAAATATACGAAAAGCGATATCTTAAGAATCGCAAAGGAAGAAAACGTTCGTTACATAAGACTTATGTTCACGGACATCTTAGGAACAATTAAAAGCGTAGAGATTCCATTAGGTCAATTAGGAACCGCGTTAGATGGAAAAGTAATGTTTGATGGTTCTTCAATCGAAGGGTTCGTAAGAATTATGGAAGCAGACATGTATCTAAAACCAGATTATAATACTTGGTTGATTCTTAGTTGGGAAGAAACTAGTTATGGAAAAGTAGCTAGGCTAATTTGTGATATTTATACTCCAAATGGCAAGCCATCAAATGCTGATCCAAGATCAAATCTAAAAAGAATTGCTAAAAGAATGGAAAAACTTGGCTTCTCAACTTTAAATATTGGTTTTGAACCAGAATTCTTCTTATTCAAATTGAATGATAAAGGAGAAATTACAATGGATGTTACTGATAGAGGTGGATATTTTGATTTATCACCAATGGATGGAGCTGGAAATTGTCGTAGAGATATAGTTTTAGAGTTAGAGAGAACTGGATTCACTGTTGAAGCAAGTCATCATGAGGTAGCTCCAGGTCAAAATGAAATAAATTTTGAGTTTTCAAATATTATTGAAGCTTGTGATAATGTACAAACATTTAAATTAGTAGTTAAGAACATTGCTAGGAGACATAATCTTCATGCAACATTTATGCCCAAACCAATTGCTAATATCAATGGTTCAGGTATGCATACCAATTGTTCTTTATCAGATATGGATGGAAATAATGCTTTTGATGATCCAAGCGACCCAGCAGGGTTAAGTTTAGTCTGCCGCCAATGGTTAACTGGAATATTGACTCATTCTCGTTCATTCTGTGCAATTACTAATCCAACTGTTAATTCATATAAACGATTAGTTCCAGGATATGAAGCACCTTGCTATGTATCTTGGTCAGAACACAATAGATCTGTTATGGTGAGGATTCCTGCAACAAGAGGTAAAACAACTAGGACCGAAATTAGAAGCGTTGATACGTCAACTAATCCGTATTTAGCTATGGCAGTCATTTTGGCATCCGGACTGGAAGGAATTGAAAAAGAATTACCGTTAATCAATTCAATCAACGAAAATTTGTTTGATTTATCTAAAAGAGAGAGAGAAAATTTAGGAGTTAAGAATCTACCGGATAATTTAAAAGAAGCCATTGATGTACTTAAAGAAGATAATTTAATGAAAGAAGCATTGGGAGAACATATATTTAATAAGTTTGTTGCACTTAAGACAAAAGAGTGGGATGAATTTAAGACTTGCGTTACCGAATGGGAAATAAATAGATATATTAAGATGATATAATAAAAACAAAAGCCCTAGAATTGAAGTGTTATACTAAAAATGGACAATAAATAAGAGACTATGATAGAATTAATTT
>CAZHSG010000058.1:0-6820 GCA_964535005.1 uncultured Candidatus Izemoplasmatales bacterium
TTTGGTGGTGGGATGTTATGCTACATATATTTTCAGGTTTACTTGTTACTATAGTTGGCTTTTCTATATATAATGGATCAATTAAAGAAAGAAATCTTAAAAAGCAAACTCACCCATTCTTTGTAGCATTATTTGTTTTTTGTTTTACTGTTACTGTTGAGACTTCATGGGAAATTATAGAGTATTTTTTTGACACAACTGTAGCTAACAGCAATATGTTAAGAACTGTAGACTCTGCTACTTTGGTTCCATATACAGGTATTGAAGCTGTCAGAGATACAATGAATGATATCTTGCTTAATATGGCTTCAGCATTTGTAATAGCTATAATAGGATTTTTTGACTTCAAATATGAATGGAACTTGTTTTCAAAATGGATGATAAATCAAAACCCAACTAGTGTAAAATAATAAATAGTGAATATAAGACTCACTCCTTCTAAATAATGTGGACCCTATGTCAAGGACATATTAAAAAAGACATGTATTGATTTTAAAGAATTAAATTATTTAATTATTTAAGGTGTTAATTCTCTAAGCGAGATTACACCACCACAACTAATTATCAAAGGGGTTTTTGAAAATTAATTGTGATAAAGTCTATGTTATATATTTGGTTGTAACTTGATATCATTATATTTATACTATATACTAAAGCAGTAATTTACTAAGCAAGAATGAATAATATAAGTAGGTGATATGTATGTCTAAAAACTATACTAGCAAACGAACAACACTATTTGTTTGGTTTATAGCTATTTTACTAGTTACTGTTATTATGGTTATTATAATAAAACCATATTTTTTTCATAAACAGCCGTTTAAACTATTCGGTTATGTAGCATACAACACTACTGTAAATGAAGGTTATGCATATACTACAGCCAATAAGGGATTCTATGTTTCAAGAATACTAGATGATGGCAGTATTAAAGACAATTACTTATTCAAAACAAATGATACTTGTTTTGGAATCGACGTCATAGAAGGAGACTTATTCGTTGGTTATGAGAGTGGTAATTTAATTCAATACGATATTACTGATCCTGAAAATATCAGTGAAATATCCAGCATCTATTTAAATGAAACAGTACTTGGAATAGCTGCTAAAGATAATGTTATTTATGTATCTACTACAGGAGGAAGTATTTTCGCGATCACTTTAATAGATTTAACAATTATTGATACATATAGCTTAGGTAATGAGTATATAAGAGATGTCCAGGTCTATAATAACTACTTATTATATGCGTCTATTGATTCAGGTGTAGGAATTTTGGATATAACAGACCCAGAGAATCTTACATTTGTTAAAAAAATAAGTAACACAAGTGCTAGTTTTGATATAAATATTTATGATAATAAATTATTTGTATCAAGACATCAGTATGGTTTATTTATTTTTGAGATATCAGACAATAATGGATTTACCTTAATAGAAAACATTGATATCTCTGGTGAAGTCTATTCTTCTGCTTTTGATGGTACATACCTAATAATAGGTGATTTACAAGAAGGCATAGAAAAATGGCAATATGATGAATCAACTAATGGTTTTGAATATTTAGATACCTTTAAGAGAACTGTTCCTCATCATTTATATATATATGATAATTATATCGTTACAGCAGATCAAGATCGAGGTTTATTCATAATACCGCTTGTAGAGGAGTAATAACATAAAGAAACAAAAATTGTTGCAATGAAAACAATTCATAAATCAAATAAAAGGAATGAAATCGATTAAATATCGTTGTCATTCACTATAAGCAATACTTAGAAGATGAACCCAACATGTATGAATTTCTAATATATACAACAATTATAATAAGTGTTTTAGGACTAGGTTTCATAATATATTCCAGATTCAAAAAAAAATCACCAAAAATCATTACCTTCTTACCTAGCATGGTATTTTTGATCATTTTTATATATTATACTTTTGATATTGTCATTTACTATTTATCCGGTGACGCAGCAGTTTGTCATACCAACCTTGAATGCATGGATGAGTATACCGGGCCAATTATAATGTTATTAGGTTTCTTCTTTTTTATGGCTTTATTATCATTTCTCATAGCTCTGTTTGCTACTTCAAATAGAAGAATAGCTTAATTATTCAAATATTTTAATACCTCATAATTATACTTTAGATGGATTAGTCCATCTTTTTTTATTGTAATAGGTTTTTAAAAAAACAAAAAACCGAGGTTATACATGTAGTATAAAACACTACAAAAACCTCGGGTTGGTGGATATTTAATGTAAGATATCTTTAGCGGAGATATCTATTATTTCTTTACAATATTTTTAATAGTTTCTACTACATTTGTTGTTTTAAATGACTCTAAAACTTCAACTGGAATAGCAAACACTATTGTATTTGACTTGTCTCCTGACAAATTGTTTAAAGTAGCTAATGTTCTTAAATGCATAGCACCTGGAACAGTCGAAAGAATCTTGGCAGCATCTGCCAATTTTTGTGCGGCTCCTACTTCTCCCTCACTCTTAACAATAATTGCTCTTTTTTCTCTTTCAGCTTCTGCTACTCTAGCTATAATTCTTTCCATATCTTCAGGGATTTTAATATCCTTAATTTCTACTTTTTCAACCTTTATTCCCCAAGGATCTGTTTCAGTATCAACAATTTCTTTAATTTCCTTAGAGATGACTTTTAAATTTGATAGTAACTCATCAAGTTCAAATCCACCAAGAGAATTTCTTAAAGTTGTCTGTGCTAATTGAGTAACCGCATAGAAACAGTTTTTAACTTCTAATACTGCTTTCTTTGCATCAAAAACCTTATAATATACAACTGCATTAATTGTAATTGTAACATTATCTTTGGTAATACACTTTTGTTGAGGAACATCCTGAGTAATAGTTCTTAAATCAACTTTTTTGTATTGATGAATAATAGGGATAACTAATCTTATACCTGGTTTCATTACTTTAACAAACTTACCAAACCTAAATTTTATGGCTCTTTCATATTCTTTAACTATAGTAAACATCTAATTTCTCCTTTTTTGTTCTGTTACAACTATTATATCAAATATTTCCTAAATATATATAGTTTCTATAATATCTAATTAATAAATATATTCCAAACAAAAACCCGAGGTTATACATGTAGTATAAAATACTACAAAAACATCAGTTTAGGCTCTATTTAGTGGAACAGATATTCCCCGAAGCTAATACAACGGATAGCAATCATCAATCATTCAACAATTTTTTTACTCTGCCAACTATTCCATCTTCAGTCATTACTTTAATCCCATGTGGATGATATTTGGAATTAGTTAGTATTTTAGCCACTTTTCCCTCTGTCAATTCACCTGTTTGTTGATTATGTTTTTCTACAATAAGAACTTCTAATCCTATTGTTATATCATTTCTATTTTTTCCATCCATACATTTACACCTTCTTCTTTATTCTTAAATATTTTTTTTGTTTTCAATAAATTCCATCTAATGACTTTACGAACGCAAGAAAGTCTTTATAAGTTCCCTTGTGATTTGGTTCAATTTGCTTTTCATGCCTATTCACAAGATTGTCTGTGATTAAGTAAGTTTCAATTCCTAATTTTCCTGCTATCATGTCTTCATAAAAATCATTACCAACCATCATACATTCTTTTGGAAACTTATTGATTTTTGTCAGAACTTCCTTGTAGAAATCAACATTAGGCTTGCAATAACTATTTTCTTCGTATGATGAAATATAGCTGAAATCTGTAGGATCTAACCCAGCCCATCTGATTCTATGATGATTTGCTTTCATAGGAAATAAAGGGTTTGTAGCTATGACAACCTTATATCCCTTTTCTTTAAGAATCTTAATACTCTCAATTATATTTGGATTTTTCCAAGTTGTGCTTTTTACTTCTTGGAATAGATTATCATAAAAATTACTGAATTCAGCCTTATACATTTCAATATCACCATCAACTAGTTCGTCAAAACGAGACATAAATACGTCTTGGTTAGGGATTGATTTAGTATTTGAAATCATAAGATTAGTACATTCCATCATAATATCAGTTAATATATTTGGATTAATGTAATCCTTTAGGTGAATTGCTAGATTTTTGAAATAACTATATAAGAATTTTTCTAAATCCATTGGTAATATAGTTCCATCTAAATCAAATAATATTGTATTAATCATCTTAATTAACCTTTCATCATGCTTCTATTATTAGATTGCTTTATTTTTGATTCATCCAGGCTTTGAAAGCAACTTCAACGCTTCTTCTCATTTCGAGAGCAAATTCACTACCAAACTTCAAATCATAGAGTATTTGAGCTGCATTTTTAGCACCAAATTTATTTTTTGATACAAATGTCTTTTGTCTCTCACTGTACATATCAAATAATTCTTCTTTGTTTAATTTACGATATTTTTCTTTAAATATAACATATTTTTCATCAAACCTACTTCTTAGTTTTAGTTTATAATTATCAGGATAATGTCCAAATACTAACATTCCAAGTGGAAAGGATAAATCCTCAAGTTGAAGTAATTCTTTATGTATTTCGTAGTTTTCAATTATGTCTCCAATATAACAACTGCCTATTCCTAGAGATTCTGCGCCTATCACTGCATTTTGAGCAGCAGCAATTGCATCTTGACTTCCAAGTAAAAGATCGCTTAGTTCAGGATACTGAGGTTCTAACCCTTTTTCTAAACAATAACTAATAAAATCTGATTCCTTGAAATAGTCATAAAGTTTTTGATAGTCGACAACAAATACCAAAGCGAAAGAAGCTGTTTTAATAAATGGTTGTTCATCACACGTATGGCTTAATGTTTCTAATGTTTCTTTATTTTCAATAAGAATCATTGAATAAAGCATTAAGTTACCTGCTGAAGGAGCGCGAATAGCGCTTTTTATAATTAGGTCAACTTCTTCATGTGTAACCTTCTTATTACTAAATTGCCTTAAACTAGTTCGATTAAATATAGTTTTTAATGTCTCATTCATTTAATTACCTCTTAGTTTCTTGTTTTTATTTCAAGCACACGTAGCATTACAGATCCAATTGCATTTCCAAAAATCATGATAAGTAGGTATAAAACACCTTTTATTGTATACGTATCACTTAAGAAAAAGTATAACATATTTGCGATACTATGTTCAAATTTAGCTAAAATAAAAATCATTACAGCGAATATTAAAATAACTGTTTTTACTAGATCTTGTTTAACAATTTTAAAACTATCAACCGCAATATACATCATCATCCCACAAAATATAGCCAGTGCAAGAGTCTCATACCACGCATGTTCTATCTTTAATGCAAACAGGTTACTACCTGCAGTAACAACCTCAGATATACCCGTTAATCGGAATAGGTATGCAATAATCGCAATACCGATGATATTACCTAATAAAGTTATACCCAGTGTAAGCAAATATCCTTTAGAATAGGGTATTAAGTATCCTACTTTACCGGTATATAGACCATACCCTCTGCCGACAATAACCAACAATCCAAAACTAAATAATAGCGCACCGATAACATGGTTTTCAACGCTCAAATACACCAAACCAGCAATTCCGATACACATACCTGCAAGAATTGCTTTTAGTAACATATTCTTCTGTGCTTTTTTCATATATTTTCTCTTTTCTAATCAAATATAATACTAAACTATTTGTTGTATTATAGCACCATATGCTATATAAGTGAACAAATGAATAATATCCCATCAAGATTGTTTGCTACCAAACAAAAGGAGTTTATTTCTCGAATAAGAAATAAATTCTCAATCATGTACGATTACATAATTATTTACTTATTATTATACCAAAAATAGTAATCTAATTTTTGTCTAATATTCTTAATATAAGTTAATTTGTTTAAAGTAACTATTTTATCAAGTATACTAACATATTCTGTGTAAATTCTCTTTCTATATCCAATAGCATCTTTAACAACACTATCAAACTTGTAATAATCATCATTTCTGTAAATCATCTGATTGTGACAAGCACAGTATTTAGAAGCAAATGACAACAGATTAACTCCCTTGATATTTGCTATCTCATCCACCAATGATAAATCCCCTTTTTCAAGTCTTAAATCAATATTAGGAATATTTTTAATCTTAACTGCTAAATCAACTACTGAGAAACTCTTCTTATGTGTCCCAATGTGAGTTGAATGAGTCACATCAATAACACAGATTTTTGATATTATTTCTTCCAATGATTTGTGTTTAGGGAATCGATTTAATATCTTTTTGGTAGATTTACTCTCTTTTCCATAGACTGGATCTTCTTCAACTCTTTTTGCTGATTCCTCTACATCAGATTCAGAAACATTTATTGTTTTCTCTTTTCTGACCCTTACATTTCTTTTACTAGCTCTTTTCGATATTTTTTTAGACGCTTTTTCGAACTCAATTGTTGATATACCTAAAACTTTAGCATACTCGATTAAATATTTTAAATGAGAAGTATATACAGATGGTCTTGTTCCAGGATTCTTTCCATTAGATAACAAATATCCTTTCACGACTTCTTTGTAGTCATACAAAGTTTTTTTACCTTCAATGATTTCTTCAAAAGTTATACCTATATCATGCCTAAAAATGTAGAATGCATCAGATGCAGTGGAATTTATGGTTACACTCTTTAATTTAGGGTAATTAGTTGACAACCACTTTTTGAATTCAACTTGATTCATCATTTCCTCCGACAAGAAATCTATAAAGGATTACTTCATCCTCTCTTAATTTCTTTAAATTATAGTATATCACTAAAATTGATCAAATAAAATACTATAACCATTCTCACTCTAAAAACAAT
>CAZHSG010000059.1:0-6792 GCA_964535005.1 uncultured Candidatus Izemoplasmatales bacterium
AAGATGAAGGATGAAGATGTTATAACCGAAAGAGGACCTTGTGAGATAATAAATGATAACTGTCAGCACCAAATTATAAATAACATAAAAGCTAGACTGGATATATCTATTGACATAAACAAGTCTAACTATATAGCTATGGATGGGCATCATGATTGCGCTGGCATCTATGAAGATGACGAGACACAAAGAAGGTATATCCTTAATTATGCTTGAATAATCTCTATCTGGTATCTTGATGTTAACGTTGAAGCTATTTGAGTAAATGATCAATTTGAAATAGAAGTAATCTTTTAAAGAAAGATGACATTGTGATAAACCAAAAAAATATATAAAAAGAAAGAATTCATTTACAGAATTCTTTCGCTTTTGTTCTTTAGGTTGTAAGTTTTTATTTAATAATATCCATCTATTGCAACTCCATTTTTTTATGTAGGAAGTAATAAAATAATCCTAACATGGCAGCTGTGACCATAAAGTATATTAGCACTAAAAACCATAACATGCTTAAGTTTATCCCTGTACCGCCAAAAATGATTGCGCTACTTATTTAAAGGGAAAGCATATTTACGACTAAATTAATGAAAAATGACAAGGCTAAATAGAATAAAACCCCGATAAATATCTTTTTCTCACCTTTGTAAATTAGATTTAATAACGCAAAGAGGAACATAAAGAATGCAATATAATAAGCAATCATTACGATTCCAAAAACAATAAACATAAATATATTAGAAGTTGTTAAATCAAGGGTTGTCCATAATAATGATAATATATCTGATACTTCAGTGAGTATGCCCATCATTGAAAATGCAATAAATAAAACAGTTATAGATACAAAATCAAAAGCCAATATCCAAATAAAGTTTGCTATAAATTTAGAAAGCATTATTTCACTGGTTTTTGCTGGTACAGAAAATAGTAGATAACCAGGTTTACCATATACTCTGGTTCCTAATGATATTACTAGGATATAGATAGTAAAAATAACCATCGCTCCTAGAAGCAAAGAAAATATAACAATTAAAAGTGAACTAATCAATGTGTTTTGAACTCTAAGACTAAAGAAAATCAAAACAGAAAATATATAGAGCGCTGCGTATACAGGCACATAGGTACGGTAACTTGCTATAAACTTATGTTTCATTAATTTACCTAGCATAGCTGAAGACCTCCTTAAATGTTTCAAGTAAGGACTTAGAATACTCTTCTAATAAAGCTTTTGTTTCCTTGTGTAGAAACACCTTTCCTTCTTTAAGGAATATAACTTCATCAAATAAATCTTCAACATCATATTTTATGGGTTGATAAAATAACTGTAGCTTTTCTTTATTCCTTTAGATAACTTTCTCATGAAACCACAATCTTCAATCCTAAATTTTTTCAGCAGTTCATGAAATCTTTTGCGACTAAAATCACTAAACATATCACTAAAGTAATTCTCTAGGTCTTTTATTCTCATCCATTGATCAAAATATAGTTGGTCTGGCAAATAAGATATAAAGGCTTTTGATTGATTTGTCCAGGGTTCATTGTTTAAATATATGTTTCCCGTATATTGTAATGTCATCACTGTTAGGACTTTTATTAGAGTTGTTTTCCCGCTTCCGTTTGGCCCTTGTAGACCAATTATTTTACCTTTCTCTAACGTTAGATTCACATCATCCAAAGCTTTTAGATTTGTATAGGTTTTCGAGATGTGTTCTAATCGAACCATTTCATTCATTTTAGTAACCTCCTCATTCCAAAAATATTATAATATAAAGCTACTTATTTTAATAAATAAATTTAACAACATATTCTATATATAATTATATAAAACTATTTTGCTGCATCAACTCAAATTAAACATTTAAATGAACATTGTATGTTATAATAATATAGAAAATATACATCAAAAAGGAACGTATAAATATGGAAAAACTATATAAACACATTGAGAATTTTAAAGTAAAAACCTACCACGCTGATTATCGTAGAAGAATATCTCCTAATAGTGTATTAGGGTATATGGAAGAAGTGGCTACGAACCATGCAAGAAAGCTAGGTTATAGTTATCAAGCATCAAAAGAAAAAGGTTTCTTTTGGATACTAAGAAGTTCTAAATATGAATTTAAGAGAGTGCCTATGTTGGATGAAATTGTGACTGTCTCAACTTGGCCTGCAGGAATTCATGGGTTAAAAGCGCTGCGTCGCTTTGAATTCAAGGTTGACCAAGAAATTGTAGGGAAAGGCTATCACTATTGGCTAATGGCTACTCTAGATAAGATGAAACCATTTGTCCATAAAGGATTCGCAGATAAAATGTTGGAATTACCAATAACAGACGAAGATTTCTTTAGGCTTAATAAAGTAAGAATACCCGAAGAAATGCTATATTCATATGATAGAATTATTATGGCCAATGATTTAGACTGGAACAATCATGTTAATAATGTTAAGTATGCAAGTATAGTCTTTAACGCTATACCCAAAGAGATACTGGATAAATCAGATATTTTAAGTTTTCATATAGATTATTTAAAAGAATGTAGACATAATGATGTTTTAAAGATATATTACAAAGTCGTTGAGGATGAGATTTATGTAGAAGGTAGAATCGATAAAACCTCAATGTTTAAAAGTTTAACAAAAATAGGCTGAGTGGGAGATAATTATGCACAAACAACACATAGAGAACTATATACCAAAAAATGAGCAGGAGAGAGCAGATAGACTAGCCATGCTACAATTTATTAGTCGTAACGATGATTCATTATCTAGAAAGAATCTTGTAGCTCATTTTACTTCATCAGCTATAGTTGTAAACCCAGAAATGACCAAAGTACTTTTCATTCATCATAATATCTATAATTCATGGACCTGGGTTGGAGGTCATAACGATGGAAATCCAGATTTTTTACATGTATCCATAAAAGAAGCAAAAGAAGAAACGGGAGTAATAGAGATACATCCATATACAAAAGATATATTAGGAATAGATAACATATATGTTCCAAATCATTACAAGAATGGAAAATTTGTTTCAGATCATGTTCATATGAATATTACCTATTTACTTATTGCTAGTGAATCTGAGACATTGGTAGTAAAAGAAGATGAAAATTCAGGAGTTAAATGGTTTTCTCTAGAAGAAGTTTTAAACAATATAGACGAACCTAGAATGAAACCTATATATAAAAAATACTTTGATATAGTAGTATCAAATAAAAAATAGAAAGTGACAGAACAAAAGCTAGTTGTAATATATCAATATGTGATTGGTGATATAATATTAAGTGATACAAATAATAAAATAAGAGAGGAAATAAAAATGAAAAACCCAATTGTAACAATAGAAATGGAAAGTGGAAATAACATTCAAATTGAATTATATCCGGAGATAGCTCCGAATACAGTAAACAATTTTATTAGTTTAGTTAAAAAAGGATTCTATAACGGAGTAATATTTCACCGTGTTATAGAAAACTTTATGATTCAAGGTGGAGACCCTAATGGATCTGGAATGGGTGGACCTGGTTATGGCATTAAAGGAGAATTTAAAGGCAACGGATTTAAAAACGATTTGATTCACCAAAGAGGAGTCATTTCTATGGCTAGATCACAAAGCCCAAATTCAGCTGGTTCACAATTCTTCATCATGCATATGGATTCTCCACATCTAGATGGTCAATATGCTGGATTCGGTAAAGTAATCAAAGGTATAGAAGAAGTTGATAGAATAGCTACTGTTAATAAGGATTCTAGAGATAAACCTAAAAAAACCGAAGTAATGAAGAAAGTAAGTATAGAACTATTCGACTATAAGGATGCAGAGCCTGAAAAACTATAAACATACACAGGAGAAATTGAAATGAAAATAATTTTATCACCGAGTAAAAAACAGAATACTGGAATTAAGACCAGTGATATAAATAATCCAATTTTATTTGATGATTTAACAATAAAATTGTTTTCGCATTTGAAATCTTTGTCTAAAAAAGATCTGCAAGGAACATTAAAAATAAAAGGTCAATTATTAGATAAAACCTATAGTCTATATCAATCTTTTAACGTTGATAATATAGGTATAGAAGCTATAGAATGCTATCAAGGTGTTGTTTTTGAACAGATACACTCTGATATATATAATCATATGCAAAGCACTTATCTAGAAAAACATTTAGTAATTTTATCAGCAATGTATGGATCATTAATGCCAAAAACAATTATGTGTCCCTACAGATTGGATATGACAATTAAACTAAAAGGTATTAATTTGTATAGTTATTGGCAAAAGTCTATAGATGATTTTTTTGATGATGAAGACTTGATTATTAACCTTGCATCAAATGAGTTTAGCAAAATGATAAAAAGAAACAGAAACAAATTAATTAACATTCATTTCCAAGAAGAACAACAAGACAAAAGTTTAAAAGCCATTAGTTATAACGCAAAGAAAGCTAGAGGAATAATGGCTAATCAACTAATAATTAATCAAATTCTAGATGTTGATGACATAAAAGGGTATAATATTGATGGATATATCTTTGATGAAATAGTTTCCAATAAAACAAATTATAATTTCATTAAACCATACTCAAAATAATAATATAAAATAAAAATATTATCATAAATATGAGAGGACAAAGTTCTCTCTTTTCTTTGTTTTATAGATAATCTATATAAAAAAACTTATAAACCTCACAAAAACAAAAAGTTTAAAAAAACTAGATTTTACCGTCGAAAGAACTAATTTATCAAAAAATAGGCTAAATTAAGCAAAAAATAGAATTACATTATATTAACTTCTTGATTAAAGGCACAGTATTCAGCCTTTCTTAAACAAAAAACCATTGCCTTAAATTACTATGCGTGATATAGTAATGTTAATAATTTAAATTAATTAAAGCCTTTAGAAAGCAGGAATATCATGAGTCAAAATATAATGAAAAAATTAGTAATAGGTGATTTAGTAGCGGAAGTTCCCATTGTCCAAGGTGGGATGGGAGTTGGCATATCATTAGCCAATCTTGCATCAGCTGTAGCGAATGAAGGCGGGATAGGAGTTATATCAGCTGCTGGTGTAGGAATGTTTGATGGAAAGTCAAAGGACTTCAATCATAATAATGTGGAAGGCCTTAGGAATGAGATTAGAAAAGCTAAAAAAATGACTGCTGGATTACTTGGTGTTAACATTATGGTTGCTTTATCTAATTACGGGGAACTAGTTGAAGCCGCGATTGACGAAAAGATAGATTTCATCTTTTCTGGTGCTGGACTACCAATTAATTTACCTAAGTATATTAAAGAAGATACTAAAACTAAATTAGTACCGATTATATCATCGGGTAGAGCGGCGAAAATAATTATAAAAAAATGGTTAAAAAATTATAATTACCTTCCAGATGCTTTTGTTCTCGAAGGGCCACTTGCGGGTGGACATCTAGGATTTAAGATGGAAAACATAGATGCTGAAGCATACAAACTTGAAAATCTTCTCCCCGAAGTTTTAGAAGTACTCGCTCCATTTGAACAAGAATACAAAAAAAAGATACCAGTAATTGCTGGTGGCGGTATTTATGACGGTTCAGATGTACACTATTATCTTAATAACGGAGCTGCAGCTGTACAAATGGCTACGAGATTTGTTGCTACTAATGAATGTGATGCCAGTGATGGCTTTAAACAATCATATGTAAATGCAAAAAAAGAAGATATTATTTATATTGAAAGCCCAGTAGGGTTACCGGGGAGAGCCATAAATAATTCATATTTAGAAGATGTCAAAAATGGACTTAAACACCCATTTAAATGTCCTTATAACTGTATTATAACTTGCAAAAAGGAAGAAGCACCCTACTGCATTAGTTTAGCTCTATTAAATGCTAAAAAAGGCAAGATGAATAATGGGTTTGCATTTGCAGGTAGCAACGCTTTTAGAATAAATAATATTGTTTCAGTCAATGAGTTAATTAGTACAATAAAGGCCGAATATAGCAAAGTGTGTGATTATATAGTATCCAAAACACATTGAAGAAAATAGTCGGTATTTGCATCTCTTTTTTTCTTATGTATATTAACATATCATTATATGTTATAATTAGGAAAACAATCATATGATAAGAAAGGGTAAAAAGAATGAAAATTGAAAAAAGAACTGAAGCATTAAGAATTGTTAGAGGAAATAATAAGACTCCGGGAGTTATATATGGAAAAGGATTTGAATCAGAATCAATTCAAGCAAATGTACAAGAGTTACATAATTGTTTGGGTGAATTTGGACTTACAAAAACTTTTAAAATAAAACTTGGAACTAAAAACCATACAGTTTATATCAAACATATACATAGAGATATTATGAATGGTCATCATTTCCTAAACTTTGAACTAATGAAAGTATCAGCTGGGGATACTATTAAAGCAGCTATCAACATAAATGTTATAGGAAAAGAAAACATTCAAGAAAGTCGTTTTGAAATTCGTAACCAAGTAGATACTTTAGAAGTAGAATATATTGTAGGTAGTGGGGTTTCTCGTATTGATGTTGATATATCAGCGTTAATGATTGGAGATTCAATTCTTGCCAAAGATATCAAGCTTCCAAAAGGGATTGAGTTATTAGATAGCGAAGACAAAATAATCCTTACCGTTCAAGCAATTGTAATTATGCCTGACGAAGATGAAGAAACAGATGAAACAGAAGAATTAACAGAACCAGAACTAGTAGATAGCAAAAAAACAGAAGAATAATAAAATAATAAGGGGCTGTAAAAAAACAGTCTAAGTAAGAAAAGTTTATAAAAACAAAAA
>CAZHSG010000060.1:0-5764 GCA_964535005.1 uncultured Candidatus Izemoplasmatales bacterium
GGTGATGTTACAGTTAAATCAATGCTGTCAGATTCCATTCTTGCCATCGTGTCTAAACAATTCTCACAATACAAAATCCCATCTTCTCTTTCAAAGTATTTCATATATCAATCCTCATATATTTCATTATTTTCACCTTAATACTCTTTTTATAATATATCAACATCAACTCTACCAGAACTGCCTTTTTGCATATATTCAGATAATCCAGAAATTGCATCTTCCGGATCATCATTTAGGTTTCCACCTTCTTTTCTGAAGTTTGTCAAGTGATTTATAAATAAAGCATAATCTGAATCTCTCGGATAATCAATTTCAGCAAGAAAATAAAAGTCATCAATAACAAGACCTGAATACAAATTTATTCTCACTTCTTTATTTTGAATATTATACTTTTCAACTACTAAATACGGTCTATATCCATGTTTCGCTAATTCATCAAGTACTCTATGCATATATTCATCACCACCATGATTAGTCTCAAAAATAGCTACATCTGGTCTATGCTTAAGCAACATTTTAACAGTTTTAGGGAAATGATACTTAGATGCTTTTTTTGTCATTAAAACGTCTGTAAGGAATCCTCTACCACCAACTTGTTTACTGGCTAATGCAACATGATAATCCTTTCCCTTTCCTGCATAATCAACATAAGATATAGTTTTTCCATACAAATATTCAGTATCAAAGAGACTAAAATAATTAAGATCTTCTTCTGGATACAATAAGCCTTTAGCTTCAAATGGAGCTCCCTGATACATACTATCCCAAATATAATCATGTCCACGACGATATAAAGTATTTTTTCTATTTTTAAGCCATTTGGTAGACCTTATTCCTTCACATGTGGATTTACCCTCTAAGTCAAGAGCAGGGATGTTTACGGTTACCCAATCGGACTCAGGATCAAAATTACCAAGTGCTATTGCATCACGTATGCGTTTCACAAATTTATCAATCCCATCATCTGTTAAAACATCACCCTTTAACATATCAAATTTTATATATTTTTCATTTTGCTCTATTTCACCTTGTGGATCATTACGTGTCCATCTTGTTCCGATTTCTAAATGAGCACATCCATCCTCCATAGATGATTCATGCACTGCTGATTTGAATTTATCAAGTCTTTCCATTGATGCAGCACTCATTGCTTCTGACATATTCCTGATTAAATCATCACCAACTAAAACATTATTACAACCTGAACCTGTTAACGAACCGTCCACACCAGCACATGTATAAGCATGCTCACGACTTGTTAGCAAGTTCCATTTATGTACTGCTGTTAATTTACCGAGACGTATCTCAGGGAATATCTTTTTGAAAAAGTCAGTTTTAATAAACTCTTGTGTATCTCGACTATAATCTTCAGCTTTAGATGCACCATAAGCATTTCTCATTATAGATCCCTGCGGCCTTCTACCAATAGCAATTGCCATTGCCTTACTAACTGTATATGATTTTCCAAATCTACGAGGTAATGAAAAACATAAATTCCATATTTCTCTATAATCAATCATATCAAATAATATTGCTATTAGCTTTAAATGCTTTCTTTCTTCTTTGAAAAAATGTGGATCATCTTTTTTAAGGTATTCCCATGTTGATGTTGAATATTTACTTTTCTGTGCTTTTTCCAATAAAAATCGTTTTGCAAGTTCTTGATCTATTCCCTTATCATAAATTCTATTCTGTTCCTGAGTCATTTTCATCTTCCTCTGGAATTCTATCCTCTTCATCATCTGGTTCTATCAATACAAATGGAACATCAATAGCTTTCTCATTGAACTCATTTCTTACAAATTCGTCATAATCAGCTTTATCCTGATCAGACATATTCTTTACAGGATAATTAAGCGTTAAAGTAAGACTTTTTACTTTATCATCTCCTTCAAGTAACATCTTCTTTAATCGAAATAATCTGTCTAAATCCTTTATTTTACCATCATATCTGCTAACAGTAATTACTTCTCCGGTCTCTTGGAGACGTATTTTTGTTTTTGGAATAGAAAGTTTTGCAAGCACATCGTCAGTAACTTTTTCAATTATAGTATTAATAACTGTAATGTTCTTACGGAATTCAGCAACTTCAAGTTTCTTTATTTCCTGTAATTGAGAATCTTGTTTTTCAGCAATCCACTTTTTTCTACGATCTTTCCATTTCTCCGCTTTCGATCTATTAAATATTGTGCCAACTGCGGGTCCATCATCATTATGTTTTTCACGATATTCTTTAGCTATATTTTCAAACGAAAGATTTTTTGTGCAATACATAATAAATATTTCATCCCAGTTCCAAGTCACATCAAGTTCTTTTCTCATTACTTCTCCTTAGAAAAAATCTATTTAACGATACACAATATTATCTTACTCTTATCTTATATTATATTACTCTTATATTACTCTTATCTTATATTATATTATATTATCTTAATATAGTGCATCGTTAAATCTAAAATTTTTCTGCCTATATTTTTCTGGTTTAACGATACCCTATTATATTATATATTACTGTTTCCCTTCAAATGAGAGTACTTCTTTACTCTCACGATACTCATTCCAGTTAATTTCTTCCCCATTTAGTATAATTAAAGAATCTGCACGTTCTTTACATATTCTGCTAACTATATTTTGTAAACATAATGGATCTAATTCCATTCCAATAGCTTTACGCCCCATTCTTTCACATGAAATCAATAATGTTCCTGAACCAAGAAACATATCAGCAACAACAGATCCTTCATCACTAAAATGTTTAATAAATTTATTATATAAAGAAACTGGTTTTTGATGAGGATGTAATACCTGTTCTTCTCTTTTTAAAAATCCTCTGTAATTCATTTTGATAATTGATTGGAATCCATCTTGAAGATTTTTAAATGGAATCGGTTTTCCCGAAACAAGTCTCATCATTAAAAGATGTCTTACATAAACATCATTGCCTTTTGGAGAACTGAATGTATGATCAAGTACAAAAAATCTTTGTAATTTAAGATCTGTTTGTTTTAATATAGTCTGTACTTGCTGATCATCACAAATTATAAAGCAGTAGGCATTTTCAATATAATTCGGAATAATATCAACCCAATCATAATATTCAATATCATATGGAGGATCAAGAATAGCCATTCTTGCAACATTACTTAATGTTTTTCTAAATCCTATTTTTTCTGACCAGTTAAATAATTCGTCAACATCACTTTGTAAATTAGCATCTCCACACATTACACGATGTTCTCCAATTTCAATAATATCTCCAACTTTCAATATACATGTCTCTTTTGCTACTGGTTCAAATTCATCTTCTTCATCTTCTGAAGCATTTAAAACCTTTATTTTGATATCCAATTCCTGTATTTCTACTTCTTTCAGATATTCAATAGGAACTTCCAGGCGTTCAAAAAAATCAGTCTCCGGGTTAATCTTTCCATAATTTGAATTTAGCTGTAATATCTTTTTTGCTGCATCAGTTTTATCGATTGCAAATATTTGAACAATTGGAATTTCGGGGATTTCATATCCATCAAGTTCAAGCTGTATTAAAGCTTTTTTCGTTTGATGTCCATCAATAGTAAGATATTTTCCTTCTTCATCTTTCCAGACAAACTTTGGCACAAATACGCCATGTTCGATAATAGAATTAACAAGTTTTTGAAGAGATTTTTTATTTATCTTTTTTAGATCTCCCTGAAAATATTCAAGCTTCGCATACTCCACTGTTTTAAGATTATCTGGGTTATGTACTTTTATTACTTTTTCCATGATTAATTTGCTCCGTTTTCAACTATTTCACCAATATCAAGTAAGCATTTTAATTGATCATCAGAAAGATTATATGATTGACTTTCTTCACCATTAATATATATTTTTGCAGCACTTTTATCTGAACTAAAATGTACAACAGCTTTACCTTTTTTAAACATTCCATTTGGAAGTTCTTCATACCCTGCTTTCAAAACTGCCTCGGGCGTGAATATGTTTTTAGCATTGATATTGATAAATGTTCGTGTTCCCTGCTCTGCTTCCAATTGCTTGTCAAATTCGCGTCTTTTGAACTCTTCGAGTGTCAAGAGCTTAATTTCAAATTTAGAGCACCAGAATAGGTTAGAATACGATTTCCATTCTTCTCCATAATTGTTTGTTATTTTTTTCTCATATAGAACTGAATAATTATCATCCATTAAAATATCTATATGTTTATAGTCTGTTATATTTTCATTCCGGATTCTGATAAAGTGTCCTTCGGTCATTTCTCCAACTTCAAGTATTTCACATAAATCATACTTTTTAATTTGCTTAATAACATCACGAATCATGCCTTCAAAAATAAACATTACAACTTCATGTTCCTTTTCGGACTGATCAATCGTTTCATGTACTTTTGATAACATTTCTTTTAATTCTTCAGTAAGAATATCTTCATTATCAAATGCTTCAAAATATGCAAGATGTGTTACATTAATATCATCTCCAATTTCTTTTTTCCATATTATAAGTCTGTCATTTATGACCGTGCCGCTAAGATCTCCATCATGATTAAGTTTCGGATGTTCAATGATATATATCAAATCTTCACTTTCCTTGTCTTTTGATGTAAGTAACACTTTGATATTTGGACTATTCTCTATTGCTTTACTAAAAAGCTCACGATTTTTTTTGTCACCGGATATTACAAGTCTCATACTTTACTCCTTTGTTTTAATTATTTTAAATAATTCTTCTAATTTAATAATTATATTGTTTAATATATCTAAGATCTTCTTTTTATCATCACTATTTAATTTTCTTCCAAAAAAAATATCTCTACGCAATATAATTGTTTTTGTTTCTATAAACATTACATTTTTTACAATTTCTTTTATTTTAACTACCATATATCAACTACCTTTTTATCATCTTTTTTTATTCTTTTTAATCCTATACTTTTCAATTGTGCTTCCGGGATATGTTTTAATTTCATTCCTTTTTCCATCAGAATAAAAGTAACTTTTTTTTCTGTTACCTGCAATATCTTTCTACTTAATTCTTCAATGCTATTATGTATTTTATCATTCATTTCTAAACATTCAATAACAATAACATCATCATCTTTAATGTCTATTACAGATATTAATTTTATATTACTATTAATTTTTAATAACCTATTTTCTGTTAACAGATTTCTATTTTCTCGGCAATCCATACAGATATGAGGCATTAAAAACTTTTTGCCGCATATGTTACATGATTCCTGTGTTTCAATTACTTTATTCATTTTTTTAACCTCTTTCCATCAAAAAGTAATGCAAGTGCCTTGTTCATTCTATTATCTTTAAATCTAAATATATATGGGTTAGCAAAATATATATGTTTCTTACCTTTGTAAACACAAATTATATATCCTAAACTACTCGCTTGTTTGAGAAATCTTGTTATAGTTGATTGTGCTTTATTAATAATTATACTTAAATATTTGTTGTCTATTGGTTCACCATCTAACATGAAACACATTGTGCTACTATCAAGCAAATGTATCATCATTCGGAAATATTCAGTATAATTTTCTCGGCTAAATCCTATAGACGCCCTGATATTCAACGTCTCTGGCTTCCAATTTCTTTTTTTTCTTCTCATGTAGTCACTTATTAACACATAAAAGCTTATGTCAAGCGTTTTTCATCTCATTTTTTATTTTAGCAGCTTATAAAACATTTAATAGCAGTCACTTACAAATTGTCAATACATAGCAGAATATCAGAATATGTACCAAGTTAACTGACTA
>CAZHSG010000061.1:0-5684 GCA_964535005.1 uncultured Candidatus Izemoplasmatales bacterium
TAGATAAAAAGATAATAATAGATAGAAGCATTTATGGGTTCCCCAAAATGCATTACTTAACACAATTAATTATTTCTAGGAAATACATTAAAGAGTTTGATGGAGATATTTTGAAGTATAACGATCTTTTTGAATCAGCAATCCAAACTTATAGTTATGAGAATGTGTTAAGTGGAGTGAATTACCTGATATCTTACTCAAAGAGTCCAGGAGTACCTATAGATGACAAGTTTAGCTTTATGAAGACTTCGTTGCTTAATAATCTTGATCGATTTAGGAAGTTAGAAAATGGAAGAGGTGAGACATTTGAGAAATGGTTCCAAAGAAGCTTTTTACAAGTGGATAGATGACGTTAAAAAAGCTTTCAGACATAAAACTGAGTTAGAGGAAAAACTCAAATATTATGAGAGAAGGCTTGTTGGTTATAACGCAGTTACTTATGATTCTATAAGTTCTGGTTCAAGAAAGAATAATGTTGAAGAGAATCTGTTATATGTGATAGGAAAGATTGATCAAATAAAATTGAGGTATGAAAAGTCTGATCAATTAATCAAGCAATACCATGATTTTAATGCTATACTAAATAATCAAGAGGTAGATGTTCTTGAATATTTAGAAAAATCATCCTTATCAAAATATCAAATTGCAATTAGGATGGCGATATCAAAAACTCGGGTATATAGCATCATTTTAGTGATAATTGCAAAATATTCTAAATATATGGGTTTAAAGTGAATATTAGTTAGAAAATTCCATTTATAAACCGAGTAATAAATGTTATAATTAGTATAAATGTAGTTTCGAGTTTTATATCCGGGTATTATTATATAAGCACTGCAAATACAAAAAGAATAGGTGAGATTGTGAATAAAATAAGTAGAAAAAAACAGATGATGATAAAAGTTGATGAGGCTGTTCAATTATTAAGTTCATTAGATACAGAAGAGGCAAATGAAATTGCTAACAATCTAAAGTTTCTTTATTCCGAAATCGTGTCAAAGAATTATGGATTAGTTTTTGAAAAGCAGGTTGAAGAAATCGATAAAATTCTTGAAAATAACATTCCTTTTTTAGCTGAAGAGAAAACAAAAAGAATAACAAATGTAAAAGAAGGATTTAACTATATTTTAGAAGGTGATAATTTAGCTGCACTTAATATATTGAAAAAAACTCATAAAGAAAATATTCAAGTTATCTATATAGATCCCCCATATAATAGAGGAAAACAAGATTTTATATACGATGATAAATATATAAATGAGGATGACACCTTCAAACACTCTAAATGGTTATCCTTTATGGAAAAAAGACTTTTGACAGCATGGGAATTACTGTCAGATGACGGAGTAATATTTGTTAGCATTGATGATAATGAGTTTGCACAATTAAAGATGTTAATGGATTCGATTTTTGATGATCAGAATTATGTTGGCTGTTTACCACGAGTAACAAAAAAGAGTGGTAAATCTACAACTACTTTTTCAAAAAATCATGATTATTTGCTTATTTATGTGAAGAAAAGTTCAAATGTCTTTGTAATGAAAGAACACATTGATGATGGTTTTAAATATAAAGATGAGCATTTTGATACCAGAGGTCCCTATAAATTGAATCAAACATTAGATTATAACACTCTTGGATATGTTCACTCACTTGATTTTCCAATAAAAATTAACGACAGGGTGTTTTACCCTGGAAAAGTGTCAAAAGAAGGTTTTCTTGAGCGGAAAAAAGACAACCCTAAGGACGGTTTTCGTTGGCGTTGGAGTAAAGACTTAGTTGATTTTGGGTCAGAGAATGACTGGATAGTGATTAATGAGTCTACTGGGAGAATTTATACAAAAACATATTTGAGTGCAACGATAAAGAAGAAAAATGGTGTATATAATATTGAGTATTTTGTTAGAAAGAAACCAATGAGTACACTAGAACTTATTGAAAACAAATATTCAAATGATAACGCAAGAAAAGAATTAGATAAATTTAAACTTGAAGCCAAATTCGATTATCCTAAGCCTTCATCGTTAATAAAAAGATTATTGCAAACATATTATGATAAAAATGCAACGGTATTAGATTTTTTTGCTGGGTCTGGAACAACAGGGCAAGCTGTAGCCGAGTTAAACAATGAAGATTACGGAAATAGAAAATTTATATTATGTACTAATAACGAGAATGATATTTGTGAAGATATCACCTATCCTAGAGTATCTCAAGTTGTGCGTAATAATAAATCCAATTTAAGGTTTTATAAAATCCAATTCTTAGAAATTAAAAACAGAATGTATTTAGAATATTCAGACAAACTTCTTTCTCATATGAAAGAACTTGTCGAATTTCAATATGGATTTATATGGTCTTCCGATTCAAAATATAAACTATTAATATCTGAAGATGAACTTGAAGAATTTATTGATGCAATTGTTAAAAATAAATATGAAAAAGTATTTATAGGAAACAACATATTATTAAGTGCGTTTAATAAACAAAAAATATTAGAAAATAACATTGATTTATATATAATACCAGATTATTACTATAGAGATTATTAGAAATCAATATTAAGATTTTATTAAAAAAATATAGAGTTATATAATGCGAAGACGTTTATCTTCGCTTTATCTCTCATAGAAAGGTGGATTAGTATGCTAGATTTAAAACCATTCCAGTATAGAGCTGTCCAAGATTTATTCAAAGGTTTTTATTCAAGCGAAAAGGAGATTATTTTAAAGAGTTGCACTGGTTCTGGGAAAACCATAATGCTATCAACTTTTATCGATGAGTTTCTTAAAAGAGAATCAAATTATGTTTTTATTTGGCTTACTCCAGGAAAAGGTGATTTAGAAGAACAGAGCAAATCTAAAATGGATAAATATTATCCAAACAACAAAACCTTTTACCTTAATCATGTATTGTTATCGGGATTTCATGAAAATGATATTTGTTATATCAACTGGGAATTAGTAGTTAAAAAAGGCAATAAATCTCTTAAAGATGGAGATAAATCAGATTTAATTGATAGAATAAAGGTTGCAAAAGAACAAGGATTAAAATTTATAATAATCATAGATGAATCACATAGTAATGACACTGTTAAATCTGAAATATTACTTAATTATTTCGAAGCAGAAAAAATTATTAAGGCATCAGCTACTCCAAAGGAATATTATCATCCATATATTATTGATGTTCCTGAAAATGTTGTAATTGAAGAAGGATTGATTAAAAAACGAATACTCATCAATGAGGATATATATAATGAGTCAATTGTTAATAATCAAACAAGGTTTTTGATAGATTTAGCTATAAAAAAGAGAAATAAAATCAAGGAAGAATTTGTAAATATAGATTTAAATATTAATCCATTAGTGCTTATTCAAATACCAAACAATCAAGAATTTATGCTAATAGAGGTTGAAGATTACTTATTAGAGAATGAAATTACATATGGTAATGGCAAGTTAGCAGTTTGGTTGTCAAATAAAAAAATAAACATTGAGAATGTAGTAGAAAATGATGATATAGTTGATTATTTAATCATTAAGCAAGCAATTACAACTGGGTGGGATTGCCCGAGAGCTCATGTTCTTGTTAAACTTAGAGCTAATTCATCTGAAACATTTGATATACAAACAATAGGTAGAATTAGAAGAATGCCTGAAGCAAATCATTATAATGTGGATATACTTGATAGTGCATATCTATATACTGTTGATATGAAATTTGTAGAAGACGTTAAAAACAGTTTTGGTAAAAATGCACTTAAGGCAAAAAAAATATATTTAAAAGAAGAATATGCAGAAATGAAATTAGTCAAAGAACTTCGTTCATTTCAACCAATTGGAAGTGATCCTGACTTAGCTCTAAGAAGCATACATAATTTTTTAGTCAAGAAATATAATCTAGACAAACTAAACATTAATAAAATGAAGCTTGAAATTACAAACTATTTATTTAACGAGTTAATTGTGAGAAATATACATCGAGGAAATGTGATGTTGCTTGATTTGAAAACAATTAATGAGCTTGATGAAATTGATATTTTTGAACCTCTAAACACACATACACATGGGAGAGAGTTTCACAGTGTTTTAGCAAAAATTGGCTCAGATGTTGGACTTCCTTATGATGTAATTAGATTAATAATAAGAAGATTATTTGAAAAAGATGTGAAGCCTACAAAATACAAATTATTATTGTTATCAACAAGGAAGATATACTCATTTGTTATAAATAATCAAGCGAGAATAAAAGAAGATATATTAGATGCTATGTCTGATATCAGTCAACAATCTCTAAATCTTAAAGTTAACTTAAAGACTAAGGAAGTATTTAAATTTCCTTGTGAGATGATATTTACATATGATGAAGATTCGAGAGTTCAAAAAATATACACTAAGAATGTTTATGAGGGATACCTTTCATCGGCAGAAATAAGATCAATTCCTGAAAAGGAATTCGAGAAATATTTACAAAACTCTAATAGTGTAAATTGGTTTTATAAAAATGGTGATAAAGGACTAGAATTCCTCTCAATTGTTTACAGAGACAATTCTGGTAAACAAAAATTATTTTATCCGGATTATATAGTGAATATAGATGGTAATGCTTGGGTTATTGAAACAAAAGGTGGATTTTCAAGAAGTGGGACAAGCGAAGATATTGATAAATATTCTCATATAAAATTTGATGCTCTAAAAGAATATGGAAAAAACTATCAAATTAGAATAGGTTTTGTAAGGAAGGATAAGAATTCAACAGAGCTATTAATGGCTACTGATAAATTTTCTGAATCCTTAGAGAGCGATTGTTGGGGGTTGATTGAAGATGTGCTCTGAAAATAATGATAGAAAATTTGAAAAAATAGAAATAAATGGTAGTCATGAATTTGAAAAAATAAAGAATAAAGAGAGTTATTTGATAGCTTTGGATTGGGCAATTGAGACAGCTAAATTGAAACTTGATAATACAGTTGACACATGGCAAAAAGATCGTCATCCAAATGCAAAAATCATAGATATTTTATCAGGTGATTTGGCTAAGAATATTGTAAAACTATATATTAATTGTAATATTGATATTAATGTAATTGAATACGATGCAATTAGAACAGATGATTTCTTAAATCGAGATGAATTTGATTTAAAAATCAATAAAAATGAAATTGAAGTGAAATCATCACTTGAAAAATACTCAAGGGACATAGATGTTATATGTAATAAAAGAAACATTATAATTAATCTTCATAGAAGTCACATGAGTTCTTCCAAATATGTCTTCCAAGTTTTTTTTGTCCCTAAAAATCTTGGCGATTTCAAAGAAATAGAGACTTTGAATAAACAACCAAATAAGGTATTTTCATTGTCTTTGTTTATGCAGCACACTAAATTATTCTATTTAGCTAAAATGGATATCTACATCTGTGGATGGGTAGATCAAACATTACTATCATACGGAGATTCATTTGGAGTAAGAAATACAACTACAGGTGCAAATTATAGAAAATATTATAAATCGCTTATTAATGATTCAAATTCACCATCTGAATTTCTTGATGAAGATTTTTAATTGTCTCAAACTAAATTCATATCCTGAACAAATTTTTTATACTTCTATAATCCTGTGAACACTATTATCAGATATGATTATATACTTTCTTTGAATAAAGAGCACTATTTAATGCA
>CAZHSG010000062.1:0-5576 GCA_964535005.1 uncultured Candidatus Izemoplasmatales bacterium
TCTTTGAGCTAGAACGACAATATTGTTCGTTTAGCATAAACAACAACGAGCCGTACCACAAGTAGTTGCAACTAATGTTATAAATCGCATAACAAGGGGATATTATTGTGTTTATTTATGTTATGATTATCCATGTTTTGATCAGAAAAATATGTCTTTTCTAAATAATATAGATGTTGTATAAATAAAGCAAAACGAGACGTTGTTACAAATAGCACAAGTGTAGTATAATAAGTTAAACTGCAGTTTAGGAGGAGATAGTATGATTAACCAAACGAAAAAGCATTATATGTCTATTTTATCAATAATCGTATTTGTCTCAGTGTTCCTATACCAGTTTTTTCATTTGTTTCAAATCCCCTTTATCACACAATACTCGTTACAAGAGATTAATTATCTCAATCTAATACTTTACATTCTATTAGTTTTATTAGTTGTGATACTAAGTTATAATATTTTCTTGTTGCTAACAATTGAAATTTCACAAACATTTATACTACCTTCAATTAGAGTAAAAGAAACATATCAGAATTTTTCATCCCTATATATTTCAAAAAGCATTGTAACAAACAAATACAAAACATATAGCGTCTTTCGATGTTGATTCATAGTTTTTGATTATAATAAAAATCTAAAAAACTATGAAAGGAAAATAAAATGAAAAAACGAACAAAAATCTTATTTTTGTGTTCTTTAAGTAGCTTTGTCATTACGTTGTTACTTGAGTTTTCACAAAGGTACAATCAACTTTTATTTATATTACGACATTCAACATTATATCTAGGAATCGCATTTCTTGTTTCAGCAGTACTTTCAATTTTCTATAACATCTATAAACCTATATTTTTAAAGAAACATCTAAATTTAACATATCTTAATATTATTACATTAATTATTCTATCTGTATCATTAGTTTGGATTGCCGAGACTCGTCTTGATTTCATTGCGGAAAATGAAGTTCCATATTATATGAACGAAATCCTCTATGATGAGTATAACAATAAAATTTATGAGAGTATCCTTGTTGGTATTGAACCTTCTGTTGAAGTAGTTGAAAAAACAGGGGATAAGCTTATTCTTCACATTGAAGAATCCTGTGACTGTCAGCAACACTCGCAAGATATAGAGGAATTCTATCCGGACGAAGATTTTGATACCTTTATCGACAGCAATGTTGTGATCATTATTGATATTGTGATTTTGTATAATGAAGACAAGTGTATCGCCAGTTATACTATTGAGGAAACTAGAAATATAATGTATGAACCTAGTAACTTGCAACCTTACTATGGGTATGTTTCAAGAAAACTAGAAATATCAAATGAGTATAATACTGATAGCCTCATTAGCACTCATAAAGACTACTATTTTGCTGATTACATGAATGAAAATGAGTTTAACAACTTCCTGTCAGTTAGCCATTATGGATTTGGGGTTGATGAAGCTATAATAAGCTATTATAGACTATATAAGACTTTAGATGACAATAATGAAGTAGTCTATATTATGGAGCATCAAGTTCAGGATGAAGACGTTGATGAGATGGCCTTGCTCCATCCTAGCATGACTGAAGAAGGAAACAAACAAATCAATTATGAAGAAAGCTCAAATCGATTAAATGATGAGGGTTTAATAATCTGGGTTGGTCCAATTAAGAATGACCTCATTGGTTCTATCATAGAACGTGATAATGAAATGGAATATATTCAGGAATATGATCAAACCAGTGTTGAAGGTGGAAGAATTGGATACACTGAGATTTCTAGAATATATGAGCTTCAATCAGGCAAATATGTTATAACTGAGAATAATCTAGTTGTTGATTCAACTGATTATAGTCCCAAAGGATTAAACTATTACGAGGATCTATTTTCTTCAACTTCATACGTGGAAATGGTATCAAGAGGCGGAACAATCATTGAAAATATTACTAGATTAGAAAATCCACTTGAGATTGACAACATTAGATTGTATGAAATTGAACAACAGGAGTTTGGACATTCAGTATCGTACTACATGGATGCATCACCATTTGTACCATACAATCCACACGAAAACAGCAACCTGATGATGCTAGTTGAGTTTCCTCCCAACATTACACGAAAAGTTTTTGTCCAATCAGATTATTTTAATTATTACTCCATATTATTTCAAAGTTCATATTATCCACCTATACTCTTCGAAAATAACGAGATGATTAACCTCATTTTAAAGGATTAAAACAAACAAGATACTAGATGAGATTTACTTCGAATTTGGTATCTTGTTTTCAATTTACTTATAGTATGAGCAATCGACATCATTTGAAAAAACATCCATATTGTAGTATTTTCATATCATGTGCAATTTTCAATCGTTATAACGAGCCGTATCACAAGTAATTGAAACTTATGTTATAAACCTCATAACAAGGGGATATACTTCGGTTATTCCCTTTTGTTTATATGAACGATTTTATTGACCAAACAACATAAAAGTGAATTTAGATACAGTCAAGCATAAAATGCATCTTTTCACTTTTTTATCGTATTTGCTTAATTTTATTGTTAGATGTATAATTGAAAATAGATATATATAAAACAAGAAGCCCTTACATATGCCAATATATCCATTTATTAAATGGTATTGCATAGAATGTACTGACATTCTTGTTTTTTGTTTTGAAAGGGGAAAAATATGGGAAAACTTAATTATAGAGAATTGATGTCTAAATTTTGGAATTTATATCCAAAAGGTGAATTTGAAGAAGCTTATAATCTGTTCACAGAAAATCAGGATGTAGAAGATGGTAATTTACCAACAATATTATATTTAAGATGTCTGCTTGCTTGTATAACAAATAAAAAAGAACTGGGAATGAGCATATTTGAAGATGCTGTGATAGACTTTGGGTTATGGTTTCATTATGAATGGATGAAGAAAGGGAAAGCGTTTAGTATTATTCGAGATGAACCAAAATTTATAGAATTATCTGAAATCTGTAAAAAGAGAGAAGAAGACAATGAAAAAAATGCAGAGCCAGAACTGATAATAGTTGAACCTCAAGAAGAATATAGGGATACAGCAAAGATGCTTTTACTTACACACCCAAGCGATATGTTTAATATAGCTGGAAAGCAATATAGAGACTTACTAGATATAATTGAAAACAAGGTTTTTAACAATCATATAATTGGGTATCCCATTTCATCTTTTAAAACTTTTGCAGGAAGTGCGTTTTGGGATGATACTAAAAAGGGAGCAAAAGAATTACAAGTACATTTTGAATCAGTTATTAAACAATACAATTTGAAGGCAGAAGATATTACTATATGTGTAGCTACACATCCTGCTATTGTTTTTGAAGCAATTTTTGAAAAATTGATCAATGTAAAGAAATTAATATTACTTATGCCTGATATCACTGCTATTGATGAAATAAAGGACAAATTATCTATATTTAAAGAAAATGATATAAGTGTATATATTATAATGGGAGAAAAAGATGAGGATTATTTTGAGTCAGCAGAAAAATTCGCCAAGAATCTTGATGAACTCGGAGTGAGAAATAAATTTAAGATTATATATGGAGTCGGACATATATTTTTGGATAACTATGAAGAAGTACTTTTAGAAGCCAAGAATTATCATAATTTGTAAGAAAAGAAGAGATAATGTTGAATAAGTTAAAAATGAAATTGGATTGGTATGGTTTTTGAACAATGGTCAAAAACAACATCATATGTATACAATAATAAGTTGCAATTAAAAATGTTACAACGAGGAAAGTGTTCCCTTAAAACGGACAACAATAAAAAAAGAGACATATTAGATAATAAGATATCTAGTATGTCTTTTAAGTTTGTTAGCAGCTTACTATGATTAATACATAAAAAAGGTTAGTATAAAATAACAATTATTGACATACACAGAAAAACACATTCAATATGTTTTTTATAGGAGAATGAACCGTACATTACACGCTTATTAGCGAGTTAGCTTCACGATGCACTTTCGGCACCATTTATGCACTCTAACTATAACGAACGAAACGTTATGTTATCTAGATAAGATGGACTTTTGTCCATCTTTTTTTTGTATTTTAAGTATCAAATATGCATCAAATAAGTATCAAAAGTAACAGTTTTGGCAAGTTGACCCTTAACTTCCATAGGCTTACATCAAAATTTTGGGGACTTTATCTAAACGATATTGATATTCAAATGTAATTTTTATGATAATTTACTTGTATTAACTACAGAACTTCTAGGGTGCCACACAAATACAGAATGATTTTTAGTAATAAAACATAAAAACCTCCAAACCCTAGAACTTAATATATTGGATGTGAAAATCTTCACTTTTTTGCTAGCATTAATTTCTAGGCTTTGATAATTAAAAAATTGGAGGAAGTTGAGAGCGTTGAGGGAATAAAAATCCATGACTCACTAACTTTCTTTGTATTTGGCATTATGAACAACGAGCCGTATCACAAGTAGTTAAATGTTATTGAAAGCAATAAAAACACACTATTTTTAGTGTGTTTTTTGGTTATAGTAATGTGTCGTCCATATTGTTTAAATAATCAATTATTGGTTTTATTGTTTCTTTAACAATACCAGCTTTAAATGGATTATCTAAGTTTGCACTTTGTAGTAGTGAAACAAATGATTTTGATCCACCTAATTTACAGAATGCTAAATAGTGGTCAAATGCTTTAGAGTGATTTTCTTGAGTCTTTATCCAGTATTGGAATGCCACTACTTGTGCTAAAATATAATCAATTAAATAGAAAGGTGCAAAAAAGATAAGTTGTATACGGTACCAGAATGTTCCCTTTCCTAAGAATGCATCATCACCATAATCTATATGTGGTTTATATTTTTTTTCTATTTTAAGCCATAAAGCTTTTCTTTCATTTTTTGTTAATTCAGGGCTTTCATAAATGCCATGTTGGAATTCATCAATTAATACTCCAGAAGGTAAACGGCTAAGTTTTTCTGCTAAGTCATTGAATTTATATTTGTCTGTATCTTCTTCAAAGAATTTATGAATCCAAGGCCATGCCAGGTATTCCATACTCTTTGAATGAATCTCAGCAGCTTCAAATGTAGGCAATCTATAATAAGAAATTAGTTTTCGAGATGAATAAAGTTGGAATGCATGTCCCGCTTCATGAATTAAGTCTTTTACATCTCTACTAGTTCCATTAAAATTAGCAAATATATAAGGACTTTCGTATTTAGGGATGAATGTACAATTTGCTCCACCTTGTTTTCCAGGTTTAGAATCTAATTCTAATAAATCATGATCAATCATAAAATTGATAAATTCACTTGTTTCAGGACTCATTTCTTCATACATTGTTTTGGCATTTTTAACTTGCCATTTGCTGTCTCCTTTAGGAGTAGGGTTTCCAGTTAAGAAAGACAAAGCTAAATCATATGATTTTAAGTCTTTGATTCCTAAACGAATACCCTTACGTTTAACAAGTTCTGCTACATAAGGAACAACTGATTCAAATATTTGTTTTCTAAATCCTTCAACTTCTTTTGCACCATAATCCGTTCTACCAAGGCGATCATATCCTAGTTGTA
>CAZHSG010000063.1:0-5566 GCA_964535005.1 uncultured Candidatus Izemoplasmatales bacterium
CGATATAAAGCAACTTGGTATAATCAACCTGTCTTGTCATTACGGAGTTTTACTCCAAAATGGCTTGTAGTATTCGGAGTTTTACTCTTTTTTATACGGAGTTGCTTTTTTATTATAGAAGACCCCTCTTAAAATGAGCAGGGTCTTTTCCATGTGTTTCTATGCATATACTATTATAACCACTGAATAAAAACCATACCAATCCACTATTATACACACTGTTTAAAAACCATACCAATCCAGTAGTGAAAAAACATATTTTATGCAAATAAATCATAATAAAAATATATGTTGAAGCCCCTTCGGCTGCTCTTTATTTCTTTAACGTATAACATAATTATCAATGACTTCGGTTACACATCATTGTCGCATAAAGTGCTGGTCAAAAAAATATTTAAAACAAAAATATTTGTCATTGTAGTTATTCATCCTCAACATGCATTATGTCGAAATGATAATACCCATCAATAAGAATAGCTCCGTTTTCGCTTATTTTGAAAGTATATCCCATAAATGTATAAGTATATTCGCCATCGATGACTTCAGATACAACACAGGAAGGACATCCGTCTACTACTTTAGTTCTTGAAGCTTCAATGCTTTTATCAACTAATCCCAATGTATATATAAAGTACATATCTATAAATTCAAAGGAATCATCATAATTCGTAAAATGGCGGGAGATTCTTAAATATACCTCGGTTTCAGAAACGCTCATCATTTTTAGTACGTTTCCATCATTATCCATATAATATACTATTCCGTCGACTGGGTCATTGATTGTTGTTTCTGTACAAAACTCTTCTAATTCTGATATGATATATTCAAATAAGGATTGATCACCAAATCCACTACTTTCAATTGTTGCTTCATCCATTGAAAGATAATCAAAATAACCAGATGTTCCGTAAGTGATACTTACATCATCTGGAAAATCCAAACCAAATAGAAAATAGACATCTCCATCAAAATCATATTTGGCATGTAAATCAACCAATCGTTCATCTGACATGTTGTTAAAATTCAAACCTAGCTCAAGATGGTTGCTAATAGTGGCGTTGGTAGTGGTTGGTTGCTCTGTTGTTGTTATTGTTGTAGTATTTGTAGTTAGAGAATTATCGCACCCTACAAGCAATACACACAAAGATATCAACATAATCATTATCGTCAAGATTCTTTTCAAAATACTCTCCTTTCAATATTCGCCTTTGATAAAGAGTTTATCAAGTTTGGCAGGTCTGATTGTGTCATTATAATATAATAATAAATAATGTTCAAGTATTTCTGGTAAAGTGCATGTGTTTTAATAAGTATGTTGGTGTATAATTTTATCCTGATAGCCCATCTATTACAAATCACATTATTTAGTTTTATTCTATTAATGATGGAAGATCCCATTTAGTAAAATCGTGTCTAGTGTTCCTTTACATACGTAGCTAATCAATTTCACTAGATATTTTATCTAAAGAACCTAATTTTCTATACGCTCTCTAATTTGGTAAATTTCATCAGAAGTGAAAAGTATCTTAGATGTCAGATTGAAACATATACCTGTTTGTCCATACCTAGTACTTCCAATATCAAGTCCAACATAGATTATATCACCTGAATTTACAGTTCCGCCAATAAAATCTACTTTTAGTTCCTCCGAACCAAAATTATTATTGCCTTTAATGACTTCTAGGATTTCAATCATATAAGTTTCTCCAAATACAATTTCATTCTGTCTTGTCTGTACTAGTTCTTTCACCCGCACTTTAAATATATGATTTGAAAAATCTGCTATTTTATTGATATTAGTTTCTCCTGTATATGAGTTTTGATGTTCTTTATTCTGTATCAATTTATTCACATAAGAGATTACATCATTTTTATTAACTTCCTGAGTCAAGTCATTTCCTTCTGCTGTTACAATTGAATGCACACCAGTCAAAGAAGAATCTCTTGCTATTACCTGATCCAAGGATAAAACCATATCCCCAGGAATATGATACACATTATCTTTATAATATGCTTTATCAGTGATTTGGACAGGAAGAAGGTATTCATATCCTTCATGAAAGGCACAGTCATACATTGGGTTATATCCTAAATCATCTTTAATCACACCATAATCATGAAAATACACTTTGATAGTTTCTGGATTTCTATTATATCCAGCAAAAATGATGCTGGTAATTTCAAATTCATATTCAAAATATAACGAAACTCGTAGCGCATTAAACGGATCGTTATCTGGAATATTATCACTTAAATTTTTACCTTGTCGTACACCTATCAGTCTACCTATAAATATATCATCACTTAACTCTATGACGGACTCAAAATCATAGTTAATAGGCATAATAGAAATTGAACTCTCATCATTGGTATTGACCGTTATGTCTTCATTATTAAGATTATCTGTTGACAAAGAATTGTTACAACCAATTAACAGAAATAAAAGCAATAGTATCAATAAAGTATACAAAGATTTTTTCATATTAATCTCCCCCTTTTTACTCATAGAAAATTTCCCATATTTGATATATATTTTGTATTTCATCTGGTTGCAATTCATCAGTTGAATAGGATGCATTCATTATTGCATCGATGTCGTTAAATGAGTGTCCAGCATATCCCAAAGCATGCCCCATTTCATGAGTTACAACGATACTCATACCCCACTCAGTCTCATTCTCAGCATAATTTATGATATCAATTTTCATTTGATAATATCTATAAACTTTCGAAATCTCATTTTCATATATTACAAATCCGTAAACCGACCTGCTAATTGGGCCACAGACTCCAGCGCCAATAACAGAATCATAGCCTAACTCATCAAAAGTACCACCAAAAATTTCAATATCCGCATTGTATAAATACTGAGTAGTTAAAAACTCATCAATATATGGACTAAGTGCACTTCGCCATTCACTGTTCGCGTTTGGAATAGCTAAATCAAAAGCATCGGTGAAATCTGAGTCAGTATTAATATCATGATTATATTTAAAAATATTTATATTTCTTTGAGCAAAACCATTTATATATGTTTCAGGTAGAAAGTAAGCGAAATAGTAACTAATTCTTGTATCCTTATATTCCCAATTGTAGATTCTTGTAATATATGTTAAAGAAGCATCGGCGAAATCCCAAGAAATTCTCGTATCATTCGCGCTTTTTAGCACTAAATCTCTTCCATTAATATTTGTTCCATCCTCTACCGCAAATGAATATGAGTATGGAGGATAACTATCACCTTTTGGTACAAATATATATTCTAGAACTTCTAGATCTTCACCACCATCATCTAGATCATCAATAGTAACAGTCAAATATATTTTCCATTTTGTGTTGTCAGCAATTGATGAATATTGTTTGATTGCAAGTGTACTGGTATCTAAACCCAAATATTTCCCGCTATACACATTCTTAATTGTATAATATAAATCTGATTGTTTTGTGATTTCCCATTTGCGCCAAGAATCAATGCTTGATGAATTGTTTGCATTCAAATCCCATTGGTGAATTATTGCACCATCAGCAGTTGATGGCCCACACAAATCCATATATTTTCTGGTATCAATATTTTGAATAAAGTATGTACCGTTGTAAATGTTTTCTTGTTTATATAATTTCCATTGTGCAGTAGAAGGTATGCTACTACTTAATTGAAGTTCGTCATTAGATGGACATATTAAATGTTGATACAGATTAATCCATGACTTCGGTTTAAACACATAATTCTCATCGTCATCCACATATATTTGCCATTTTGTATAGTCGTTTAGAGTTGAATACTGCTTAATATTATCTTTGTTTATTCCAATATTTTGACTATCAACGCCAATATATTTGTAACTATACAAAGATTTAATATTGTAGTATCCATCTGTAGTTTTAGTTATCTCCCAATTTTCATACAACTCAGTGTGATAACTCCAAACATGAATTAATGCGCCTTCGGCTGTCGAAGGTCCATGGATGTCAATATACTTACTGTTATAGCTATTCTGAATATAGTACGTTCCATTACTTACATCTGCAATAGTATATCCTATGAGGGGATCTAATATTCCCTTAACATAAAGTGGACAAGCAAAAGCGGTAAAAAAACAACAATATAGTAAAACAAAAAACTTTTTCATTGCTATTTTCATAATCTGTTCTCCTTCCTGAGATAAATACTTGTGTATATATTAGTTTATCATCCAAAAAAACCTTTAATTTTATCGTTATGTTTTTGAGGAAGCCAACCTTGCATATCATTAACAACCTTAATAACTAAGATATGATCATTATCATCAAGACACTCTCTTAAACTACTTGATAGGCTAATTGCATTACCTGAATATTTGACTATCCATGAAGATTCAACATATTTACATGTTCCAGAGCATATTGAATTCATTTTTTTTTCTAAACATTCATATTTTTGACCTGGTGAATCCAAGTCATATGATACAGAATATACTGGTATAATTACATTTCTATTCCAAATTTACGTTCTCACTTATCGCGAGTTTCATAGATATTACATCAAATTGATTAGATTTAATACTCCTATGTATTCCCAAAATCCTTTATAACAACATTATGTTTTTGCAATCATTAATAGTCCATTCAAATATTTTTGAAAAGTTCAAGTTCACTAATAAATATGTATATTCTATACAATATTAAATACTGAATGATTTTTAAAAAAACTATAATAAAGGCATAAATAAACTTTTAAACATATGAGCATAGTCAAGCATTTCTGATGATGTCCCTATTACAACACAAAAAAATGGCCGCCATAGCTTATTATCGCTTCACCGCCTGTAAAATAAAGTATGTATTATATTGCGCGAATATATGTCATATCTTGTCGCTATATATAATGAATTATAACATGCACAGATATATTGTCAATAGGGTTTCTAATATATATAGATTTTCTACAGAATCAAAACAATGAAATTAAGATGTAACGATATATATTTCTTCACTTAAGAAAAAAATCATTAAAATAATCGTCTTCAAATATACCATTTTTAAACTGTTGAAAGTCTATTTAATTGGCTATTTCATCGATATTTATTTATACATATTTATATCCTTTGCATAAATAATCGGTAAAATTGGGATAGACTGAGTGCATTTAACATGAAACATATTACTATTCATATATATAATTATTCAAAAATAATTTCGTTAGCA
Organism: uncultured Candidatus Izemoplasmatales bacterium; assembly: GCA_964535005.1. Taxonomy (GTDB): domain Bacteria; phylum Bacillota_I; class Bacilli_A; order Izemoplasmatales; family Hujiaoplasmataceae; genus 4572-104. The sequence goes on from CAZHSG010000063.1 coordinate 5,185, forward strand.
AATCGTCATAGTAACCTAATCGTTAATAAGTGATTTCTTGTCAAGTCAAGATATGCTTCGTTTGAAGCTTACAACTAAAAGAAGAAATCAGTAAATGATTTCTTCTTTTAGTTTCTTTGCATAACCTTCTTTTATGTTAATCAATGTTTATAATACATTTCTTCGGTAACGAATTTTTAAAGTTTTGACGTTTTTCGTCATTACAACTTTTATTTACTGAGGTTTGAAAAAAATCTTTGTAATAAGGGTTTAATAGTTGTTTTAAGTTTTTAATATTGCAAATTAAAGTATCACCTTGATTTCCATCTTCGAGGTAACATGAATTATTGTCTTGTCGTTACGGAATTTTACTCTATTTTCAACTAAATAATACGCAGTTTTA
>CAZHSG010000064.1:0-5367 GCA_964535005.1 uncultured Candidatus Izemoplasmatales bacterium
CCGCCCGGAGCCACCATCAACATCTTATCTAAGCCTTTTTGAGGCTTTTTTATTTTCGATTTTTTACTGTTTTTTGGTGGAAGTCCATGTGTCGCGAGAGGGTGTAGTAACTTTTAAGTTAGAGTGATTTTTATAATCTTTCCTGATTCCTTTTCTATATTTATTAGTTTGAAATATATATTATAAAAGAGTATAATTTAAATGGGAAAGGAAGGTAAGAAATGGATAAGCTTAGATTATTGCATGTATTATTATATATTGCTGTTGTAATTTCATTATTTATGGCTATTACAGGAGGTTGGAATTTTAGCATTTTTATAGTTCTATTCGTGCTGACAATAATAATAAAACTTGCTCGGTTTTTAACAGGGGATTAGTTTTCAGTTTGTTTCATGTTTCTATCATTTTTTTGAAAGGATGTTTTCATCCTTTTTTTTATTTCATTACATCCATATAGTTGGAAATAATATCGCTTTTGCTTAAATGTAAGTATTTTTGAGTAGTTTTTAAATTTGAGTGTCCTAATAGTAATCTCAATGTTTCTAGATCCCCACCCTTTTTCAAATAGTTTGTAGCAAAGGTATGTCTCCATTTATGAGGAGTTATATTCTCTTCAATTTTTAACTTTATTCTTAATCTATATATGAAACTTTCAACAGAAGAAGTTGTCATTTTGTTTTTCGATCTGAAGTCATAAAATATGAACTCTTGTATTTTGTTTGTTACAATGTATTTTTTAAGTAGATTTCTTGTTGATTCTGTAAAACATACATATCTATCAACATCTGTTTTTGTTACTTTTACATGTATTGATGAAGTAGAAAAATCTATATCGCGTATTTTAATATTTATAATTTCACTTAATCTTAATCCTGTATCTAGTAGAAGCTTTAAGAATACATAGTTTCTGAATAGGTTTTTATCCATCATATTCTTTTGGTAGTAATTGAATATTCTATTGCTTGTACCAAGTGATACTGTAGGGATAATCTTCTTTTGCTCCTTTAGTTTTGAAAACTTTATCTCAATATTACATGAGTATAATAAAACTGTCTTTAAGGTACCAACAAACTTATTTAAAGAGGCATTTGAAATATTTGGGTTTCTATCTCTTTGTGAGATTATGAAGTTGAGAATTAGATCATTATTTATTTTTCCACAATTAAGAGAACCCATATTTTGATTTAGAACTTTAAGGTAGTATACATAATAGTCATTTGTTCCTTTTGATTTTGTTACTCTTACATATTTATTAAATGTTTCAATAGCTTGATTTAATTCCACATTGACATACCTCCTGTATCTTCTATATGCTCACCGATTTTCATTAACTCATTATAAAATTCTTCATAGCTATTAAGATTCTTTATTCTTACAAAATCATTCTCAAAATCACACGGCATTTCTTCAATATAATGTGTTATTTCAAATATAGTTTTAGGTTTCTTCAGACCTTTGGAACATAAGTATCTATGTTTATTGAATGTTTGAATTACATCTTTAGTTATATATTTAGTTATATATTTGCTTACAGCGTCTTTATCTCTAATTTCTTCAAGAGAAGTAAAACCGAATTTATCATGCCAAGGTGTCCAATTATATCTCATGATACCTTTTCTTGATTTTTTGAATTCTGTTATATCATTTATATTTGAGATAAGTCCGTGGAAATGAAAGTGTTTATTATCTTTGTGTAATTCTGGTATTATAAGATACTTTATATTTGGGTTTATTCTCTTCTTATAATTACTTAACCATTGTCCTACTATTCTTTTGAGTTCTTTTAAGTCACTGGAATCATATTTTTTTCTATCAAATGTTAAAGTTATGAAAAAATCAAAGTCATTACAAAGAGCGTATTCATATACTGTTTTTTTCGTTCTTGATATACTTTGCATTAAATGTTCAATACTAATAGGAGATTTTTCTATCAGAGATTCTATATCTACTTTCAGATTTAGGTCTCTTTTTTCTTTTTCAAAACCTGCCTGTTTAACTCTGTATTTGAATTGAATTGCTTTATAATGGTTTTTATTATATTTAATAATCTTTACATAATCGTAGTTGTAAGTTTCATCTTTTTTATATCTTACTTTCATCTTTTCACCTCTCTTCTGACAGATTTATGTCACTTAGTCAAGTAGTGACATGGTGAGGAGCCCCGTTTGGGGCAACCCCCACCACCTAACCATAGTCAATCTATTACATCCCATTTATTCACCTCATGTATTTCACAAATCGTGAATGTTGTGTTATTATGTTATTGAGGTGATGAAATATGAGTCTTGGTATCAAACTAAAACAAATTAGAAAATATAGAAAGAAGAATCAAAAAGAAGTAGCTGAGTATCTTGGGTTTGGAGTAAGCACATACTCACAATACGAGAATGATTTAAGAAATCCAGATTACAACACATTGCGAAAACTGAGAGATTTTTTTGAAGTTCCGTATTACTATTTACTTGATGATTACGACCAAGTAGTAGAAGACGATTATGATCATGAGTTTTTTGCAATCGAATATACTTTGTCTCAATTTCAAGATGTTTTTAAAAGAGCAAGAAAACTTATGACAAAATTGGACTCTTTAATAGGTGAACAAAACGAACCAGGGGAATTTGAATATTTCAAGAGTGCTCTCAAAGGAGTGTTTATTGAATACGAATCATTAGTTTTTGAAATGAAAGATGTATATGATATCACTGAGTTACATGATAAATTTTTAGAGTATCTCAAATAGGCATAACAAAAGGGCACACGACATGAAGTCTTGTTAGTACCCTTTTTTTTGTGTTATAATTACCTGGGATGGTGATGAGAATGAATGATATTAGTAATGAGAACACGAAGATTATGTTGCAAAATTTAGAAAATTTTATTATGGAATACATAAATGCGATTCAAACACTTGTGCTTCAAAAAGACATAAAGTTTATACCTGTTACGGTATTAATATACACTTTAATTGACAATCTATCATATCTTGAGTATGGGGAACCTAATAAAAAACTTAACTTACGAAACAGATATACAGATTGGTGTAAGAAGTATGTATTGAAGAATCTTGAAGGAAATAATTCGAAATTAAATGAATTTGATTTTTGGTATGCTAGATGTGGAGTTATTCATAACGGTATTGCAACAAGCTTACATAAAGATTCTAAATCATATTTTTATGCTGATCATGATAAAAAATTTCCTAAAGCACCCGAGTTTAAGAACATGGTTGTAATAAATGTGTATTCACTTACTCAGTCAATTCATAGTTCTATTATAGATTGTTTGAAATCTAACGAAAAGAGTGTCAATAATGATTTTTATAATCGGTCTCAAAATTTAATATCTAAAAAAATGCATTCGAATCATAAATAGAGAGATTATTTTCTCTCTGTTTTATGCAGTAAATGATTGAAAATCCATGTGATATTGAATTCCCACTACTTTTTTAAAATCATTTAAAACTTTCGATAGTTTGGAAACGATTTACTGAATTCTACTTTTATGTTAATATTGATTTAGGGGAGAGTGAAAAAAATACTGCTGGAAGAAGGTATTAAGTAATGAAAGGGGGATATATTTTATGCAGACATTTGTTTCCATATTTGGGTTATTTTCAATAATATTTTCCATCTTTGGATTCTTTATGACAATGAGTCAAGGTGCAGAATCACGGTCACATAATTTATTTGTATCAATTATATTTTTAGGGGTTGGATTAGGATTATTTATAATTGCTTCTATGTTGGGAAAACAAGACCAACACAATGACAGATTAGATTCAAAAACGAAAGAATTAGAAAATAAAATCAGAGCACTTGAGGAAGAAAACAAAAACAGTAAAAAGTTACCTATTGCTCCAATAGAAATAAATAATGAAAATAAAGATAACGAGTCTAATAATATAGTTAATTGGTATAAATAGATTGAAACCCCATATGTCTTATATGATTTTAGGTCTCTAACACTGTAATGTAGATTGAATTACAGTTTAAATGGCTTAGTACAATAAAAAAAGAGGCTTTTAGTCTCTTTTTTGGTGCAGTTTTGGATTGAAAATCCATACAGTGATGGCTCAATTTTGACTGGAGTCACCATAAACAGCCTAGCTAAAACTTTTTAGGTTTTTCTATATTCCTTTTTTACATTTATTAGTTTGAAATTTATATTATGAAAGAGTATAATTTTATTGGAAGTGGAGGTTTTTTTATGAAATTGAAAAGAATATTCTTATGTATGGGATTACTATTTTTCTCTTTATTATTAATTGCTTGTAGTCCATCACCTGAAGTAACATTAAATGGTGAGGCTAACATCACACTCGAGGCGGGTAATAGCTTTAATGATCCTGGAGTAACTGTTGAAAACTCTGATGAAGATTTTATTGTGACTGGAGTTGTAAATGAAGATAAGGTCGGGGCGTATACTCTTACTTATTATGTTCTAAGCGAAGATGGAAAAAAATCAAATGAAGTTTCGCGTTATGTGGAAGTAGTGGATACAACTGCTCCTACATTTAATTTAGAACTTGAAGTAATGGTTTTTGGTTCAACTTTTAATATTGAAAATATAGTGAGTTCTTTGTCTGACAACAATGACTTAAATAATGAATTGGAAATTACATCCAATTATTTGTCAGCTGTTAATACTAATATATCTGGTGAATACACTGTTACTGTAACAGTAACTGATACAAATGATAATTATAGTTCTAAAGATATCAATATTGTATATTTTGCAGATGAATCTAATCCTTTTGATGTTCTTAATGACAGCTCTAGTTATTTTATAGCATCCATAACTACATGGAACGATGTAAGTGTAGAATTGTATGTAGAGAGTTATTATGAAAAAGATGATAAAGGCGATGTAATAAGATGTGATATATCAACAGATTATAATTTCAAAATGTATAAAACAATTGATTATATTTATAATTATGATATTGCAACAGATGTATGGTATAGATATGCTAGTGATTATGAAGATTGGAATGGTATAGAAATTCATGACATTAATAATTATAGTTACGATGAAAATACAAAAGAATTTAGATTCAAGGTGGATATTGATGCTGGGAATCTTATAAATAATGTAATTTACATAGATGATGCCGGAAACATACATGAAGTAAGAACTATTGCTGCTGGAGAGCATATAATAACTTTAGAAAGTGAATACTCTAGATTTAATGAAGTGTTTAATCTTGAGCTTCCTACAGATTTTATTATTGTTGATTAACGGAAAAAAATACTATATAAAACCCTATAATACAAGCGGAAAGAGACTTTATAGTCTCTTTTTTACTGCAATTTTGGATTGAAAATCCATGTGTCGACGGTTCAATTCCGCCCGGAGCCACCATCTACA
>CAZHSG010000065.1:0-5345 GCA_964535005.1 uncultured Candidatus Izemoplasmatales bacterium
TATTAATAGTGAGTCTTTTTTTTTTAAAAACACGAAAACTTATTTATAATGTTTTTTTAAAGTAAAATACACCAAGTTGGCTTTACAAGCACTACTAATGTTTGTTATAATAATAATAGTTTCAATTTACTGGAGGTCATTACTAAATGAAAAAACACTTTACATTAGCACCGATTTTTAAAGACAACATGGTTTTCCAAGCAAATAAAGTAATTAGAATTTTTGGTGAATGTAAAAAGGGTATTGAAATTTCTATTTCATTCCTAGACCAAGAAATAAAATTCAAAACAAAAACTGAAGAGTTCTTAATTGAATTAGACGCTGTTCCTATCCAGGAAAAGGGTTTTTCTTTTACTTTGTATACAAAAAAACATGAAGAAACATTCTATAACTGTTTGGTAGGAGAAGTATTTTTATTTGCCGGAGGTCAAAATGCAAGCTTACCTCTAAAAGATTCATATCATGAAGATAATTACGATAACTGCAATGTGAGAATTCTTAACTTAAATAAAGGTCTAGATAAAAATCTGGAATTTACTAATGATATAGAATGGAATATCTGTGGTAGAAGTTGTTTTGAAGATGTAAGTGCATTAGGATACTTATTCGCTAAGTATTTAAACGCAAAAGTCTCAGTACCAATCGGTATTATTTCATGTAATCATAAAGATGCATCAGTTTTTTCGTGGCTAAGCAATCAAGATGTATCGACTCATTTAGTTATTGATGAATACACAAAATTAGCAAAAGCCAACGATATACAACCTTCATTAAACACTTCGAAATTATACGAGGAGTTAATAAAGGAAATTATACCGTTATCATTAAAAGCTGTAATCTTTTATCAAGGTGAAAGTGACTATGCTCATCATAGCTTATATGAAAGTGCAATAATAAGAATTATTAAGTCTTATAGAATGAATTTTAAAGACGCTGGACTACCCTTTGTAATTACACAAATTGCTGGGTATGAATACCCTGAAGCGGATGATGAAAGCATTAGTAATATAAGATTAGTTCAAAGTGCTTTGATGGATGAATCAAATAATATATATATCGCCTCCGCTGTCGATTTGGGTGAAGAGGATAATCCTTGTCCAAAAGATAAAATGGCAATAGCAAAAAGAATTACCAACGTTGTTTTGGAGAAACTATTTAAGATAGGAAAAAACAGTATTTCGCCTACCTATTATTCTTATCAACATCATAAAGATGGACTGGTTATATACACCCAAAATAACTACCTAAATTTGGTGTCTCATTCCAATCAAAATCTAGGGTTTACATATAGCGTTAATGGAAGAGATTTTTTTGATATAAAACATATTGAAATATTGAATAATAGAATAGTAATTAAGGACATAGAAAACATCAGAGAAATAAGATATGCTTTCAAGAAATATCCTTTCTGTGATATCTATACAACCAACGAGTTACCACTATTACCATTTAGAATTCATTTAATAGATTAGAAAATGCGATTAGTCGCATTTTTTTATTCTTTATGGAGTATAATATTTATAGGTGAATAGATGAAAAAAATTAGTGTAAGCGTAAAAGAAATAGCAGAATTTCTTTTTGGTAGTAGGAGTATTACCAATGATCGCGTATTAAAAACCAGAGCTCAAGAAGGTATAGAAATTCACAACTATTGGCAAGCTCAATATGGTGAATTTGACCAAAAAGAAGTTGCTTGTAAGACAACTTTTTTTAATGATGGTATTGAACTAACCATAAGAGGGAGAATTGATGGAGTAATCAAGACTGATGAGGGGCTATGCATTGAAGAAATAAAATCCACTCATACTGATTTTGAAATTCTTGATGAAAAGACGTATCCAAGTCACCTAGCACAAGCCAAAATTTATGCATATATGTATCTTAAAGATAACAATCTAAGAAGCATAAATGTTAGACTCACATATATAAAAGTTAAGGACAGAAAAATTCTACAAATTGAAAAACACTTAACAAATGGAAAACTTGAAAAATTTTTCAAAAAAATAATTACAAAATATATTGATTGGTTAAAACTTTTAAATAATCACGAGCACGAAAGACTAAAATCAATAGAAGGTTTGAAGTTTCCATTTGAAAATTTCAGATTAAACCAAAGAGAAATGATGGCATACATTTATAAAAATGTACTCAGAAAAGGCACCTTGTATGTTGAGGCTCCAACAGGAATCGGTAAGACAGTTGCTTCACTCTTCGCGGCGTTAAAAGCGATTAATCAACCTAGACAAAAAGCCTTCTATTTAACTGCTAAAAACGATGGAAAGAAGATAGTTATAGACACAGTGAAGCTTTTAGAAGATAAGGGGTTAATCGCCAAGACATGTGAAATAACCTCCAAAGATTCAATGTGTTTCCTTAAAGAAAGGGATTGTGATCCGGAAGTTTGCAAATATGCTAAGGGATATTACAAAAGAGTATACAATGCAATAGCTAACATCTTTGAAAACGAAACGCTCATAACCCAAGACGTTTTTAGAAAATACGGTAAAAAATATACAGTGTGTCCTTTTGAATTATCACTAGATACATCAAACTATTCAGACATCATAATCTGTGATTACAATTATGTCTTTGACCCACTTGTTCACTTGATTAGGTACTTCGAAGATGACACTTATAACCCTATCATTCTTTGTGACGAAGCACACAACTTAGTATCAAGAAGTAGGGGTATGTTTTCTGCGAGTTTACTTAGTGAAGATTTCATAAGAATAAAAGAGACCTCAAAATACCTTAAACCAAACCCTACATACGAGATAAATTTGGTGTTAGAAATTTTTACAGAAGCTAGTATAGAATTATTAGAAGTTGACTTCATAAAAAAAGACGAAATTAATCCATATTTGATAAAAACGTTACGCAAATTACTTATGAAATTAGATCAAATATTTTCAGATGACAAGATAAAATTTGATAAAAAAGCATTGCGCGAATTCTACTTTATTGTTAATAGATTTATCAAAATAAGCGAGTATTATAATGATGAATTCGTTTATTTAATTGAGAAGTCAGAAGAAGAAATAACAATGTCTATTAAATGCTTAAACGCATCACAATATATTAATCAAACTATAGACACACACACTGAAGGTTGTACTTTCTTCAGCGCTACATTGGATCCGATATTCTATTACAAAACTTTATTGACAAATAATGCAGGTGATGACATTTCATTAGCATCATCATTTAAGCAAAATCATCTACTATTATTAGGTGTAGATGATATATCAACTAGGTATCGGGACAGAGAAAATTCAATTGATAAAATCATCGAAGTTACTCGATCTTTGGTAACATCTAAGAAGGGAAATTATATTTTATTTTTCCCTAGTTATGTTTATATGAATTTAGTTAAATCTAGATTAGTTGAAGAGATAGAAAATGTTAGTTTTATTACCCAAAGAAAAGAGATGTATACCAAGGAAAGAAAACAGATGATGGACCTATTCAAAGAAGAGTCAGAAACCACACAAGTATTTATGTTTGTGATGGGTGGAATATTTGGTGAATCAATTGATTTAATTGGTGATATGTTGTCTGGAGTTTTGATAGTCGGAGTAGGGTTGCCAGCATTAAGTCCGTTTAACAATGTTCTAAGATCTCATTATGATATTACGTTTAATAATGGATTTGATTTCGCCTATACGTATCCTGGATTGAACAAAGTAATCCAAGCTGTTGGGAGAGTTATTAGAACCGAAACTGATAGAGGGGTAGCGATTCTATTTGATGATCGGTTTACTGCTAGAAAATACCTGCGACTTTATCCTAAAACTTGGAGTCATTTAGAAGTATGCAATGACACTAAAGAATTAAAAAATATGATTAAAGATTTTTGGAAGGATGGGCTAGATGAAGAAGAAGAAGTCAGTTAGTAAAAGAATACTTAAAGTGTTATTGGTTATTTTTGTAGTGTTGATATCTTTTGTGTTAATCATCAATATTCCTATAATAACTTTAAGCAATAAAACAAACAAAGTAGATTACAGTAATTGGATGAGTGAAAATCTAGAGAATGAACAAAGGCTAGTTGACACATCAATGCTAGGGGCTCATGATGCTTTCTCAAATGAAATAAACATATTCAGCAAATTAGATCCATATGAAAGCAATGGAATAATGCAGGGTTTTACAGGACTATTAGTAAAAGGATTTATAATGAGACAATCACTTACTCAAGTTAACGATGCGGAAGCGTTGCTTAGTAGTGGTGTTAGATATTTAGATGTAAGATTGACTTATGATGAAGAAATTTGGTTTACAAAACATAATTATTTATCTGGGGAGTTTGAAGTTATAGCAAATCAGATTGTAGATTTTCTGGAAAATAACCCAGGTGAGTTTTTGATAATAGATTTTCAACATGTTAGTGGAGTTAGCTACGAAGAAAGTGATGATTATGATACTTTTTATGATATGTTGGGTTTATTTGGGTTATTAGATTATGCATATATGGTAAATGACTTAGAAAATTTAACATATGGAGACTTAACGAATAACGGTACGGAAGCTAAGGTAATCATTATTTCTAAATTTGACGCTTCAGACGGAAAAGTTCTTAACTATAATTCATCAATTAGATCTAATTGGGCTGATTCTGATGATTTTGAATATATAATTGATTTCATACAAGAAGAAGCTGGTGTAGTAGAAACAGAAAGCATAAGTAATAGTTTTAGAGTAATGCAAGCTGTATCTACAATGCAAATGAGTGGGCCAGGAATTTCAAAAGCATTAACGGCTTGGTCATTGATTGAAAGAGCTAAAGACTTCAATGCGTATTTGCTTGAATATGAAGGCTTTGAGGAGTTATTGGAGTTTCTTCCAATTGTTATGGTAGATTACTCAGATACAAATTACAAAGAGTTTAATGAAAACATAATGCAAATAATCATCGACTTTAATCAAAGTTGATGATTTTTTTACTGTTTGGTGCTCTCATCTAAGTATTTTAAAATAAAGTAATACTCTAGATTTTACATAAATCTTGAATTTACATAAAAATTTTAAGAGAATTTGAAGGTAAGATTAAAAATAATTTAATGTGTTAATCGAGTATTTCTATTGGAAATGGCGATTTATATATATAATAAGGAAAAAAACTTAATTTACGGAAAAAAATCCTTGCATTATAAATTGAAATTTGATATCATAGTAAAGCCTATGTAAATAGGAAGGCATAGATTTGGGAGGTTGCTGACACACACATAGCCGTTGTTATGGTGGTGAAAACGTGATGTTAGGGAATTTCCAATGAGCCTGTATATAAGCTAAATTATATGCAAAGGAGGAGCTTAAATGGCTACAAATCAAGTTATTAGAATTAG
>CAZHSG010000066.1:0-5248 GCA_964535005.1 uncultured Candidatus Izemoplasmatales bacterium
TAGATAAATACATTAATAACTATGCAGTAGCACACGTTGGAACCCTATCAAAATCGTTAATACACCCAAGAGAGATTTTTAAATATCCCATTCTATCTAATTCCCATTCCATAATAATTGCTCACAACCATCCCAGCGGTTGCCTGAAGCCATCCAAACAAGATATCATAATCACAAAAACGATTATCAAAGCTGGAGAAATATTGGGAATAGAATTGCTGGACCATTTAATTGTAAATGATAAAGAATATCTATCAATTCGAAATAAGTTTGAGGAGATTTTTAGTGAAAAATAATTCAGAAGCCTCTATAAGTGAGATGGTTCAACTAAACGGGCCTATGTTGATTCAATTAAAGGATGGGAAAATACATATTGAAGCTTATAAAAAGGAAATGAGTATAGAATACAATCCAGTTGACGCACCAAACCCCATTAAGGGGTGGGTGGTACATAGAAATAATGAAAAACTATATTTGCTCACTTCTGATATCTTCGATGTGATAGATCAAGAACTATATTTAGAGAATTTTAAGGAAGAATCAATTAAAGAATATATAAGCAAACTACTTGAAGCTAGTTTACAATTTATTGGAAAAATAATTGAAACTGAAGACAAAGGAGTACTTATACAGTCAACATATAATGAAGAGAAAGAATACGTACTTATCACAATCGGCTTGCTTAATGATGCAAGAATCATATTTTGTGAGATAAAGAAGGAGGAAAACCATGTTAAATCAAGTGATTTTAGTAGGAAAAATTGTAGAAAAGAAAATAAGTGATAAAGAAAATAACATAATTATATCAGTTGAATCAAGAAGAAGTAATGACAAAAATGTAGTAAATTTGATTCCTATATCGTTAGGAGAAGGACTAGAGAAATCTATTGAGTATCTAACAAAAGATGCAACAGTAGGCATTAAAGCTAGTATTAGTGTAACGGGTAATGAAATAGAAATTATTGCAGAGAAGATAACCTTTATTAATGTGAAAGAGAAAAATAATGATTAACAAAAAATACTCTTTCAATCCTGAAAGCAGATATCTAACCCGAGGAATAAATAGCGAAGTGCCTCTATCGATGCAAATGTTACTATGGGATATCATAGATAGAGTAGTAGCTTCTGATATAGATACGGATTATCTGTCGGTTTTCAAATTTAAAGAGGACAATAATAACGTTATTGTAATATACAGTCAAGAAGAGCCAAGTTACATACAAGAACACCCATTTAAAATGCAAGAAAATTATAGGGTGTTAATAGGGAAGACTATCTTTGTGATTGATGATGTAACCCATTCAACGATGCTACTTGCATCAGAATATTAAGGAGGAAAACATGCCAAAAGCAAAATATAAGGCAAATAAAAACATTAAATCTATTGACCAGAAAAGTATTGCACAAATAGTTGCGGCTAGGCTCGGAATGACATTATCATCAGTTATGGAAGTCATTGAGCTTGAACAAAAAATAACTATGCAACAAGTGAGAAATGGATTCAAGGTAGTCAAGAAAAACTATGTTACATTTACACCAATTGAAAAACCTGCATATAAATTAAATTCTAAACTTGACGGAAAAGTATATAAAGTGCCTTTAAGAACACTAGTTCGGCCAAAAATTGGTCAAGGGTTTAAAGTGTTTGTTGCAAACAATGGGTCAAAAATGCCAGAAAACATCTGCAGATTTGTTGATATAGTTAAGAATGAATCGACAAATCAGACAAATGTAGACTAAATTAACCGTATTGAAAGAAAATAAGGCTCGCCAATGCGAACCTTATTTTTTTGATAGTGTATTAATCTTTTCCATAGTTTCTATAAAATGCTCTTTTGTTGGGCTTAGATTACAACTTTTATTAATTCTATCGAAAATATTTGAATAATCCTTTTCAGCTAAGTATTTATCCAAATTTTCTAGCATCATTAATTCTCTAATTTTATAGTATTTGAATGAGTTACTTAGGAATTGATCCAGTTTTGATACAAAATATGAGCTTTTAGTAGTATAGGAATCTTTATTATTTTCAATGATTAAAAAATCATAAAGCCATTCGTAGTTTTCGAGATGTGTCACGTTTTTATTGTTACGGTCTATCTTGTGCTTCAATTCAAAATAGTGTTTCTGATAAAAGAAACAATAAGCTTTAGCAAATATATCTGTTTCTTTGTCATTAAAGACAGAATTTGGTAACGTTTCAAGTAGTTTTCTGCATATGGTTTCTTCAGTTGTGTCATTAACACTCTGTTTTATATCATTTAAAACTAATTTTGCTTTATTAAAATCATTGTAATTATAGACTTGCGGTGAAGATTTATCTATAACAACATTTATGTCTTTATGCTTTTCTCGTTTTAGAGATATAAAGCAGTCATATTCATAGAAATAGTTCATATTCTGTAATGTTGTGCCGTTAGTACTTTCTTGGTGTTGAAAAACGTTCAATATAAATGGCAACATTAGAGTTTCAATATAAAACCATGAACTTGCATTCAATTTATTGAATACTTTAGGCCTCTTGCTTTTCTGCCTGTGATCCATCAGGCTCTGCTTCTTAAGAATGATGCTAGCTATCTGATGATTTCTTACAGAATCATCATCATCATAATCAGGATCAGCATGTGATGTTATATAGTTCCAAATTTCCTTAAAACACATAAAGTTATCTCCTTATCTACGTCCATGAACGCGCACATACATAGATTATAACTTATTTTTAACTAATTTCACAATATTTTTGCCAAGATTTACATTTTTTAGAGGACAAACCATTATGCGTCAATATTAGATCATGACGTAAATTTATCCTCGAGAGAGAGAAAGGCAATAAATATGTTAAACCCGAATTACGTAACAAAAAAGATGGATTACATTGATAAAGAAGGATACATTACACCAAATGTGTGTAACCTAATCTATGTCAAATCTATCATAAAAATGATTGATGCAACAGATGTGGATATGCAGGTCATTTTGGAAACAGTCTCAAATGGTCAAACGATTGAGATGCAAATGGATTATTCTACACTTATTCAAAGTCAAGAGAGTTTGCTAAAAGAGCTCTCAAAGCTAGGGTATCTTATGAATTTTAAATTTGCTAATCCCATGAGAGAATATTTGTATTTTTCTGCGCAAGTTGCGCAAAACAATAACAATTATACTCAATACCATTCTACATTGGGATTCTTAGATTGCAGTCCAAATCCACCTGCATTTCTATTAGGCAACACAGTCTTTAATGGAATTAGTTCTACCTACCTTGATGCGAAGATGAAATTCACAACAGGTCAATCAACTGATTATCAGAAATTTCTAGATGATTACATACTACCGTATGACACGATGAGGTATGCACTCATTCTAGGACTCAGTTCTGTGGCCGCTAGTTACTTAAAGGACTATGCTGATGTTGGAACGGTGTTACTAAATCTATCTGGCCCATCAAGCACTGGTAAAACGACCACAGCTCAATTCATTGCTTCATTGTGGGGACAGCCTCAAATAAGCAATCTTGGTCTTGTAAGGACGTTTAACGCTACTCAGAACGCATTAATTCACAGTCTAAGAGGTATATCTGGAGTTCCGGTATGCTTGGATGATGCAACAACTGGTGGATTTAAGAATCGTACAGAGTTAATCTATTCGTTAGCTCAAAGCGAGCCAAAACTAAGGCTTACTTCAAAAATACAATTCAGGGACTCAGGAAAAACTTGGTCTGGAATGATTATAATTACCAGTGAACAGCCAATTGTCGATGATGCTGAAAACAGACCTGGCATCTTAGCAAGAGTGTTAGACACTAATGGACTAGTCTTTACACAGTCTGCCGAACATGCAGAAGCAATCAAACGCTTTATATCTAGTAACTACGGTCACATTGGAAGAAAATATGCAAGAAAACTTCTAACTAAAACCGAAGACGAGATTAAATCAATGTTTGATGAGTGTAAAGTTGAGGTTTTAGAAAAACTTATTACTCGTGATGGGCTATCTTCAAGAATTGCTAATAAAATAGCTATTATTCGTATGACAGCCAAGCTTGTTAAGGAATTTTGGGATTATTCTAGTATTGATGTGGATGAAATCACCGAGTTCATGGTGAAAGTTGACCAAGATAACGTTGAAGAGCGTCATGTGGGTGAAAAAGCACTTGAAGTAATAAAAAATTACATTCAAATGTATCATTCACATTACAAAAAATTGGATATGTATTTCAATGAATTAATTCCTGAAAAAGGAGCCCTGTATGGTTATATTCGATACTTTAAGACTAAAGATGAGGATAACGATAAGGGTAAAAAGAAGAAGTCAGAAAAACCTAAGGAACACTTTAAAGTAGATATAGTGATGCCGATTGAAATCGTTGATAAAGTTCTTAGAGCTCACAGAATATATGATAAGAATGTTGTTCTTAAGTATTGGGGTGACGCCGGATTAATACATCAACAATCTGGACGGAACACAATCAAAGATTCTAAATTTAAAACAAGAGTTGTGAAATTTGAGTTCGAAAAGGATAAAGAGACAATGATTCCGTGGTATGCGTCTCGTGATATACCTTTGAATGTTCGAAATGAACCAAGTTACAGTGAGTCCGCTGAATATGATGACCTGGACAATATTGAAGAAATTTTTAAGGATCTTGACTAGGATGGATATTAAAATTACGCGTATCGATCTCAGAAAAAGCAAAGGCAAACTTGACTTTGTAGATCAAATTAGTGAATTACATGAATCACCTGCAGTAGCTAAGGATATGGATAACCATATTCTTGCTGCATTGCAGAATCAGCAAAAAAATAATGAAAGGGAAGTAAAAAAAGATGACAAAAGTACAAAATAATACCCAAAGGGAGTTAAAAAGCTCCCTTTTCCTATTGGATTTAGCTGATTTAACCGCTAAAAACACCAATAAAAGTACAAAAAGGCTTAAAAATGTGTGCATTAATGACGTGGATTTGAGTGCAAATACTATAAATATCATGGTATTTTGCATAGATAGTAACGGAAAATTAGTGATAATACTAGATGAACAAGCCTTAGATCTATATGAATTCGAAGAATATTGGTTAAATTTCACTTATGAGAACCATAATCACTCGCTTTTCGTTGATTTAAAATTCAAAAAGCAAGTAAAACAGTTCTTTGGATTCAACATTCTAGAGGTATTTTAGAATGAGAGAGTTAAGGCAAAAAGAAGTTGAGCAATTAATCCAAAAGGCTAAACAGCTTAAAGTTGAAAAGC
>CAZHSG010000067.1:0-5086 GCA_964535005.1 uncultured Candidatus Izemoplasmatales bacterium
ACCCGAGTTTTATAGTTAAAAAAAAGTAAAAGAGACAATATCCGCTTTACTAGTGGATATAAATCTCTTTTTAAATTATTTACTCTGTAGTAAAGTAGTAAATTGCTTTTTAAATATTTCTAATTTATAAAACTCTTTAGAGAAATCAACATTATATTTTTTTGCCATTTCAACTACTTCATGATTCAACTTATTCATATGTAATATTCCATTTGACATTTCTAGTGCCATAGCGCTGTTTAGAGCTTCCTTAAGTTTGTTTACCGAATACTTATTCCCTGTTTCTAATTGTAGTAGACGGTATATTGTTAAAGATATAAAACATGTTAAGAAGTGTCCTTTAATATGTTCATCTGTCCACAAATAGACAGGTCTTCCTTCAAGGTCTGTTTTTGTTACTCTAAATGAATCTTCTATAACTGCTAATTGTCGGTATTTATCAATAATATCAAACGGTGTTAAATCAAGATCATTTGTAACTATCGCATAATATCCATCTAGTGCGATATCTCTTTTATATTTTTCTTCATCAAATTCATAATTGTTTTTTGTTTTTATAATTTCTCCTGTCGCTTTATCATATGCTGTTTTCTTAAAGTATTTCTTAACTCCAAAGGAATTAGATGCGTTTAATAATAATGGATTATTAATAAACTTACCGATTTTCTCATCAAGAAGTCCTCGTTTACCTTGTTGATACCTTTCATCTTTTAAACTCCAAAAACAAAGTAAGTGTTCAGTAATAGTAGATATTACTTTGCCTTTTTCGTTTTTAATGTCTCGTTCTCTCCTTATCGTTTTATATTTAAATGTTCCATTACTATTTATAATATAGTCTTCTTGATCTAAGACGATATTAGACATTTTGTTACCTCTCATTCGTATCTTCTGTGAAATTATATATTTATCGTTGTTTTTATCAATATAATCTAAGTTTTTACCACTGTTGTTACCTTTGTCTGCGACAATGGTAATCTTACCTAGGTTATAATGCTTTTTAATTGTTTCTAAGATTGGTTTCATTGTGCTTAAATCATTTGTGCATCCTGGAAATAATTCATATGTGATAGGAATGCCATTCCTATCAATGAATAATCCCATCTGAACGATTCCTGTTTTTCTCTTTTCTTTTGATACTCCCTTTTGTCTAAGTCCAATAAGTTCATCTGATTCAAAATAGTAGTTTGTTACATCGTAAAATACTAATGTACAATCTCTTCCGTATTCTTTGCTTATCCCTTTATGCATGGCGTATGTTAAGTCATCTTTTATAGTAGCTAAATAATTTAATGACTTATAGATGTCCTCTAACTTAAAATCACTAAACTCAAAGAAGTAATTTCCCTTGTTTTCATATGTTTTCTTTTTACTTGCTGGATTTAAACATCTTGAAAAAACTAATAACTTTAAAATGTCATCTAGATTGTATTGACACTTTACTGTTCCCTGGTATTTCTTCATAAATGATGAAATACCAATTTTATTGTATATTTTTTCTAAAAAGACATATCCGTAATTAAGTAATGTTTTACTTTGTAGTTTAGTAAAATCAATTAATATCTCATGATTTGAATTGTTCTCTTTATCTTTTGTTAGAAATCTTGCTTCTTCCTTAAGATCACTTAGGATATTTTTGTTTTCTTTTTCTAATTCTTCCAAAACACCATAGTTCTTAATAGTTCTATGTTTTGGCTTCCCATTATGATCTCGATAGCTTTCCACTAAATAAAGGCTGTGCGTGTCGTTTGTAAGGATTTTTACTTTCTTGATAAACATTTTACCAACTCCCACATTTATTATATCATGAATTACTACAAATTACTACATAAATATACATTTGTTTTGTATCTTATTCTGTTTTATAGTTAATGTTATAAAAAAACATCTAAACGGCTTATTATAGCTATTTAGATGTTTAGGGTTTTGTAGTAAAGTTGTAGTATTGTCCTATCTTAGTTTAGTTTTATATTTAATCAACTATAAAACTCGGGTTATATCACTAATTCATTAGTTATTATTAATAAAATGTAATTAAAAAAGTTACTAGAAATTATACTCTAATAACTTTTAAAATGTAATGAATTAGTACCCTGTGAAGCGATCGTGCTTGATTTTGTCTTTATCTATTCCATGCTCACCGAGTTGTTCAGATACTGAACTTACAAATCCAGGACTACCTGAAATATAGTAGAATGCTTTGTTATTGAATTTTGAAGCAGCTTTGTTAATAGCCTCTTTAGTGTTATCAATAGTATTCTTGTATTCTGAAATCAAGAAGTTCATTTTATCAAATTCTTCTTTAAATGGATAAATCTTTCTTGGTTCAGAATATACTAAATAAGTTTCTTTTTTCGTGTTGTTTTCTTCTAATAATTTAAGTAATCCTCTAATAGGTGTAATACCAATTGCACCGGCTATAAAAACACTCTCATAATCCCCCGAGTTTTATAGTTAAAAAAAAGTAAAAGAGACAATATCCGCTTTACTAGTGGATATAAATCTCTTTTTAAATTATTTACTCTGTAGTAAAGTAGTAAATTGCTTTTTAAATATTTCTAATTTATAAAACTCTTTAGAGAAATCAACATTATATTTTTTTGCCATTTCAACTACTTCATGATTCAACTTATTCATATGTAATATTCCATTTGACATTTCTAGTGCCATAGCGCTGTTTAGAGCTTCCTTAAGTTTGTTTACCGAATACTTATTCCCTGTTTCTAATTGTAGTAGACGGTATATTGTTAAAGATATAAAACATGTTAAGAAGTGTCCTTTAATATGTTCATCTGTCCACAAATAGACAGGTCTTCCTTCAAGGTCTGTTTTTGTTACTCTAAATGAATCTTCTATAACTGCTAATTGTCGGTATTTATCAATAATATCAAACGGTGTTAAATCAAGATCATTTGTAACTATCGCATAATATCCATCTAGTGCGATATCTCTTTTATATTTTTCTTCATCAAATTCATAATTGTTTTTTGTTTTTATAATTTCTCCTGTCGCTTTATCATATGCTGTTTTCTTAAAGTATTTCTTAACTCCAAAGGAATTAGATGCGTTTAATAATAATGGATTATTAATAAACTTACCGATTTTCTCATCAAGAAGTCCTCGTTTACCTTGTTGATACCTTTCATCTTTTAAACTCCAAAAACAAAGTAAGTGTTCAGTAATAGTAGATATTACTTTGCCTTTTTCGTTTTTAATGTCTCGTTCTCTCCTTATCGTTTTATATTTAAATGTTCCATTACTATTTATAATATAGTCTTCTTGATCTAAGACGATATTAGACATTTTGTTACCTCTCATTCGTATCTTCTGTGAAATTATATATTTATCGTTGTTTTTATCAATATAATCTAAGTTTTTACCACTGTTGTTACCTTTGTCTGCGACAATGGTAATCTTACCTAGGTTATAATGCTTTTTAATTGTTTCTAAGATTGGTTTCATTGTGCTTAAATCATTTGTGCATCCTGGAAATAATTCATATGTGATAGGAATGCCATTCCTATCAATGAATAATCCCATCTGAACGATTCCTGTTTTTCTCTTTTCTTTTGATACTCCCTTTTGTCTAAGTCCAATAAGTTCATCTGATTCAAAATAGTAGTTTGTTACATCGTAAAATACTAATGTACAATCTCTTCCGTATTCTTTGCTTATCCCTTTATGCATGGCGTATGTTAAGTCATCTTTTATAGTAGCTAAATAATTTAATGACTTATAGATGTCCTCTAACTTAAAATCACTAAACTCAAAGAAGTAATTTCCCTTGTTTTCATATGTTTTCTTTTTACTTGCTGGATTTAAACATCTTGAAAAAACTAATAACTTTAAAATGTCATCTAGATTGTATTGACACTTTACTGTTCCCTGGTATTTCTTCATAAATGATGAAATACCAATTTTATTGTATATTTTTTCTAAAAAGACATATCCGTAATTAAGTAATGTTTTACTTTGTAGTTTAGTAAAATCAATTAATATCTCATGATTTGAATTGTTCTCTTTATCTTTTGTTAGAAATCTTGCTTCTTCCTTAAGATCACTTAGGATATTTTTGTTTTCTTTTTCTAATTCTTCCAAAACACCATAGTTCTTAATAGTTCTATGTTTTGGCTTCCCATTATGATCTCGATAGCTTTCCACTAAATAAAGGCTGTGCGTGTCGTTTGTAAGGATTTTTACTTTCTTGATAAACATTTTACCAACTCCCACATTTATTATATCATGAATTACTACAAATTACTACATAAATATACATTTGTTTTGTATCTTATTCTGTTTTATAGTTAATGTTATAAAAAAACATCTAAACGGCTTATTATAGCTATTTAGATGTTTAGGGTTTTGTAGTAAAGTTGTAGTATTGTCCTATCTTAGTTTAGTTTTATATTTAATCAACTATAAAACTCGGGTTATATCACTAATTCATTAGTTATTATTAATAAAATGTAATTAAAAAAGTTACTAGAAATTATACTCTAATAACTTTTAAAATGTAATGAATTAGTACCCTGTGAAGCGATCGTGCTTGATTTTGTCTTTATCTATTCCATGCTCACCGAGTTGTTCAGATACTGAACTTACAAATCCAGGACTACCTGAAATATAGTAGAATGCTTTGTTATTGAATTTTGAAGCAGCTTTGTTAATAGCCTCTTTAGTGTTATCAATAGTATTCTTGTATTCTGAAATCAAGAAGTTCATTTTATCAAATTCTTCTTTAAATGGATAAATCTTTCTTGGTTCAGAATATACTAAATAAGTTTCTTTTTTCGTGTTGTTTTCTTCTAATAATTTAAGTAATCCTCTAATAGGTGTAATACCAATTGCACCGGCTATAAAAACACTCTCATAATCCTCTTCTAGAGTGAAATTTCCCATTGGACCATTAAAAATCATTTCTTCCCCTATTTTTAGGTCAAGCATTTTTTGTTTGAAGTCACTTGGTTCTTCACAAATTTTTAGAGCAATTTTGAAAACATCTTCTTTTTGTGTGGATGCAATACTAAACGCTCTTACTTTTCTTCCAACTTCTTCTATAATGTAGGCATAGATGATTCTGTAAGAAGCT
>CAZHSG010000068.1:0-4859 GCA_964535005.1 uncultured Candidatus Izemoplasmatales bacterium
GCTGTTTCTACAGCCAATGGAGAGTTTATAGCAGATAACAATAAGATAATTATGACAGCTGAACCGTTATTATCGGTATTAGCGAATAGTGTAGAAGGTTTTAAAACACTTGATTTACAACTAGAATATCAAGAAATTACTGGAGAGGATAGTTACCCTCAAGCAGGAGTATTTGGTAAAACAAGTCTAACAGATAGACAAATAAAAAAATTCTTAAAAGACCTTGAAGACTCAGTTATAAAAGTCAATGAAGATTTGGACTCAGCTGTTGCAAAAGCCGCTGAATTAGAGTATACTTTCCCAGAGGCAGTACTACGTACAGCCATTCCAAATAGTCATTTGGATTTCAAATCAGCTTTAGATGTTAAAGCCGATTTAATAGAGTATTTCAATATTATTTTAGAGATGAACGGAGCTTTAATTGGAAATCAACTTCCAGAAGATGATTTCTATTACCAACCATAATAATTAGGTGATAAATTTGAAAAAAACTGGAATTACTTTTTTATCAATATTTTTCATATTTCTAGTTTGGGTAATAGCGGGAACTATCGTAGATAATTCTTTATTGTTACCAAAACCGGGACAAGTATTGGTAGCTTTTGGCAAGATATTTGTTGACATAGACTCAATATTCGTAATATTTAGTACAATATTACGTTTATTAGTGGGGCTTTTAGTTGCTTCTCTATTAGGGTTATTGTTAGGGATAATTGCTGGATTTAAAAAGAATTTCTCAATTTTTTTCAATCCTATCGTTACAGTTTTAAGAACGATACCAGTTATATCTATTACAGTTATATTATTAATAATGTTTGGTTTTTCACTAACCCCATATATTATTACATTTATAATGTTATTTCCTTTAATCTACCAAGGAACATATGGAGCTATTGTTAACATTGACCAAGAATTAATAGATGTTTATAAATTGGAAGATAACAATTTTTTAACTGGCTTAACCCATTGTTATTTGCCACTAATATCTAAAAGTATTAGAACCGCTTTATTACAATCCTTAGGATTAGGAATTAAGGTTTTAGTGATGGCGGAATACCTATCACAAACAAGAAATTCTATCGGTAATGAATTATATCAAGCAAAGGTTAATTTACAATACGATGAAGTGTTCGCTTGGACGTTGTTACTAATATTTTTAGCACTATTATTTGAGATGCTAATCAACCGCTATAAACCAATAACAGAAAAACTAAAAAAAGTTTCAAAATAAATAAAAACTTAATAGACATTAATACAAAAAGTAGTATAATATTTATGATAAGGGAGTAACTGACGCGTGCGTGGTTAAATCAACACTACGGCAATATAGCCTGGTTTAATTCTAACAGTGAGACTTATGCACAATAGGTGCATAGGTCTTTTTTTTAAAAAAGAGAGGAATATATATGAACGATTATCAAAAGACAATTAAAGAAATACTAGAAGAACAATCGGTTGATATAAAAAAAGGTTTATCAACAGAAGAAGTTATTAAAAGACAAGAGGAATTAGGTCTTAATGAACTAAGGGAAAAGAAAAAAATTACATTATTTCAAATGTTCATTTCGCAATTTAATGACTTTTTGGTAATCATATTACTAGTTGCTGCAGCGATATCTATTATAATAGGTATACTTGAAGGCGAAGGGTTAGTTGATGGGCTTGTAATCCTAGCTATCGTTTTACTAAACTCAGTTCTAGGAGTAGTTCAGGAACAAAGAGCGAGTAACGCCTTGGCAGCGCTTAAAAAAATGAGTTCACCAAACGCTAAAGTAATTAGAAATGGAAAACCAGTAGAGATATCATCAAACGAATTGACAGTTGGTGATATTGTATTACTTGAAACTGGTGACTATGTAGCAGCGGACATTAGATTATTAGAATCAACTAATCTAAGAACTGATGAATCAGCTTTAACAGGTGAATCAACACCTGTTGAAAAGTATTCTACAGTGAACTTTGATAAGGAAACAGTCCTGGCTGAAAGAGTAAATTCTGTTTACATGTCAACTCTTGTTACCTACGGTAAGGGAAAAGGGATAGTATCGAGTATTGGTATGGAAACTGAAATTGGTAAAATCGCCGCGATGCTAGATGATGTTAAAGAAAGCAAAACACCATTACAAAAAACCATCGATCAATTCGCGAAGGTTTTAGGTTTAATCTGTATAGTAGTATCATTAGTTGTATTTGGATTAGGTCTTTTACAAGGTAAAGACTTGTTAGATATATTCTTAACAGCGATTGCCTTAGCGGTAGCCGCAATTCCAGAAGGGTTAACAGCTGTAATTACAGTTGTATTAGCTTTAGGAATGCAAAGAATGGTTAAAAGAAATGCAATCATTAAAAATTTATCAACAGTTGAAACACTTGGACAAGCTACAGTAATTTGTTCAGATAAAACTGGAACTCTAACACAAAATGAAATGACAGTAAGAAAAGTTTTTGATATTGATAATGAATACAATGTTTCAGGTAATGGATATTCATTAACTGGAGAGATTCTTTTAGATGATAAAAAAGCAAAAGCGTCAAATAACTTAAGTAGAATTTTACAAGTATGTTTATTATGTAATGATGCAATATTAGAAAGTGAAGATAAAGTTTTAGGAGATCCTACCGAAGGAGCGCTATTAGTTTTAGCAGCTAAAGGTGGATACTCATTAGAAGATTTGGATATTAATTATCCACAGTTGAATGAATATACTTTCGATTCAACTAGGAAAATGATGACTTCGATCAACATAGTTAATAAAGAAAACCTTGTTATGACAAAAGGAGCTTGTGATCAACTTATTAAACAATGTGACCGTATCTCAATTGGCGGAGAAATCCGTAAAATAACTAAAAAAGATATTAAGAAGATTTTAGATAAAAATGAAGAATATTCTAAAAATGCATTTAGAGTATTAGGCTATGCCTATAGAATTACTGATACACCTAAATCAAATGAATTAGAAAAAGATTTAATATTCGTTGGATTAACAGCAATGATAGATCCACCAAGACAAGAAGCTAAAGATGCAATTGCTCAATGTCATAAAGCTGGAATCAGAGTTATGATGATTACAGGAGACCATTTGACAACTGCTAAAGCAATTGCTACTGAACTTAATATATTAAAACCTGGACATCTAGCATTATCTGGTGAAGAAACAAGAAACATGTCCGATGAAGAATTTGAGCACGCAATTCTTAACTGTGATGTCTTCGCGAGAAGTACACCAGCAGATAAGATAAGAATTGTAGAAGTTTTACAAAAGAATGGTGATGTAGTAGCGATGACTGGTGATGGAGTAAATGATTCTCCAGCATTAAAACAAGCCGAAATCGGCATTGCTATGGGTATTACTGGTACCGAAGTTTCAAAAGAAGCTAGTAATATGATATTGACTGATGATAACTTTGCTTCTATAGTTGCTGCTGTTGAAGAAGGAAGAATCATCTATAGTAATATTAGAAAGTTCACTATTTACTTAGTGTCATGTAATATTGGTGAAATACTTATTATCTTAGTAGCGATGATTTTTAGTAAATTCTTCGGCGGATTTATTCCGTTAGTCGCAATTCACTTATTATGGATTAACTTAATGACCGACTCATTCCCAGCGTTTGCGCTTGGAATGGAAAAAGGCGAAAAAAATATTATGGATAATCCTCCAAGAGCTACCAGAGAACAACTATTGAACAAACCAACATTAATCAAAGTGTTTATTCAAGGTTTGGGTCTTATGATAGCTGCTTTAATCAGTTTTAAAATTGGTCTAGTATTAGAAGGCGCTTCACTGGCTCAAGCAAGAACAATGATATTTGTTACAGTTATATTTGGTGAATTATTTAGAACTTATTCAGCTAGATCAGAAACTAAATTTATTTTTGAATCAAATCCATTCTCTAACAAAGCAGTTAATTATGCGGTATTTTTATCCATTGCTTTACTAGCAATATTGGTTTACGTTCCTCAAATAGCTGGTGTTTTCAAGATTGAAGCTTTAACAACTGTTGAATTGATAATTGCTATTGCTTTAGGTTTCGTTCCAATGCTATTTGGTGAGTTTACAAAAATTGTTCGTAAGAAAGTAGAATAATTTTACAAATCAATTTTCATTTATTATATTGAAAAATAGCGAAAATTGAGGTAGAATGAAGGACAGAGATAAGGCGGGATAGATATGAAAAATAATATTTTAAAGAATATTGATTTAGATTCTGGTGAAAAAATCTATAAAGATTTTCGTAAATTGAATGCTAAAGGTTATACTTGCCAAATTCTTTTGACAACAAAAAGACTCATTATATTTTCCAGAGGGTTTGGAATTGGTAGAGGGAAAAAAACTAAACAAAAGAGAATGAATGAAATAGATATTAATTCAATTCGTCGTCTAGAATATTATATTGAATATTTAAAAAACAATATCTGGGTTAGATTGATTGGGTTTATATTATTGGTTATTGCTATTGCAGCTGGCTATTTTATTTATATGGGTAAAGTTGCAATCCCAGCTAGTATACCTTTTCAACCATACAGTAAATATGGTGCTGTCGCTTTACTTGTTTTTATTGGTATTTTAATGTTATTTAAAATTAGGAAAACACTATACTTAAATATCACTTCAGGCGCCAGCGATAAAACAGTACTTAAATTTGATGTAAGAAAATATAATGAACTAGCCATTAGGTACCTCGCTAGTAGAATAAGACCACAATAAGCGTTCATTTTGAACGCTTTTTTTATTTCATAATTTTGAAAATAAATTTTGTGTTATAATGTTAATTAGAAGAAATTGAAGAGGTGAAATATGAAACTGGATTACAAAAAGACATTTTACATAGGTTTGGCATTTTTTCTTATAACATTG
>CAZHSG010000069.1:0-4759 GCA_964535005.1 uncultured Candidatus Izemoplasmatales bacterium
CTGGTTTTTGTTTTTATAAACTTTTCTTACTTAGACTGTTTTTTTACAGCCCCTTTTTTATACCTTTGAGATTTTTTTTGCATGTTCAATAATGCGTTTATAACTACTTTTAAATACTGATAAAATTATTTTGAGTTGTATATTTAAATCTACTGTATTTTTAATCTGTCCATCTTCGACAGAAAACTTGTATATTTCTTTCAAATGTTCTTTGTCTGTTTCTAAAATGCCAGGTAATTCATCAGTATTATAGTTAGAAAATGAATGAGTTTCATTGACCACAATACTTCTTGAATTAAATGCATAATTATAGATTAAACTTAGAGACTCTTCTTGCTTCTGATAAACGAAACGAAAGACTAGAAAATGTTTCTTACGATTCAAAGTATAGAAATCATGATATTCTAAACTCTCTTGATACCGATTATTAGAATGCTTATACCTTAGATTTTCAGCTTTTTTAATTTCCTTTAACTCACTTTTTATTTGTTTCAGTATCGCTTTCATCAGTATCTCCTACATTTGCGGCTTTAATTAGTATCTTAACCATCTTGTTAGAAAAACCTACTGGATCTTTGATTTCAAGTCCTTCGATCAACAATGCTTGATTATATAATAAATTCGCATAATCTCCAATACTTTCAGGATTATTTTTGTATACTTTTTCGATTGCTTTGAATAATTCGTGTTGAGGATTGATTTCTAAGATTTTCTTAGCTTTCATATCTTTATCCCCAGGCATTTGACTAATAACTTTTTCCATTTCAAATGATAACCCTTCACCAGATACTAAACATACAGGAGAATCTGTTAATCTAGTAGAAAGTTTTACTTCATCTACTTCTTCATTTAATGATTCTTTTATTTTGGTTAGAAGATCAACACTTTTTGTTTCTAAATCTTTAATTTGTGCTTTTTCTAGATCGTCTGCGATGTCTAAATCACCTTGATTAATTGATTTAAATTTTTTCTTATCATACTCATTTAAAATTTGAATCATGAATTCATCTATTTCGTCTTTAAGAACAAGTACATCATAGCCTTTAGATTTAAGTGAGTCCATTTGAGGAGTCGCTACTAAAGCTGCTTTTGTGTGAGCTGATCCATAATAGATTTCTTTTTGTTCTTTTGGCATCTTTTCAATGTATTCCTTAAGAGTTAACGGTTTTTCTTCATTAACTGTTTCAAAGATAACTAAATCTTTTAATATGTCTTTATTAGCGCCGAAGTTATCATATATACCATATTTGATATTAACTCCAAATGCCTTCCAAAATTCTTCATATTTTACTCTATCATTCTTGAGTGTTTTTTCTAATTCATTGATAATTTTCTTTTCCAAATTCTTTTGAATTTTAACTAATTGGCGGTTATGTTGAAGTATTTCTCTAGATATATTCAGATTTAAATCTGGAGAAACTACTAAACCTTTAATAAATCTAAGATAGTCTGGAACTAACTCTTTACATTTGTCCATTACAAATACACCTTTAGCATATAGTTGTAAACCTTTTTCATACTTGTCTGAGTATAAATTTTGAGGAGCTTTTCCAGGAATGAAAATAATTGATTTATAGGTTAATAACCCTTCCACATTAGTCCACAGGTGCATCATTGGATCATTATAATCGTAATATTGAGCTTTATAGAAATCAAAAAGTTCTTGGTCTTTAACTTCAGTTTTGTTTTTCTTCCATATTGGAATCATTTGATTGATAGTTTCGTCTTCAATTACAGTATCATATTCGTTTTCTATTTCTTTACCTTCTTCATCTAATCTAGGAATAGTTTTTTCTCTTTCCATCATGATTGGGTATTTAACATAATCTGAATATTTTTTTACTAAGGCTCTAAGTTTAAAGTCTTCTAAAAAGTCATCGTAGTTTTCATCTTCTTCGTTTTTCCTTAAGAAAAGGGTTATTTTAGTGCCTCTAGTGGTTTTTTCTGTCTCTTCAATGGTAAATTCATCTTCACCTTTTGAAATCCATTTATAGGCAATATCACTGTAAGCTGATTTAGTTATCACTTCAACTTTTTTAGCTACCATAAAGGCAGAGTAAAATCCTACTCCAAATTGACCGATTAAGTCTGAGTCTTTCATATCTTTACCTTTAATATTAGCTAAAAATTCAAGAGTACCACTTTTAGCAATAGTCCCAATATTTTCGATTAGTTCATCGTGAGTCATACCTATACCATTGTCTATGATGATGATTTTTCTTTTCTTCTTATCTATTTCTAGATTTATTTCATAGTCATTGGTTTTTTCTAGTTTATCATCGGTTAAACTTAACAGATGGTACTTGTCAATTGCATCACTCGCATTAGAGACTAATTCTCTTAAGAATATCTCTTTATTAGTGTAAATCGAGTTGATCATTAGGCTTAATAATTTTTTCGATTCGGTTTTAAATTGTTTAATTTCTTTACTCATAATTTCCTCCGTTTTTACTTATGTCAAATATATTATAATAAAAAACATTAGCAGAGTCAAGAAAAGAGTGCTAATGTTTTAATATATATGATATTTTTGTGATAAAACAACTATTTTACTGTTTCTAAATGGTAATCCCAAATATTACGATTATACAACATTAATCCTAATATTAGGCAGAATCCTAATGAAGCAGCCATATAAGGTAGGTTATAAACGATGAATGAATAGAACCAAGGATTTAATCCAACAGCTTCTGCATAGGTATACCATACTAGCACCCCTGATAGCCCATGACAAATGTATCTAATAACAGAAGCCACTACTATTCCTAGAACAAATGATTTCCAGTTTTTGAATGGATTTTTGAATAACCCAGCTACGCCTAGTAAAGTAAATGGAATAATATAATCCAAGAACAAAACCCCTAATATTTTCCATGGTGTTGGATCAATGATCCAAGTAAACACTCCGGAACCTAAAGTTATTAATTGTAGTATTGCAAATATAAACCCTGCAAGAAGACCGCTTTTCCATCCTCGTCTAAAAGCGATTATAAAAATCGGTAACATAGCTGGCGATATTGACCCACCATACTTAAATGGTGAAAATAAACCCGCTATTATGTCTAGGACTATGGCTAGACCAACTAATGTCGCAACTTCTGCGATGACTCTAATTTGTTGCCTTTTCATCTTTTTCTCCTTTATTTATTGAGGACAAATGAAAAGTCCCCTAAATAATAAGGGACCTAATAAGTAGAAATATTCTCCTACGCTGGCATTATCCAGATCAGGTTAGGTCTATAACAGATTAGTTATACTCTCAGCCAGGTACTCCTAGCTCCCCCCATTTTGTGCATCTTTATTATAACACTATGCTATCAAATTAACAATCAATATTACCCGATTATTTTTTGAATAGTTTCTGGTGTTTCAATTACTTCATCAACTATAATATATGCATCATTCAATAGTTTGATAATATCATCAGTTAAAGGCTTGTTGCGGTAAATTTGGAGTAAAACATCACCTGATTTGACTAGATCTCCAACTTTCTTTGTAAGTACTATACCTACATTTGGATCAATGTTATCATCCTTGGTTTCTCTACCGCCACCAAGTTTCATAGACGCTAAACCAATATTTAAAGCTTTTATCTGTTTGATGTGTCCATTTTTCTTAGCTAAATATGGAACAACTTCATCAACTTTAATGAAATTATCTAAATCAATATTTTCAGCTCCTTGTGCCTTAATAAATTGGTAAAACTTAGCTAATGCTTCACCATTGTTAAGTTGTTCTAACGCTAACTTCTTAGCTGCTTCTACAGAATCAGCTTTCTTAGCATAATAAATCATATATGAAGCTATATCTACACATAGGTTTTCTAAATCTTTAGGGCCATTACCTTTTAATGTATTAATAACTTCCAGTATTTCCAAGCGATTTCCAACAGCTAGCCCTAATGGTTGATCCATGTTAGTTATAAAAGCCGTTACTTTCTTACCAAAAGCATTACCTATAGAAACCATAATTCTTGATAGTTCTTCTGCATCTTCCATGGTTTTCATAAAAGCACCATCACCGATTTTAACATCTAAACATATTACATCAGCACCGCTAGCTAGTTTCTTAGACATGATGCTTGAAGCTATTAAAGGGATAGATGGTACTGTTCCAGTAACATCTCTTAGCGCATATAATAGTTTGTCTGCAGGTACTAGTTTCTTTGTTTGACCAGCAACTGCAATGTTTATATCATTCACTTGTTTGATAAATTTATCTTCAGGAATAGTTATGCTTAATCCCGGTACTGATTCCATTTTATCTAGTGTACCACCAGTGTGACCAAGGCCTCTACCAGAAAGTTTAGCAAGTTTCGCTCCTAGAGAAGCAACTAATGGACCAAGGATTAATGTAGTTTTGTCTCCAACACCACCAGTTGAATGTTTATCAACTTTAATTCCATCTATCATGCTTAAATCAATTATATCTCCACTATACAGCATAGCTTTAGTCAAATAAAATGCTTCGTCTTCGCTCATGCCTTGAAAGTAGATAGCCATTAACCAAGCGCTAACTTGGTAATCTGGTATATTTCCTTTAACATAGCCATCAATAACAAACTCAATTTCAGTTTGGGTATTTGCTATATCCATTCTTTTTTTCTCTATAATGTCTACCATTCTCATAATATTACCTCACTTTGTGTAGTAATATTATACTACCAAATATAGACAATGTAAATAATTTAATCTCATCATTGAAAACCTTTACAGTAATCTTTTTGTTTCATAACTCATCTTTTTTGTTATAATACAAT
>CAZHSG010000070.1:0-4652 GCA_964535005.1 uncultured Candidatus Izemoplasmatales bacterium
TTCGACGAATGAATTGGAGTTATACCAAAAAACGTGCATGAAACGACTGAAAATCCTTTTCTCTCTCTTGAATACTCTAAAAATAAGAATAAATATATTATATAAATTATCATTTAGACAACGTAACTTAAAACTGGTAATGCTATTTATAAAATCTGCCTCTAAATATTTAGTTTAATATATAAACTGAAATATCATAAATTTTCACTTAAAAGAAGAAGCGCATTACACTATCCAGTCAAAGGAGTAACTTGAAAAAAACTGATTTTTGAGGTATAATATAGATATATACAGTACTTGATTTATGAAAGGAAGCATAATTATGTGGCCATTCAAGAAGAAGCAAAATCAAAGAGAAAAGAATCTTAATAAGAATAAAAAGGTATTACCTATTAATCCTATAAGCATTATACCGGGCACACATCCCGGACAACTAATTGGGTTCAATTCAAAAATTGATGAGGTGCCTCAAACTGCTGCTGATATTAAACAACCTACAAAACCTAAGGTTACAAGTGAACATGAAGTAGCTGAAGAAACTGAAAAAAAGTGAAAGTTAAAGATTTAAAATTAATGACAGTTGTTGTACTTAATCTCTTGCGAAAAAACCGTGAACTTGAAGGATACTCAACGCTAAAAAAAGCTGAACTAATTAATTTATTAAAATAACCTCACAGAAAGTATAACCTTAAAATAGACATATTAGATAATATAATATCTATTATGTTTTTTTAATAGAATTAGAAAGAAAGGGTGATTTAGATGAAATTTTCAGGAAGAACACCATTACTAAGGGCGATCAATCTAGAAAAGAAATTACAAATCAAACAAATCTATATTAAATTAGAAGGGGCTAACCCAACTCATCATAAAAATGATCGAATAGCTGAAGTGTTATGTAAAGACGCTATAGCTCATAAAAAAACTACCATTTTTGTAGATGGAACAAATGCATATATAAAAGCAGTTGAATATTTTGCACACAAAAATGATTTGAAGATAATCATTCCAAGGTTTATCCATGAGACATGGAAAACATTTCGTTTTGATCGTAGTTCAATATTAGATGCAAGAAAACAAGATAAATTTAATAAAATGGATTTCATGCAACTTCTATCAAAAAAAAATAACTATTATCTTGCTGTAGAGGGTTATACCAATAATAACATTTCTTTGATGGCGCTCGAAGAATTAACTAAAGAAATTATTAATAAAAAAGAGAAGATTGACACTATAAATACACAATTTAGTCATGGGTACACATTGACTAGCATGTACAATGCATTCTTAAGAGAGTGGATTGAAAAAGAAAGATCTTTTCCTAAGATATATTGTGGAATAAAAGCTAAAACTGTTTTAAAAACGGAATCTCTTGGGCAGGATATTGTCTCATATATGCAAACAAATCAAAGTTTGCTTGATTATTCTAATTTAGCACTAAAGGAAAGCTATGGAAAAACAATTACTGTTAATGAAGAAGAACTAAAAGAAGCGAAAAAATTGTTGCGATATGTTGAGCAAATCAAAGTATCATTTGAGAATGTATATCCTTTAGCTGCATTTTTATCTCAAGTAAAAAGTGGGAATGTGGAAAACGGCACTCATATTATTATTTTAGATGATGCAAGAAGTCGGACGGATATTGAACATATTATTGACTTTCAACTGCACACTAAAAATGAGATTTTGATGATTGCTAATACATACTTAGCAGAATATTCTGATCCATTCATTGAAATGAATGATGCACTAAATAACGCAATAGAAAAAGGATTTATTTTAATAGCTAAACAGAATGAAACAATATTAGGTGTGTGTATTATAGTTAACACACAATTTGATAACTTCTTTCCAACATTTCATCTAGCATATATTGGAACGAGTAAAGACAATAAAGGTAGAGGAATCGGGACAGAATTAATTAAACGTGCTGTGGATATTACAGATGGAAAACTATCTTTACATGTGGACTTAGACAATAGAAATGCCAAAAAATTATATGAGAAGATGGGATTTAAACATGTATATAATCGAATGATTTATCATGGTGAATAAGCAAATTTTACTAATCTAGATTTTTTAAGTGAAGATTTTCAGGTAATATAATAATTATCATTTGAAACTTTTTAATTTTTAGTTAGAACTAAAAAAAGCATTTAATCTATATAGCTGAAAGCGAGTTTAGAAAAAATACTAGTAAACGATATTGATAATAATCTTCTTGATTATATATATTCTTTACGTTCCAATATTCTATATTTTATACTTCCTAACGGTTTGGGTGTGTTCACATGGATATAAATAACTAATGCTTGTATATTTCAGACTCCAAAACCGTTAATTTCATTTAGAAGTCATTTATTAGTATAGTCTTTTAAGAAGTACTCTACAGGGAGACAAGTCTAAACTGATATTTCATAAAGATATAATAAAAAAACGGCTAATTATAGCCGTTTTATTTTGATTTAAACTCATAACACTATACCAATGTAAAGAAGAACTCCTTACAGAGCCTTTTTAATATGTTCTATATCATCCTGGAGTTCAGTTAATAAACTTTTCAACTCTCTATTTAACTGTAGAGAGTATTTTGTTCTACCAAGTAAATAATCAATACTAACACCATAGTAATCTGCTAACTTCATAATGGTTTCAATGTTAGGTTCTATTTGCCCTAA
Source organism: uncultured Candidatus Izemoplasmatales bacterium (assembly GCA_964535005.1). Classification (GTDB taxonomy): domain Bacteria; phylum Bacillota_I; class Bacilli_A; order Izemoplasmatales; family Hujiaoplasmataceae; genus 4572-104. The sequence goes on from CAZHSG010000070.1 coordinate 2,679, forward strand.
TTCATATCTACCATACGTTGTTTGGTTTACACCAACTAATTTAGCTACATCTTTCTGCGTTAAATACTTATTGATTCTTAATGCTTTCAGTGCTTCATTCCACATAAACATCACTCCTATACTACTATTTTACTATATATTTGCAAAAATAAATGCAACGACATTTCTGTTAGTGTTAGAAAAGTTGTTGCAAAGTAAGAATACTATGATATACTGTTAATGTAAAAGAAGTGTGGTGGTGAAATGAAAAACCAAAAGAAAAAAGATATAATATACAACTATATCAATAAAAACTATGATATGAATACGCCAATCTTTATTAAGGATTTATATGGCGCTTTTCCTGATATAAGTGAAAGTACAATCCGATCAATATTAAAAAGATTCACAGAAACAGGGAGTATTGAAAAAATTAAAAAAGGTGTTTATGCTTTACCAAATAAGAAAAGCATCTTAGGTAAAGCAACAGTTTGGATTTCAGATGTAATTGAAAACAAATACTTGAAAGTAGATAATGAAAGAATTGGATATAGAAGTGGTATAAACTTTGCCAATCAATTAGGACTAACTTCGCAAACAGCAAGTGTAGAGGAAATATATTCTAATATTGTATCAAACAAGAAAAGAGAAATTAAGCTTAAAAATAACAGATTAATCGTTAATGCACCAAGAGTAAAGGTTACAGAAAAAAATTATAGATTAATGCAAGTCTTGGACTTGTTGAATAAGTATGATAGATACAGTGAGTATGATTTAAAACAATCTGCATCAAAAATTTTAAAAGTCATTTCAAATATAGAACTATCAGAGGATGAACTAGAAGAAGTTGTATCTGCATATCCACTTGAAACACAAGTTAAATTTTATAAAATAGGAGGGGCCAATGTTATTACACAAAAATAAGGAAGTTTTTAGACAAGTTTTATCTGCAACAGCTGATGATTTAGGGCTAGAGAGTTTTCAAGTTGAAAAAGATTATTATGTATCTATGTTTTTAGAAAAATTAGCGAAAATAGAATCAAATATAAAGATAGTCTTTAAAGGTGGAACATCTTTATCTAAATGTTATAGTATAATAGATAGATTTTCAGAGGACATTGATTTGGCAGTTAAATTCAATAATAATAAAGTTACACAAGGTGAAAGAAAAAAACTTAAAAAACACATTTTGGAAATAATTAAAATGCTTGATATGAAGTTTTTAAATGAAGATGAAGTAAAGTCAGGAAGAGATCATAATGAATATCATGTTGCATATGATAATCTATTTAAAGCTGACACTGAAATGGTTCCTCATATTATTGTAGAAACTATAGTGGTCTATAGACCTTATCCTTGTGAACAAATGGCTGTAAGTAATTATGTCACTAAATACCTAGAAGAAAATAATCGAACTGAATTAGTTAAAAAATATAATCTAGAACCGTTTGAAATGATGATACAAACAGTTGAAAGAACTTTTGTTGATAAATTATTTGCTATCTGTGATTATCATCTAGATAGTAAATATAATCGCTATTCTAGACACATATATGACATTCATATGATTTGGGGTAGTGGTAAACTGGATAAAGATTTAATGAAAGAGATCATTCCTAAGGTTGTAAGAGACAGACAACTATTTGGAAAAAATAATAAATCTTGTAATCCTAGCGCCAACCCTAATGATGTATTAAAAGAAATAGTAAATAAAAATGTTTATAAAGATGATTATGATAATGTTACATCTAGGTTTATCTATAAAATGGTAGATTATGAAACATGTATAAGAAGTTTGAAAGAGATTATAGAATTAAATATCATTCCTAATAAAATTCAAGAATATTAGTAAAATACGACTGTTTGCATTTTAGTCGTATTTAACAAAAGATGTTTAAAATATGCTCTGCTATGAAAAAGCAACACCATAATGACAAGAGTAAAACTGCGTATTATTTAGTTGAAAATAGAGTAAAATTCCGTAACGACAAGACA
>CAZHSG010000071.1:0-4374 GCA_964535005.1 uncultured Candidatus Izemoplasmatales bacterium
TCTATTACACCATAAAAAAAGCCTATGATTTCTCATAGACTTTTTCAGTGGCTTCCAAGTTCTGCCCTTTTTGGTTTATCGTCTCTCTTTGATTCTTGAAGCTTTAGCAGATAATCCGCGAATGTAACCTAGATGAGCACGTCTTACTTTACCTCTACGTTTAACAACGACTTTAGCTACTAGTGGTGAATTTACTAAGAATGTTTTTTCAACACCTACTCCATAAGAAATTTTTCTTATAGTGTAAGTTTCTCCTATACCACCGTTTTGTTTTTTGATACAAAGACCTTCGAAGATTTGGATACGTTCACGCTCTCCCTCTACGATTTTGATTGATACTTGTACAGTATCTCCAGGACGAAATACTGGAATATCAGTTCTGATAAATTCTTTTACTACTTCATTAATTAATTGCTGCGACATTTTGGTCAACTCCTTTGTTTTTAATCTATGCTCTTGGAGATCAGCGGAACATAGTATAAGATAAATTCTTTTCAGCGTTATGTATTATATCATAGTAACAGGATAAAATCAAACATTTTTTTCTGTTATTTGGCTAGTTTTTCTTATGTAAATCGGGTCTTCTTTCTAGAGTTCTTTTTTTCTTCATTTTATCACGCCATTTGGCTATTTCTTGATGATTACCACTAAGTAATACATCGGGTACTTTTAAGCCGTTAAATTCTCTAGGTTTAGTATATTGAGGGTAATCTAAAGAGTCTTCGTAAAATGAGTCTTTTTCATAGGAGTCTTTTGAACCTAATACCCCTGGAATTAGTCTGGTTATTGAATCAATAATCGTTAACGCAGCTATTTCTCCACCTGTAAGCACATAATCTCCGATTGATAATTCAATATCAATGAATTCTCTTACTCTATCATCAAACCCTTCATAATGACCACAAATTAGTATCAAATGCTCCTTCTGCACTAATTCCTTAGCTACTGATTGATGATAGGTCTTTCCTTGAGGTGATAATAGTATCTTCAAAGCGTTTTCGTAACCTTCGACACTTTTTAAAGCATTATGGATTGGCTCAACTGCCAATACCATTCCTGCACCACCACCATAAGGAGTATCATCTACCGTATGGTATTTATTAGTTGAAAAATCACGAAAATTGATGATTTCAAACTCAACAAGATTGTTTGCTTTAGCTCTTTTAATAATTGAATTATCTAGGATAGCAGGAAACATTTCTGGAAATAATGTTAACACTGTTATTTTCATACAAGTCCCTCCATATCAATAATCTCTACAAAATCCTCATCAGTGTTTACCTCTAGAACAAATTCATCTCTAAAAGGCACAAATGAATGTTTTCCAGACTCTAATAATATATCCAAATAATCACCTTGAGGATAGTTAACTACACCATTTATTTTACCTATAGTTTTTTTAGCTTGGATTACTTTTAAACCAATAATCTCTGATATATGATATTCATCTTCATAAAGAGTAATTTCACTGTCATCTATAACTGATATTTCACAGCCTTTATATTTTTCCACTAGATTAATATCTTCGTTATCTTTTAACAACAATACATCATTCTTACTGATGCTACGATATCTCAATACTTCAAATTCTAGATACTGATTATTATAGTTAATATATACTTTGTTTCCCTTTTTATATCTATCTTCTTGAAAATCAGTAAAGGACTTAATCTTAAGTTCCCCTCTAATTCCTCTAGTATTTACAATTTTACCAATTTTTAAATATTCCATACAATCACCATTTCCTATATACGATTTTAACATATTAAAAAGGTTTTTCCAAAAAAAAAGAAGCTGAAATTCAACTTCTTCTAACCTGCTATTTTAATTTCTCCTGCTTTTATCAAAATTAATTTAGTAACTATTGGACCAGCTAACTCATAAATTACAGTAGCTGATAATATAATAGCCCTTACTTGAGCTCCAAGTTCAGGATTTAAAACCTGGGTTGCGATCAAACTAAGACCTATGGCTACTCCGGCCTGAGGTATTAACGCGAATCCTAGATATTTAGAAACTTTTTTGTCTGAGTGAGTTAGTATACCACCTAACCTAGCTCCAATTATTTTTCCAGTCATTCTAAATATTACATAGATTAATCCGATTACTCCAACACTAACTAATACTGATAGTTTTAATTCAACTCCACTTAATACAAAGAACATTATATAAACTGGCGGTGTAATAAAATATATCAATCCATTAACTTCTTCATGTTTTTTTGAGAAGTTAGCAAATATCGCTCCCAAAGTCATACAACCAAGGATTGATGATCCTCCTAATTTATCTGATAAGAAGATTGTTAGAAATATCGCTGCTACAACCAAACTAATGCGATTTCCTCTACCAGTAAACCATTTACAACCCATCACTAAAATTACTCCGATTAATCCACCAATTCCAAGCGAGGTTATGATTTCAATCATCGGATGAAGAATTTGCATCACCATTGAAGAATGCTCAATATTTGGATTCATTGAATTAGCTATCGCTATCCCAATTCCAAATAACAGCACAGCTACAGAGTCATCTATGGCAACAACGCTCATAAGAGTTTCAGTTAATTTTCCTTTGGCTTTGTATTGTCTAATGACCATCAATGTAGCTGCCGGTGCAGTCGCAGCGGCTATTGATGCTAATACTAGTGAGAATCTAATATTCTCATTTGTAAATTGTTTTGTAATTGCATAATATATAAGTAATGCACCAAAAACAAATACTACAGCCAATGTTGCTTCTAATACAGCTATAACAATTGGTTTTGTTCCTACTTTTTTAAAATACGATATTTTTAATTCGTTTCCAATAGAGAAGGCAATGAATCCTAGAGCAACTACCGATACAAGTTCAAGTCCTGGTAATGCTGATTCTTTAACAAAATTAAAAATTGATGGTCCTATTAGTAGTCCGCCTACTAAATATCCAGTAACATTAGGCAAATGTAAATATTTAGCTATCTTACCAAATAGAAGACCCGTGGCGATGATAATTCCTGCATAAAATAATACTTGTAAATCCACTCTAGATAGTACATCCCTTTATCTCGTCAATAGATAGAGTAAATGCAATCCCTGAGTTAGGTTCCTCTAAACTTCCACAAACATTATCTATGACTTTAAAAACAGTACTTACTTTTTCTTTTGGTACTGCAATTAAAATAACATGAGATTCTTTTCTTGGATTTTCAAACAAAGTCTTTAATGACCCAATAAATTCCATGTCATCATTTTGAATCAATTTACTTGCCATTCCTGTTGAATTCAAAATTGTCGCGCCCTTAATCTCGTTATCTTTTAACTCATGTAAAAATTCCTCAAGCAATTCAGTTTTATTCATAACATAAACTACTAATTTCATACTTTTTATCCTCTTTTCGCCGCCTCCTATTATACTACTAGCATAGTATAAGTCAAGGTATTTTCTTTTATGCTTTTTTGAAACAAAATTCTAAAAAATCTTTTAACCTAATTGACCAATAATACTCATTGTGTAAAGCGCCAATATCTACAACTTTACAAATTTTTTCTTCATTCATTTTCTTCAAAATTATTTTATGAAATTTATTTTGTTGACCTGTCATCAAAAAACTAAAATATCCATTTTCCTTTGTTCCCATATCATGATACATTTTAATGTGATCTTGGATTTCTGTCTTCCTAACAAAATTGAAGAAACCCTTTTTTACTAATCCATAGGCTGGTGAAAATGCTCCAATTACTGAGAATACATTTTGATACTTTAATCCTAGATATGCTGATATTATTCCTCCGCAAGAACTTCCTGCGATAAATGTGAATTCTTTATTCGGTTTAACCCTATAGTTAGAATCAATATAAGGTTTTAGTTGATTTACAATAAACTCACCATAAAAGTCAGCTTCTGGCCTAATTTCTTCTAGAAGGACCCCTGCACTTTTATGAATATACTTTTTTACTCTATAAGAAAAACTAGGTGAATATTCCATAATTCTTTTTGTCACGTGACTATCCACACCTACAATGATTAAACCCTTAGTGAGTTCATGGTATTCATCAGCTGTTTTTAGAACATCCCATGAATAATTACTGTAGGGTGATTTATCAATTAAGTTTTGGCCATCATGCATATACAATACAGGATATGTCTTTTTAGTATCATAATAATCATTAGGTAATAAAACTCTGATTATTTTTTTGCGGCCATCTAAAACATCCATTTTTAATTCTGTAATTATTACTCTTTCATCCATAGTGTCACTTCCTATTGTTAAATTATACTATAATTATTATATTTTTTAAATAAACCAAAACAAATATACCGTTTATGTGTATAATTAAATGTATACGAGCCAACTATTCAAGATAAGTCAAGTAAAAAAATTTTAAAATAAGTAAT
>CAZHSG010000072.1:0-4175 GCA_964535005.1 uncultured Candidatus Izemoplasmatales bacterium
ATATTTAACAAATATTTATATGAAGAGAAACAAACAGAGGAGGTCACACTATGATTGATATAAAGACGAAGAATAAATCGTTCCTGAAGGCTTCAGTTATACTTAGAAAACGAAATGTGAAGAATAATAAATTTATGCTTACACTTTATAATGAAGATTTACAAGGCGTAGATCCACATTCACCTAATTTAACTGATAGCCAAAAGATTCAGATATTTGATGAAGTAACAAACAACTTGTGGTATTATTTAAGAGAAGTAACTAGAATACCAGTGCCAGGGAAAATTGAAGGGATTCCATACAAAATGAATCTTGGAAATTTATCATTATCATATGTTAAAACAAAGAACAAAAATCAAATAACCGTTCTACCTAGACAGCATGGTAAAACTATTGGTGAGATTCTATATGATAGTTGGATTCTATTATTTGCTGCAACAAATACAAACATAATTTACTCAAATAAAGAGTTCAAAGATAGTAAAGAAGCACTGAAACGTTTCAAAGATATAAAGGAACGACTGCCTAGATGGTTAGTTGATATTGTAGAACACAATAAAGACAGAGATAATATTGAGGAAAAGTTATTCTATAACAAAAATAATACATTAAAAGCAATGCCAGCAGCAATTAGTGAAGAGTCAGCGGAGAAATTAGGCCGCGGTATGACAACTTCCAATATCTACTTTGATGAGTTTGCGTGTTGCCCGGGTCTTTTAGTTTAAATTTTATTAAACAATTAATTATACACATATATTATAATTATGAGGTGAGATAAAATGACTAAACAAGAATATGAAAAAAGAATATTAGAAATGTATGGAAATGATTTTATTTTAGTATCTGAAGTTGAAGATGTAAAGAATAGAGATACTATACAAGTTAAATGTAGTACATGCGATACTACTTTTACTATTAATGCAAGAACATTTGTAAGAAAAGATAAAGGTCTTACATTATGTGGCAATTGTAAAAAAAATAAAAGAGAAAACAAAGAGAAAGAAAGAGTAGAAAAATCAAAGAATTGGTTTCTTACAAAAGAAAAAGTTCAAGAGAACATCATTTCAAAATTAAAAGTAATTGAAGTGAAAGATAATTCACATGTTACAGTTGAATGTAATGATTGCCATAATGTTTATACAACATCTTATGTTAATTTTAAAAAAGCAAAAGACTGTAAATTTTGTGCTAATAGAGTAAAACTTTCAATAGACGATTATCAGAAAAAATTAGATGATAAATATCCAAATGAGTATGAAGTGCTAGATCAGACTAACTCTGAATATGCATATTATTCTAAAAATAAACCAACGGTATTACATAAAGCATGTAATCATATTACCACAAAAGACATCAATGAAATACTAAAATATGGATGTTCATATTGTGGGAAAACATGTAAAAACCTTTATAAAGATCTAGTTAAAAGAGTTATACTTGAAACTAAAAATCAATATAAAATTCTTACTAATGAAAGTAATTATAAAAGTATGAAAATACCAGTAGAAATGATTCATACTAAATGTGGAAATAAATGGAATGTAACACTTGATAATTTTCTAAACAAAGGAACAAGATGCCCAAAATGTAATAGTTTAATTATATTTTCTAAACAAAGTAAAGTTGTATTTAAAGTATTAAACAATCAAAATATTTATTTTAGAAAAGAAATTAGATATAAACAAATCGGTAGAAAAAGATTTGATATATTACTTGTTAATTCAAAAATATTAATAGAAATAGATGGATTACAACATTTTGAACCATCTTTTGAAGAAGAATCATTCTTAAGAACCTCTAAAAATGACCAATTGAAAAACAATTTTTGCAAGGATACTAAAAAAGATCTAATCAGAATCCCATACAATTTTGATTTAAATAAATTATCAGATTTATTTTCGGATCTAACACTAACTAATATTCAAAATTTCCCAGAAGTCTTTTTCATAAAAGATGGGATTGAATTTCATAAAGAGAAATACTATGCGCCAGTCAATCAAGAACTTAAGAAACTACAAAAAGAACTTATTGACTGAAAAACTTTCTAATTGCGGGAATCCCCTTAGAGCTTTTAGTACCTGTTAATCGAAGCGTAACGGCTTAGAGATGGTAAAAACCTAAAAGATTGGGCAATCCGCAGCGAAGCCTCGAAAGAGGAACGTTCAACGACTATCCTATAGCCAACTCATAAAAAACGGCAACAGGAGTAGGGCCAAGTGGTGGGTGAGAATCCCTTAAATCGAAATGGAAGTACCGAAAGGTATGATATAGTCTAGTCTCATATAAAAGTATGAGCAGTTCATAAGAGAACGAATTTAGATTAACGCTCTAAGTTGAATACAACGTCTTAAACAGAAACTGGATTGTATATGAAGCAGCACTACCAGCATGGTCTGCAGCGAAGGCCAGTGCCAAAGCAAATGGTGTTCCTTACGGAATTACAATCACAACAACACCAAATAATAAAGATACACGTCACGGTGGATATGCATATAGATTTAAAGAAAATGCTGCAAATTGGAGACTTGAATGTTTTGATATGAGTGATTTGGAGCTTGATGATTACATTGAAAAGAATTCAACTAATGATTTCTTATATATAGAATTTTCATATAAAGAACTTGGAAAAAGTGAAAAATGGCTTAGAACGCAAACTCGTTTAATGCAAGGAAATATGGCTAAAATTAAACGTGAACTATTACTTGACTGGCCACGTTCTACAGATGACTCAGTATTCAAAGAAGACCAATTAGAAAAAATTGCTGGATTTGTTAAAGCTCCAGTTACTTCAATTTTTGTAAATGGTTATTCTGTGGATTTCTATGAAAAGCCAGACTTAAAAGTGAATTATATATTATCATGCGATGTTGGTGGTGGATTGAGTAATGATAACTCGGTAATCACACTTATTGCACCTGACGACTTCAGGGTTGTCGGAGACTTTAGAAATAATAAAATAGATACAGACTCCTTTAAGCTCCTGATACGGGAGCTGATGGTTACTTGGTTTAGAAATGCAATTCTTATTATAGAACGTAATTCATATGGTAAATTTGCCCTTTATGTTAGAAATAACATATCGAAATTCCTTTAATTGCTGGGAAACCTGACCGCATAATGGCGAAGACAATCAGCAGCTAAGGCACAGTATAGAACGAAATAGTTTTTTATAGAACGAAACTCCTAATAAGTACTTATACTAGAAGGAGTGATTTTATGAAAAGAATGAATATGAAAGAATTTAAGACAAAATTAGAAAACAAATATGGTGATCATTTTGAAATTATTAGTAATGAATATATTAATAATAAAACACCCATAACTGTTAAATGTAAAAAGTGTAATCATATACGAAATATCTCCCCAAATAAAATCCTTACAGATAGTAAATGTCCAAAATGTTCTAAGAAACTAAAAAAGAACACTAAAATGTTTACTGATGAAGTTATTCTCCTTACAAATGGTGAATATGATGTTATTGGAGACTATATAAATACATCTACAAAAATAAAAATGATCCATTTAAAGTGTGGTCATGAGTGGGATGTACTACCTAAGAACTTTTTGAGTAAATCTGTATTATCAAGATGTCCAAAATGTTCTCATAGATCTACGAAATATAGTGATATTGAGTATCATGAAAAATTAAAAGTATTGAATCCTGAGTTTACAGTATTATCAGATTATATATCAACTATGGATAATGTGATATTACAATGCAATACGTGCAAAACAGAATTTAAACGTAAAGCTGGTTATTCTCTTAAAACTGAAATTAAGTGTCCTGAATGTTCAGGCAGTGATTCAGTTGGAGTTCAAAAAATTAAAAATTTCTTGAAACTAAATGATGTTGATTATGAAACTGAAGTATGGTATGATAATTTAAGATCTTCAAGAAATAGACCGCTTTTTATAGATTTCTACATTCCAAAATTGGATATTTACATTGAATTTGATGGTCGTCAACATTTTCATGGTTTTCATGATGGTGACATTACGATGTACCGAGAAAATGATATTATCAAAAACGATTTTGTTTTAAAAAATAATAAAAAACTATTAAGAATCAGATACTCTCAAAAGAAAAATATTGAAAGTATTCTTGAATCTGTACTATTGCAAAGTTCAACGACTATCGAAAGTTATAATATTCTTTTATTTGATCAAGGATTAAT
>CAZHSG010000073.1:0-4148 GCA_964535005.1 uncultured Candidatus Izemoplasmatales bacterium
GTCCTCTCCGAGTCGCCAAATAGCCAATATATTTGGCTATTTTTATTTTATATAAGTATCTTAATTGTATTTTTGATATAATTAGTAGTGAGGTGTATTTATGAATATAGATAAATTAATTGAAAAACTTACTATTGAAGAAAAATGTTCGCTTTTAGTAGGTAGAGACGCTTGGAGAACCAAGAATATCGAAAGATTAGATATTCCTTCTTTATTTATGGCAGATGGACCTCACGGTTTAAGAAAAGTTATTGGAGAAGGTCACGATATTAGCGAGCCAGCTGAAGTATCTGTCTGTTATCCTTCCTTAGTTACTCTAGCTTCTTCATTTGACCCTAAAGTTTCATATCTAATGGGTAATGCTATAGCAAAAGAGTATAAATCAAAAGGTGTCAATCTAATTCTAGGGCCAGGGATTAATATTAAGAGACATCCATTTTGTGGACGTAATTTCGAGTATTTCTCTGAAGACCCATTACTAACAACAAAAATGGCTGAAGGTTTTATTAAAGGCGCGAAAGCAGAGAATATCGGTGTTTGTTTAAAACACTACGCTTTAAACTCACAAGAGTCCTATCGTATGACCTCAAGCTCAATAGTAGATATACGCGCTAAATATGAGATATATTACAAAAGTTTTATAGAATTAATTAAACTAGATCCAGAAATGGTAATGTGCTCATACAATAAAATAGATGGAGTATATGCTTCAGAAAACCACAACCACCTAAAAGAAATGTTAAGAGATGAGTTTGGTTTTAACAATGTGATTGTATCTGACTGGACCGCTGTAAATAATCGTACTGACGCATTGATCGCAACACTTGATTTAGAGATGCCTGGATACATTTATGGGATTAATACTTTAATTAAGGACTATAAACAAGGTAAATTAACCATGGAAGTATTAGATGCTTCATGTAGGCGTATTCTAGAAATGGTAAATAAATTTAGAAATCAAAAGGAAATACCTGTCGATTTAAACAAACATCATCTAATTGCTAGAGACATCGCTGTTGAATCTATAGTTTTACTAAAGAATGATGATGATTTACTACCTCTAAAATCAAAAGACAAAGTATTGTTAATTGGTGAAATGGCTGAAATAACTAGATATCAAGGTGGAGGATCTAGTCATATAAACTCCTTCAAGGTTGATTCGATATTTGAAACTCTAATCAAACATCCAAAGCTTGATTATGTTAAAGGCTATGAATCTAAACTAAAAGAAAATAACAGTGAGTTACTTAAAGAAGCCATTAATAAAACAGAATCATATGACAAAATAGTAATAGTTTGTGGGCTGACTAATGAATTTGAATCTGAAGGTTTTGATAGAAAACATCTATCTATGCCTAAAAATCAAGAGTTTCTTATAAGTCAAATCTCTAAAGTTAATCCTAACATTGTTTTACTAATTCAAACTGGGTCACCAATAGTTATGCCTTTCATACGTAATGTTAAAGCTATATTAAACTGTTACCTAGGTGGAGAAGCCATTGGCCAAGCTGTAGATAAGGTATTGTTTGGTAAAGCTAATCCAAGTGGTAGACTAGCGGAATCTTTTCCAAAAAGAGTGAGTGATATACCAGTTAATAATTATTTTGCAAAAGGAAATAATAATGTCTTTTATCAAGAAAGCATTTATGTTGGATATAGATACTATCAAACAGTTAATAAGGAAGTACTATTCCCATTTGGATATGGTTTAAGTTATTCTCATTTTGAATACTCAAACTTAAAACTAAGCAAAAAAACATTAAAGACGAATAAAGATACAATTACACTATCTGTTGATGTCACTAATAACAGTAAGTATTCTGGTAAAGAAGTTGTTTTGCTTTTCTTCGAATCAAAAAATCCGGCTACTCCTAGACCAAAAAGAGAATTATTAGCATTCGACAAAATAATGATTAAAAAATCTGAAACTAAAACTGTTAGTTTTAAAGTTAAATTAGATGACCTTGGTTTCTATAACCCAAGTATAAATGGCTTTATTACTGATGATGGAACCTATAATCTACAAATCTGTAAAAATTCCAGAGACATTTTAGTTGAATCACCTATAGTAGTTAAACAAGGAAATGAAATTGTTCCAAACATTTGGAATGAAATAGGCTCTTATAACGCTGAGAATGGCTTAGAATTCAACAATAATGATTATGAGAAGTTAGTTTCACAAGAAATTAAAGCTGAGCATATTCAACATAAAAGGCCGTTTACAATAAACAACAATTTAGAAGATATTGAGCATACTTTTATCGGTAAAATCATCATAAACAGAGTTATTAAGGAAATTGAGAATAGTTTGAAAAATCAAACAGAGGATTTCAAATTGATGGTAACCACGGGTATTAAAGAACACCCAGTTAGATCTTTGGTTCTTTTCTCAGGTGGTCAAATCAAAATGCATACAATGAAATTCTTACTAGCACTAATCAATAGACAATACATTAGAGCTATTAAACACTTGTTTGGGAAGGACTAATATGAATAAAAATTGGTACAAAGAAGGTTTTGTATATCAAATATATCCTCGAAGTTTCTATGATCACAATAATGATGGAATTGGTGATTTACAAGGGATAATAAAAAAAATCCCTTATCTTAAGGATTTAGGAGTGAGTATTATCTGGTTATCACCCGTATATAAATCACCTATGGAAGACAATGGTTATGATATATCAGACTATAGAGATATCGCTGAAGACTTCGGGAAATTAGCAGATATGAAACTGCTAATTAAAGAACTTCATAAAGCTAAAATCAAATTAGTAATGGATTTAGTTGTAAACCATACTTCGAATGAACATGAGTGGTTTAAGAAATCTTGTAAAAGAGAAGGTAAATATACAGATTATTATCATTGGGAAGATAAGAAAATTAATTGGTCTTCATTTTTCGGTGGTGAAGCATGGACCTATAATGAAGAAAGAGGTCAGTATTATTTACATCTTTTTGCAAAGGGGCAACCAGATTTAAACTGGGACAACAAAAATGTTAGAGATGAAGTAAAAGCAATTATTAAATATTGGTTAGATTTAGGTGTCAATGGATTTAGATGTGATGTCATAAATATTATAGCCAAAGATAATAGTCATCCTAGAGGAAAGTTTTCATTTATTTTAAGAGGTAAAGAGCATTACCTTAGCCATCCTAATCTACACAAATATCTTCATGAGATTAATAGGGATGTTCTATCAAAGTATGACTGTTTTACCGTAGGAGAAACTGCTTTCGTTTCACCTGAAGATGCTGTGTTATTAACTTCGCCAAAACGTAAAGAATTGGATATGGTATTTCAATTTGACCACATGGCAGCTGATAACCATTATGTCAAATGGTTCATGAAAAAATTCAAACCAATGAACTTAAAGAAGCCTCTATCTAAATGGCAGAACCAATTAAATGGAAAAGGCTGGAACACGCTATATTTGGAAAATCATGATCAATCTAGAAGTATAAATAGATTCGGTTCTTTAGACCATAGATATGAATCAGCTACTATGCTAGCAACCATGCTATATTTCCAACAAGGAACCCCTTTTATCTATCAAGGTCAAGAGATAGGTATGACCAATGTTAGTTTTGAAAAGCTTAATGATTATAAGGATATCGAAACACATAATATCTATAAATTAGGCCGCAAACTATTAATGAGTCATAAGCGAATGATGAAGAAAATTAAAATGATGTCAAGAGACAATGCAAGAACCCCTATGCAATGGAGTTCTGAAACCCACGCAGGTTTCTCAAAACAAAGTCCTTGGATTAAAGTTAATCCAAATTATAAGGATATTAACGTTAAAGAATCTAAGGCTAATCCAGACTCAATTTATAATTACTACAAAAAGATTATTGCCCTGAGAAAACAATTTGATGTTATTAGTTATGGAAATTATAAGGACATAGCTTTTAGAAACAAAAAACTATATAGTTATAGACGCTGCACTTCTAAAGAGGAGTTAGTTATCATATGTAACTTTACAGACAAAGCGTATGAACTTAAAAAGAATAATTACGATGATTACAAGTTGATATTATGCAACTATAAAAAATCAATTAAGCTTACTTTGGAACCTTATGAATCAAGAGTATACTATAAAAAACACTAAGTCATTAAGTTGGCTTAGTGTTTTATTTTTATA
>CAZHSG010000074.1:0-3841 GCA_964535005.1 uncultured Candidatus Izemoplasmatales bacterium
TAGGTGGGCAACCAAAAAACGCAAGGTGATAATTTTGAAAATATATAATTTCGTTAGGAGATTGTAATTTAGCTATAGCAATGTTATAATTTCTTTTGAGGTGAATCCCATGAATGTCTGTGTTATATTTGATGCTAATTTTCTAATAGAGAATAAAGATTTTGAATACTTATTCAATAACAAAAATAGTGATGAGGACTATTTTGTTACTGATATTGTCATCAATGAAATAAAAGCAATAAATGATAGAAAATTAAAGCAAATGTATGATAAATACTCACAAATCGTGGATAGTTTTTTGAATGAAAGGTACTTTAAACTAAATAATATAATTGATTTAGAAGTGGTTTTCAAAGATAGTTCAAAAAAAATTTCCAAATATTTTAAACACTACTTTGGGGATAATATTATCTTTGGATATTCTAAGGAGCAAATGTATGATGATTTAATGTGTAGAGTAAGATTTAAAAAACCACCTTTTTTTAACCAAGAAGGAACATCGGATAAAGGATTTAAAGATACATTGATATGGATGTCTGTACTGAATTTTGGAAAAGATGCTGATTATGAAAAATATATATTTGTTACAAACGATAAGGGATTTATCAAACGCCATCAAGAGAGTTTAGTAAATGAGTTTTTAGAAGGATGCCCACAAAAAGAATTAGACATTGTTAGTAGTATTGATTTCATCAAAGAACATAGTAATGATTCTGATACTTTAAAAGATGAAGAAGTGCCAATCATTTCTTCAACAAAGGAACCATTTAAGAAATTATCTAATCAAGCTATTGGTGAATATAGAGAAATTGTAAATAGTTTTTTTATGTGTACTGTAGATGGTGGACCTTTTGAAGAGGATTTTATTGGTAATAATTTCACTTTAGATAGAAATCCAGATTTTCAGGATATTGTTGAATTCTTAGATGTTATCTCAGATAAAAAGAATCAGTACATTTTTCATAATAGTATTGATATTAGTGACATTTTTTCAAATCTGGGATATGAATATATAGAGCAAGAACAAGGAATTGATATATCTGCGTATAATGATTTAGTAGATACTTATCAAAATATCAAAAATGTTTACTTAGAATATTTAGAAAGCTTTGTTAAGTATGTAAGTGACAATTTTTGTAAAGTAAAAAGAGTATATGATTCAAGAGTTGAAGATGATTTGCCTTTTTAGGGAGTGTAAAAATAGTAAATATGTTAAATATAGAATACAAGCGATTAAAATCGCTTTTTTCTTTGGTTCATGAACCAAAGAAAGAGTTAGTGGACAATTTAATATATCAAGCTGCTTTTATGAAAGTAGAGCTAGATAAGCTACAAGAGCAAATCAGAAAATATGGAGCTATTCAGATATCTAATAAAGGAATGCAACGGCAAACTGAAGCAGCTAAGTATTATACAAAACTTGTGAACTCATACGGAACGGTAATCAAAACACTCAATACTATTCTAGGTACACAAGTTGATGATGGAGATGATGCATTTGATGAATTCCTTAAAAGAGCAAGTTGATGAACTATTTAATTAACTATTATAAGGAAATTGAATCAGGAAATATCCTAGTTGGTAAGGAATTAAAAAAAGAATTAGATATACTAATTCAGGACTTAGATAATCCTAGATATATGTTTGATGAAAAGCCAGGCAATCTACGAATAGATTTTATAGAAACCTTTTGCAAACACACTAAGTCACCATTTAACGGTATGCCATTCATTCTTGAACTTTGGGAAAAAGTAATAATTCAAGTAGCTTACGGGTTTAAAATGGTTGATACTGGTTTAAGAAGATTTAATGAAGTCATTTTACTAGTAGCTAGAAAAAATGGTAAAACTACATTTGTTGCAGGAATTGATATAGCAGAGTTCTTTTTATCTAGAGGTGGAGTTGATATAATTTGTGCCTCTAACACAACGGAACAAGCTAACATTCTCTTTGAAGAAATTAACAATATGAGAGAGCAATCTCCTGCTTTATCAAAGGATACAAGAAGCAAGAAAAACATCTATCACATTTATTCTCCAAAGACTAAAAACAAGATTAAGAAACTATCTGCACAATCAAGAAACAAAGATGGTTACAATATCGAAGTTGGGTGTATTGACGAAGTTCATGAAATGACAGATTCAAAAGTCTATGATTCAATTAAGCAATCACAATCAACCAAGAAAGAACCTTTAATATTTATCATAACCACAGAAGGTACAACCGTTGGTGGTTTTTTAGATAGTAAATTAGATTATGTTAGAAAGATGTTGAAGGGTGAAATTGATGATGAAAGAGTATTGCCCTGGCTTTATACTCAAGACTCAACAAAAGAAATATATGACGATCCTTCTGCTTGGAAGAAGTCCAACCCCAGTCTTGGAGTTGTCAAACTAAATAATTATCTTGAAGATGTGATGAACAAATC
This sequence comes from uncultured Candidatus Izemoplasmatales bacterium, assembly GCA_964535005.1. GTDB lineage: Bacteria > Bacillota_I > Bacilli_A > Izemoplasmatales > Hujiaoplasmataceae > 4572-104. Next base: position 2,429 of record CAZHSG010000074.1, read on the forward strand.
AAAGCATGATTTATCTACTAGAGTAACAATGCTATGTAAAGACTTTAATATCAAACAAGCAGATTCAGGATCATGGTTAACTTATGATGATCTAAATAATGAAGAGACTTATTCTGTTAATGATTTGCGAGACTCATATGCTATCGGTGGTGTAGATTTATCCTCTACAACCGACTTAACTGCTGCAGTTCTTGTGATTCAAAAGAAAGATAGCAATAGGAAGTATGTTATTCCCCATTTCTTTATGCCGAGTGAGGTTGTTGAGAGAAGAATCAAAGAAGATAATGTTCCATATGATATATGGATTAAAAAAGGTTTTGTAACACTCACCGAAGGAAATCAAAATGATTTTAGTTTGGTTACTCAGTGGTTTATGAAGATGATTCAGACTTATGGAATTAGACCGCTATGGGTTGGTTATGATCCTTGGAATTCGCAGTATTGGATAAAAGAGATGGAAGACTTAGGATTCAATATGGATAAAGTACGGCAAGGAATATATTCTTTGTCAGAACCAATGAAAATCCTAGAAGCTGACCTTAAAAATAATCTTGTGAACTATAACAACAATCCTATCATGAAATGGTGTCTAGCCAATACTCAAGCTAAGGTAGATTTGAATGGAAACATACAACCTTCTAAACTAAATTCAAAATATAAACGAATTGATGGAACCGTAGCGCTGATTATTGCATATGTTGTTTTAAATAGATTTAAGATTGACTATGAAAATATGGTTAAATAATTTTTTAGAATATTATTTATATATATCCATTTGACATTAAATACAGTTTGTGAAACAATATGTAATAGGAGGTACAGAAAATTGGCTAGAAAAATTAGATCAGATGCTAAAGTGGGAAATGTTGAGAAAAAATACGGGTTACCGTTAGGAACAATTAGAAATAAAGACGGTAGAGATACACGTAGTGACAAAAAAATTGGAACAATCAGAAAAGAAAATAACAAAAAGGGCAAATAGAAAATTTTGCCTTTTTGTTTGGAGTGATTAAATGTCTTTATTTAAACGAAAGAAAAAAACTGGCTCATTTGATGCACTACAATTAATAAGCAATCTAAATACCTTTTATACACCATTTGGGACAAATATTTCCAAGAGCGATGTTGTAAAGATATGTATTGATAGAGTAGCGAGCCAGTGTGCAAAGCTAAAACCAAGATATATAAAAACAGAAAGCGATAAGACAGTAACTGAGAAAAAATCTCGACTGTCTTTTCTTTTGAAATATAAGCCAAATGAAGTAATGACCCCTTATGATTTTCTATATAAAACAATTACTTTATTGTTGCTAAATGATAATGCTTTTGTTTATCCTAAGTTTGATAGAGTTACCGGTGAACTTAAAGGTATCTATCCACTAAGACCAATCACGGTAGAGATTATTGTTGATG
>CAZHSG010000075.1:0-3299 GCA_964535005.1 uncultured Candidatus Izemoplasmatales bacterium
GATTTTGATAGGGTTCCAACGTGTGCTACTGCATAGTTATTAATGTATTTATCTACATCTAACCCAATTATCGATAAAGTTTCTCTATCCTCTTCTCCAATCAATGTTTGGAACAATTTACCAGCTATATCTTTACTGGCAATTTGATTTTCAAATGGCCACTTTCTTTTCTTTCTTAATAGCTTTAGAGTCATGAACTCATAATTTTCTGCTTTAAAAATCGCTCTCGTGTCCATTAATCTTTATCCTCCCTATATTTTTGCCTGAATTAAAGAATTGTCTTTCTTTGGCTATCTGTACATTGCCTTGGCTGTCTTTTATGACTAATGTTCTTTGAACATAACCAGATATATCGTGATCTTTTCCGCCAAAGTTCATTTGTTGTGCCAAATTTCCTTGGAAAAAGTTTTGGGTTGTCACCATATTATTCTTTGGTTTGTTATATTTTGATGGGGAGTTATAATTCTTTTTCTTTGCTGGATACCTCTTGTTATTCTGATACATATATTCCTCCTTTTCAGTCTTCTTTTTTGACGTTTATATAAGTTACTTTTTCTCCAACTATTATCGAGCAAAACTGTGTTGTTTTATCTAAACATAGTATCTCTTTGCTTTCAAGTCTTGCCTTTAACCCAACCGTTGTTCCTTTTTTGCAGTATTCCACTACATTCTCAGCAATTTCATCTCTAAAAGTGCAAACTAGGATATCTGAAACTATATCTCTACTTTCTTCGTCCTTAGTCACTCTAGGTATCGATAGCTTAACTTCTGTTTTACTATTTCCATTGTCTAATTTTATTAATGTAGGTTGTTCAATTATTTTCCCTACAATTATCACTTGATTCAACATTTTATATTCCTTTCTTTCCTTCTCAATATTTTCCATCAAAAAAACCAGATATTTAATCTGATTTATTATTTTTATGTTTATACTTTTGAGGATAATGATGTTTCTTGTTAGTTTGATTGTTATATTTTTTTGTATTTCTGTTTTTATTATATATTTTAGTAATGGTCCATAGTTCTCACTCCTTCGTTTTTATATGTCCCACGCCTCCTATGACAGAAAAATCTAATGTATTTGTTTTGCTAATTATCAATGGATAATCAACATATATATCATTACTACTAGAGGCATCCATCGCTAGCTTTATTCTCTCAATCGCTGACTTTCCTACACTATTTTTTAAACTTGCAAGGGCTTCATTTCCACCACTTCCTATGGCAGTATATTTATCTATTTCTATAACTGCTCCATTTGGGGATATTTGATATAGTTTGTTTTGATTCGCAACTAGATAATTATTATTCATAGCTAGAACATTGTCTTTACTTGATATAACATTAGCCTCTTTTAGAGCAGTTAGCAATTTTTTAATTAGATCTTTGCTTATGTATTTCATGTCTATTTCATTTTTTAAATATTTAAGCTCATCAATCAAATCATCAACATATTTTGCAATATTCATCTCCCTCACATCTCCGGTAGTACCAATCAATATATCCTTCTTCTCATTTGGATGCCATATCTTATAATTGCTCTTTAATTTAGATGTTTTCTTTACTCCGCTTATTGTTATTTGAGAATCACTCGCCATAACCACACATTCATTATCTACAATTCCTATTACAACACTCATTTAATCATCCTTTCTAGTATATTAAACTCACTACACTTCTTCTTGTTCTATCAATATTATTATATATGTTTATAAAATATTCCATCACAACAAAAGTTAACTATGCAACCCTATTCTAATAAAAAAATGAAAACGAATTTTCATTTTCACTTTTATCTATAATTTAATAATTTTATCCAAATATATGATTCGCTAGTGGTCCAATCAAAGTATAGCTTAACAATTTCTTCAAGAAATTCGAATGCTTCAAATCGATCATAATCACTGTTTTTCTTTTGCACCATTTCAACTAAGAGATGAACGACTTGAGTATATTCATCAACATCATTAATAAGTAGTATAGCTATATGGTAAAAATCCAGCTGTATTTTATTATATTTTTGATGCTGTGGATAAGTTGGATGCCACTGGATAACAGTATCTACAACTTTATGATCACGATCTAAAACGTATATGTTATTTTCTGGTGTAATTTTATATAAACTATATGGAGAATGATTAAAATAATCTGCCGCACAAAGTCCACTTACGTTTATAACTATTCCTGTCTCATCAAGCAAGATTAGATTTACCTCATATAACTTCACAAATAACCTATAAATAAAATAGTCTCCACGCCCAGTATAATTTTTAGGTACTTTGCCTTCTTTTGGGTAGTAGATACCGAGATCAATTTTGTTCAAAATTTTCATAAATTTCTCAAGCATTTTAAAATCATAGAACGGTCGAGTACTGGTATAATCATCAGTGTGCTCTAAAATAAATTTATCAGGTAAATTAGGGCGAAATACCATCGTTTCCCAATTAAGTTGATCTATATATTCATATATTAAATTAATAGGAACTATAGGATTTGACAAGTCTAAAGCTCCCCAATCTAACCTATCGTGATACTTTTTATAGATAATTTCTTCAAATTCTTTATATAATACTGACAAATATTTGAAATTAATTCTATCCTCATTTGCTATTATCATTTCCGAAGATAGCCTGTTGTTTACCAGCAAAACGTCCCAATCTAATTTATCGCGATACTTATTGATAATGTCATCATTAAGTTTTATTTGGGATATATATTTCCAATCCAGTTTGCTCTCAAAATATTCCATTAATCTAGGTGTTAAAACCCTTGGATAGAGTTTACTTAAGTCTAGATATTGAGAGAAAAACATGATATATTCTTCTGAAAGATTAGTTCTGTTTGCTTTATCCCAATTAATAAACTGAATATAATTAACTAAATTTTCGGGGTATTTATTTTCAAAATGAGTAGAAAAATATTTCCAGTCTATTTTATGTCTCAGCATGAAAATTTCTTCATATGAAAAATCATTTAATTCAATCTCATCTAATTTTTGTCTATATTTGAATTTTATAATTCCCTTTATTACGTTAACTGAATTAGGAAAGTCTAAAAGAAATTGTTTTATATTTGCAGCAGATGGTCTTGAAGATGGCACCCTTGCAAGATATTTTTGCTTATTCTTCACATACAATTGATTCATATTTTGAATCTTATAATGCATCATAGACTTCGGCAAGATTTGTAATGGGGTAATCTTACTAACGTTTTGAGTTTTAAGAGCAATGTTAGATAAGCATTTTTTACAAATGCTTTTTTCATCTTTTTGTAGTTGTTTACCGCATTTTTTACAAGTT
>CAZHSG010000076.1:0-3247 GCA_964535005.1 uncultured Candidatus Izemoplasmatales bacterium
ACATTTTCGTTATTAATGGTAGTATTTATGACATTTGTTAGTTGTGATATTCTATCAACACTAAATGCTGTTAAAGGATTTTACACAGAATATAACGAATTTTCAGAGGTTTACAATACAGCAACTCGATATACAGTTTTAACTGAAACACAATTAGCGATTTCAGATACTAATATTGAAACAATTGTGCCTCAAGATACAAGAGTATACTTTATGTTTGATCAAGATTCAGATTTTTTATATGTAGAACAAAATCTAAAAGGATTAAATAGAGTTAGTCTCTATGAAGACGCTGAAGACTTATATGTTGAGTATTTAATAGTTGATGATGTTGTTACACCTACAATCCCTGCTGAAGAAGACAGGTATGATGGTAATACTGACGCTAATTTCTTGAATGACAACTTTAGTTATGAAGACATTCAAAACGAAAATAAAACCGGCGATCGTACTTATGAATTTGATGTTGTATTAACTCAAGCTGTTAATCTAGAAGCTATTGGTGATTTCATTGATGAGTTAAAAGTTTTTGATGACAGTTTAGAATCACTTAACGACGTAGTTGCACATCTTATAATCACGTTTGATTCTGTTGATTCAACAATTGATGTAAATGCAGTTGTAGATAATTATCAAATCGTATTTGATGATGAATCTACTGTTACATTCTCATTAACAAATCATACTGTTGTAAAAATCCCTGTAGACTTTGCATTCCCAGATATATTTTCTGCAGAATACCAAATGGTAGCTGTTGATAATATCGCTTTAGCAAGAAGAGCTTACATGCATGATGAAGTTGTAAACTATCCTGCAGTTTCAGGTGAAAATGGCTGGGTTAAATTAGACTTAGTACCTGGTATCTACGGATTTGAATCAGCTATGGCTAGTAAATTTACTGCTTTACTTTATGATGGTTATGATGAATCAAAAACTATGATTGAAATGACAATCGTTGATTTGTATATTGGTCAATTTACAATCGTTGAAGGTGGAACTTATTATCTATATATTAATCCAATTGCTGATTTCCAATCAGATATTACAATGGTATTAATAGAAGATCATTCACCAATTACAACAACAGTACCTGTTGTAACGACTGAAGCACCAACAACTGAAGCGCCTACTACTGAAGTACCAACAACCACAGTAGCCGCTTAACAATTAAATAAAATAAAAAATGATGGCCTATTTTAGGTCATCATATTTTTTTATGCAATTTCGATTTTGTAACAGAACTTCGTTTCAGTAGATTCAGATTCAACTTTATTAAAGCCCATCTTCATCAGGTATTTTTCATGTTTTTCGCTTTCGGTAAAAGTTATAAGATTGTTATAGCCTTTACTTAAAAATATATCTTTTTTATTTTTAAAAATATATTTACCGATTTGTGAATCCCGATAGGTCGGAATAACATAATCAAAATCAATTCTCAAGGTGTTTTCATTGTATTTATTAGCCACAAAAAATCCTGCAGGTACTACGTTTCTTAAAATATAGAAACTAATATCTGAGTTATCAACATCAATTTCATGTGTTGAAAAGAATTTTTCGATGTCATCTTTATAAAACTTCAAGAAATGTTTTAGATATACTGAATCTTTATCAATTGGAAGAGTTTTAAAGTAATCCTTTGTATTATACATCTTATATAAGTAGTAGATATTAATAAAGGTGGTAGCGATGTTTAATAACGCAACAGGGAGTGCACCTATTAAGAAACCGTAAACACCGAAAGTTAATGACCCCATTAAATTTATCCATCTTAGTTTTTTTGCGGAACTCATTAATAATGATACTAAAACTATAACAGAAGCGAGATATCCTAAATATTCTAACATTATAATCCTCCTTCTTAAAAATTACGTTGTTAGTATATCATATTTTTGTAATATTATCACTTAGGAAGTTTATGTAAATACTTTCATTAATTATTAGGTAATCATTGACACCGCTTACAATAAATGATAGAATTACTTTATAAATGATAGACGCACTATCAAAAAGCAACCGGTAAGTATGTCAAGGACTAAAAATATAAAAAATCACTAAAAAGTGATTAGAATCTTAATATCAGGACATACTTAAAAAAGGATTGATTGGGTTTTTAAAGAATTCGGATTTTACTTATAAAGTCTATTGGTACTCAACAAACCATAGATAAGACGAACAAGTTTTCTAGCAGTTAAGGCGAGTGCACGTTTGTGTTGATGCGTTGTAACTTCATTAAATTTTTTATGATAAAAGTCACGATATTCAGGAATATTGATTCTTGCCATATTGGCAGCTTCAAATATAAAGTAACGTAAATACTTATTACCTGTTTTAGTCATATAAGTTTCATCAGCGGTGTATTTGCCAGATTGATTTTTACGCCAAGTGATACCAGCATATTTAGTTAAAGCGGAGTGAGAATCAAATTGATTAATATCAGCAATTTCAGCTAAAATGCCGGCGGCATAAACTTTACCAATACCAGGTATAGAAGTTAAACCCAGGTAGTGATTATGATTAAAACCAGCAACTTGATTAATGATAGCTTTATCAATTGATTTCAGTTCATCTTGATAACATCTAATAACATTAATCGATGAAGCGAGCGAAATATTGATTGGATCATAAGCTGTTTTATTTAGTCTATAAGAAGCTCTAGCAGCTTTTTGGATTTTAGCAGCTATATCAAAAGAACTATCAAAACGATTTCTACTAGATTTAGCAAGAAAACCGGCTAAATCTTCTAAAGATGAATTAATAATATCATCTATAGATTTATACTCTAATAGAAGATCAACAGCAGTTACACCGAAGTTATTGGAGAACAAAGTTTCAAAGTTAGAAAACTTTAAAAACACGTTGTTTAGGGCATAAACCTTCTCGTTAGAAAGTTTTTCAGCGATATGGAGTCTATGTCTAGTGAGTCTTTCCAAAGCCAGCCTCTGGCTGCCTTTGAAGGGTGTGAGTTCATCACATCTACCGACTCTAGCTATATCAGCTAGGACATAAGCATCTTTAGGGTCAGTCTTGTCCATATCGGCAAAACTGTTTCGATAATTCTTAGATATTTTAGGATTGATGATATAGACTTTAATTTCAAAAAGAGTTAAGTATTTTGAAGTAGATAGATAAGTCGCAATGTGAGCAGAGTAGACACCAGTAGATTCTAAAATAACGATAACTTTAGTAAGATTGTGTTTTTCAAGTAACTTAAGTAAGTGTGTTTCAATTTGATTCGCACCATCTTGGG
>CAZHSG010000077.1:0-3247 GCA_964535005.1 uncultured Candidatus Izemoplasmatales bacterium
CTATAAATTGTAACACAATCGTGTTACATTTACAAGTGCATTTTGCAAAAAAAAGCAACCCTAATATATAGGGATTGCTTTTAACTTTTCCATACTCTTTGATCTTTAGATTATTCTTTAACTTCGATAATAAACTCATCATAGATATCTCCAAATATATCTATTTGTTGAATAAGGATTTCTGTATTTGAAATGGTAATCATTGATATGGAAGAAACTGTTTTTACCAATTCTTTGAATAGTTATCAATTTATATGAAGACACTATCTTAATTATGTTCGATAATTGCTTATTCTTAATGTTAATTTTTTTTCTAGATTAGAATGGTTTCAATGATTCTCTTTATTCATTATCGACACTATTAAATATGAATCCATTGTCTTCTTAAAATATTTCAGGTCTTTTCTATTACTTATCAATATCTTCGTTCAATATAATCTATTTCTGATATTGTTGGAGATGCTTTTTTTTCATAACTACGTTTGTAAATCTTCGGAATTACTTGCAATCTATTATTCAAGTCATTTAGATCAAACTTAAATATATCAAAATCATCAATGTTTAACCAAGATTGATAATCCTTATATTTCTTGGAGTTTTTGTTCTTAAATGCTTTTACTAAATCAGTTAATCCATCAACGCCTCCACAGTCTTCGATGATACCATATCCTTCTCCATCCATGACTTTTGGAAATAATGATACCTCTGTCATTGATTGTTTATAAATTTTTTCTAACTTAATATCAATCACCCAATCATCTCCAAAATCATACCATAACTGCATCGTTTCAGAAATCATAGACACAGCATGACTTAACTTGGATTTGGCAACATTATGAACCATGATATTTGGTTTCTGAGGAACAAAATCTTGGTCAATAAAATCAAGGAGTTCATAGGTGTTACATATCTTATCAACTTCGGGATATTTCTTCTTGAATTCCAAAAAATCAAAATGTTTCCCTTCTTTTGATTGCAATGCATTCATCAACAATTCGCCTTTTGGAACCTGTACTTTAAATAAATGGCTTGCCTGCATCTCAAACAATGTCAAAATTACATACGCAAACTCTGCGACTGTCATTGTATTAACTACTCTAATCCTACGCCATATCGCTGGTTTGAAATCATGTAACTTTGCATAAAACTCGTAGATTGTTTTCATTTCCATATAAAGACCTACTCCCTTCCTTGTATACTGCTCAAATCAAATATTCCACTATAAATCATTAGTAATTAATTCTTCAAACACCCAATAGGGATGATTTTCACTCCATCTTCACGAGTGTATGCCAAATCACCACCTGTTATAATTATAAGTAAATTTGGTTCTCTTAATGACAAACCTTTTTTTGTCTTATTTGCCTTTTTAATTAGAGTTACAACTTCTAGAAGATGTTTTGCCCCCTGTTCAATTTGATTGCTTCCTAGTTTGAACTCGATCAAAGCAAATCTGCCATCCTGTAAGTGTAAAACTGCATCAACTTCTAGATCCATTCTATCACGATAATAAGAAATTTCCGCCCCTAAAGACATTGCATAAACTTTTAAATCCCTTATACACAAGTTTTCAAAGATAAATCCAAACGTATTGAAATCCTGTAACAATACGGAAGGTGTTAGTCCTAAGGCTGCTGTCATAATTGATGGATCAATAAACATTTTCTTATTTAAACTACGAATAGATGTCTTCGAACGAATGGATGGATTCCAAGCAGGAATATCATCAATAACAAATAGTCGATTCAATGCCTTTACATAATCATAAAATGCAGCTTCAGAAAGATTTGTATTTGCATTTATATCCCTTAAAATTGTTTTATTGGTTGCTGTAGTTCCTATATTTCTAGCATATGATCTAAGTAAACTTCTAACCTTAATGGGGTCTCTACTTATCCCATCTATACTCGAAACATCACTTTCGATAATGTTGTCAACATAAGCTGAAGCAACCAACAATTTCGCTCTATCGCTTTTCTTTCCTAAACTAGATGGCCATCCGCCTCTACATGCAGCAAAAACAAGATTCTCTATTGTCAAATCGGATCGTTTCCCATCAATATTATACTTGTCATCATTAAAAAGACTAATTAGAGATATTGTTCCACTTGATTCCTCGGACTCATATAAACTCATAGGAAGCATTTTAAGCCGCGCTATTCTACCAGTGCCAGAATGCATAATTTTTGATTCATCAACTGCTGTTGAACCAGTTAAAATATATAACCCTTCCTCACCAATATCGTCCACAGATGTTCTTACTGCATCCCATAATACTGGTGCCATTTGCCATTCATCAATCAATCGTGGTTTTTCTCCCTCAAGAAGTAATGTAGGTTTCGTTTCCGCTGTCATTAAATAGCCAAGCGTTTTATCTGGATCCTGTAGTTTCAAGATACTTTTTGCTTTTTGTGATGCGCTGGTCGTTTTACCGCACCATTTAGGTCCAGTAATTAATACTGCACCAAATGCCTCTAAATAATCTTCCAATTCTTTATCTACTATTCTAGGTAAGTAACTTCTACTCATAATATGCCTCACTCCTTATCACAATCTTATTATAACATATTTACCAGATATTGCAATTGTTAAAACAGTGGTTTGCATTGTTTTGATAGAGTGTTTTGTAATATTTTAATAAAGTGTTTTGTAAAAAGAATAGTGCCCAATATTTTTGCCACTTTATCTTATATGTATAATTTTTACCTAGAATATCTATTTAATTCTCCACTCCCTGCTAATCTTCTTAAAATTGTATCAATCAACAGATACATTAAACAGGTTTTTTAAAATTGTATATTATCCTAATCTCTTGGAAATAGTACATAATTTCTTAAATTCCTTAAATAATTACCTAGATTAGATCCCACTTAGACTTATTGAGTATAAATAGCTTAGTATTTTTCTTTTCTTTTGCTTTCAAAACTTTTAAATATGTTAATTCGTTAAGTAAATTTAGATATTGGACTTTGCTAAAGTCATCAGGAGTAAAGTTTTTGTAGTCTTTCCAACTAAAATATCCCTCTCCATCAACAGGTAAAACTAGAACGTATTTTAAAGCTACTGCTGTGGATCTATTTACTTTATTTCCATTTCCTTTCAATATATTTAATATATTGTAGTAATTTATATAAACCTTTGAGTATTCTATAATAATATTTGACATATATTCTATAAAATATGTTATATCATTATGAATAGGTTACACTTAATTGAACAGTTTTCTTATGGAGTATGTTAGAATTAT
>CAZHSG010000078.1:0-3210 GCA_964535005.1 uncultured Candidatus Izemoplasmatales bacterium
TCACAAGAACAGTCATCGTACAAGATACAACAGTACCAGTGATTAGTTTAACTGGAGACTCTACAGTATATGTAGAATATAATGGCACTTACACAGAACAAGGAGCTACATTCAAAGATAACTATGATGCATCAGGAGATGCGTTAGTAGGTGGAGCCATAGTAGATAGTTCTGTATTAGGAACATATACGGTTACATATAATATTACTGATAGTGAAGGTAACGTAGCAGATGAAGTCACAAAAACAGTAATTGTACAAGATACAATTGCACCAACCGTTTCTTTAAATCCAGGGTTAGACACAATAGAAGAAGGAACTTCTTATACTGACCAGGGAGTAATCTCAACGGATGCGACAGATACTACTACAACAGTTCAAGGCATTGTAGATACAGATACTACTGGAGTGTATATTTTAACGTATGCAGTTACAGATGCTTCAGGAAATGAAACATTAATAGATAGATATGTAACAGTTTATGGTAAAGAGCCAATTGTAGAGTTTACATTAGGTAATGCAAGCACAACAATTCAAGTAGATGAGACATATACAGATGGAACATGTTTGGTAAATATTAATGGAGCGGATTATGAATGTACAGTCAAAACAAATGCTGTTGATACTAGTAAAGCGGGAGTATATACAATCACTTATGCTTATACCTTTAACGATAAGGAATATACATACATTAGATATGTTTTTGTAGTTGATGAAAACACACCATTACAATTATATGTTTTGGCGAAAAAGGAAGATGGTGAAATCCTATGAAAAAGCTATTAATAATACTAGTCATAATGTTTACATTAATATTGGGTAGTTGTGATTTCTTTACAACCACAACAACTACAGAAACAGTGACGATTGCAACAACAAACTTAATAACAACTACAAATCAAGTAACCATAATCACAACCACTAGAACTCAAGAATCAACAACATCGACAACAATCATCAATGATGAAATTACACTCGTCTTAAATGCTGGACAAGATACTGTAGAAATTAATACAGATTGGACAGATGGTGGTGCTATATTTCTTTTAAATGATACTGAATATATCATGACTACTTTAGATATAGTTGATAATTCAACATTAGGATTATATGAGATTACTTATTTATATGATTATAATAGTGAAACATATTCAATCATAAGGTATGTTATTGTAACAGATCAAACCGTACCAGTGATTGAACTTAACTTAGGAATAGATACAGTTGAAGTTGGTGAAACATGGACTGATGGAGGAGTTACTATCTCAGATAATTCTTTAGAAGATATAATAGCTACTGTGAGTGGTTCAGTTGATATCAATACTGCAGGAACTTACGAGATAACATATATAGCCACAGACCCAAGTGGTAATACATCAAGTATTATAAGATATGTAACAGTAATAGAATAATAAAAAAGGATTACCTTAATTGGTGATCCTTTAATTTGAAATATTGATTTGTGAATAGTTATTTAAATAGTGTAATAAAAAAAGAACATAATAATTCTGAACTAGTCCCCATCAAGTGGACAACGTAAATTTTTTTAAATTAATTAAGGCTTGATTCCTATACTGAATAGGAGTTGAGCCTTTTAATGGGATAAATACGTTGCGTTTATTTGTTTATTCTGTTCCTTTTCTTAGAATTGATAGGTAATCTTCATATACATACACTCGGTTTCTATCTTGCTTATTTTTTTGAATTAGAATACCTAAATTAACTAACTCTTTTATAGCATTAGAAGTGGTATTATATGCTTTTTCGATAATTTTCGCAGTTTTGCCAATATCAATGATTGGTTTTATTTCTATAAAATTATAAAGTTTAATTAAAGTTGACTTAGTTTTGGATGTATTTGATTTAATCAAGTCAAGGTTTTTCTTTCGTAAATCAACTAATTCATTAATGCAAGTTATTGCATTTTTGGCTGCTTCATCAACGCCTCTCAAGAAAAATTTAATCCATTGTTCATAATGACCTTTTAGTCTTACATCGGTTAATCTATCATAATATTCAATTCTATTTCTTTTAAAGAAATAGGATATGTACAAAGTGTCATTAGTTAAAAGATTGTATTTTTTAAGTAATATGTTGATTAATAAGCGACCTATTCTACCATTTCCATCTAAAAAGGGATGGATAGTTTCAAATTGATAGTGTATCAGTGCAATTTTGATTAAGCTTTCTGTATAGTTTGTATCGTGAATGTATTCTTCAAGATAATTCATTGAATCTTTCATATCACTTATATTTGGTGGAATAAACTTGGCATCATTTATTGTTGATCCTTTTGGGCCAATCCAATTTTGGCTTATTCTATATTTACCAGGTGTTTTATCACTTCCTCTACCTTCTCTTAATAAGACTTCATGAATGTTTTTAATAAATCTATTAGAAACAGGTAGTTTTTTGATTAATTCATTAGCGTGATGATTAGCTTTAATATAATTAACAACCTCTGAAACATCTAAATTTGTGTTTTTGTCTATTTGTGGGTCAAAAATATCATCTATTGTTGCTTGTGTTCCTTCTATCTGACTTGATAGAAGAGCTTCTTTTCTTATATACATAGATATATATATGTCCTTATTTGGAATTTCAGATGATATACCATCCAGTTTGCCTAATGACCGGTTAGCTTCTGATAATATCGCAATCATGTCATCATCATATTCTATTTTTGGGTTAGGGGGTAATTTTGATGGTTTGAATGAGTAATATGTTAAATCCCCGGATAAATTTTTTATAAATTCGCCTTGTCTTTTCATAGCGCACCTCTCTTAAATTGAAATAATATTTACATTTTACCATTTATATTTCATTAATACAAGCTAAATTGAAATAAAATACTAATTTGCAAGATTATATTACAAGAAAATACATTATATGAAATAAAATTAAAAAATATGTGAATATATTTCAAGTATATAAGTTTAATTCTAAAGAATGAAATTATATATATATTCTATAAAAGATTAGAAAAATAACAAAAATAAGCAATTAAAACATATAATGTTATACATTTTAAGCTCCAGAAGTTTAAATTTATGTTGAATTACATTTAAACTACAAAATATTTATTGTAGATCTAAATAAAAGGGGGCTTACTTATAAGCTAGTAGTTCAGTCATAAAGCAAAATTTAATTGATAAGTCTGAATTTTTACTGCAACCCCGTAGCACCGGTTCAAATCCGGTAGGGTCCTCCA
>CAZHSG010000079.1:0-3068 GCA_964535005.1 uncultured Candidatus Izemoplasmatales bacterium
ATCGTAAATTAATTAAATTGCAAAATGTGAGATTTGTTATCTTAGACGAAGCAGATGAAATGTTAAAGATGGGATTCAAAGAAGACATCGAAACAATCTTAGAGTCATCAAATACTGATCATCAAACAATGATGTTTAGTGCTACAATGCCTAAAGCTATTCAAAATATAGCTAGAAACTACATGAAGGATCCAGTACATATATCAGTTGTAACTGGTGAGGAAGCAAACAAGGACATTACTCAATACTACTATAGTGTTAATGAGAAAAATAAAACAGAAGCTGTCTCAAGACTACTTCATGTTTATAATCCAAAATTAACATTAATCTTCTGTAATACAAAAAGAAAAGTAGATGACGTAACAAGAGAATTAATAAAAAAAGGATACAATGCAGATAAAATTCATGGTGAATTAGCTCAAACAGCTAGACTGGATGTACTAAACAAATTCCATCATGAAAGACTAGATATCCTAGTAGCAACAGATGTTGCAGCACGTGGACTTGATATTAAAAATGTAGGAGTAGTAATCAATTACGATGTACCTGAAAAAGCAGAATTCTATGTTCATAGAATTGGTAGAACAGGTCGTATCGGTAATAAAGGATATGCTTTTGCTTTAGTAAATAGAAAAGATATGAGCAGATTAGATCAAGTTATGCGATTTACAAAACAAACAATCAAGAAAAGAAATATTCCAACACCTGAAAAGGTAATCGCAGTTAAACAAGAAAAGGAACTAGAAGAAATTTTGGAGATTTTGAATAACCAAAACACATCTCCTCAGCTTGATCTAGCAACTAAATTACTTGATGGAAATGAGCCAATGAAAGTTGTATGTGCATTACTTAGTAAAATAGAGAAAAAAGATACTTCAGGAAAGATTTTTGGAGATATTAATGAAAATATATCTAGAGGTAGCCACTCTGGTAGAAATGATCGTTCTGGAAGGAATAATCGTTCTGGATCAAGAAATAACAACCAAGGATCTAGAACCAAAAATGCTGACTCAGTTAGATTCCATATTAATATTGGAACTGGATTAGGGTTAACTCCAAAAAAATTCTCAGAGTTTCTTTGTGAAAAAACAAAACTAAGAAATCAACAAATACAAGATATCACAGTTAGACATGCATTTTCATTCTTCACAGTAAATAAAGCACAAGAGCAAAAAGTCTTAAGAGCTCTTAGTAACTTCACATATCAAGGTAAAAAAACATCAATACAACATGCAAAAGAAAAATAGAATTTAAAGGCAATCACATTGTGATTGCCTTTTTTTTTACCTTCAATAATGTGATTTTTATAAGATTAGTTATATTACAAACTAAAAGTTCTGCTTATTTATAAACATTATCATCTAGAGGAACAAAAAGGAACATATCGTATAAAATATATATGTAGGTGATTTTATGGAGAAAGTAATATCTTTAAATGATTCGATCTATAATTTAACAAAAAAACATGATAATATTGTTAAAATTATGGAAAGCTTAGGATTTGATGGCATAACAAACCCTAAAACATTGAATACTGTAGGAAGAATCATGAGTTTAAAAACTGGAGCTAAGTTAAAAAAAATTGAATTTGAAACTATAATTTGTGAATTTGAGAAAAATGGGTTCACTGTGAAGGAGTAACAATATGAGCGAGTTTATTAATAATGATAGCATTAGAAGAGAGAAACTAAAGGCATTAATCAAAGAATTACATGCAGGAGCAAGTGTCGAAGATGTTAAGGAAAAGTTTAAAACTGAATTTGGTGGAGTGACAACTACTGAAATATCACAGATGGAACAAGAACTAGTAAGTGAAGGTCTTCCAATAGAGGAAGTTCAGAGACTATGTGATGTTCATGCATCCGTATTTGAAGGATCAATCGATGATATCCATCCTAAAGTTGATAATGCAAATATAAAAGGACATCCTGTTTATATCTTTTCTCTTGAAAATGATAAGCTAGAAGAAGTTATTAAAGAAGAAATCTTACCTCACATTGATATATTAAAAAAAGGACTAGACTATACTGCAATATTAATGCTTAGAATTGGTTTCGAAAGACTTTCGAAAATTGATATACATTACTCAAGAAAAGAGAATGTATTATTTCCTATGCTTGAAAAACATGACATCACTGCTCCTCCTAAAGTAATGTGGGGAATTGATGATGAAGTTAGAGCTGAAATAAAAGAAGTATTATCTATATTATCTAGAAATGAATTTGATTTAATAGAGTTTATTAAAAAAGCAACAGATGCTATAACTAAAACATCTGATATGATTTTTAAGGAAAACAACATTTTAATACCATTAATGAATACAACATTCTCGATAGTAGAGTGGTATAACATCGATAAAGCTCAAAGAGAGTTTGGATTATGCTTAATAGAAGAACAAGATGACTGGGATATTAAAATGGAGGATTTAGATTCTTCAAAAACCGAAGTGGAAAAACCAACAATACAAGATGGAGAAATTCAATTTGATGCAGGGTCACTTGTTCCAGAAGAAATAAATGCAATACTAAATACATTACCTTTAGATATGACTTTTGTGGATAAGAATGATAAAGTTAAGTACTTTACACAGGGAAAAGAGAGAATCTTTGATCGCCCACTCACAGTAATTGGAAGAGAAGTAAGTATGTGTCATCCTCCATCAAGTGTTCATGTTGTTGAACAAATTGTTGAGGATCTAAGAAGTGGTAAAAAAGATAATGAAGATTTTTGGATTAAAATGGGACCAATGTTTGTTTATATCCGTTATTTCGCAGTTAGGAATAACGCAGGAGAGTTTCTAGGTACATTAGAAATCACTCAAAATATTAAACCAATTATTGAACTTGAAGGTGAAAAACGTTTAATGAGTAAATAATAATTATAAAAAATAAATAGAACACCAATTTACAATTTGGTATTTTCAATAATGACATTTTTTTGCTTATTATCTATTTTCATAGGAAGAGAATAAATGTATAATATTATTAGAGTGAAAAGATGGGAGATAATATACATGTTAATAATAAAAAATGCCAACCTCATTACTATGGCAAAAGACAACAATGGTT
>CAZHSG010000080.1:0-2857 GCA_964535005.1 uncultured Candidatus Izemoplasmatales bacterium
AGTAATTAGCGCTTTCATAATCAAATTGTTTATCAACGATATTCATTTCGATTAACCCAACATTAAACACTTTAAATAAAGTTTGGTAATCTTTCACTAAAATCGGGAAAAGATAGATCTTATCATCTATAACAATTCCATCTTGTAACCAAAGTCTAGCAGACTCTTCGTTTTTAGTTATTTCAGTTTGTTCAGAAGTAGCAGAGATTTCTCCAAATAACGTTTGTCCATTTGAACCAACCAACATTATTTTTCCAAGACCTACAAACTCAGTACTATATGTGTCAGTAACTACTATCTTTAGGTATCTTGTTTCAAATTCATTCAATGCTATATGATAACTATAACTTTCTGTTTCAGACCCGGATGCTTGATCCATGGTATGTGAACTTTGAAAACTAAAGTTAATTCCGTCTAAACTTGTATATAAATCAAATGCCTTTACTCCATAATCAGGAGTAGCATTGTAGTTCCAAAGATAGATATTAGGTACTGCGTATATACCTTTTAAGTCAATAACTAACTCGCTATCTAAATCATCAGATAGCCACATTGTGCCTTCTGAGTTATTGCTCAGTGTAGCATTTGGACTGTTTGTTACAGTTAATCCTTCACCATCTAATAAGTTTCTAGCTCTTTCGCCAGTATATGCGTCAGGTAATAATACAGACTTAGGTTCACTCTCTGTATCATCCCAAGCAAATGTCATTTCGTTTGTTGTATCACTTAAATACCCAAAAGTATTATTAATCATTTCAAAGTTTATTCTCAATAAGGAATCATTAACATCACCAATAAAAGTGTCACTGAAGATAAAGCCTGTATTTTCATGAGCTAATCCTATTGAATCTCCACCGTTATCTAAATCAAAGGTAAAGACGCCATCAGCTCCGGTCCACCCATTATCTCTAAAGAACTTATTAGTAAGCTCAGTTTCTTCTCTTACTATATAACCTTCTCCTAATATAAAACTAAGATCTTGGATTCCTACACTATTTTCATTATCAGGAATGATAAATTTTATCTTTTTAGCCATTTTGTTTTCCATATCAATTCTGTTTTCTCCATCTGTCAAATCATAATTATATAAAACTCGATCATATGAAACACCATCAACAGATAATTCTATTGTTACATTTGTTAGTGAATCAGCTAACTCACCACTATAATTTAAAATGTCTATATAACCTAAAGGATAGATAGCATCAAAACTAAAATAGATTTGGTGGGTTTTTAACTGTGAATTAGCAATTATTAACTCATGTTCTTGTGAATCTTCACTAGGACAGATGAAATTATAACTATTAGTCAAAACATCAGAATAAGGTATATCAATTTCTTGGATAATGATTTCTTCACCATAAGTATCCGAGAATTGATAAACACATTCTAATATGTTTTCTTCTGTTAAAATTTGAGTACTTTCTTCTGTAGTTTCTGTTCCTTGACAACCGAATAAAAAGATAGCCAAAAAACTTAAAGTAAGTATTTCTACAAAACGTCTCATATAATATTCCTCTTTTATTTCTTCATAATCATACTATACCATATCTAAAAAAGATTTTCAATACATTTATAATACATTTAAAATTTGTATAAATATAGCGCAAGGTTTTACTTGCGGTAAATAAGTCTTGCGCGATATTCGTATTGATTCGAGTTGTAAAATGTTTCCGTATATTCAACTAATTTGTTATCTGAATCATAACTAAATCTTTTTCTTTTTAGTACCGGTTCATCATTTTCTATTTCTAATAATAACTTCAATTCATCAGTTATCATAACGGCACTTACATACTCATCAAATTTAGAAAAGAATATATCCTTTGAAGCTAAATAAGAATATAAAGAGCCAGTTAATATCTCCTTATCATTAGGTATTTTTATACTAGGTAAAAGATAGGTATCTGAGAATAGTATTGGCTCACCCGAGCCTCTTACTCGTCTAAGATTGGTTAACTTACATCCTTCTGAACACTCAAAGATTTCAGCTAGTTTCTTATTTGCCTTAACTTCTGTAACTTCAGCTTTAATAGTTTCAAAAGGAATTCCCATTTCTTTCATTTCATTTGTAAATGATTGAATTAAGGTAAAGTTTTGGAGATTTGGTTTAGAACTTAATACAGTAGTACCAAAACCGGCTACTCTTACTAAATAGTTTTCTTTTACTAAATAAGAAATGGCTGATCGTATTGTTACTCTACTCACACCATAAGATGAAGCTAGTTCTTTCTCTGTAGGAATAAGTCCTCCTTCTTTCCAAAATCCTGTTTCAATTAGTTCTTTAATGTTATCCCTAATTTTTATATATAAAGGTCTTTTGTCGAACACATTCAATTTCATAAAAACACCCCTTTTAAATACATTGTATCACATTTCTAATACATTTCAAGCACATTTGTAGAAAATAGTGGTAAGAGTGATTGCCAATAATATTTTTTGTAAAAAAACATTCAAATTAATATCGATTAATAGTATAATAGTCTGTATGAGGAGGATTGCCGATGAAACTTTACTTAGGAATAGATGGTGGAGGAACTAAAACCAAAATCATTATTATTGATGAATGCAATAATATTGTCTTTACAAACACTTCAGGACCTTCATCAATAGATACAGTAGATAATCAAACAACTTTAAATAATATTAAAGTAGCTATAGACCCATTTGTAAATGAATTTCCAGAAACAATTTTTAATGGTGTCTTTGCTGGACTTGGTGGAATTGTATTTGAAGAAGACTGCTTAATGGTGGAAAATCTTTTAAGACAATTGAAACAAGTCACCACTTCTACTTTTATAAGAGCTAGAAACGATATGCATAACGCACTGTATAGTTCTGACCACTTTGATTCAGG
>CAZHSG010000081.1:0-2829 GCA_964535005.1 uncultured Candidatus Izemoplasmatales bacterium
AAGCTATTAATTCAGGAGCTAGCCAATTTAAATAAAAATTATTTGAATTATATACGGCCCCTTCTAAATCTATATAAGTTTTACATGTTTTAGCACAATCTAAATCACAAATTGTACTTTCTTCTATCTCTGTAAAATGCATACTATTATCAGTAATTATCACACATTCATCACAAGTTACTTCAAAAAATGGTATACATTCTTCAGCACCTGGATCATACATTAATAATTGACCTCCCCCATCAGCATCTTCAAAACATATTTGTACACTATCTGTCATTGAAGAACTGGTAAAATAATTTTGATTCTCGTCTGTAATAATTTCGAAGCAAGAGCCATAATCATAATCATTAAAAAGATGATTAGAGTCAATTACAACCTCCAAATTCTTTATACAATCTATAAATTCACAATCTTCATAATCCTCACCACCAGCAATACAATCGTCTTTTACAAAAATACCTTCATCTTTATAATTATCCCATATAGTATAATAACCCGCAGCTATAGTTGAATCTTCTAAACATCCTTTGCCAGCATTTGCTTCATTATCATATGAAATAAATTTATAATTATCACCACATTGGCCAGCATAAAGAGCAAGCGTTGTGTAATCTATATTAATATAATAATTATAAGCTCTCGGACTACACCATTTATATCTATTTCTCCATCTATGTGCTCCACAATTTGTACCCATTTTACATCGTCTATAAACTTCATGTGCAGCGGGACTCAGTTGGTTACAATCGATAATACCATCATAATAACAACTTTCACAATGACCACCACCATATTTAATAGTTCCATCAGTCCATATAAATATTCCGTCATTCGAAGAACCATCAGATGAGATTCCATCATCAAAATAAAACTTTTTAATTTGTCCACCTGAACTAGCATCAAACAATTCTTTTAATGTTTCTATACAGGATCCATCTATTGTATCACTAGGACAAGATGCATTATTTATATTTCCAAAATACATCCTTTGCCATTTTGTACTTTGAGATGTAGGTTCTGGTGGAGTTAAATCTGGTGGTAAGATTATTTCTTCTGAATTAGGATCATTTAAATCTAAATTCTCTAATATATAATCTCCTTCCTCTAACCAAGCTCGATCATACAAACTACCAGGTTCTAATAAAGACCAAGCATTTACGGCTTTATCCATATTAACTTTACTTCCTTCTGGAACCAACATCAAAAGATTACAACTATCACCACTAAACTGTCCACAATAAATTCTATCTTCAGTAGTTACCCAGTCCTCACCAATTAAACATAATTTGGCATTATCTGGGACTTTTCCGAAAGACACTTCTGCTTCCTGACTAGCAGCATAAGCATCTATTTCACCACTTAATAAATCAATTGGATACCAAGACAAACATCTATAATCCTGCATATCCTTTCCTAAAGATTCAGTATTATTTATAAATAAAGATTTTTCTTCATCTAGACAAAATCCTTTCCAGCCTAAATACTTTGTTTTACTTCTTAACTTTAAAGTACTAGTAGTACCTCCCCCATATTCTATGTCTATAGATTGTGGAATATTTTTATAATCATAAGGGAAATATAATTTTTCACTTCCATAATCTGCTTTAGTATAATGACATTCACAATCACCTTCAATATCTAATAACGAATGTGGATCACTGCCAGTTTGACAAATATTAGCATTCTCAAAATTAGAAGCCTTAGTTTGAATATCTATATAAGGCTCACTAACAGTATCATAAGGTACTGATTCAGAAACTATTTCACTATCTTTTATCCAAGGAAAAGGTGAATCTTTTTCTGGATATAAACGACATGATTTTCCAAGCATAGTTTCTTCACCAAATAGATTATTTCCAGAATAAGTACTCTCTAAATAATTATCAACTCCTACGCCTAACTTATAAACAAATGGTTGATTATTACTGTCTTGTCTAACAACTAAATGACCCAAAACCGTGCTAGTAACAGTATCATTAACTATTTCAATAGGAGTCAATGAATCTAGAGGATATAATCCTGGTATTGAATAACCTGTATAGTCTAAATCAGACCAACCAGACTTTCCTCTCATTTGATGATAATATTCCAATGTTAAAGGCTGAGCTGTTTTACCATTAAGAAAAGGGTGCGCACAAGTACCAGCCTGATCTTCAGATAATTCATCACAAGCTATTAGAGACACACAAGCATCTTTAATTTGATTTGTTTGTGGATCCAAACTCTTTAAATAAGCGCCACAAGTTAACCACTCAGCACAGGTATTATCACGAGTAACTTTTAATAAAGTATTTACATCACTAGGCATTCTATCATCTCCTGGAGCTAACCTAGTTTCATCATAACTTACCTCATGATTCCATTTTAATCCTTCTGTATTTATATCATGAAATAAAACACATCCTTCTTTTAAATTTGCTGAGTTACAAGAATCACGATTCAGACTATCATTATCTAAATAATAATAATCCCCTTCTACTTTTTCTAAGTTAATATCAGCAATGGTAAATCTATCTCCAGAATCACCCTTAATATAAAAGGCTATATTACAATACTGAGCTCCTGGCAAAATCTCATATAAACCATAAATATATTGCCATTCATCATCATTGCTAGTAGTTGAATAATTTGATTTTATAGCTGGGAAAGCATAAGGAATTTTATTCTGAACATTTGTGTACCAATCTTCATTAACAAAATAATTATCAAAAGAAGTAGTTGAAGGACGACAACTTAAAAAAGTCATTACTGAATCGGCTTCGTCTAATTTAACTCTAGCGCTTAAACGATAAGTTGTATCTGACTCTACATTAAAAAAGAAAGCAT
>CAZHSG010000082.1:0-2701 GCA_964535005.1 uncultured Candidatus Izemoplasmatales bacterium
CTTTATTGAGATTGAACATAATAACATTTTATGATAAAATGAAATGGCGTTATAATGTCTTAATAAAGTCTTTTTAATTAAAAAGGAGCTTCTTATGAGTAAATCAAAAATAAATACAGAATACTTCAAGTCGATTTTTAATAATGTTGATGTTTCAATTGCTGATCATGAATTGATTTACAATGAAAATGGGGAAGCTATCGATTATAAATTTCTTTATGCAAATAAGGCTTTTTGTGAATCTATAAATACCTCTTTAGAAAACTTAATAGGTAAAACTGTGCTTGATTTGTTTCCAGAGACTGAGAAATATTGGATTGATAAATATAGCGAAGTAGTTGCTACGGGCGAGTCTCTTTCGATGACTAGATATTCAGCTCAATTTGATAAGCAATTCTCAATTTATGCATTTAAATCAAATGAAAATTCTTTTGTAACAAGTTTCTTTGACATAACTAATATTATTGATAGATTTAAAGAAACTAATATTATTAAACCAGAATACAGAGTTTCTCAGGGAATAGCTAAAGTAGCATTCTTTGAAGTGAACAGACTAACTTATAGTATGGATACATCTGAGTCTTTTAGTTACGTGGTAGGATTAGAGTCAGTTAATGATGGTTTCTTTAGCGATATGCTTGTTGAATTAACTCATCATGAGGATAAAAAGGTAATTGCCGCTGTAATTAAGGCTGTTCTAAATGGAAAAGCATTTGAACAAGAGGCAGAATTTCAAATGTTTAATAAAAGAGAAAATAAATTTCATTGGATGAGTTTTTCGGCTTTTGCAATTGAATCAGATGAAAATGGAATCCCTTTTAGATATTCTGGACTTGTTCGCGATATCCAAGAAGAAAAGGTAAGATCTGAAGAATTGAAACAAATAGAATATCTGTTTAAAGAAGCGAAAAAAGTAGCTGATTTAACTACCTTTATATATAGGACAGATACAAATGAGTTTGATTTTTCTCAAGAGTTAGACGATTTTACTGGTTTAACAAACCTGCGTACAATAACACAATTTAAAAAAATTATTCATCCAGAAGATCTGGGAATTTACGATGATGCAACAAATTATACTCTTAGAAATGCCGAAGGAAGAGTTGCTGTTTACAGGATAATTAAAGATAATAAAACAAAATTTATCCAAAGCTCTGTTTACGCTCTGACTGATAAGAAGGGCAAGATACAAAAAGTTTTTGGAATACTGAAAGATATTACTGAAATAGAAGAATCAAGAAGAAACGCATTAGAGGCTCAAAGGTCGTTTGAGCTGATATTTAACTCTTCACCAGCTGGAATAATCACATTGAATAAAGAATTTGAAATCACAATGGAAAATAAAACATTTAGAGAAATGTTCAATTCAAAAGAAAATGAGATAAAAATAAAATACTTACTTGGGGATGAATTCGACAAAGTAATAAAAGAACTTGAAAAAAATGATTTTAGTCATGTAATTATTGAACGTGTTATAAAAAATGAAATGAAGCATTTTGCAGTAAATATTGTAAGAATTGATGAAAAATTTGATAATGAATGTCAAGGGACAGTAATTGATATCACAGAACAGGAACGTAACAGAGAAAAAATCAGTTATCTAGCATCACATGATGTATTAACTGAATTACATAATAGAAATTATTTTGAGGATATTATAGTTAATAAAAAACTTAATTATCCACTTGGGATAATTATGTGTGACATTGATGGTCTTAAATTGATAAATGATGCTTTTGGACATTTAGAAGGCGATAAACTTTTGAAGTTGTTCGCAAAGGAATTAAAAAGACTTTCTTCTTCATATATTGTATCAAGAATTGGTGGAGATGAATTTGCTGTTTTGGTTAAAAATGCAACTGAAGATGAGTTAGATGAATTTTCAGAAAAAATAAAAGAGTCAGTCCAAAATATTAAAGCTTTTAGGGTTGATTGGAGTGTTAGTGTTGGTTACTCAATACTAGAAGACGAAAATAGTGACTTCAATCGTGTTTTCAATAAAGCAGAAAACATGATGTATCGACGAAAACTTACTGAAAGAAAATCGAGAAAAAGTAATGCATTATCAACTATAATGCAAACACTTCATGAAAAAACCGAAGAAACAATGAATCACTGTAAAAGAGTTGGGGATTATGCAACCATGATATTATCTGATTATGGGCATAAAAGAATCGTAGATTTAGATGATATTAGATTCTTAAGTGATGTACATGATGTAGGTAAGATTGCTATTCCTGAAGGAATACTAAGTAAGAAAACTAAACTTACTGATTCTGAATATGAAGAAATAAAATATCATTGTGAAGCAGGATACAAAATAATAAGGAATATTATTGATAAAGATGAGATTGCTTATGGAGTGTTATATCATCATGAGAGATATGATGGAAAAGGTTACCCACATGGTCTTAAAGGTGATAACATCCCTCTTTATGCAAGAATACTTAATATCGCAGATTCATATGATACAATGATTCGAGGAAGGGTTTATCAAAAACCTATATCTAAAAAAGAAGCACTTTTAGATATAAAAAATAATAGTGGAACACAGTTTGATCCTAATTTGGCTGCTAATTTTATTCGTCTAATGGAAGAAATAAATGACTAAAATAAGTTGTATATATTTTGAAACTTGTTATAATAATTTTGGTGATAATTTATGAGATTAAGATATGTAGAAGGCGCTACAGAGTTGATT
>CAZHSG010000083.1:0-2360 GCA_964535005.1 uncultured Candidatus Izemoplasmatales bacterium
CTTTTTTTTATAATCTTTCTTTTCCTTTTAGATATTCAACTTCTATTTCAATTAACACTGGTGAATCAAAATCCTTTTCCACATATTTTTTACCTTTTTTTAAAAAATTGGGAGAGTATTTTTTTATAAACTCAAATAGTATTTCTATAGTACTAGGAATAATACTAGCTTTTCCGAATAGAGTCACACTTTGATATTTAGTAGTGAAAGTATCTTGGATCACTTTGACGTTACTATAAACCGTAAAAGAAACTTTATTGTTATTAATAATATTATCTATTTTATGTCCACCCTTTGCTGAATGGATATAAATTTTATTATTTAAATATACATAATTTAAAACTACAGTGTAAGGATATCCATTATCCACACTTATAGTACCCAATGTTCCTTCTAGGCAATTATTTATCAAATCAATTGCTGACACATCAGTCATTTGATTTTTTATTCTTCTCATTTCTCTAAACATTAGATTTTTCCAAAAAATACTGTTGTAAAGCTATAATGGTTTTGGCGTCCTTAATAGATTTAGTTTTAATCATCATTTTGCATTCTTCCTCAGATAATTCCATTACTTCAACAAATTCATCTTCATCTGCTGATTTTGGATTTTCAATCTTATAACAATTTTTAGCAATAAATAGTTCTATAACTTCATTACTATAACCAACACAACTATTAATATCCATCATTGTTTCAAAATTTTCAGAAACAAATCCCGTTTCTTCTTCTAGTTCTCTTTTTGCGCATGTTAAACCTAATTCATCTAGTGAATCTTTTTTACCTGCGGGAATTTCTATAGATTCGTTTCTTATAGGATAACGATATTGTTTAACTAATATTATATTATTATTCTTAGTTATTGGTAAAACAGCAGCTGCACTGGGATGCATTAGGTAGATTCTTTTACTGGTATTATTATTTGGAAGTAAAACATCATCTTCATATAATTTCATAAAAAAACATTCATATGCTAATTTGTGACTTAATTGTTTTTCTTTTAGTTTCATCTTTATCACCTTACAAATATTATATCAAAAACTCATTAAAAACTATATCTTTTTTGTAATATTTATAACAAACAAAAAAGGGATAGTTTATCTCCCTTTTCATATCTTATATTTAATTTTTTTTATTAATTATTTAATAAATTCTAATATTCCCTTTACTAAAACCTCTGGACAATCTACTAATGGACTATGTCCTGAGTTAGATAGTTTTACTTTTGTAGCATCTTTTAAAGCCGCTACAGTTTCATCTACCATATATTCTAGAACAACTATATCTTTTTCACTCCAAAATGATATTACTGGACAAACAACGTTTTTAATAGATCCATCCCCATCAATAACACCATTGTTATCATTAGACATATTAAATTTAGTTAAAGCCCAATCAACATCTACTATACATCTTTCTTTCATCGTTTCTGTCAAATATAAATCATCATCTTCAGGTGATGGTTTGTTAACTGTATAAATAGCTTGGTCCCAAACAGCTTTCATATAAGCTTTCGCCCCTGTTTTAAAAATATTATCCATTGGAGCTACTTGAACAGAATCAGCGCCAATTTCTGCTTTTGTTGAATAATATTTCCCAACAAGTGGTTGTCCGACTGCATCTTTTTTAAATATTGGATATCCTTTGTAAGAACAAGATTCTATTAATACAACTTTCTTAACTTCTTTCGGTCTTTTAGCAGCTATTTTTAAAGCAACAGCTCCACCTGTAGACCAACCTGCTACAACGTAATCATATATATTAAGATTATCTAATAATACTAAAACATCATCAGCTAATTCTTCTAAATCATTAAATTCATTGTTATAGGATGAATCTCCAAAACCCCTCAAATCAGGCGCTATTATTCTATAATCTTTTACTAATTTATCAATAATTGGTTTATAGTGAATTCCACTACTCATATTACCATGAATTAGTACTATCGTTTCTTTTCCGGCACCCAAGTCTAAATAAGCTAGTCTTTCCTTACCGATGTTTAAAAATTTCTTTTCCATATTTTCCTCCTATGTGAATTTTTATTCACGTATATGTATATAAATATTCTAGTACTATAGTAATTTAAAGTCAATAGATTGATATAAATGAAAAGAAAACATCAAGCTTCAATCACTTGATGTTCATATTCAGATATTTATTTTGTTTATCTTTACTATATCTTAACATATCTTCTTCATGTTTTTGCACAGTTTCCTTTGGCAAATTCAATAAGTTTATCTAATTCGTTTTTGAAGTTTTTCATAGAACCTCTGTTTCAAAATAGGCTCCTATAATTAAAGCTTTTGCTTGATTAGATTGGCTAACATATATCTCTATTTCATCATCTTTATTTATTTCTC
>CAZHSG010000084.1:0-2275 GCA_964535005.1 uncultured Candidatus Izemoplasmatales bacterium
CCACTAGAATTATACTTTTGAGCATAAATATCACTATCTCCGTTTCTATTATCAGTCCAAGCTATATAAATATTATCTGTAGAATCAATTGCTATGCTTGGTGAATATTGATCAGTAGAATCTGAAATAGTATTTCTGTTCACCCTTACTTCAGGAGACCATAATTGATTTCCATCTTCATCGTAACTTTGCATATATAAATCAATATCTGTATTTCTATCATCTTCAAAAACAATGGCCGTTGAAGTTCCAGTAGAAAATAAAGCTAATTTTGGATTTGCTTGATTAGCCTCTTCGAACAATAAATCTACTTTTTCTTCTCCACCCCATCCATCTCCACCATTCGGATCTATTTGAATTAAATATATATCCTGATTTCCAACAGAATCATCATTCCAGGCTATATAGGAATTATTATTTATATCAGATAAAATATAAGGATTAATCTGACCATTGGCAGTTGTTATAACTATATCATCAGGTGTCCATTGTTGTTCGCCACTATAATCATATTTCTGAGCATATATTTTAGAAGCCGAAGCACTACGAAAATCCTCCCACACTAAATATATAAAACCATTATTATCAATTGTTAAATTTGGATTCTGTTGTATTTCCAATCCAAGATCTGTATTAACTTGCCAATTATCTGGTAATTGTTGATCTATAACTCTAACCGTTAAATTACTTAAAAAATCTATAGAAAAAACTTGCTCTTCCTTTAGTCCTTCTGTAATACTTAAATGCGGTTTGCTAGGAAAAATATTAACAAGGTCTTTGTCATAAGTTTTATCAATTCCCATCCCTGTTTTTGTAACAGTTATTTCATAGGATTTAAACTCTGGTAAAACGGCTAAAGATAATACCCCATTAAGTCCTGTGACATAATCCGCACTCATTATTGGATTGAGAACATTGTTTTCTACATGAACATTTGCATTTGGAAGAGGATTGCTATCAGCGTCAACAACAATAATCTTTAATAGACCATAACCCTCTAAAGTTTCTTCTGTTACTGGAATAATTTTTGAAAAAACAGTAATATTTTTATCACCAAATTTTCCATTCCAAAAAACTTTGATTGTAACTATTTTATAATCAATAAAAATATCGTCTGTATCTATAATATCTTCTAGAGTACCATCATAGGGATCGTCATAAAATTGAATACTTGTATATATCGTATATCTTCCTCTAACAGAATATTCATAGTCTGGAATAACTCCAGCCGGAGATCCTGAAATAGTACCTACATCATTATATGAAAGATTACGAATTTGCTCCATTTTTTGATTAGCTATCTCCAGAGCTTCTACATAAAATTTATTATCAGCAGTTATGTGTAAAGAATACATAACTAAACTATAAATACCAAAAACGAGCATCATTGAAACTACCAATGACACCAGAACCTCTATTAAAGTAAAACCTTTGTGGTTTTTTTTATATAAAAAAATACTCATATTAAAAACAAACTTCTAAATAGTTGAAGACAGACTATACATAGGCATAATAACTGCTGCTGCTATACCACCGACACCAACACCCAGAACTAATATTAAAAGAGGCTCAATTAAAGCTGGCAGATCACTCATAATTTGATCAACTTCTTCTTCATAAAATTCAGCTAATTCCATTAATATACTATCCAACTCTCCGGTTTCTTCCCCAACATCTATCATTTGTTGTACTACTGGGGGAAATAATTTTGGATATTTTTGAACAGTGTCATATAATTTTTCTCCCTTTTTTATCTGCTCACTCATATCTAAAATAGCTTTTCTATAGCGTAAATTTCCTAAAACATTTGCTGTGACCTGAAAACATTTAACTATCATAATATCTGTTTTTAACAAAGAACTTATGTTTCTAGCAAAACGGGCTAAATTAATTTTCTTTACTATCGAACCCACGATAGGCATTTTCAAAATAAGACCATGAAAAATATATTTACCTTTCTTTGTTTTTATCATTTTAATAAAAGCTAAAACAGCTGCTACAAAAATAATCACTGCTATAACCAAATTATTTGCTATGGCATTACTAACACTAATAAGTATTTTGGTTGCCAGAGGTAGATCAACATCCATTTCTGTAAATATTTCCGTCATCTGAGGTATAACTACCACAAACATAAAAGACATAATCCCAAACATAGCAACTAAAATCACAGTTGGATAAGTTAAAGCACCTCTAACCTTAGAAATTAAATGATGTTCCTTTTTCATCTGAAGATAAAGTTGCTCTAAAACTTTTTCTAAATTTCCAGAAACTT
>CAZHSG010000085.1:0-2114 GCA_964535005.1 uncultured Candidatus Izemoplasmatales bacterium
TCTGAATTTTTACTGCAACCCCGTAGCACCGGTTCAAATCCGGTAGGGTCCTCCAACATATAAACTAAGTTTATTTCTGAAAAGAGATGAACTTTTTTATTTATTTGTTAAAAAATATTTATTGTGAAAAGAACCGGATACCGATAATTTAGGAATATTTATTTACTTTTTTTGAATTCTATTTTTTAACATTTCTTGATAGTTACTTTCAAATTTGTCCTTACCTATTGTCTTACTCTTTTTATGTGTTCTCAAGATCTAATATCTTGGGTTTTTAGAATTAACTATACAGAGCAGTATAACAAATAGTTTCAACTTATGATATGTACCTCATAATAAAGCTGAATATTATTTTTTTCTTTTTATTCCCCCCAAAATTTACTCTTTATATTGGATTGATATGAAAATATAACAGCGTAAACATGTGAAACAATATTAATTAATTTGTAAGTACTATATTTTGGTGTTAATTTATAACATTAATACTATGTGATTAAAAAGCATTAGATACAAAAGTCATACTGATTACGGGGATTAATCTCTATAAATGGAATACAATGAAAAAGTATTAATAGTAAAATTTGAATAATATCTATTGTTTTTTAAAAGTTTGTTGATTTATTAGATATATATAGTATAATCAATATATTATGAACATATATTTTTAAACACACAATAATGCATCTTGAATACTAAATTGATAAGTAGTTACTTTGGACATGTGTTATGTCCAAATTAATATATTATTTAAAGAGGTGATTCAAATGAAGATGAAAAATCTTCTTGTTTTATTTAGTGTGTTTTTTTTGTTTGCTTTGAGTGGTTGTGATTTTTTTAATCAAACTACTACAGAACAAACAACGTTACAGACTACTGCAGAAGCAACAACACAAACAACTACAGAAGCAGCAACACAAACAACTACAGAAGCAACTGTGACTACTACGATATCTGAGACAGATGTAATAACAACTGAATCAGAACTTACATTACAATTAACATACATATATAACTTAGCAGTGCAAGCAGACGTCTTTGATGGTACATATGAAGAGTGGCTTGAAACTGTTAGAGGACCACAAGGTGAGGACGGAAGAGAAGTAATATTCCAAGTATCTGACGGTTATATCCAGTGGCAATATACTGGAGACACAGAATGGACAAATTTAATAGAAGTATCTACTTTAACTGACGAAACTGGAATGGGTATTTTAAGTGCTTCTATTAATCAATATGGAGAATTGATTATTACTTATACTGATAATACTGAAATCAATCTTGGACAAATTTATATTGTTCATACAGTACAATTCAAAGATTATAATGGTTATTTAATCAATACACAATCACTCATATATGGAGAGGATGCAGTAGCGCCAACTGATCCAATAAGAGAAGGTTATACGTTTACTGGATGGGATGTATCTTATGAAAATGTAACATCAAATTTGACAGTGACTGCACAATACGAAATCAATATATATACAATATCATTTGACTCTAATGGAGGCAATGAACAAGATGACTTAAATACAGAATATGGTAGTACTATTACATTACCTATACCTGTACAAGAGGGCTATGATTTCTCAGGGTGGTATTTTGATCAAACAGTGAATGCCTCTCAATTTACAAATATGACTGAAGTGGAGTCGAACATTATATTATATGCGCAGTGGAGAATAGGCATTTCTTTAGTTGTTTTTGAAGATTACAACGGCATTATCATTAATAGACAGTATGTGTTGGATGGCGAGTCTGCATATCAGCCACAAAATCCTGTACGAGAAGGATATATATTCACTGGTTGGGATAATGATTTCAGTCAGGTGACGAATAATCTTATCGTAACTGCACAATACGAAATTAACATATATACAGTAACCTTTGACTCTAATGGAGGTAATGAACAAGCCGACATCAATGCAGAATATGGAAGCCATATAACATTGCCTATATCTGTACGAGAAAGTTATGATTTTCTAGGATGGGATGATAATAACGTTTTATACACAAATCAAATTGAATATATGCCAGGAAGAGACGTTCATTTAACTGCGCTATGGCAGATAAAAACATTCACAGTTGTATTTTATGATTATTATGGTGATATT
>CAZHSG010000086.1:0-2104 GCA_964535005.1 uncultured Candidatus Izemoplasmatales bacterium
CCAGCAATTGAAAGCGCACATGCAATTGCATATGCTATGAAGTTAGCCCCTACTCTAGGTAAAGATAAAGTCATAATTGTTAATTTATCAGGTAGAGGAGACAAAGACGTTGAAGCTATAAAGGGGTATTTGAATTGATTCGTTGATTGTTAAAGGTAGATTTGAATAACTATTCAAATCTACCTTATTTGTGATATAATAATTTTAGGTGAAAAATATGAAAAAGTATGATGAAAGAAACACTTTGTTTTCTCGAGTGGCTTTAAAAAAAGACACGAAAGAGTATGATGAATTTTACAAGGAGATTACTGAACAAAAAGAATTAGATGATCCTTTAAGAGGTATATCTTTTAGACAAAAGCTCAGAAAAAGTGATAACTTTAAAGAGTTATTTTTTCCAGTTATTTCAAGCAATAAGATGTTTATTAAATCACTTCATGAATTATCTGAGAATTTTCAGGTTAAAACTAAAATTGATGTAAAAAAATCATTTGCTAAAAATATCAAAGAAATTACTAAGTATTATGGCGCAACAGATGTCGGAATTACCAAACTAGATGAGTTTTCTTATTATTCTCATTTTGGAGGTTTAAGTGATTCTTTAGGAATAAAGAACTATGGTGAAGAAGTAAAAAGAAAATTTAAAACAGCAATTGTTTTTACTATTAAGATGGATTTAGAACTAATGAATAGAGCTCCACATTTTGAAGAATTAATGACTACCGAAGAAACATATTTAAGAGTAGCTCAAGTAGGAGCTAGATTAAGTATTTATTTGAAATCTTTAGGGTATGAATCGTTTTCTAATAATTCAGAGTTTTATCTAGCACCACTTGTCCCACTAGCATATGATGCTGGACTGGGTGAAATTGGAATGAGTAATCATTTAGTAACATTGGAACATGGTGACAATGTAAGATTAGGTGCGGTTTTTACTAACTTAGAATTAGACTTAGATAAGCCAGTTGATTTTGGATTAAAAGAGTTTTGTAAATACTGTGGACTCTGTTTAATAAATTGTCCTTCACATGCGATTAATCATTTACCACGAATGGTAAATGGAAGACAGTTCTATAAATTTAGCGATGATCTTTGTTACAATCTTTGGATAAATTCTGGAACTGATTGTGGGGTTTGTATTCAAAGTTGTCCTTTTACTCAAGGAATAGATTTAGAAAAGGTTAAAAAAATGAAAGACAATCCTGATATTATGCAGGAACTAGTTAAGGAACATTTAGATAAAAAAGGTAGAAGAGTCTACACGAAGAGTGAACTTGATATTGTAAAGTTGGCGAAAGACAATGAATAGAGAAATTAACATACATGGTCTTACAGAAAGAGACGCTATAAAGACGCTAGAGAAGTTTATTGTTGAATGTTCAAATGATGTAAAAGAGATAAGAGTAATCCATGGATTTCATTCTGGAGATGTTCTTAAGGAAATGGTTCGGAATCCTAGAAAACTTAGAAGTAATAGAATTAGACGTAGAAAGTTATCAATGAACCAAGGAGAAACTATTTTAGAATTATATTAGGGGTGAATTTATATGAAAAAGCCAACACCATTGTATATGTTTATAGTATTAATATCATTAACAATTACAGGATTTGCGTTTTTTACAATATTCATAAACATGGGTAGATTTAATTTTGCATTTCCAATAGTTTTAGTATTTGGTGTAGTTTCATTTTTTATGTATATAGCAAAAAAGTTGAATACTGGACAATTTGGAGAAAGACTGGAAACGAAAACAACTTGTTTTAATTGTAGAGAAGAGATTCCTTCTGGAAGTGAATTTTGTCCAAATTGTGGTGTAAATCTTACTGAAAAAATTGAATGTGATTATTGCGGGCATTTGAACCCTATTGACGCTGTTGAATGTTCAGAATGTAAAGCTAACTTAAAGTAGGTGAGGATTATGAAAAACTATCGTATGATGTTGGTTAGTGGTTTTGTAGTTTCTCTAATAGGGATTGTAATATTAATTTTGTCATATGTTAATAGTTCAGTTTTGCAATTTGTTATGGGAATTTTATGTGTCGTAACAGGTATATTGCTTGTCATATCTTTGGTGTCATTTAATTTGTTTATTCAAGATAAAAC
>CAZHSG010000087.1:0-2085 GCA_964535005.1 uncultured Candidatus Izemoplasmatales bacterium
TAGATTAAACTACTCTTTATAAAAATTGTTTAAAAAAGGGTTGCCAAACCAGTTTATCTTAATCCAAAAGCTCCGTTTATTTAACTAAATTAATATTAAAAAGAGATATAATGTTATTATTAATATATATAACTCAATTATAATCAATATAAATAAACAAAAAAGGACAAATAAGTCTTATTTCATATAAGCATACAGAAATGAATTGGAATTAGTACAAAAAGACATTGTTATTGGATAAAAATGCAATATTATATAGTTTAACTCCCATTAAGGGCAAAAATTAATATAATATTTCAAATGCTATTTCCCTCAATAATTTCATGTATGAAAAGACAAAAATTAAAATACATTTAAGAACTTAAAATTATTTTTCAAATATATATAATTTTTTCTTTATAAGTTTTACAAATATGGGGGATATGTAGATATCAATAAAACTATTATATATTATTTCTTTATTTTGATTGAATTTGATTGTAACGGTATATTCCTCAATACTAATCTCATATATATTCAATTTTTTTAAGTATAACACTCCTTTTCTAATAAGGGAGTTTTTTACTTGCAATATAGCAAAGGATAATTGAATTGCTTCTGTTTAAATGTTCAATAAATTACATAACATTAACTACTCTAATAATGCGGCATTGGTTGCCAGCGTTATCTATAGCTAAATAAGTTAATACATATGTACCGATTATATTTATATCAACATAACCGCTTACTGATGCACTGATATTTTGATCATAATTATCAGTCACGTTAACACCTGAATCAATCCAAGCTTCACCTAGACTTACTGTATCAATTCCTGCTTTAAGCGTCATAGTAGGTTTTGTACTATCGATAACCACAACAATTCGTATTGCTTCTGCTACCAAATCGTTTTTTACCGCTTGGTACTTAATGTAATAAGCTCCAACTAAATCGGTATTTAAATTCTCTTCAACTACTAAAACCTGAATTGTTTCATCACCATATTTAGCTGTTGCTCCAGAATTTGTGAAATCCGAAAAAACTTCAATTGTATCCACTCCAGGATTCAACATGATGTCTAGCTCACTATCGCTACTAGACCCGAAAAAATCACATCCTGATAGAAAGATAATCATTATAATAACTGAACTAATCCATATAAATTTTTTCATCATTATTCATCCTCCCTTCGGTACATTTGCGGAATAACCGCATTAATATTTGTTAAATCAATTACGTTACTATATACAATAACAAACCTTACCTGTTCATAAATTATTTCTTCCCAAACTACTTGGTAAGTAATCATATAGACACCCACCTTCGTTGTATTAACAGCACCACTAATTATCACTTCACCTAGATTGGATTCAGCGTTTGTTTCCACATAGGTTTCCCCGACAAGCAAAGTGCTTATTCCAGGATTCAAAGTGATGATTACATCTTCAAGTGGTGCTTCGATTACTGTGACGATTCTAGTCAATTCACCTATCACATCAGTATCAATCATCAATGTATAAGTTACTTCATATACACCAATAGTATCTGTATTTACGATTCCAGAAAAGACATAATCAATATCTTCACGTTCTAATGTTATCCCAGAATCAATCCACGCATTTCCTTTTCCTATGGTATCAATTCCTGGAGACAAACTATAAATGTAGACTATTTTTGTTTCAATATATACTGCAATGACATCTAAATCAGCTGTAATGTTAATATAATCAACATCCCAACCACCAAATGTGTAAGTGAATTCTACGGTAGCTGCTTTTGTTGGATTAACTGGTGCAATTGCGGCTGTTCCATAATCTACTGTCGATGTTCCTAATAATGTAGTTCCATCTTCATCGTAGAATGTTACAGTATACTGATTTGTAACAGATGTATATATTGCTGTCACTGTTAAGTCAGTTGTGATATTATCAAAGGCTACGTCCCAACCATCAAATGTGTAAGTGAATTCTGCAGTGGCTGCTTTTGTTGGATTAACTGGTGCAATTGCGGCTGTTCCATAATCTACTGTCGATGTTCCTAATAATGTAGTTCCATCTTCATCGTAGAATGTTACAGTATACTGATTTGTAACAGATGTATATATTG
>CAZHSG010000088.1:0-2023 GCA_964535005.1 uncultured Candidatus Izemoplasmatales bacterium
AAAAACAATACCAGTCTTTTCTAACATGTCCTTGACATAGGGTCCACATTATAAAGTGCAGGTTTTTAAATTATTAATCAATTGGATTTAATGTTGCCAACCCTTTATGTTTGGATTCGAGCATATCATCTTTATGTCTATCCCACCAATCACCGTAATCAGGTAATTGTGTACCAATCTTGTATATTTTTCTAATATAAGAAGTAGCTAACGTTTTCACTGCAAATTTTATATATAAGTCATCAGTTTTCTTTATTAAATGGATAGCCATTTCGGTAACAACATTCATACTTTCAATGAAATCTGAATATTTAGTCCTTAGGACATAAACACCTGTACTAACACCTAACATCATTGCCCAATATAAATGCGATAGATTATCAGTATCAAAACCTCTATCTTCTCTTTCTACAAAATTTACTTTGAAATACCCTATAGCATCTGTTGCATAGAATGATTCCATCATTAATGGTGCGAATCTTGATATTTCTGAAACTTTATCTTTAATAACTGTAGTAGTGGTATCATTTGCGCCGAGATTATTTATATAGAATCTAACTTTTCTTTCATAATCTGACATTTGTATGAAATCAAAATCTTGTTTAACAATTATATCTAGTAATTCAATTTTTGTATCTAAATCCGTTTCATTTAGTAAACCAATATTATATGTACACAATTTCTTGATTATAAATGACTTCTCAATGACATAAGTTATTAGGTCAACAAGATCATATTCAGTGAGTAATTTAAATAATTCTATGAAAAATCTAGAATTTCTATCTTTTTCATCGATATATTGTAATAAAAATCTTGAAAAGTTTGGCTTTGGATTGCTAAGTTTTTTTAACATTCCCACATTTACAATCATTTGATATTTCTTAGATATGATATCAACGAAATCAAAGAAAAGTTCATAAGATCCCTTTGAAGGAATTATACCTGTTGGTTTCGTTTCAACGTCAACAACTTTAATTTCTCTAGGCTTATGTAATTCCTTATCTACCTTTGGTTTTAAAATTACTTCAGTTTCTATAAAAGAATCAGATTTAATAAAAACTTCAGGAGTTATATTTTCCTTAGGAAGTGTTCCTTTTTTAGAAGCTGTTAAACTCTCTTTTTTCTCAATTATATTTTTAGGCGTTGATTTTTTTTCTAGCTCTAATTCAGGCCCCTTTTTTGGTTCAGGAGTCAACACTACAGGTTTTTCTTTAATAACAACAGGTTTAATCTTAACTGTTTTTTTTGCTTCTTCAGGTCTGTATACTTTTTTAGCTTTTTTGGCATTAAAAACAATTTCTTCAAGATAATTATGTACGTAGGAACTATCTTTCCAAGTATTTAGAAGCTTGTTAATTTTCTTCTGATCATTATCATGTATATACGCATCGATATCTCTGTTTAATATGCTAAAATCTCGTAACATCACATGTCTTTTTAATATTTCTTTTTTAAGTTTGTGATAGGCTTTCTTGTTATATAGAACATCATTTGTTTTAATAGGATTATTTGATTCTGTAAACTCATATATTTCGAGTAATTCTTCAATGTTTTGTTTTCTAGCGAGAATATCTAATTCACTATATATTTCTGGTAGTATCATCTCAGTTTTCTTTGATTCAATTTGTTTACCGATTATTTCATATAATTGATTAAACCATTGGTCCATAAGATTACCTCCGCATAAAAATATTATATCACATAGTATAGATGTAATTTAAGGGATTTTTCAAAAAAGTAAGATAAAACCATATAAAATCTAATTTGTTACTACTAAAGCTGTGACTTTAATTGTTTAATGTTTATTACCGAATTTCTTGCGGAAATATATATTTTTATTAAAATGTGATATAATAATTCTGTGATAATATTATAATAATATCACTTTTTTATAAGCTTGCATTTAGGTATATAAGGAGGTATGAATGATGAAAAAATTAATTGTTCTCTTATCATCAGTATTATTATCGTTATGCATGGTAACTTGTTCTAATGATACAACTACTTTAAATTCGCAACTTAC
>CAZHSG010000089.1:0-1917 GCA_964535005.1 uncultured Candidatus Izemoplasmatales bacterium
AAGACAATAAGTATTCCTTCTCCCTTTAAACAATCCAATTTAGGATTATTTGTTGATGAATCAACATCTACAAGATATAGAGATCGTCCTAGAAGTATTGATAAGATAATTGATTCTATTTATGCACTTGCTGAAACTAAAGTAGGGAATTATATTGTTTTCTTCCCTTCATATGTATATTTAAATATGGTATTAGAAGAATTTAACACTGAAGATTATAATATGTTAGTACAAACCAGAAGTATGAGTTTTTATGAAAGAAATAAAATGCTTGCTGAATTTAACAAAGAAGCAACAATTTCTAGAGTAGCTTTCTTTGTAATGGGTGGAAGCTTTAGTGAAGGAATAGATTATATTGGTGATATGTTAAACGGAGTAATAATTATAGGTGTAGCAATGCCTCAATTTAATAAATATAATGAATTACTTAGAAACCATTTTGATGATGAATTTGATGAAGGATTTGATTACGCTTATACATATCCTGGAATGAATAAAGTTATTCAAGCTGTTGGGCGAGTTATCAGAACAGAAGAAGAAACAGGAGTAGCAGTACTTTTTGATGACAGGTACTCTCACAATAAGTATAAATCGCTTTTTCCTAAGAACTGGAGTCATGCTATAAGCATTGGAAAAGGACAATTTTTACAATCATATATTTCAAAATTCTGGGAAAAGAAAGCAAAATAACCTAATAATAACAAGGAGTGATTCTAATGGAGAAGAACATTAAAGAAGCAATGAATGATTTACTAATTGAAAAAGCCTTGATACTTTATGATATTGATAAGAATCAATTTAAGAGTTTAGGTGGGTTTGAAAACTTTGTGTATGAGTACGAAAAAGAGGGCATTTCATATATTTTAAGATTCGTTCATAGTACTCATCGAACTTTTGATCTTGTTTTAGCGGAAATTGAATTCATTGATTATTTATATAATAATGGAGCTAATGTCTCACGAGTTGTTACATCAGTTAACAACGTTGTTGCTGAAAAATGTGATACAGAAAACTCTGAGTATTTTACAATCGCAGCATTTGTAAAAGCAAAAGGAGATTTTGTTAAAAGAGAGAGCATTGATCCGAAATTTAATAAAGATTTTGGTAGGGCTATTGGGAAACTCCATTTATTAACGAAAGATTATAAACCAGTTCATAAAAGACATCATTGGTATGAAGAAGATTTCTTGGATATTGGAAGAAGAAATCTTAAAGAAGAAGATATGTATATGATTGATAAGGGATTAAAATTGATTGAAAAATTAAAGAAATTGCCAATTGATGTAGACGGGTATGGATTAATTCATACAGATTTACATTTTGGTAATATGTTTTATGACGGAAATGATTTTACATTCTTTGATTTTGACGATTCAGCCTATAAACATTTTATTAGCGATATTGCAATAATAATTTTCTATCAGTTTGGACTTTCTGGATTCACAGATTCACAAAAGGAGGAGAAGACTTTTGCATTTCTAGAAGACTTTTGTGAAGGTTATTCAGAAGTGAATAATCTTGATTTTTCTTGGTTTGACCACCTAAATGATTTCCTTGAATTAAGAGAGCTAATTTTGTACATGGTTATTCATGGCGCAGGAGAAGAAATGATTAATTCATCATATGGGAAAAGATTCATTGAATTTTACAGGGATAGAATTAAAAATGACGTGCCTTTCTTTGATTATAAGAAAGCAATTGGGGTTAAATAATGGAATTTATAAGTGCTTCAAAATTAGTCCAAACAGTTGATAGTAATCATTCATGGTTTGATACATCATTCAATATGAATATTTATAGAGGATGTAACCAAGGTTGTATTTATTGTGATTCAAGAAGCAGTTGTTATAAGATTTTAAAATTCGATACTATTAAAGCGAAAGTAGATGCTCCTAAAAAAGTTGAATATGAACTTTC
>CAZHSG010000090.1:0-1902 GCA_964535005.1 uncultured Candidatus Izemoplasmatales bacterium
TCTTTTAAGCTCAAATACGTTTTTTCAAGCTTGTTTATTTGTTTTTTTCCAAAGTATTGTTCTTTAACAATATTGATTTGTTCATTGTAGGTTTTGTGTATAACTTCTCCGTAGATACCAAGGTTTTTACAAGAATTATTCATTTGTTGTAACTCGCTTGTTATACTATCTATTGTTGGACGTATTTTTTCCATTAGAGAACAACTCCTAATAACCGTATTTTTTCTTCACTACTAAGTTCTTCATCATCAATAATGTTTTTAAAACATTTGATAAGTTTATCGTAGTGATACATAAATCTTTCATTCATCCTATGCTTAACCTCACATTCTTTGCGTGTTCACAATTGGGCTTCCACGTATATTTACTTATCTTAATAAAATCCTTTTTACAAATTTGGCATCTTGGAATACCAGTATCTTTATAATGTTTAAGTTCTTCTGTTAATAAATCGTTTGTGATTTTATTTTTAACATCAACCATTTTATTTTTTGAACCCTACTCCTTCTTTTTCTTCATAACTAAAAGTGTAACCTTTAGTTTTTTCGTCATAAAAATATTTTACTTTGAAACCTATTGATTCATACATTTGTGATTCATTCAAAAAGTTCAACACTTTACTTTTTTCATCTATTCTTAATTGTATTTCCTTATTGTAGTGTTTAAGTGATTGATACATACCACTCATAACCTCTTTTCTATCAACTTCTATAAGGTTTTCTTCTTCTATTTTTTCATCAATCGTCATTTTTTACCACCCTATTACAATCTATATTTACCATTTATTAAATAAAGAGCTTGAACATTTCTAGTATAAACAAGCATATTACTTTGCATCCAACTACTATAACCGCCTTTATTATAATCTAAAACTAAATCAGTATTTGTCCCAACTGTATGAGCATCCCTAATACTGCCAGGTTCGTGTGAATGTGCTTTAACACTTTTTGGTTCATTCTTTGCATAAGCAGCTTTGCTTCCTCTAGAACCATTAGTACCTTTATGCCCATGTTGTCCACATTCATAAGCGCCTATCTTAACTGATTCTCCTGGTTTAGTAAATTTAACATTAGAAGGTATTTCAATAAATTCATTAATAGCTACTTCAAGCGGGTTAGAGCCATCAAAAGCTTTAGTTAATATCTTACTAGAAAAATAAGCGTTTTGAGGGTCTTTCATAAATCTTCCTTCAGTCAAATATCTTTTCAAGAAATCGTTGTGATTACTATCAACAATATAAACTGTTGTGCTAGGATTTAAGTCCGCTATAACTTTTAACTCATTAGCACATATTCTAACTTCTTCTTCTAAACTATCTCTTCCTTTATGATGTCTTTGAACAAGGCTTACTAAGTCATCTTTTTGGTGATGATTAACACTATGACCATTAAAGAAATCATGCACAATTAATTTTCCAGGTTCAAATTCTTGAACCATATTCTTAGAAGCTTGATAAGCAATTAAATTGTGGTCACCTAAATGTATATCGCCCC
The DNA here is from genome assembly GCA_964535005.1 of uncultured Candidatus Izemoplasmatales bacterium. Lineage (GTDB taxonomy): Bacteria > Bacillota_I > Bacilli_A > Izemoplasmatales > Hujiaoplasmataceae > 4572-104. Next base: position 1,494 of record CAZHSG010000090.1, read on the forward strand.
AAACAATTCCAGGTAGTTTTATTCTTTTAGGTTTATTAGTTCCATCATATAACATACATAAATCAATCATTTTACCATTAGTTTGAAATGCTAATGTCCGTTGATAATATATATTAGAATCTTCAATATCAACTCTGATAGCTCCAAACCTATGGTCTTTCCTAGCTATTGCATTTATCCTATCAAAATTACTATTATATCTTGGGTCAGTTATTACACCCGTAGTAGCCATTGTTTTACAATGTTTACTAGTTAATGTTGGAACAGTCATAAAATATTGTTTAGGACTTCCAAATATAAATGATGAATCTGCTTTTGCAAAAGAATCTAAACCAGTAAATGGTCTTATTTGATTAGGTCTTATTTTATAATCAGAAATTTTAATATTATTATTAAGCTTTAAATCTCC
>CAZHSG010000091.1:0-1791 GCA_964535005.1 uncultured Candidatus Izemoplasmatales bacterium
TGATATTTTCATTTAGTTTTTTTATTTCGTTTTTAATGTCCATTAAAACAGGATTTTCTTCTGAGTATATTTTCTGCTCTCTTTTCAATACGTTAAGCTTTTGATCTAAAAATCCAAATACATAAATCATAACAAATACTGATAGTGCTGCTAAAGTAGAATCAATCCAATCTCCTTTTGAGAATATCCAAACAAGACCTGCTGTAAGTATTGGATTGAGATAAGAATAGTATGTTCTACCCCTATCAAACCTTACTTTATGATTTACGTTGAACTTCATCTTTAATTATTTTTATTAATGCATTCATATTAGGTTCTTCATAAGACCAATAATACGGAATATCTTGTATCTCACATTCATCTACTATTCTAGGATGACCATCATGTCTATTAGGTCTAACCATAAAATCTGTAATCGGATATACTTTACTCATATCCTTATTTCCATCTAATCTAATAAAATTAATATCAGGAAATCTATTTTTAAGATATTCTATTATATCTATACCATATAACCATCTAATAAAAGTTTTATCCATATTAATAGGATAATAGTATATTATATTAAATCCTTTATGTCTTTTCTTATCAAACTTCTTATTATACTTTATTTTATCATGAAGTATTTTGATTTGTTTTTTTGTACCAAATTTACGCAAATTATCAGCTACGTTTAAAGATACACAATAATGACATTCAATAAAAATATCCATTAACTTTATTAAAATTCTGAATACAAACCAATACGGTTTCTTTCTCCATTTCCTCATACTATAATCTACTAACATTAAACTATCAGTACCTGTCCAAAATAATTTCATATAACCTCCTTCTTTAACTTTTTATAACTATTCATAGCTTTCTCATTTTTTCGTATAACTCTTTTGATACATATAATATCCTTCCTGATTGAATGCAATTTATTTCATGACCAGAATCAATAGTAAACTGCTTCTTAGTTTCTATATTGCAAACATCTACTAATGCAGCATATGGTAATAATCTGTGTTCTATAACCTGAATACCTTCATTATTTATAAATCCATCCATGCTACTCATGCTTGTGTATCTTTAATTGCTTAATCAATTTCTTAAACTCATTCTTATTCCTAATAGTGCCGGAAAACCTGCAAGAATCATTCTCATTGTAAACAATAAGCCAATTACTGGTTACATTAAACATAATCTTTATATCACATCCCCTTTCATCTACAAAGCCGCGAAATATCATGCTAGAATGAAATCTAGTCCTTTTATAAGTCCATCCTAATCCAATAATGTCCTGCTTGCTTAAATGCTTTGCTCTAACTAATCTATTTGGTATGTAATCTTCAAGTAATATAATTAACCTATCTCCAACATCAAAAGTAACTGGCCTGAATTCTCTATTTACTAAATCAACTGCTAAATCTTCTAACTCATACCTAAACCCTACACAAAACTCTTCTATATCCGGTACGTAATATACATCCTCAAACTCTTTCATAATTTCTTTTTTAAAATATAACCATTGTAATGCTTAATGCCAAATTCATCAGTAGTGTAATTGTCTTGGTGACTTATCTCAAAACCACACTTCTCTGCCCTTAACTCATATAAATGTAAATCCTCAAACTTTAAACCAATTACTAAAATTTTATTGCCTCTTCCAATTAAATCAATAACATGATCTAAATGATGATTAAGCTTTCCGTCTGATCTCCTTTCTCCAAAATAATGATATAGTTTATCTGATCCCATAATAATAATATTTAGTTAAACAAAAAAATAACCTCCACAAATATAATACTA
>CAZHSG010000092.1:0-1663 GCA_964535005.1 uncultured Candidatus Izemoplasmatales bacterium
CTCTTTTTGCGCATGTTAAACCTAATTCATCTAGTGAATCTTTTTTACCTGCGGGGATTTCTATAGATTCACTTCTTATAGGATAACGATATTGTTTAACTAATATTATCTTGCCACTTTTAGTTATAGGTAAAACAGCAGCTGCACTAGAATGCATTAGATAGATTCTTTTACTGGTTTTATTATTTGGAAGTAAAACATCATCCTCGTATAATTTCATAAATAAACATTCATATGCTAATTTGTGACTTAATTGTTTTTCTTTTAGTTTCATCTTTATCACCTTACAAATATTATATCAAAAACTCATTAAAAACTATATCTTTTTTTTAATATTTATAACAAACAAAAAAGGGAGAATTTGTCTCCCTTTTCAATTCTATCATTTAAGTTTTTTTATTAATTATTTAATGAATTCTAGTATTCCCTTAACTAAAACATCTGGACAATCTACTAATGGACTATGTCCTGAGTTAGATAGTTTTACTTTTTTAGCATCTTTTAAAGCGGCTACAGTTTCATCTACCATATATTCTAGAACAACTATATCTTTTTCACTCCAAAATGATATTACTGGACAAACAACGTTTTTAATAGATCCATCCCCATCAATAACACCATTGTTATCATTAGACATATTAAATTTAGTTAAAGCCCAATCAACATCTACTATACATCTTTCTTTCATCGTTTCTGTCAAATATAAATCATCATCTTCAGGTGATGGTTTGTTAACTGTATAAATAGCTTGGTCCCAAACAGCTTTCATATAAGCTTTCGCCCCTGTTTTAAAAATATTATCCATTGGAGCTACTTGAACAGAATCAGCGCCAATTTCTGCTTTTGTTGAATAATATTTCCCAACAAGTGGTTGTCCGACTGCATCTTTTTTAAATATTGGATATCCTTTGTAAGAACAAGATTCTATTAATACAACTTTCTTAACTTCTTTCGGTCTTTTAGCAGCTATTTTTAAAGCAACAGCTCCACCTGTAGACCAACCTGCAACAACGTAATCATATATGTTAAGACTATCTAATAATGCTAGCACATCATCAGCTAATTCTTCTAAATCATTAAATTCATTGTTATATGACGAATCTCCAAACCCTCTCAAATCAGGTGCTATAATTCTATATTCATTTACTAATCTCCCAATAATTGGTTTATAGTGAATACTACTACTCATATTCCCATGAATTAGTACTATTGTTTCTTTTCCGGCACCCAAGTCTAGATAAGCTAGTCTTTCCTTACCGATGTTTAAGAATTTCTTTTCCATATATTCCTCCTATGTGAATTTTTATTCACGTAAATCTATATAAATATTTTAGTACTATAGTAATTTAAAGTCAATAGATTGATATAAATGAAAAGAAAACATCAAGTTTCAATCACTTGATGTTCATATTTAAATATTTATTTAGTTTATCTTTGCAATATCTTAACATATCTTCTTCTTGTTTTTTAGGGTACTTATAACCAAGTTTTTTAGAAATATACATCCCTAAGTATCTTACCAAATCATAACTTGCAAGTAATGCTCTGGCGCAGTTTTCTTAACAAATTCAATAACTTTTTCAAATTCTTCGTTTAAGTTTCTCATAGAACCTCTGTTTCAAAATAAGCTTCTATAATTAAAGCTTTTGCTGTATTAGATTGG
>CAZHSG010000093.1:0-1513 GCA_964535005.1 uncultured Candidatus Izemoplasmatales bacterium
AGACAAGTTTCGTAAAGGTAATTTTAAACAAAAAAAGCGCTGAAATAGCGCTTTTTATATATTAAAATCAATAATGTCTTCTAGTTTCATTTTAAATTGGTTTTCGAAAGTAATTTCAAATGTTTTGAATTTTTCAGGTTTATCTTCAATAAATAACTGCATAAAACATTTTTTAGCAGATAAAAGAGCTGCTTCTCTATCGCCTATATGTAAATGTCCTAGTGAATTGAAGAAAAATAAATGTGCTAGAGCATTTGAAGTTTCCTGTGAAATGCAGTAATCAATGCCTTTTTGGCTTAACTCTAGAACTTTTTCATGTTGTTCTTGAACGCCTAATATGGAAGATAAAGAAGAGTAAATCGATGGCAAAAATGATGAGTCACCAGAATTGGAATAGGTGAATGATTTTGATGTTAGTATTCTATACATAATATTCGTGGGTTCAAAGTTACCCATATTTGAACTTATTGTAACAATTTGAATTAATACACTAATCTCGACCATATTATATGATTCATTGTCTGTACAATTCGGGAAGTTTATCAGGTTAGAATAAAGCTCTAAAACATGAATGTCTGACACCATTTTCAGAGCATGTTGAACTCTAAGTAAACAAAAATCTAAGAAGAGAATATTGTATTCTGAAACTATTACATCTTTTCTAACAATTTGAGATAAATCAAATGCTTTTTTAAATTCATTGATCTTAATCAACCTAAATATATCGTAGATTTTGTAATACTCATCATTGTGTTTTTTACCGAATAAAAAATGGATATCGTTTATGCTAAACTTTAATCGTTCAGCTATTTGCACTAATCTATTATTAGGAATAGATGTATCGCCTCTTAAATATCGTTTATACTGGCTTAATGACATTATATTATCACATAAATCTTCCCTTGAAATATCTCTTTCAAGTCTTAAGCCATCAATAAATAAGCCGAATTCTCTAGCTCTCTCTTTCATTGAAACACTTCCTCTTTTTGGGTCATATATGGACTTTTAATTATTAATGTTTAAATATATAATGGTATTAAGGAGTTGATATTATATGAAAAAATTATTAGGATTTCTAGTACTACTTGCAATGATTTTAAGTCTTGCAAAACCATTTAATGTATTTGCAAATGATTCTAATGGCTATGCAGATATACCAGCAGCATTACCTGTAGACGTTACTTCCTTTTAATATTTTACTACAAAAATTGAAATAAAAGAAGAATTCAAGTGTAATTTACATAAAAAATTTATTAATTTAGAAGCTGTAGAGAGTTTCTGGCAGCTTTTAATATGGAAAAAATTGGATGAATGGAGGAAATATAATGACAAATATTCAGGAATTAGAAGTTGAATTTGAAGGTATGTTTGGTACTATTAAGCAATATTCTTGTGATCCCTATGTTGTTAGTTATCTTGAAAGACTAAAGGATGCTATTCAAAACAAAGAACTTGGAATGATAAGAATAATGATTGAAAAATTGAATGAATGGTATGAAGACAATATAACAGC